>JBOGHW010000014.1:0-57781 GCA_050744865.1 Acidimicrobiales bacterium | reverse complement strand
GGTGCCGCTCCATGCCAGGCCGGTCGAAGCGTCAAAGACAGTCGTCGCCACGCCCGAGGGGGCCAACTCGACGCTGAACGGCTCGCAGGCCGAGGCTGCCGGCCCGTAGTTGGTATCCCCCGAATAGCTCGCTTGGAAGCTGTAGGAGCCCTCCGGCAGCGGGCCTTCGGTCGAGGAGTCAGGCACAGTGCCGGTTGTTGTCAATGTCACGATGCCTGTCTCTGCAGCCGTGCCGGCACAGGTGCCGTTGTCGAAGTAGCTGTAGGTCACCGTCCCGCTCGGCACGATGGAACCCTGTTCGCCCGAGACGGCCGAGGTGTCGTAGGCAGAGGCGCCTGTCGCTTCGGTGCCGCTCCATGCCAGGCCGGTCGAGGCGTCAAAGACAGTCGTCGCCACGCCCGAGGGGGCCAACTCGACGCTGAACGGCTCGCAGGCCGAAAGGGAAGGTGCATATCTCTTGTTACCGGAGTAGGCGGCATCGAAGGAGTAGGACCCGGCCGGAAGCGGTCCTTGTGTCGAAGACTTGGGAACGTTGCCGCCGGCGAGCGTGACCTGGTCGGTCAGCGTCGCAGTCCCACTGCACTCGCCGTCGGCGAAGTAGCTGTAGGTGACGGTGCCAGTCGGCTTGACATCACCTGTCTCACCCGAGACGGCGGAAGTGTCGTAGGCCGAAGCGCCTGTGACCTCACTGCCGGACCAGGGGCTGTCGGTGGAGCCATCCTCTACGGTGGTCGCCACGCTGGTTGGGTCCGCTCCGACCGCGAAGGGTTCGCAGGCAGAAGCTGAGTTGTTGTAGTAGCCCGAGTAGTCGGTGTAGGAAGCCTCGAAGGCGTAGAACCCCGCAGCCAGTGGTCCCACGGTCGGCGACTGGGTCACTGAGTACACTGAGCGCGGCCGCTCGAGGGAGGAGCTGGGCCCTCCAACTTGCTCGCCGACGCCAACGTAAAAGATCGAGGTTGCGCCACCCTTGCAAGTGCCGTTCGTGAAGAATTTGTACCTTACATACCCTGCCGGCGGGTAAGACGACGACAGAATGCCCGAGATGCTCGAGGTGTCGTAAGCGGTAGCGCCGATCGTCTCTGTGCCGGTCCACGCAGAATTCGTTGACGCGTCGAAGACGACGCTCGCCATAGATGTCGGGGCACGGTGGACCGTGAACGACTCGCAGGACGTCGAGGCTGCGTATGTCGAATTCCCCGAGTACGACACCTCGTAGCTCCACGCCGCTGCAAATAGCTGTCCCGAGCTCGTGGAAGCCGGAACAGAGCCGTCGACCAACGTCACGGTGTCAGCCGGAGCGCTTTCTTCGTACACCTGGCAGTCAGCCAGCCAGAACATCTGGTAAGTGACCGTGCCTGTGGGGACGATCCCGCCCTTCTCGCCGGACAGCGTCGCCGTGTCGTATGCAGCGCTGCCCGTCACCTCCTTGCCGGTCCAAGCTGCATTAGTAGCGGAATCGAAGACTTTCGTCTTAAGCGAGGTGGCCAGCCGTGGCGCAATGGCAGCGGCGTGACCGGGCAAGGTGGCGGCACTGCTCACCGGGCTGGCGGTGAATGAAAGCAACAACGAGCCGTTCAGCACCAAGAGGGCAGAGGCGAGAGCGCAAGTGCCTAGGCGACGCAGCAGACGAGAGCCACGGGTCGGCGAGTTATCGCGCCTCAACGCCGTGTCTCCGCGACTGTGCGCCATGTCGACTCCCTTTCGCTCGTCCCTACCTGGTTCGCCTTACAGTATCTACTTGCATCAGCAGTCGGCCAGGCTGTGCACGATCTTGACGGGCAGGCTGACCGATCCGCCGTCGTGCTCGAACGGAGAGACCAACCCGAGCTCTGATTCCGCCGCTTCCAGACCGGCCTCGGTAATCAGGAGCACGGGGGCACTGCTGGTCCCGGAGAGCCTGACGCTGAGCGTCCCCCTGGCACCCACGGTCGCTCCGTCGGGGTCAGTGCCGGAGATAGCGAGCGCTCCGTCGCTGAGAGTGATCGACACCTTCTCGGCGCCAACGGGGGGCACGGTGATCGTCCCTGAAGGCGAGGCGGTCTTGGATCCCGAGGTGAACACCCAGTGAAGGGCATAGGAGGGCCGGAGCGAGGTGTTCGGTCCCCCGACTACAGAGTTGAGGTACCAGCTGCCCAGTAGCCCGCTGCATGATGCACCCGAGTACACGACGAGACGGTTCGACGACCGCGAGATGTCGACGGTGGCACAGCCCGACTTGGCGCAGGCGTCGCCAACTGAAGTGAGCGATGGGACAGGACGTGTCGACGGGTGTGGCGCGGTCGTGTTGCCACCGGCCTGTCTACCGGTAGGGGCGCCAAGGAGGTGGAACGGGTACACGCCGACGACGACGACGATCACGACCACCGCGCAAGCTGCCAACGCAAGCTTGCCGCGTTGGCGGCTCCACGAGGCGCGGTGAGCCGCGGTCGGCCTCGGGCGCCCAGGTCTACCGTCGCCCACGGCGATCTCGTCGGTACGTCGCGAGCCGGGGCACTGGTCTTTCACCGTAGCGGACGCCCGGATCTAGGCTGGCACCCATGGCCGCTTACGTTCGCCGCCGATGAAACGTAGCCTGAGCCGGCGCCTCGATACTCCAGAGGAGATGCTCGCCGAGGCACGTAAGGCGCTGTTCGTCATGTTGGGGTTCCTGGCCCTGATCTGGCTCCTGCAAGTCGGCAACTGGGCGGACAGCTACGGACTTGACCGCAGCTACGGAATACTGCCTCGTGACGTCGCACGGCTTCCCGACATCCTCCTTGCTCCGCTCCTCCACTTCAGCTGGACCCACATCGAGGCAAATTCCGGGCCGTTGTTCGTCTTCGGCTTCCTGGCGGCCTACCGAGGCGTCGTTCGCTGGGTGGGCGTCACAGTCGTCACGGTCGTGACGAGCGGGCTCGCGGTCTGGCTATTCCAGGGAACCAACCAGCTGACCGTGGGCGCCAGCGGCGTCATATACGGCTACTTCGGCTACGTCATCGTCAAGGGTCTCTTCGACAGGCACCTCATCGATGTCCTCATCGGAGCGGCCATGGGCCTCTCGTTCGCCTACGTCCTCGTTGCCGTGGTGCCCGGTACTCCGGGCGTGAGCTGGATCGACCACTGCGGGGGCATCCTCGGTGGAATTGCCAGCGGCTGGCTGTTCCGCGAACAACGGCCACGGGAACGCCCAGAGGCAGTCACCTAACTCGGTGCTCCATCGGAAGGTCTGCCACACGACCTCCCGACACTGTCTCCGGAGGCGCTCGGAACCCGGCGGTGTGTACGAATACGCAGGCCAGCCCATAGCAATTCCCTAGGTGTCGGTCTATTCTCAGTGTTGAAGCCACAGCACCTGCCGGACAAAATCGATCAACTACAACAAGGAGACACCGAAATGGACGAGAAGCTCAACGACCCAACCTCAGAGGACGAAGACGTTGCCATCGACGACGAGACTGCCGACGAGGTAAGCGGCGGGTACGCTGCGCACCGCACGGAGAAGAACCCCCTCACCAAGCGTGCGCCCAACTAATCGAGAGGCAACATCGGCTACACGTGAGCCACCCTCAGTCCTAGGCTGGGCAGGATGCCCGGCAACGAGGAGCCCACTCAAAGCAGTAACTTCCTCCGTTGGCTAACCGAGCCCGAGGCTTCGGACCTCGAGCACCTTAGCCAGCGGAGGACTTTTTTGCGCGGTGACGTCATCTTCTGGGAACGGGACCCCAGCCAGGACGTGATGGTGGTCCGGAGCGGCAGGGTGAAGGTGTGCAGCCGGCGCTCCGGACGCGAGGTGATCATGGCCGTGCTCGACCCTGGCGCACTGCTGGGCGAAGTTGCCGCCGCCGACGGGCAGCCGCATTCCGCCACGGTCGTTGCTCTTGAGGACGTCGCCGTCGACGTCCTCAGCGTGGGCAGCTTCGAAGAGTTCCTGACTGCCAACCCGCGAGTATCGGCCACTCTTCTTCGCCTGGCCGCCGGCCGGCTGCGCAACGCCTCGGAGCGTCAGGTCGAGTTCGGCTCCAGTGACACCGTCACTCGTGTTTGCACGCTCCTCGACCGGCTGGGGAGTCGATATGGGACCGAGGTGGAGGGCAGCCTCGAGATCAGCGCCCCTTTGAGCCAGCAGGAACTGGCGGACTGGTCAGGCATGTCGCGGGAGGCTTTCGTGAAAGCTCTCTCGCGCCTTCGCAAACTCGGTTGGATAGCGGTCGGGAACCACAAGATCGTCTTGTTGGATCCAGCCTCGGTCGCCCGCCGAGCCAGCTGAGCTGACTTCTGTGGCAGCCGATGCATCGCAGTGGCGGCGTTGGCCCTCGCTCGGGGAGAGCGCGGTCCGTGTCGGCGACGAGACGCTGTCCTATTCCGACCTACTGGTCGTCGGTGCTGTCACAGGCGCGCTGCAGGAGGCCGTCGATCGTTCGCTGGCCGGCGCCGTAGCCTTAGCGCGATCCGGCGGCGATTCGGTCACAGCGCAGGCACTGCGATCGAGCGCTGTCGCCTTCCGCAGGACCAACCGTCTCGAGAGTGGGACGGACTTCGGGCGGTGGCTCGGCGAGCGCGCGCTGACCACCGAGGACTTCCGGGATCACCTGCGGCGGCAGATCGCCAGCCTCGAGGACCAGGTGGCGAGCCTCGAGGACGAGGTAGCGAGACTCGAGGTCACAACAGCGAGCCTCGGCGCCGGCACCGTGCCGGACGGAGGTCGCCGAAGCGCCGGAAACGGGCACGACGTCCTGACCCAAGAGGTCATCGGCGCTGACCTCGCCCTGTCAGAAGCCTGGCTCACATTCGCCCAGGAGGCAGTCGAGTTGTGCACGGCCGAGCGGCTGGTGGCGGCGGCCAGCGGCGAGGCACCAGCAACAACAGGTACCGTGCATGCCTTGACAGCGAGCCTCAGCCACTTCGGGCACCTCGACCCGGGTTGGCTCAAAGCACGTCTCGAGCTCTTCAGGCGCCGGCAGGCCTGCCGCGTGGCTTTGACAGACTCGATAGAGACATCGGACAGGGTGACACGGGAGATAGCCGAGCGGGTGCTGGACTGGACGGCGTACCGGTACGACGAGCTAGTCCTTCGCTCGACCAGCACCGCCATGGAAGCTCTGAGCTGCGTCCACCACGACGGGCTGAGCGCGGGCGAAGTCGCCCAGCGCGCCAAGGGCAACCTCGAGGAACGCAGCGCCCTTCGCGAACAACTGCCACCTCGGCTGTCAGCTCTGCTCGACTCCGCCCAAGAGGGTGAAGTCGCCGGCCCGCTAGAGCAGACCTCAGGTGTGAGCGTCATCTGGCTCCGCCAACGGCAAAGGCCCAGCCCCGAGGACCCTGGCTCACGGCGGAGAGCCGTCGCCAAGCTGTCGAAGGAGATGTTGGCAGACGCCGCCGTTGGAACGGTGACAAGGCTCGGGCCGCTGTGACTCCCTCTCGGGCAGAGCCATGACGCTCTCGGACACCGAGCAGCTGATCGTCCAAGGCGTCCCGTTCGTGGCTGAGCTGCCACCTGAGCTCGTAGACCTCGTGACGAGGTTGTTCCAAGAGCGCCAGTACGACTTCGGTGACGTGATAGTCGCCGAGGGGGACGAAGCGGACGGGATGTACGTGCTGACCGAGGGCCTGGCGCGGGTCGTAGTCACACGCGACGGCGCCGAGGTGGCGCTCGATCGCTTGAACCCTGGGGACTGCTTCGGGGAGGCGGCACTGCTCAATGTGACGACGCGCAACGCCACGGTCAGGGCCTCCGACGCGACGAAGGCGGTATTCCTGGACAAGGTCGTCTTCGATGCCTTGTTGGCCATCCATCCCCAGGCGCGCGAGGCGCTCGACACGCAGGGCGATGTCTACAGGCTCCTGCGATTGCTGCGTATACAAGGTTCCTTCGACGGGCTCGACGCCGAGGCGGCGCGGCTGCTCTACCCGAAGCTGCAAAGGATGCAGGTGCCGGCCGGCACCGAAGTGGTACGCGAAGGAGAGCCCGGCAAGGCATTCTACCTGGTGGAACACGGACGCCTCGAGGTGCTGCGCGACGACGAGGCCGAGAGACGGCAGATAGGTTTCCTGCGGGTCGGCGACTTCTTCGGCGAGCGTTCGCTGCTGCTCGACGAGCCGTGTGTGGCGACGGTACGGGCCGTGACCGACTCCACTTTGCTATCCCTCGACCGGCCTGACTTCACAGAAATCTCCGAGGAGATACCGGCCTTCTTCCAGCGAGTGCACGAGATCTCTGCCGGACGGGACTACCGCGCCAGTGCCCTGCTGTCGCTCGACTTCGGCCTCGAGGTCCTGCCAGGCGGTACCGGCGAGGCCGGCGGTGAGGACGAACCCGACGTCTCGGCGTCGCTCGAGCCGGTAGAGGCACGAGGCGCTGGTGTCTCACCGCGGACAAGGCGCGAGCGCAAGTTCCCGTTCGTGAGTCAAATCGACGAGATGGACTGCGGGGCCGCCTGCCTCGCCATGGTCGCCAAGTGGCATGGCATCGACGTCGGCTTGACCTTCATCAGAGACGCTGCGGCCGTGTCGGTGTCGGGCACGACGTTGAAGGCGATTCGCATGGCGGGCGGGCGGATCGGGTTGGATATCGAGCCGCGGAAGGTCTCGATGGAGCGCGTCGGCACCGTGCCACTTCCGGCCATCATCCACTGGGAAGGGCGCCACTGGGTCGTCCTCGTCGAGGCAAGCGACGAAGGCGCCAAGCTGGCCGACCCGGGTATTGGCATGAGAACGGTCACATCAGAGGAGCTTGCAAAGCACTGGGACGGCTACGCAGCCATCGTCCAGCCGGCCGCCGATCGTCCGGTGCTTCCAAGCTCCCGACCGAACCTTCGCTGGCTACGACCGTTCATCGTGGCCCACAAACGGGCCTTGACATACGCGCTCGGCTTGGCACTGGCGGCCGCCGGGTGCGAAGTGGCCTTGCCGATCATCGTCGAGACGATCGTCAACGACGTGGTCGTGCCGCACGCCGAATCGGCGCTCAACCTGCTCGGCCTTGTGATGCTCGCTCTTGTTCTCGGCGGGACCGCGGCCGGGCTCATGCAGAGGCTCGTGCTCGTGGCGGCAACGGCTCGTTTTGACGTGGCAACCCTCGACTTCGTCACCACGCGGCTGCTCGGGCTCCCGATCTCTTATTTCGCTTCGCGCCGCACCGGGGACATCGAGCGACGCCTGAGTGGCGTGAAGGAGATCCGCAGGATCGTGGTTCAACTTGGGATCCAGGCCCTTACGGATCTGACCCAGGTGCTGGCGGGAATTGCCATCATGTTCGTGCTGGCACCGCTCTTGGGGGTCCTGTTCGTCATCGTGGTGCCGATCTACGCCGTCGTGATGCGCTACTCAGCCGAGCGCCTGCGCCCTCTCTATGCAGGCATCGAGGAGAGCTTCGGCCGGTACTCCTCTGATCAAGTCGACCTGCTGAAGGGCATCGAGACTGTCAAGTCGACGGCGACCGAGGGCGGTCTACGGCGGACACTGCGGCAGGGGTTCACCGACTTCAACCGGCGCACGATGCGCTCGTACCGCACGATCGCCGCTTACGGCTCGACGCTGCAGCTGATATCTCTCCTCAGCTACATCCTGTTCGTCTTCGCCGGCTCGGTGGAGGTCCACGACCACCATCTCTCGCTCGGCGCTTTCGTCGCCTTCATCACCTTGGTCATGCTCACGACAACCCCGCTCGTCAGCCTTCTCAGCATCTGGGACGACGTCCAGATCTCGTCGGTCCTCCTCAACCGCATCGCGGACATCCTCGAGCACGAGCCCGAGCAAGGCGCTGCCAAGGACAAGCTCCTCCCGGTGCCAAGCCTTGAAGGCAGAGTCCAGCTCGTCGACCTCGAGTACACACCGCCCAACGGCGAGCAGGCGATCGTTGCCGGTGTGACACTGACGGTCGAGCCGGGCACCACGGTGGCGGTAGTCGGGCGATCGGGATCCGGCAAGTCGACTCTGCTCCGGCTACTGGCCGGCCTCCTCGAGCCCACGGCCGGCCAGATCCTGTTCGACCGCGTCGACTCGACAGCCCTCCGCTACGAAGACCTTCGGCGCCAGCTCGGTCTCGTCCTTCAGCAGCCCTACGTGTTTGCGACGACGATCGCCAAGAACATCGCTCTCGGCGAAGAGGTGCCCGACCTGCAGGCTGTCCACAAGGCGGCCGAGATAGCCGACCTCGCAGAGATGGTGGACCGTCTTCCCCTCGGCTACGACACTCCAGTTGGCGACAGTGGCCTGCCGTTATCAGGAGGGCAGTCTCAGCGCCTGGCCATCGCCAGGGCGCTCTACCGCGAGCCCCCGGTCCTGCTGTTCGACGAAGCCACGAGCGCCCTCGACACCGAGTCGGAGTCGACAGTCAAGCGCAATATCGACCGGGTCCTGGTCAACCGGACAGCTTTTGTCGTCGCACACCGCCTTAGCACGATCCGCGACGCCGACGTGATCCTGGTGATGGAACGGGGCCGCGTCGTCGAGCAAGGAACCCACGACGAACTGCTCGAGCGCCAGGGGATCTACTACTACCTCCACAGCCAGCAATTCACTTCCCAGTAAAGCCGGGCGGCAGCGGCTGTCCGGCACAGTCAAGCCTCGTCGGCCTCGCCGGCCTCGTCGGCCTTGTCGGCTACTGCGGCTACGGTGACGGACTCCTCGGACCAGGCCGAGCCTGCGCGGAAGTAGGCATGGCCGTGGCGCCGCAAGAGGGCGGCAGCGGCAATGGCGGAGGCGACCATGAATGCCGCTGACAGCGAGAGCGAGATGTCGAGCCCGTGGCCGAAGGCGCCGTAGGCAGCCGTGGTCACCTTGTCGATGATCGTGGTGAGCTGAGGCGAGATCGCCTCTACCTGCTTGCGCTGGGTGCCTACCGTTCCTGTCTCGATGGCTGTCACGACTTGTTGCTGGAAGGACTTGGGGATGCCGATGGCAGTCAGTCGTGACAGCAGGTTGCGCGTGAGCTGGCCGTTGACGATCGAGCCGAGCACCGTGACGCCGGCGACGGCTCCAAGCTCGCGGCTCGTGTTGGTCATCGAGGCCGCCATGCCCGAGTGGGTCGCCGGGATCACCGACAGGGCCGTCGAGGTGACGGGCACGACGACGGTCCCGAAGCCGAGACCCGCCAAGGCGAGAGGGAGCCCGAGGCTGGCTATCCCCGAGCTCGGGGTCAGCACGATCTCTGTCAGGACGATGCCAAGTGCCGCCACCATCGAGCCTGCGACCATCGGCACTCTCGGGCCGACACGGGCGACCCACCGGCCAGCCAGCACGGAGGCGACGATCATCCCTCCAGCCATGGGGACAAGGTCGACGGCCGTGCCATACCCGCTGGCGGTGCCGACCTCCTGCAAGTAGAGGGCGACGAAGAAGAAGACCGAGAACAGGCCGAAGTAGCTCGTGAGAGCCACGAGGTTGGCGGCCGAGAACGAGGGCTTGCGGAAGTACGCCACGTTCAGCACCGGATTGGCAGCCCGCCGCTCCGCCAAGAGGAAGCTGGCAAGGCACAGGACCGCCAGAACGAAGAGGGCGTCGACCCACGAGGTGCGGTAGCCGCTCGTTTCTCCTGCCATCACAGCGAAGACGGCCAAAGCGATGCCACCCGCACCGAGCACCAGCCCCGGTATGTCAAAGCGCCGCCTCACGGGATCCGAGCTCTCCGGCAACACCACGGCGGCTAGGACCAGCGCGACGGCGCCGAAGAAGAGGTTGAACCAGAAGATGGCTCGCCACGACCACAGTCCGACAAGTGTTCCCCCGACCAGCGGGCCGAGTGCCAGCGCCAGCCCCGAGACGGCCGCCCAGACTCCGAGCGCTCGAGCTCGCTGCCTCGGCTCGCCGTAGAGGTGCCGGATCATGGAAAGGGTGCCGGGCTCCGAGGCGGCGGCACCAAGGCCCATGACGGCGCGAGCCGCTATGAGCACGGTGATATTGGGGGCCAGGGCGGCGAGGACCGAACCGGCGCAAAAGACCGCCACCCCCGCCAGCATGACCCGCTTGCGGCCTATCAGATCTCCGAGGGTCCCGAAAGCGAGCATGAAGCTCGCAAACACCAGGGCATACCCGTCCACCACCCACTGCAGGTTCGTGACTCCCGCTCCGAACGTCGTCTGGACGCTTGCCAGAGCAACGCTCACCACCGTGTTGTCGAGAAACGTCAGGAAAAGCACGACGCAGAGCGCCGCCAGCCCAAGGTGCCTGGTAAGCGACTTGGTCGCGGAAGGCCGCGACATGACCGGCCTCAGGCCGTGACCGTGGTGAGGTCGCTCGCTACCACGACCTCGCCGTCGAAATGCTCGGCCGCCAAGACACGCCACTCGTCCTCGGTGCCGGGAGCAACCCCAGGAACCAGGTGGGTCAAGACAAGGGTCTTGACTCCCCCGCGGCTCGCCGTCTGGCCCGCTTCCTCGCAAGTGGAGTGGTAGTCGAGGACATCTTGTAGGCGAGCGACGGGCACGGCCCGCACGAGGTCGGTTCGGACCACCGTCTGCACGTACACGTCAGCACCGTCGCAGAGGGCGTCGAGCCCGTCGCACGGGCGGGTGTCGCCGGCGATCACCACGGCCTTGTCCTCCGCCTCTACGCGGTAGCCGATTGCCGGCGCGGCCGGAAAGTGGTCAACCTCCCGGCAGAGCACGCGCACGTCGCCAAGCTCGTAGGCGACGCCGGCAGCCACTTCTGTGACCTCGACGCCCGGAGGGCTCGTTAGATCCCGGTGATGCGCCATCCGGTAGCCGACGTCTGTAACCAGCGAGGCCACAACGAGGTCGGCGAGAGCTCGTGTGCCGGTCGGCCCCGTCACCTTGAGCGGCGCCGGTGCCTGCAGCGTGACCCAGTTCGTCGTCACCAAGTCGCCAAGGTCGGTCGTGTGGTCGCTGTGGAGATGGGTCAGGAATACCTGCTGCAACAACGCCGGCAACCCGAGGCCGACGGCGGCCAGCCGAAGCAGAACGCCGCGACCGGCGTCGAACAGCAGGTTCTGCCCGCCTGCCCGGACAAGCGTCGCCGGCCCGGCCCGGTCCGGACTTGGGAGCGGGCTGCCCGTGCCAAGAGTGACAACGTCCATGCCTGGTTGGTTCAGACCTTCCCGAAGGGATCGGGGGTGGGCCGCCACTGCACCCCGTCCCACCACGCCTTCCCGTCGGGCGACCGGTGGGCATTCGGAGGAGCCGCTTTGTCGGCGGGGATCCAGGTCTCACCGTCCCACCAGGCGGCGCCGTCCGGCGACATCTGGACTGGCAGGGCGGCGGGCGCGAGCTGAGGAGAGACCCTGATCTCGACGACCTCGTCGGACTTCGTGGCGTACACGATGAGATAGATCAACAGGGGAATAATGCAGAGGAAGAAGCCCACCACCGCCCACAGGATCTCGAACTTCTTCGGCTTGACCATCGTCACGGAATAGGGCGTCCTGTTGGCGACGGTGAAGCCCTGCACCACGTAGGCGTTGATGGCTTGGTCGAGGAACTCCGGGGCAGGGACTTCTATGACTTTCACCGAAGCAGCCATGGCTGACTCTCCTTCGCAGGTTTGCTGACGGCCAGCCAGCCGGCGCAGATTGCGACGGCGAGCGGGCCGATCGGATGACTACGCAACGCGGCCGCCGGATGGCCATGAACCAGCAGCCCTACTGACGTCGTAAGGCCGCACAGCGGGCAGCGGTGGCCGGTCAGAAGACGGAACGGGCACAGAACCGGCGTCTTGCGACCCACGAGGGAGGCGCTCACAATCACGTAGCCGACCCATAGCCAAGCAAAGGCAAGCCAGCGTCGATAGGCAAGTGAGGAGCCGGTCACATCTTGCGCGCGCGGTGCGCCGACTGGAGCCTGGAACCGCTTCGGCAAGTGAGCGTCAGGCCCATGGCACCATCATGGCAGGAATGACCGTCAAGTTCAGGAGGGAGCCTCGGCTACGTGCTCGGTCCAGCGAAGAATGAGCTCGACGAGGATCCTCGCCAGGCCCATGCCGTAGGCGTGGACGTCGATGGGGTGCTCAGCGGTCGTCCAGATCGTGATCGTGGCGGCCACGTGCCTACTGGACCAAAGCACCGGTTGGATCCAATACGAGTCGACGCCGGCGAGCTCGGCTGCGGCCCTAACCCAGCCGCCCTCGTCGGTCACGCCGCCACGTTGGGCCTGGAGGGTCTGGCGGCTCCGCGTCCAGGGATCGGCTTCCGGGTCGCCGTCCGTGGTCTCCGGACCTCCGAGGGCGTCGTCGAAGTCTCCGCTCTTGACCTGGTGACGCCCAGTGTCGTCGAGCCAGTCGATGGCAACGATCGAGTGCATGCTCTGCCAACCGATGGTGTTGATGACGGCTGCAAGGGCTGCGTCTCGGCTCGCCCCCTCGATCACCAGCATCAGCACTGCCTCTATGAAAGCCTGGTCGCGTCCATCCCGTGCACAGAGGCCGAGGAGATCGTGCTGCCCGTCTGTGACGGCGCTCCCGGCGATCTCGACGGGCACCCAAGTCCCGTCCGCCGCCTCCACATCGAAACGCGTCACTCCCCTCGCCAGATGCCCTGCGCTCTCGCCGAGTTGCACGAGCGCACGCTCGAGGTCGTCTCCCCGCAGCCAGTCGACGACGTTCTTGCCGACGACAGAGGCAGGTTCGTATCCGAGCAAGGACCGCAGCGCCGGGCTGGCGTACTCGATGGTCCCGTCATGGTGCACAGCCAGGAAGGCGTCCTGAGACGACTCGACGAACGACCGGAACAAGCGCGCCCTTCCCACGTCGCCTGAGTCGCCGGTCGTCACTGTTCCATCATCGCGCCGGCTGTACAGCCCTGGTCGCCAGGCCCATCGCGGCGGACTCTGGCGTGGCGGCAGCCGCCGGACCGCACCGATGAGTCCTTGCCGGGCCGGTCGTCTCTATTCTGAACCAACTCGTCGTCCGCGAGCGCGGACGGACAGCCGTCAACGTTGAAGGGATTCACATGGGAACAGTGCCGATGGTCGTGTCGCCGGAGCAGTGGCGTAAGGAGCGCGACGAGTTGCTCGTGGCCGAGAAGGACGCCACCCGCCTCCTCGACGCCATAGCCGCCCGGCGCCGCCGTCTCCCGATGCTCCGTGTCGACAACGACAAGTACGTATTCGACACCACCGAGGGACCGAAGCACCTCCTGGACTTCTTTGCCGGCCAGCGGCAGCTGGCGGTGTACCAGTTCATGGACAACGGGCCGGGTCACTTCTGCCCGGGCTGCACCCACTTCACGAGCAACGTGGCCGACCTGGTCACGCTGGTAGAGGCGGGGGTCAGTTGGCGCACCGTGTCCGACATGCCGCTTCCGCAGATGGAGTCGTACTGGGCCAGTCAGGGTTGGGACGTGCCGTTCGCCTCCTCACACGGCACCGAGTTCGCGAAGGATTGCGGTGGGGATGGCGGATTCCAGCTCAGTCTGTTCCTCGCCGACGGTGACGAGGTCTACCGCACGTACTCGACGACCGCCCGAGGAGTCGACCGGCTGCTGTTCGTGAACAACGTCCTCGACCTCGCCCCCTATGGTCGCCAAGAGGAGTGGGAGGACTCTCCGGCAGGCTGGCCGCAGTACCCGACCTACGGTTGAACGGCCTGTCCGTCAAGCACTCGTCACGACCGGCAGGTGGGTGAGCCCGCGGAGGTTTGTTCGCCCGTTCCAGACGAGCTCACCGGCCACCTCGAGATCGGGGAAGCGCTGGATCATCCGGCTGATGGCGACTTCACCCTCGAGCCGGGCGAGGTGGGCGCCAAGGCAGTGGTGGTGGCCACCACCGAACGAGACGTGCTCGCCCGCGTCCGAGCGCGCGATGTCGAGGTCGTCCGCACTCGGGCCCCACTTGGCCGGGTCGCGGTTCGAGGAGGCGAGGGAGAGGACGACAAACGCTCCGGCCCCTATCTCTTGACCGTCGACGTCCAGCGGCGAAAGGGTGACGCGCCTTGTGCTCTGCACCGGACTGTCATAACGGAGCAACTCGTCCATCGCTCCCGACGCCAAGCCCGGGTCGTGGAGCAGGCGCTCGAACTGGTCGCGGTGGCGAAGAAGAGCCAGGGTGCCGTTCCCGATCAGGTTCACGGTCGTCTCGTGGCCGGCGATGTACAGGAGGGCGATCTGGTCGGCGAGCTCCTGTTCGGACAGCTTGTCGCCGTCCTCCTCGGCGGCGATAAGCGCCGTCAAGAGGTCGTCAGCCGGGTTCTCCTTCTTCCAGGCGATGATGTCGAGGACCAGTGCCCGAAGCTTCTCGCCGGCCTCCATGATGGCTTTCAAGACCGCGGGATCGGCGACTGGCTCGAGGCTTCGCACGACCGTGCCCGACCACTCGCGCAGCTGGGCCGAGTCCGTCACGGGGGTGCCAAGCAGCTCGCTTATCACCGTAAAGGGCAGCGGGAAGGCCAAGCCGTCGATGACGTCCCACTCGGGTGTGGCTTGATCGAGGGCGGACTCGACAAGCGCCTCGACGCGAGGGCGAAGCTGCTCGATCATGCGCGGCGTGAACGCCTTCGACACCAGGCGGCGCAGCCGTGTGTGGTCGGGCGGATCCCGGCCGAGCATCGAGGAGCTACGGGCTTCGGGCTCCTCGCCGAAGGCGTCTCCCAGCATCAGCATGCGCTCGTTCGGCACGACGTTGCGATCCTCCACGCTGAGCGAGCGGTCCCGGAGCATCCGCAGAACGTCCTCGTAGCGAAACATGACCCAGATCCCAAGCGGGCTCTCGTGCACCGGGTCGTTGTCCCGTAGCTCTCGGAGGTGCGGGTAGGGGTTTTCGCTGAAGCCCGGCTGGAACGGGTTGTAGAACAGGGTCGTGTCGCTCATCACGGGCTCCGGTGTCCGACGTTGCAACCCATAGTTGCCGAGACCGTGGGCGGTCGACAACTCGGCGGTTTGGGCGCGTCGGGCACCAGCGCCCGGTGACGCCGCTTGTGTCAGGAGTTGCTGTGCTCGACACCCTTCAAGATCGCGGGCATAGCCGACTCCAGATCGAGCACGATCCGCGAGTCGAGCTCGAGGAACTCGCCCAGAGCGAGTGCGGTCTCGAGGTTGAGGGCGGCGGCGGCGTCGGCGTCGATCACCTTGTCCACTGTCACGCCTGCGGAGGCGTCAGCTGTGATGAACCAGCACACCCGCTCGACGCTGGGGTTCTCGGCCATCGCCGCCTCGAGCTTTCCCCACGTCGCCATCATCCGATTGAGCTGCTCCGGGGAGAGCGAACGAGCCTTCCATGTCGTGCCTATATACATGCTGGACTTCCTTTCTCCTGTCCCAACCCGCGCGCACCATAGCCCTCGAAGCCTCCGATTGCTTCCGACTCTGGCTCGGTCCCGCCAACCGCATCTGGTTGGCCGCGGCTGCGCCTAGGCGTTGACCACCCTGTCGAACCCAGGTGCCAACGACCTCCAGGCTCTCAGCGCAGACCACGATCGGCGCCCGGCGACGAGCACGGCGGCCACCAGCAAGACGAGCCCGATCGCCGAGGACACGGTGGCGGCCCCGTACGCGAAGGGCAGACCGAACGGCCCAGCGGGCGCCCGATCGACTTGGACGGTTCCGGCCAGCTGCACAGCCAGTGCAACTGCGGCGACCGCCATGGCCAGGGTGCCCAGTGCTCCCAGCAGCACGTGCACTTTGAGGACCACGGACTGGCCGGCGTCCGCTCGAAGCGCTGTGCGGAACCAGCGGGCGCTGATCATCACGGTCAGCAAGATGCCCACCCAGAACGCAACGGGCTCCAACACCGCCAGCAAGGTGATCGGCTGGTTCATCTGGAAGAGCAGGATCTGAAAGACCTTCATGTCATCGGGTGCCTGCACCAGCCGGTGCAGCGACGCCAAGGCGTTGCCGTCCATCAACACCTGGGTGATGGGCTCGGCTGTGATAGCAAGGACTAGGACAATCGGTCCGAGCAGTCGTGCCAGGCTCGCCGGGTCCCCCCGCCCGATGGCCCTGCGAGACAGCACCACCGCCGTAGAGAGATAGGCCAACAGGCACAGGACGAGCGTTGCGGCAATGGCATTTCCGGCCAGCGTCTGGGCGCCGGCAACCCAGGGCACGCGTTCGCAGGTCAGCTGGATACAAAAACCGACAGAAGGATAAGGCGATTCGAACTGGCGAATCGGCATGCCCTTCACGAGCACCACGGCCAGCATCACGAATAGTGCCCAAGCCGGGAAAAGGCCGCCGACACTGTCCCGCAGCCGTCGCGCTGGCTCAGGCTCAGTGGCCAACCAGGAGCGCCTCGGGCGCTGGAATCGGGCCGCCAAGGCGCCGCTTGCGTAGCTCATCGCCAACCGGCTACAGGGCTTGCCATCGGCAACAAGATCGGCGGCAGTCGACGCAGCGTCGGCTCCGTAACGATCTCGCCACCATGCCGGGTAGCACCAAATTACGGCTCGAACAGCGCCATGGGGTCGAGAGTCTTCCACTTCACACCCCCTGCAGGCGTAGACGCGCCCGTCCTGTCACAGCAACCCTCTCCACCGCCGCCATCTGCTGCTCGAGCACTTCCAGCCCTCGGGCGGTGATCCGATAAGGCCTGCGGCGCTCCGCTCGTCGAGCGCTTCGACAAGGCCTTTGGACTCCAGGCGAGCGACAGGACGTCAAGGGCAGCCAGGCGACGTGCGGCTATAGCGTCCACGGGCCGGTGAGGTAGTGCCAGACTCGCCCTCGATGAGGTACCGGCCAACTGACGGCGAGCTGCTCGAGGCGATTGCCCTATTGCTCGAGGATCACGTATTGGGGTCCGTCGGGCCCGAATTGCGTCACCAGGTGCGGGTGGCTGCCAACCTCGTCCGCATCCTGCAACGGCAGTCCGAGCTCGAGCCGTCTGCGCTCGAACGGGAGCGAGCTTCCCTGGCAGGACTGCTCGGCAGGGAAGGGACTCTGGCGGAGCTGCGTGAAACGCTCGACGAGAGGCTGCAAGAGGCCACGGGAGACGATCCGGAGGCCTGGGCCATTCTCATGGCCACCGCCCGTGACGACTTGGCCGTAGCCAAGCCTGGCTACGACGAGTGGGAGGGCGAGTGACCGATCTCGCCTCAGGTCTGCGTGCCTACCTGTCCGACCTATGGGGGCACCCGGTACAGGTCGTGAACGTCCAGGCGTCCTCTACGGGCGCTCGCCGGGCCAACGTCGCCTTCGATGCCGTTGCCGGCGCTGACGTCCACCGTCTGGTGGCCACCGTCGTCCCGACTGCAGACATACAGCTGAACCCCATCGAGGCCGAAGCCGGTGTGCGAGAGCTTGCGAGGACCGCTGGAGTCCCGGTGCCGGCGATCGTCGGAGCCAGCACCGCTCCCGACTGGGTTGGTGGTTCCTTCTTTATTTCCGAGTTCGTCGCCGGTGAGACGGTCCCCCGCGCAGTCCTCAGACTGATCGAGCGGGAAGGAATCGGCGACAGGGTGGCCGCCCAGCTCGGGCAGGCGATGGCCCGGCTGCACTCGATCGACCAGGCTCTGGCACCCGCCGCCCTCATGGAACTAGGCGGCGGGCCGCCGGCTGAGATGGCGCTCGCCGCTCTCGGTGCGGCGGCGGGGGGACTTCTCGAACCACGGCCCGCCATCACTTACGGCCTTCGTTGGCTGGAACGTCGGCTGCCACCACCTCCGGCGAACCGCGGCATCATCCACACCGATGTCCGCACCGGCAACCTGATCATCGGCCCGGACGGGCTGCGTGCAGTGCTCGACTGGGAGGGGGCTCGTCGAGGGGGCGACCCCATGGAGGACCTTGCGTGGCTGGCGCTGCGGATGTGGCGTTTCCATAACGACAGTCTCGAGATCGGCGGCTTCTCCGAACGGGCACCTCTCGTCGATGCTTACAACCAAGCGGGCGGCAGCTTCGACGCCGAGCGGTTCGCATGGTGGAAGGCGTACGGGACGCTCAAGTGGGCGCTCGGCCTTGCGGCACAGGCGGCAGCCCATCTGGATGGCCGGTTCAGCTCGATCGTCATGGCTGCCAGTGGCCGGCGAGTGGTCGAGATGGAGTGGGATCTACTGATGCTGGTGAGGCCCCGATAGGAGGAGCAACACGTGGACTTCGACATCCCGGACGACCTGGTCGCCTACCTCGGCGAGTTGGACGAGTTCATCGCCACCGAGATCCGGCCGCTCGAGCTCGAGGGCGACAACATCCGTTACTTCGACCACCGCCGCGAGGACGCCCGGACGGACTGGGATCGGGGAGGATTGCCCAACGAAGCCTGGGAGGCGCTTCTGTTCGAGGCTCGCCGGCGAGCTGACCGCGCCGGTCACTACCGTTACCCGTTCCCTGCCGAATACGGCGGTCGAGACGGTTCCAACCTCGGGATGGCCGTTATCCGGGAGCACCTGGCCTCGAAGGGCCTCGGCTTGCATTGCGACCTGCAAAACGAGCACTCCATCGTCGGCAACAACGTCGGCCTCCTGCTGATGATCACCTACGGCACCGACGAGCAGAAGCGGGCATGGGTGGACGACCTCGCCGAGGGAAGACGCGGCTTTGCCTTCGGCATCACCGAACCGGCGCACGGATCGGATGCCACTTGGATGGAGACGACCGCCGCCCGCGACGGGGACGAGTGGGTCATCAACGGCGAGAAGACCTGGAACACCGGCATCCACAGGGCAAGCCACGACCTTGTCTTCGCCAGGACGAGCGGCGCGCCAGGCGACGGCGAGGGCATCACTGCGTTGCTCGTGCCTCGTGACGCTCCCGGCTTTGAGGTCGTCGAGTACCTGTGGACGTTCAACATGCCGACCGACCACGCCCACGTCCGGTTCACAGATGTGCGGGTGCCGGACTCGGCCATCCTCGGCCAGGAAGGCCGAGGCCTGATGGTGGCCCAGCACTTCTTCAACGAGAACCGCATCCGCCAGGCCGCTTCAAGCCTCGGGGCGGGCCAGTACTGCATCGACGAGTCGGTCGCCTATGCAAGGCAGCGGGCGCCCTTCGGGAAACCGTTGGCGACGAACCAGGGGATCCAGTTTCCCTTGGTGGAGCTGCAGACAAGGGCCGAGATGCTGCGCGCCCTTGTTCACAAGACGGCGTGGATGATGGACAAGTACGGGGCTTTCTCGGTGTCGGACAAGGTATCGATGTGCAACTACCAGGCGAACCGGCTCTGTTGCGACGCCGCCGACTTCGCCATGCAGGTGCACGGCGGCCTCGGCTACTCGCGTCACAAGCCCTTCGAGCACATCTATCGCCACCACCGCCGTTACCGGATCACCGAAGGCTCCGACGAGGTCCAGATGAGGCGGGTCGCCGGCTACATGTTCGGCTTCATGGCCCAGCGGCCGCCGAAAGGCGTCGACCAGGACGAGCCGGCACCAGAGGGTGCCAGGGCGGACTAGCGCCTACAGCATGTAGTGTCCCGCCCATGCGGGTCCTCGTCCTCGGAGCAGGTTTCGGTGGGTTGCAGCTCGCCTCGATGCTTTCGGAGAGCCTGGGCGACGCTGCCGACGTGGTCGTCATCGATCAGGCGGAGAGCTTCCTCTTCGGCTTCTCCAAACTGGACGTGATGTTCGGCAAGCGCCTGCCGACCGAGGTGCTGCACAGTTACGCGGGTGTGGTGAAGCCGGGTGTGCGTTTCGTGCGCAGCGTCATCCGATCCATCGACCCGGTGGCGCGGCGCGTCGAGACAGACGAGGGTCCCTTCGAGGGTGACGTCGTCGTCGTCGCCTTGGGCGCCGACCTCGACCCGCACGCCACGCCGGGCCTGGTGGAGGCGGGTCATGACTTCTACACACCGGAAGCGGCTTTCGCCCTCCGCGACGTGCTGGCGGACTTCCAGGGAGGTGCTGTCGTGGTTGGCGTGACCTCGACCCCCTTCAAGTGCCCGCCGGCGCCGAGTGAG
The DNA here is from genome assembly GCA_050744865.1 of Acidimicrobiales bacterium. GTDB lineage: Bacteria > Actinomycetota > Acidimicrobiia > Acidimicrobiales > Bog-793 > JAKACA01. The sequence continues at coordinate 38,033 of JBOGHW010000014.1, read as the reverse complement.
GCGGCTCTTCTCATGCACGACTACCTCACCGAGCGAGGCCTGCGCGCCCGCTCGACGATCTCACTGGTGATGCCGCTGCCGAAGCCGATCCCGCCGTCGCCGGCTGCCTCGCAAGTACTGCTCGAGGCTTTCGCCGAGCGGGGGATCGAGTGGCACCCCAACCGCCTGGTCGACCACCTTGACGCTGAGCGCAAGGTGGCGGTCTTCGCCGGCGGAGACGAAATGCCCTTCGACCTGTTCCTGGCCGTACCCCGTCACATAGTGCCGAAGGTCGTCGAGGAGTCGGGCATGACCGTCGACGGGTGGGTTCCCGTTGACTCGTTGACGCTGGAGACACGCTTTCCAGACGTGTATGCAATCGGTGACGTGGCGAGCGTCGGAACTCCCAAGGCCGGTGTCTTCGCCGAGGGTCAGGCGACGATCGTCGCCTCTCGGCTGTTGGCCCGTCAGGCGGGCCGGGAGGAGACAGTGACCTACGACGGACGAGGCATCTGCTACCTCGAGTTCGGGCACGACACGGTGGGGAGAGTGGATGTCACGTTTCTTAGCGGGCAGGCGCCGGTGGGCGGCATGGAAGGCCCGTCGGAGCTCATCGCCCGCGAGAAGACCGACTTCGGTGTCACCCGCGTGCGGCGCTGGTTCGGTCGCGAGTGGGCCTTGTCGAGCTGAGGGCGCTCGCTCAGTTACTCGGCGGCAGCTCGTTGAAAGGTAGGCGGGAGGGATCTCCGGGCTCTTTCGGCAGCCCCAAGGTGCGCTCGCCGATGATGTTGCGTTGGATCTGGTCGGTCCCACCGAATATCGGAAGTGCCTGGGCGGAGAGGATTTGGGCCGTCACCATCTCGGCAGCCGGGCCGCCCTGCGCACCCGCCAGCGTCTGCCGCCCGGCGGCGTCGTAGCCATGCAAGGTCGCTCGGGCGCCGAGAATCTGCGCCGACAGGTCCCGGTTGTGCCGCAGGACGGGAGCCATGAGCAGCTTCGAGAAGTTGGCGATGCCACCGATGTCGCCGCCGGCTGCCCGGGTTGCCTTGTGACGCTCGGTGTTGAGGCGTGTCAGCTCGCCGAGGATGTGGCTCTGGGCGAGGCCTTGGCGGATCACCGGGTCCTCGTCCCTGCCGAACGAGCGAGCCAGCTGGATGACGGCTGCAGCCGGAGAGCCGCGAGGCGAGCCCACGGCCGAAGATGCAGGACTCGACGCAGGCTTTCGCACGAAGTCCCCGGCCCGGCGCTCCAGATCGCCGGACACGGTTCCCGGCCGCGCCATTAACCCAAGGCCACGTCCCTCACCGCCGGCACCCATCCCCGAGCGTTCGTAGGCAAGCGTCGTGTTGGCGACGGCCCAGCCGCTGTTCAGCTCGCCGATCCGCGCTTGGTCTGCCGCGTAGGCGTCGGTGAAGAAGACCTCGCTGAACATCGTGTTGCCGGTCATCTCGCGGAGCGGGCGCACTTCCACCCCGGGCTGGTGCATGTCGAGGGCGAACCATGTGATGCCTCGGTGCTTGGGTGCCGTCGGGTCGGTGCGTGCGAGCAGCATCCCGAAGTCGGCGAGGTGTCCACCCGACGTCCAGACCTTCTGGCCGTTGACGACCCAGGCCTCGCCGTCCCGGACCGCCCGCGTCGAGAGCCCAGCCAGGTCGGAGCCTGCGCCAGGCTCGCTGAAGAGCTGGCACCAGGCTCGCTGTCCTGTGACGATGCCCGGAACGTAGCGATCGATCTGTTCGCTCGTCCCGTGGGCGACGATGGTCGGAGCGGCCAGGGAGAGGCCCAGGCCAAAGGGCGCCCCCACAGCTCCGAACTCGGAGATAAGGCGCCCGACCCTGATGGCGTCAAGGCGCGTCAGGCCACGGCCGTAACAGCCCTCCGGCAGCATCGGGGCGGCCCAGCCGGCAAGCCCCAGGCGTTGCCACCACTCGGCCAGGCTCAGGTCGGGATCCCAGTTGTCTTCGAGCCAGCCGCCTACCTCGATGGCCGGATCGGTCGTCGTCGTGCTCATCACCCCTCACCGCCCGGGGCGGGAACACCGCGCATGTTGGCGTTGGGCTGCGCGGAGGCAACGAGGTCTGGTATGACCTTGCCGAGCTCGACAGGGTCCCAGCGGGCGTCCCGCGACACCTGAGGCCCGGCTCGCCACCCTTCGGCCACGCTGATGTGACCGCCACGCACATTGAACACGCGCCCTGTGACGCCCGCCGACTCGCTGCTGCCGAGCCACACGACCAGTGGGGCGATGTTGTCCGGTGCAGACGGGTCGAAGCCCCCGGGCTCGATCCGAGGCGCCGGCCGGCCGGCGCGCAGCGGGATCGTCATCCGGGTGGCGGCGGCCGGGGCGACGGCGTTGACCGTGACTCCGTACCGCCCGAGCTCCATGGCGGCGATGACCGTGAAGGAGGCGATCCCGGCCTTGGCGGCGCCGTAGTTGGTCTGGCCGATGTTCCCGTAGATGCCAGAAGGCGACGTCGTGTTGATGATCCTGGCGTCGACAGGCACTCCGGCCTTGGCCTGCTCTCGCCAGTGCTCGGCAGCGAAACGGGCCGGCCCGAAGGTACCCCGCAGGTGGACGCGTATCACCTCGTCCCACTCGGCGAAGGTCATGTTGACGAGCATCCGGTCACGGAGGATGCCGGCGTTGTTGACGAGCACGTCGAGCCGGCCGAGCTCTTCGATCGCCGTCTCGACTAGGCGCTCTGCCCCGGTCTCGTCAGCGATGTCGTCGCCGCTCACAACGGCCCGCCGACCGAGCGCCCTGATCTCGGTGGCAACTTCTTGTGCCGGCCCGATCGATGCTCCGGTCCCGTCGACCTCGCCACCGAGGTCGTTGACAACGACGTCGGCCCCCTGGCGGGCGAACTCGAGTGCGTGCTCGCGGCCAATGCCCCGCCCGGCACCTGTGACGATCACCACCCGTCCCTCACAGAGCTTGCTCAACGTGGGCCTCCTCTCACCAGGTGTCGACGAAAGACCGCCGGCCCTCGCCTGGTCTAGCCGGTGGCAGGGCTGCAAGCATCGCCGCGATCCGCGGTCGTGACTCCGCCGGGTCGATCACGTCGTCCAGCTCGAGGTTGGCGGCCATCGACAATGCCTTGCCACGGTCGTAAGCATGAGCGACGAGACGCTCGAAGAGCGCCTCGCGCTCGCCGGGATCTTCGACGGCGGCCAATTCCCGCCGCATCGAGAGGCGAACGGCGCCTTCCAGGCCCATCCCACCGAACTCCCCGCTTGGCCACGACACGGTGAAGAGCGGCTCCCTGAACGACCCGCCGGCCATGGCCTGGGCGCCCAGCCCATAACCCTTGCGCAAGACGATGGTCATGAGCGGAACGGACAGATTGGCGCCGACGACGAACATGCGGGAGAAGTGCCGAACTTGCGCTGTCTTCTCGGCCTCAGGACCGACCATGAACCCCGGTGTGTCGCAAAGGGACACGATCGGCAGCCCAAAGGCGTCGCACAGCTGCATGAAGCGAGCTGCCTTGTCTGCCGCCGGAGCGTCAATCGCCCCGCCGAGGTGCTTGTTGTTGCTGGCGATGACACCGAGCGCACGACCCTCGATGCGAGCCAGGAAGGTGAGGATGCCCACACCGAACGACGGACGGAGCTCGAGGACGCTGCCGGCGTCGGCCAGGGTGGACACGACCTGCCGGACGTCGTACACCTGCGATCGTGCCTCAGGGACGAGGCCCCGCAGCCCCGCCTGGTCCGGCGTTCCCCAAGTCCCGAGCTTGCCCTGGAAGTACGAGAGGTACCTCTTGGCAACGGCCACCGCCTCCACGTCGTTCTCGACGACGACGTCGACGACGCCGTTGGCAGTCTGGACCTCGATAGGGCCGACGTCCTCCGGTGCGAAGACACCGAGGCCGCCGCCCTCGATCATCGCCGGGCCGCCCATGCCGATGTTCGAGTCCCGAGTGGCTATGACGACATCGCTGCAACCAAGCAAGGCCGCATTCCCAGCGAAACACCGCCCCTCCACGACACCCACCAACGGCACCAACCCACTCAACCTGGCGTAGAGGGCGAAGGCCCGGGTCTCGAGACCAGAGATGACGGGGAAGTCCGTGTCCCCGGGCCGCCCGCCACCGCCTTCCGCGAACAGGACAACCGGCAGCCGCAGTCGCTCGATCAGTTCGAAGAGCCTGTCCTTCTTCTGGTGGTTGCGCTGTCCCTGCGTGCCTGCCAGCACGGTGTAGTCGTAGGACAGCACGGCGCAGCGGCCATCATCACCGAACAGCTCGCCGTTGACACGGCCGATGCCGGCGACGAGCCCGTCGGCCGGGGTGTCGCGCCGCAGCTCCTCGGTGGTCCGGCGGGCTGCCTGGGCAGCAACCGCCATGCCCCCGTACTCCACGAAGGTGCCCGGGTCGCACAGGCCGGCGATGTTCTCGCGTGCCGTGCGCTTGCCGGTGGCGTGGCGCCGCTCTGTCGCCTCCTGGCGGGTGGAGTCGAGCAGCAAGCTCCTGCGCCCGAGGAGCTCGGCGAGGTCGGCTCTCGCAGCGGGCTCGCCGAGCTGCGAACCATCGGCGGCGACCGGCGAACCATCGGCGGCGACCGGCGAGGGCGAGTCGGGTTGAGGAAGAGCCTCGAACGTCACCATCGCCCGGCCGGCTTCGACAGACTCCCCGGCTGCCACAAGGATCTCAGCCACCCGCCCGTACTCCGGTGCCACCACGGGGTGCTCCATCTTCATCGACTCGACGGCCACTATCGCCGTTCCCTGCCGAACGAGGTCGCCGGCACGGGCGTGGATGACGGCGACGGTGCCCGGGACGGGGGACGTGAGGGATTCCACAGGCACCTATCGTGCAACATCTCAGGCAGGACGGCACGCCCAGCGGCATCTCCCTCAGCTGTAGTGGCGCAAGCTCCTCCACATAGTGCCCCAGGGGTGGCGAGGCCCCGTGCAGAGGTACACGTGGCCGCCCCACTCCTGATTGTGGAGACCGGCTGGGTTCGACAGCGTGGCCACCGTGCGAACATGCCGGAAGTAGTGGAGCAAGTAGCCGGCATACCCGGTGACGTCTACAGGTCCCCCGGCGACGGCGAGAACCGTTGTGGCGTCGGGGTTGCCCGGGCCGAAGAACCACTCGTTGTTCTGGCCGCTGACGGCCGTCGGAAGTCCGTCGGAGCGTCCGAGCTCGTTGATGGCCCCGGCTTCGCCGTAGTTCCCGGTGAAGATGACGGCGTCCGCCCGCTGGGAAGCCGGCAGCGAGTACCAGGCAGTGCTGACGGTGTTCACCAGTTGGGGCCACCCGACTTCTTCGGCCAAGTCCTGGTTGATCGTGTACGTCCAGCCGATGTCCTTTGCGGGCAGGACGGGAAGGACGATGGGAAGGGCCACGAGGACGGTGGCGGCGGTGGCAAGGAACAGTCGTTGCAACCGCTTACGATCGCCCGCGTACCGGGCCTCGAGCGCCACGGCGCCCGCTGCCAGGAGGTACACGTAAGCACCTCCCAGGTAGTAGATCTTTGCCCCAGTCGTCAGCGCGAACACCACGAACAGCAAGCCGTAGGCCCAGGCGAGGGACCGCCAGAGCGGGCGAGCCGATCGCCAGAGGAAGCGGAGACCTGCCAGCCACACCCCGATCAGCGCCACGGCAGTCATGACGAATTGGCCGCCAATCCAGGATCCGATGTTGCCTGGGCCACCGTTCTCCTGGTTGAGGACGCGAGTCATGGCGATGGTCGGCCAACCGTGCAGCGACTGCCACCAGACGTCCGGGATCGTGAAGCAGCAGGCGATCAGGGCGCCAACCAGGAACCACCGGTTGAGAACGAGCCGGCGTCCGCCGCTCAGGAGCGCGCCGAGGAAGATGGCGACGGCGAAGAAGCCGATGCTGTGCTTGTTGGCCAGGCCGAGCCCGAGCACGACGCCGCCTGCCAACCACTAGCGCGGGTTCTCGGTCCGGCCGATGCGAACGACGACCCAGGCAAGGCCTGCCCAGGCCAAGATGTCGAACGGCGTGGTGTCGAGGAGGTGGTCGGCGCCCAGCAGGACGGGCATCGTCGCCACACCGATGGCGGCGATGATCTGCGCCAGGCGCCCACCGCCCAGTTCCCGAGCCAGCATGGCGCCGATTATCACCGTGGCCGCTGCTGCGAGAGCCGACCAGAAACGAATGCCGGGAAGCGAGACTCCGAAGAGCTCGAGCGAGACTCGAGCCAGGAGTGGCGTCAGGATCGGTTGATCGACGTAACCCCCTTGCAAGTGACGGGCACAGTCAAGGAAGTACAGCTCGTCTCGGTGGAAGCCGTACAGGCCGGACAGTGCCATCTCGAGGGCGAAGACGGCAGCAGCCGCAGCGAACACCGGCCTTCTCGGGAGGCGAGTGAGAGAGGAGTCGGCCACCGACTCGGGCACGGTTGCCGGGCCAAGACGGTCACCGGCGTCGAGCTCGGAGGGGTCACGGTCGTTGCCACGGTCGATCATCTCGGGCATGGTGGCGCCGATCCGGGGCTTATCCGGAAGCTCGGGTCTGCCCCGGGCGCTCAACTCCCTCCCAGAAGTCGAAGGCCAGCGGACTCCCGTCTTCGAGCACCTCCGATACTGGCTCGGGCACGTCGTCGAACTCGGTCCGGAGGGCTCGGCTCATGACGGCGTGCATGGCGTACATGGAGGTGATGTAGGTGAGCTCGAGTAACTCCTCGTCGGAGAGATGGGCGCGGAGGGCCTCGAAAACGCCGTCGGGTGTGCGGCCCCTGTCGAGGACAAGGCAGTCGGTGTAGGCAAGCACCGCCCGCTCGACCGGTGAGTAGCAGTCGGCCGCCTGCCAATGAGCCACGGCCGCCACTTTCGCATCCTCCACACCGGCGCCCCGCAACGCCTTGCAGTGCTGGGAGAAGACGAAGCGGCTACCCGCCGCCCATCCCGACCGCGCCTGGGCAAGCTCTCGCAAGACTGGGTCGAGCTTGCGGTCGCTGTCGGAGTACAGGAAGAAGCCCGCCACGGCGTGCCTGAACACGTCCGGCACGAGAGCGAATACTGTCCACCAGTCGCCCGGCGTGCCCGTTGCCGTGCCCGGCTCGCTCACCGGATCCCGGTCACCGAAGAGTTGCTGATAAGCCGCCAGCACCGCTCGGTCTGTGACTTCTGCCCGTGGCACCTGCCGCAGCCTCGGCACGCCTGGCGCCCCTAGCCCGCTACCGGCAAGCTGCCGGCACGGCGCGGCACATGACGGACGTCGTCAGGGCGCAACGCCCGTGTCCAGGCTGCGAACTCAAGCAGTATCCCGTCGGGGTCGAAGAAGTACACCGAGCGGATATAGACGCCGGGGTGCATCTTCGCCGCAACCTGAAGCTCGCTCTCGTCGTGGTTGGCGACCCTGGTGCACTCGACGCCTTTGGCCTCGAGACGGGCGGCGTAGTCCTCGATGACGTCGGGGTCGACGTCGAAGGCGACGTGATTCATCGAGCCGTGTGCGGTGGCGAGCTCGCCCCGCCCGGGCAGAGCCGACGGAGAGGCGATACCGGGTGCTGCCACAGGAGCCCCCGGGAACCAGAAGAAGGCCAGGCAGTCGCCTCCGCCGACGTCGAAGAAGAAGTGCTGGCCCATGCCGAAGGGGAGCTCGACGGTCTTGACAAGAGGCATCTCGAGCACGTTTGTGTAGAAGTCGACTGTCCTCTCCATGTCGCGGCAGACGAGGGCCAGATGATTGATGCCGCGGTACCGGAATGATTGCTCGTTCATGGAGTTCCTCCTTCGTCAGTCGGAGGCTATCCCTTGAGCGGCTCATGTTCACTCTCCGCTGCCGAGCGGTTCACCGCGACAGCTTGTCGAGCACAACCGCAGGGGAGACACCACGCTAGGGATTGTGGCGGCACCAGGAGTGACCGAGAGCCAGTCCGGCGACTCGGCGAGCCTTGACTTCACGCCCTAGCGATCCGCCTCTGAGACAAGCTCGCCCATGGCAAGGGGAGCTACTACGTCTACCGCTGTGCTTGGTTTTCCTCCATGCACGCGTCGAGGACAGCTCCCAAGGTCGCAACGTTCGGGGGCTCGAGCACCGTGAGGTGGCCGCCGGGTACCGGTCGTGCCACGATCTCACCCCGATGAACGCTGTCCCATCCAAGGAGGTCACCGTTTCGGGACCTACCTTCGTCAGTCGTCAGAAGGTCCATCCTGCGAGTCAGCGGTAACGGGTTGACTCTCCCGAGGAGCTCGGTCATACGATCCTGATGCAGTTGGTAGATGCCGACGTCCCTGCCAGCATCGGGGGGTTCTCTCCAGAACGAACTGCGCCAGAAGGCAGGAATGCCGAGAGCGAGGCGAACCCGGCGGCGCAGAGGCACACGAGACTGGCGGTGATGTCGCTCTGGCGCGCAGGTGTCGACCAGGACGAGAGCTCCGACTCTGTGTCCCGCCTCTTCGAGTAGTCGAGCTACCTCGTATACGACGGTTCCGGCTCCGGACATGCCGGCAAGATTGACAGTTCCGCTACATGTCTCAGCAATGATCGACGCCGCGTGTTGAGCCAATTCACTACGTGTGAGCTGGACACCCCATATCGGTGCCAGCACGTACAGCGGTTGTTGGGGGTCGAGGGCGCGAGCCAGCATGCGCGCTGTGAGAATGCGAGATGGCGTCACGTAGAAGAAGAACAGGGGCGGTCGGTCACCGGTGGTGCGGACGGGGATCATGAACGGCGAAGAGGGTGTTCGGGTCGCGTCCAGTGCAATGGCAGGGGCTCGTTCGACTTTCGCAACCAGACGGCGAATAGTCAACGGACCATTGAAGCACCAATCCAACGGCACCCGGACACCAACAAGTCGTTCGACGTCGGTGAGCATCGCGAAGACCAGCAGCGAATCGCCGCCAGCGTCGAAGAAGTCACTGTCGAGGCCCAAGTCTGCGACTTCTAAGAGCTCCCTCCAGAGCCCTAGCAACAGAGTCTCGATGCCAGGCGAGACGTCCGGTACCTGAGCCGGCGTCGACACGACTGCTAGAGCGGATAAAGCCTGCCGGTCCACTTTGCCTGCCGGTGTGATCGGTAACTCGTCCAGTTTATGGAAGCGCCGGGGAACCATATAGCCCGGCAAGCGGCTCTCGGCAAAAGCTCGGAGCTCGTCGATGGGAACATCACCGGCGCTGCCGGTGACTGCGGCGTGCAGCTCCTGGCCGGCCCCGCGCTCGACGGTGTAGACGGCTACCGAGCCCACGTCACGGTGTTCGGAGAGAGCGGCCTCGACGTCCCCAGGCTCTATCCGCATCCCCTGCATATTGATCTGGTGATCCAAGCGACCCCCGTAGTGGAGGTACCCGCTCTCGTCACACCAGGCGAGGTCGCCGGTCCTGTACATCCTTGTCTTTCCAATGATCGGCAACTCGGCATCGACGAAACGATGGCTCGTCAGCTCCTCGTCATTCAGGTAGCCGTCGCTGAGCCCGTGACCGCCGATCCACAGCTCGCCGGGGGCGCCGGCAGGCAAAGGCCGGCCAAATCGATCCATCACAAGGGTGAGCACTCCGTCGACGGGACGCCCGATGGGCGGGGTGTCCTCGACCGAGCTGAGCTCGACTGCGCTGCAGAGCACGGTCGCCTCGGTTGGCCCATACATGTTGATCAACCGGGGCTTTTGCGGCAACGAGAGGAGCCGGGCCGCCACCGCGACAGTCAGGCTCTCCCCACCACTGGCAATCGTCGTGACACTTGCAGGTATGGCGCCGGCAGCGAACAGAGCAGCCAGGGCCGTCGGCACGGTGCCGAGGAGCGTGACATCTGTCCCGACTTCGGGAAGGCCGAGCACGCTGTCAACAAGAACCGCACATCCGCCCGAGACCAGGGGAGCGAAGAGCTGAAGCACGTGGAAGTCGAAGCTCAGCGATGCCGCCACCAGGGCGCGCCGCAGGTCCTGCACCGTGAAGGTTCTCGTGGCCCAGGACATCAAGTTCACCACGGCTGAGTGCGGGACCACGACCGCCTTCGGCACGCCACTTGACCCTGATGTGAACAGCACGTAGGCGGCATCATGCCCGTCCGGGCCGGGAGGCATCTCCGGCACGCCGGGACGCTGAGCCATGAGGTCGCCGCGGGCCACCGTCGAGACCTCGGCAGGGACCCAGTCCGGTCGATCTGGGCCGTGCACGAGCAGGCGAAGGCCAACGGCTCTCGCCATCGACTGCAGCCGCTGGGCTGGATAGGACGGATCGAGGGGTAGGTAAGCGGCCCCTGCTCGCAACACCCCCAGCAAAGTCGCCACCATGGCGCCGTCCCGGCCCATGAAGATTCCGACGATGTCGCCGCGCCCGATGCCGGCCGCAGCCAGCGAGCAGGCAACGCCTGCGGAGCGCACCTCTAGCTCCTGGTACGACATCTCACCGTCGGCCGCGCTAACGGCGGGTGATGCTGGCGTACGCTTGGCTTGGCCCACGATGAGCTCACAGAGGTTGCGCGCGGGTGGCGCTGGTTCGGGCCCTTGTCCGCGGGCGACAACCTCCGCCAGCTCGCCCTCGTCGAGCAACGGAAGCCGGCTGATCGACAGCAGTGGGTCGGCCACGGCCGCGCTCAGCAATCCAACGATGCGCCGGCACAGGCTCTCGATCTCGGTTCGTTCGAACACTGAGGTGTTGAGGTCGGCTCTCCCCTTTATGCCTTCGTCGTCCTGGTAGAAGTCGAGTGCCAGATCGAACTTCGCCGTCCCCGTGTGAACGGGAGCCCGGGTCACGTCGAGATCGTCGGCCAAGTCCGGGATCACCAAGCGACCTCGATACTGGCAAGTGATCCGCACCAGCCCGGCCGAGCCCATACCTCGACGCCGAAGGTCGTCCAAGAGCGCCTCATGGGGGTACTCCTGGTTGACAAAAGCTCCCAGGAGTACCGTGCGGACGCGCCCGACGAGATCCTCGAATGTGGGATCGCCGGCCACGGATATGCGCAATGGCAAGAGGTTGGCCAGCATCCCTAAGACCTTGTCCGTGCCGCGGCGATGCCGGTTGGTGGCGGGAGTACCAATCACGAGCTCCGTGGCGCCGGCGAGTCGGGCAAGAGTGGCCACTGCCCCTGCCAGGATCACAGCCAGTGGCGTCGTGCGGCACTTCCTGGCTACGGCAGGAAGATCGGCCGAGACGTCGACGCCGAGGTCGAAGGCGACGCTGTCGCCCTGCCAGCCCTGCCTGGCAGAGTCTCGACGGCCGCCGGCCGGCAGCTCGATCGGTTGGGGCAACGGGTCGAGCTGGTTGAGCCAGTAGGAGCGCTCTGAGTCGAGCTTGCCGCCGGCTACGTCGGCGCGCTGGCCAGCAGCAATAGCCGATGGGCTGGCTGTCGGCGGGTGTTGAAAGGACGGATCTCGGTAAGCAGAGGCCACGGCCTCCACCACCAGATCCATCGCCGCCCCATCGATGATGGAGTGATGGGCGGTCAGCATGAGTGCGTGGTCGTTCTCGCCGAGGACCAGGACGTTGGCTCTGAACAGCGGTCCCCGTTGCAGGTCGAACGGGCGTCGAGCCTCAGCCTGCAGGATTTGCGCAACATCATCGACCTGCTCCACGAGCTGCACGCTCAGGTACAACGGCAACGAGCTCGCGACCGACCGGACGGCACGGCCACGGACAAGCGGGTACGAAGTGCGAAGTCCCTCGTGATGCGACACCACGCCCTGCAGGGCGATCCGCAACCGCTTCAAGTCGAGCGGGCCTCTGATTCGGAATGACGTGGCGTGGTTGTAGAGCGCTGCCTCCTGGCTCGACATCGAGGCCGCCAAGACGCCCTGCTCGGCGAACGAGATCGCATCGCCCGCAGGCTCTTGCAGAGATTCGGGAGTAGGACCGGCCTCCGGCAGCCGGGGCGGCAGCGACTTCATTCGGGCAAGCGTGGCCGGGCCGCTTCGGAAGAAGGAAAGAGGAACAGCCACTTGGAGGGTTGCTTCGATCTCGGCTACCAGTTCCAGGGCCATAAGTGAGTCTCCGCCAAGAGCAAAGAAGTCAGCATCTGGCGGCACCCTGTCGAGGTGAAGGAGCCGTGCCCAGATCGCCTCGATTTCCGACGGGTCGCCCAGGAGTTCTCCGCTGTCTGCTTCCCCGTGTATACCGAGGCGCTCAGCCATGTTGCCGCGCTGCGGTTTGCCGGTCGCGCCTGCCGGTATGCGGTCGGTCACGACGAGGCGGCGGGGGAGCTTGTGGGGGGCGAGCCTTGTGGCGGCGAATCGGATCAGCTCGTCCGGCGGTACGTCTTGGCCTTGGCGGAGAACCACGGCCGCTGCCACCTCTTCGCCGAGCGTGCGATGAGGAAGGGGAAAGGTCACCGCCTGCGCCACAGCGGGATGCGCGAGCAGTGCCTCGTCGACTTCCCTCGGAGCGATCTTCTCGCCCCCGCGATTGATCATCTCCTTCAGCCGGCCCACCAGACGCAGATAGCCGTCGTCATCGAGGGTGCCGAGATCACCTGTCCGGAACCAACCGTCGTGAAAGGCGGCGGCGGTGGCCCGAGGATTGTCTCGATATCCGGTCGTGACACCCTCTCCTCGAACTACGACCTCTCCGGTCAGGCCGGGCCGAGTCCGGATGTGACCGTCGTGCAGGATGGCGATCTCGGTGCCTGCGGCCACGCCGACGGTTCCAGGCTTCCTGGTCTCGGGGGGCAACGGGTTGGTGGCCAGCTGGTGTGAGCACTCCGTCATCCCGTAGGCCTCGACGGCCGGGATCCCCAGTGTCGTTTCCAGCTCCGCCATCAGGACCGGAGGGAGTGGGGACGACGACGAACGCACAAAACGCAGCCCGTGCGCCGGAGTCCCATTGCGCGCCATGGAGTCGAGCACGGCCCGGTGGATGGCCGGAACGCCGGTGTACCAAGTGACCCCTTGCTCTCCGAACCACAGCCGGATCTTGCCCGGATCGAAGGCACCTGACGCCACCACGCTGCCACCAGCTGCAAGGGGTGCCATCAAACCCGCGACCAGTCCGTGAATGTGGAAGTAAGGCATCATGCAAAGGCAGCGATCCTCGGAGCCCAGGCGCAGGCTGGATGCGATGTTGAGGGCAGAGGCAGTCACGTTGCGATGTGTCAGCATGACGAGCTTGGGCCGGCCCGTCGTACCCGACGTGGGCAACAAGAGCGCCACTGCCGCCGGATCCGGCGGGCCAAGGGCAGCGGGCTGACCGGCAAGAGCGAGCCGCTCCGGATCGAGGACCTGGATGCCGAGACCCTGGGCGGCGTTGGCTGCGGCGGTCGACGCTCCTGTAACCAGGACCCGGGGCCTGAGTTCTGCCAGGTAAGCCTCCGTCTCTGACTGGGTGGCCGCGGGATTCATCGGAGCGGCGGTGCCCACCCGCATGGAGGCCAGTACGTTTAGCGCAAGTTCGCTGTTGCTCGGCAACGACATGGCGATGACTTCGTTCCGAGCTTCGGCCTCGATGAGCATGCCGGCGCGCGCCGCCAAGGTCTCCTCCAGCTCCGCCCGCGTCATTGCTCGGCCGTTGCCGTCGACCACGACCGTCTTCGCCGATGAGACGCCCTCTGGGACCAGTTCCACAGAGGGACGCTATAGGGAACGGGCCCGCTGCCGCTAGGGCTCGGGCGAAGTCGGGCCATTTCCTCCTGCTGGGTGTCTCCCAGCGATCACCAGTACTACGACGCCGTCGGACTCCCGCTTCCTCCGCTCGACTTCACCATTGGCTTATACGAGCGGATGTGCTGACGAGGCTGGGAAAGACTGGCCTCTCCTGTTCCGAACCAGACCGTGTGCACGTGCCGCTCCGGTGCCTGCTCTCCGGCGAGCGACTACCCGAGCGGGGCCGGTCCTGCCCCGGGTAGCGACTGATCAGGTGACGGTGAAGGTGAGCTGGCGCGAGAGCCCGGCCACGTTTGTCGAGGTGGCCGCGCGCCGCACCCGGAACTTGTAGGTGCCGGCGGTCGTCTCAGTCCGTTCGAGGACATAGCCGACCTCAGTGTGCCCGTTCGGCATGACCTGGGACGAGATCACGGCCGTAGCCTTGGTCGCCTTCCACGAGCTGCCGACGAGAATTTCCAGCACCACCTGCTGGCCGGCGTCTTGTGGTGCCAGGGTCCCATATACGGTCACCACGGCCGGATGGACGCCGTGTGTTCTCAGCAGGTAGGCCTCCACGACGGGAGCGACCGAGACCGTCTCTGGCTGACTCGTGGCTGCCAGATGGCCACTCGAGCCGGCGAAGACCCACTCCAACTGGGTGTTGACGCCCGGCTTGACGCTCACGCTGGCAACTCCGGAAGCCGACGTCGTGGCGCTGGTCACGTCCGTGAACGAACCCGAGGTGCCGTGCCGGGACTTCAGCACCAACTTGGCGCCTGCTATCGCCTCGCCGAGCACCGAGTCGGTGAGCTTGCTCGACACGGTCAGGGCCAAGCCATGGGTGATCGTGACGGCGGCTGTCGGTCTGGTGAGGTTGCTCGCCTGCGGCGTGGAGACCACCTCGACGGCACCGATGTCGCAGTGCGGGCCTTGGGGGCGCTTGACGCCGCGTTGGTCGGTCGGTACAGCCTTGCAGTCGGTGTCGCTGGCGGCGTTGACGAGAGGGCTGCTGGCGGCCGGCAGCATCGTCTTGGTGTGGCCACCGTTGCTGGAGAGGGCGCCTAGCTGCGCCCTCGTGTTGCCCAGATCACCAGCCCCGGTCAGGTGGCACGAAGTGTCCGAGGCCAGGTTATGACCGCCCGAAACGATCGTTCCTTCGCAATCACCCGTACCGCTCGGTGCCGTGTTTCCCGCCAGGGCAGTGTCGGCTAGGACGATGCTTTCCGAGGCACTGCGCGGTGCCCCGGCTCTCGGCGGTACCGCGACGCCGTCGTCCTCGACGGTATCGGCATAGATGCCGCCGCCCCCTTCGGTGGCGGTGTTGCTGGCGACCGTAGAGAACTCGATGGCGGCCGACTGGTCCCCGCCGTAGTCGGAGAAGACTCCTCCGCCGTAGCCGGAACTGTTGCCGGCGACGGTGCTGTTGACGATGCTGAGAGCTCCGCTGTTGTCGATGCCGCCACCACCCTCTATGTAGCCAGAAGTCGTGTCGGACACGCTGTTGCCCGACACCGTCGACTGCTCGATGATCATCGTGGACTCGTTCTCGATGCCGCCACCGGCATCGGCAGCGATGTTGCCCACGACGACTGCGCGCAACAGGGTCAGGGTGGCGTCGTTGTATATCCCCCCGCCGGAGTCGTTGCTCCCATTGGTGATGGTCAATCCCGAGATCGTCACCTTGCCGTAGTCGACCTCGAAGACCCCGCCCGAGCCGCCCCCGTTGACCGTCGTCGTCCCGGCACCGGCGCCGGCGATGGTGACGCCGGACTCGACGTCGAGAGCCCCTTGGCTCAAGGCGTAGGTGCCGGCCGGGACAGTGATCGTCCCGCCGCCGGCGATGTTGTCGAGAGCCTGACGGAGCGAGCAGTCACTCGGGTCGGTTCCGCAGTCGCCCTCCCCCGTAGGGTCGCCTGACAGGGCGATGGTGATCGAACTTGGTCTGGGTGGCAGCTCGGTGGCCGAGAGCTGGATTATCAGTGTCGTTCCAAAATCGCCATCCGTGTCGACCGTGAGCTTGCCCCGGAGCGCACCAGCACCACCCCCGTTGGCTGCGATATCTACGCTGCACGAGCTGGCCGGAGCCAAGATGGCCCACGTGCAGGTGTCCTCGGTCACCGTGAAAGGTCCGCTCACAGCAACCGAGAAGACGTTCACCAGTCCGCCGGCTGTATTCGTCGCCGACACAGCGCCTGTGACGGGCGAGTCACCGCTGTGATAAGAGCCGAGGCTGCCTGAGCCTCCACGTACGGCTGTGGAGGTCCCGCTTCCGGTCGTGTTGACCGAGCCGAGGTCACAGTCGGTGCCGTTCCACAGGTACTCCCGCTGGTCGGGGTTATCCTCACAGCCGAGGGTGCTCGCGGCGCTGGCTGCCTGTGCGGGTGGCTCCACACTCGGGGTGGGACCGCCGTTCAGGCCGGGGGTGTTGTTGGCCCAGGTTCCGTTGAAGCCGACGTCGGTGCCATCGTCAGCCGGGTTGGACAACCCGCAGGAGGTGCCGATGAGGTCGTACCCGCTGCCGTCGAGGCCCCAGGAAGACCCGTCGGGACAGTCGGTCGTGTTGTCGGCGATGATCGAGCTGTCGACTTGGATGTCGCTGTCGCCTCCGGGCGACTCGAACCCGTCGTCATTGCCGGTGACGGTGTCGCTGCTAAAGGTGGTGAACTGCCAGGCGCTGATCCCATAGCCCGAGCTGCCGGCGACTGTCGAGTCGTAGATACCCCCGCCGTCTATGAGAGCGCCCTCGCCGTTGTCGATGATGGCACTGTGCTGGACGATCGTCGAGCCGTAGTCCTCGGAGTCGCCGTCGATCCCGATGCCGGTGGCGTTCTCGACTATCACGTCGCGCAGGTAGACGGTGCTCTCGAAGTCGTACAGACCGTCGGACGGCTCCCCCGTCGTACTGCCGTTGGCGCCTCCGTCGAGGGTCAGGTTCTGCAAGGTCACCCGCTCTTCGCCGTACTGGCCATAGCCGTCGTTGTCGATGTTGACGAGGCCGCTGCCCGCACTGGTGCAGTAGGTGGAGCTCCATTGGAACGTGCTGATGGAGGCTTCCGGGCCGTCAAACTCGATCGGCTCGGACGTGTTCTCGCTGCCGATCCCGATCCCCACGATGGTAAGGGTGCGATAAAGCGTGCCGGAGGCGGTCAGGTCGATCGGGCAGTAGTCGCCCGGCTGCAGTTCGATGGTGGCCGCTGGTGCGCTGGCGGCGTTGTCCTTGAGCACGTCCGCGTATGCCTCCGACAGCGAGAGGCAGCTCGGCTCGGACACGGTCTCGCCGTAGCCGCAGGCCACGAAGATGTTGGAGTCGGTCGGCTGGCTCGCCTGGGCCGCCGCCGCGCCCATCTGGAAGGTGACTCCTCCAGCGACCGTCACGAGACAGGCGACAGCCGCTGTCACGCGCCTCGATCTCGAGCCGATGTGTCTACTACCCGATAGCTTCACGCCCGCCTCCCGTGAATGTCTTGTCGCTCCGCCGAGTTCGAGTCTCACGCCGTAGAGCTCGAGTCGAAGCCAGCCTATCTACAGTGTGCGTGTATTGGCGAGTGCTGCCGGCGAGACGGCCCGCTTCTTACCGGAACGGGCCACCAGGCGCTCTTGCGAGTGGGGAGAGGACGGCTCAACCGTCACTATGCGGCTTCACCCCCAGCGCACCCAGGGCGTCAGGTGGCCGGCATTACCAGCAGCTATAATAAGAGTATGTCCAAAGTTATGGTGTCGCTCCCCGATGAACTGGTCCGAGACCTCGACGAGGAAGCCCGGCGAAGGTCTATGAGCCGTAGCGCACTCCTCGCAGCTGCGGCCCGGAGGGAGCTGGCGCGCCGTGACCCCGCAACCGTCGCCGAGGCTATTACCCGCTCCGAGCAACGCTTCCGTGCAGCGGGAGCATTCGACGCGGCAGAGCTGGTACGCCAGGACCGAGACACGCGGCGGTGACGACGCTCCTCGTCGACACCTCTGTACTCGTCAAGTGGTTTCACAGCGAGGGTGAGTCCGGGCTCGCCGAGGCTCGCGCGATCCGCGACGCGACCCAGGCCGGCGAAGTTCAGACTCGTGTGATCGACCTGGCACTCTACGAAATGGGCAATGTCCTTCTCCGTGCACTCGGTTGGAGCGGATCCGACGTTGCCGACCAGCTCGAAGATCTCATCATTATCTGCGGCCCTCCCCTGGCGATGGCTGCCGAGTGGCTACGCAAGGCGGCCGACCTCGGCGAACGACATCGGCTTACCTTCTACGACGCTGCATGGGCTGCCGCGGCCGAGGCGCTCGGCATCTCGCTCGTCAGCCTCGACCGCCAACTGCTCGCCGCCGGGTTGGCGGAGTCGCCGGCAGCAGTCGTCCAACGCCTGCGGCTTTCCGGCTGACGCCAAACGATCGAGGTTCGCCGACATCCCGCGTCCGGTCAGCGGTTCGAGACGACCAACTCGCTGCACCTCCTCGATGTGAACATCGACCGTCTCGACCTCGTCAAGATGGTGCAGGACCAGACCAGATCGCCCATCTCGCCGGCTAGGCGTCCGAGCGCGCCGGGCCGCACACGGCTACGAGTTACTTCACGGTCTCCGCTAACGTCGTCATTGATGACGGGTCTGGCGCTCCGCACGGTCGACGAACGGCGCCAGCAGCTCGAAGCGCGCCACCGGCCCTGGCAGGCTCGGACGCTCAACCAGCATCTCGATCGCGTCGCCGGCGCCCACTCCGACCGTCCCTTCGTTGTCGGCGAACACTCCATCTACACCTACGCCGAGATGGCACAGTGGTCGAGACGGCTCGCTCGCGGGCTCATCACTCACGGCATCGAACCTGGCGAAAGGGTCGCGACCTTCCTCCCGAACGGCCCCGAGTTCATCGCGGCCCGCTTCGCCATCGCCAGGGCGGGAGCGGTGTGCGTCCCTGTCAACATCCGCCTCCATGCCCACGAGAAGGCGGAGATCCTTGTCCAGTCGAGGGCGGCGGGTCTCCTCGCGTCGGAAGGGTTCCGTGACATCGACGGCGTGAAGGTGCTCGACGAGCTCGCGCCCGGCTGGGACGAGCCCGCCACGCCGCGCCGTGCTTACGGGCCGGCGACCGAAGGACCGCAGGATCTGCGTCTGATCGCCGTGTGCCCAGAGCCGGGGACGTCCCGTCGACGCCCCTCCTCGCTTTCGATAGCCGATCTTGAGCAAGACTCCGACCCCCTGATCGACCGGGAACTCGACCGCCGCGAGGCGGCTGCGAGCCCTGCCGACCTCGCCACCATCTTCTTCACCTCGGGCACCACGGGCGTGCCCAAAGGGGTGCTCTCCACTCACGACATGGAGCTCCGGAGCGCCTACGGCTCGGCGTTCACCAGGGCCTTCGAGGACGGTCGGAGAATCCTGTTCGCGTTGCCCCTCAACCACGTGTTCGCCTATATCGAGGGCCTCTTGGCCTCGACGTTCGTGGCCGGAAGCATCGTCGTCCAGTCCGCCTTCGATCCCGTTGCCACCCTTCGGGCAGTGGAGCGGCACCGGCCCGGCGAGGCGCTCTTCGTGCCGACGATGAGCCTCGCCGTCGTCGAGGCTGCGCGTCGGGGCAACCCCGACACGGGTTCGGCCAACTACGACGTCTCTTCACTCCATACGGTCATGTCAGCCGCACAGTCGGCACCAGCCAAGCTCTGGCGGGACCTGTTTGAGGCACTTCAGCTCGATACGTGCATCACCGCGTACGGCATGACCGAGACCTCAGCCGCCACCACCTTCACCGACCCCGATGCTCCGATCGAGGACCTTGTCGAGACGGTGGGTAAGCCGAAGCCGGGCGGGATCGCCGGTGACCCGGCCCTCGGCGGTCTCCTGGTCGAGTACAAGGCCGTCGACCCGGTCACCCTCGAGGACGTGGCGCCGGGCGAGAGCGGCGAGCTCGTGGCGCGCGGCCCCATCGTCGCGTCTGGCTACTTCGAGCGTCCCATGGAGACCGCAGAGGCAACCCTGCCTGGTGGATGGCTGCGTTCGGGCGACCTCGGCTTCGTGCGCGCCGATGGGGCGCTCGTGCTCACCGGGAGGTCCAAGGAGCTCTACAAGTGCGGTGGCGAGCTCGTGATGCCTACCGAGGTAGAGGCGCGCCTCACCGCGCGCCCCGACGTGGCGCAGGCATACGTGGTTGGCGTCCCGGATCGGCGTATGGGTGAGGTCGGCTGCGCGTGGGTGGTGCCCGAAGGCAGTTCCCCCGACCCCGAGGAGTTGATCGCCTACTGCCGGACGGAGCTCGCCCGATTCAAGGTCCCGGCATATGTTCTCTTCGCCGACGCCGGGTCCCTGCCTCTTACGACCTCGGGCAAGGTCCAGAAGTACAAGCTGGCCGCACAAGCCGTCGCGATGCTCGGCCTCGAACACTCGGTTGACGCCGATGAGGTCGAGTCGAGCGATGGCGACCGCCGGGCGTCGTCAGCTCCCGGTTCGTAGAACCACCCTCCCGACCACTTCTCGCTTGGACAGGAGCTCGAGCGCCTCCGGCGCCTGCTCGATCGGCAACTCGGCGTGGATCTCCGGCGCGATCTCCTGGCGACGCCAGCGCCGTACAAGGTCGGCGTGCGCCTCATGCAGCACGGTGGGCTCCTGGCTCCGGTAGCGGGCGAGGTGCAGTCCCATGAGCGAGTAATTGCGCAACAGGACGTGGTTGGCCGGCACCGAGGGGACCGAACCGCTCGTGAAGCCCACTACCACGATGCGTCCTTCGAAGGCGACGCACCGGCGCAGGATGTGAAACAGATCGCCGCCGACCACGTCCACGGCCAGTTGTGCGCCGCGTCCGTCAGTATGGTCCCGAACCCGCTCGATGAGCGCTTCGGCACCTCCAGCCGCCAGCGTCGGGTCCGAGCGGTCCAAGACCGCCTCCGCACCCCACCGGACGCACGCCGCGGCCTTGGCTCCTCCGTTCACGACGGCGACCACGCGGGCCCCGGCCGCCACCGCCAACTGGAGCGCTGCCATCCCGACGCCACCTGCTGCGCCGGTGACAAGAACCCATTCCCCAGGCTCCAGCCCGCCGCGCCGAAAGAGTGCGACGTGGGAGGTCTGGTACGCGATAGCAAGGACGGCGGCCGTGGCCAAGGGCATGTCCCCGGGAATGGGGAAGAGCTGCGACCGAGCGACCGTCAAGCGTTCCTGCATGGCGCCTTCGGGGAGCTCGGGAATGACCGCCACGCGCGCTCCGGGTGCCAGCGCGGCGCCAGGGCCCGCCTCGACGACGGTCCCCACTGCCTCGAAGCCGGGAGTGAACGGGAGCTGAGGGCGTTCCTGGTAGCGGCCGGCGCACACGAGGAGGTCCGGGAAGTTGAGGCCGACGGCCTCAACGGCAACCAGTGCTTCTCCCGGTCCGGGGGAGCGTACGGTCGCCAGTTCCCATGAGAGCGCGTCACCCGGCGCGCCGAGTTGTCGGACTCGCCAGGCGTGCGCCAGGTGCTCCAGTCGCGACATCTGCCGAAGCGTAGGCCGCCGATCTCCCAGGTGACGGGTCGCTTGAACCTGTCAGATAGCGTCCCCGGTGTGGGTTCCGGGAACAGCTCCCCGAGCGGTCCAGATTGCCAGGGCAGCCGTCGGTGACGACGTCCCATAGCCCGAGCCACTTCGTCCGCGGCGCTGCACCGGTCGGAGTCGGAAGCTCAGTCCCAGATCAGGTCGTCCACAACGCAGCGATCGCCGAGCGCCTCGGCGTGTCGGAGGAATGGCTGCAACGGCGCACCGGTACGAGCGTGCGCCACGTCGCCGCGCCCGGCGAGCGGCTCGACCACTTCGCAGCGGAGGCGGCGCGTGCGGCCCTACTGGACGCCGGAATCGAGCCCAGCGCAGTCGATACTGTGCTCGTGGCCACCACGAGTGCCGAGGAGATGAGCCCACACGCAGCCCCAATGGTCGCCCACGCGCTCGGGATCCGAGCAGCAGCCATTGACCTCAACGACGCGTGCGTCGGCTTTGTCGCCGCCCTCACCATGGGAGCAGCCATGATCGAGGCGCGCCGTGCCGGCACGGTCGTGGTCGTGGGGGCCGACTGCCTCTATCGGTATCTCGACCCCGATGATCCGCAGTCCGCCATGCTCTTTGGCGACGGCGCCGGTGCGGTGGTCCTCTGCGCCGTGGAAGGCACCTCACAGGTGGGACCAGCAGTTCACCACTCTGCGGGATCCGAGAGTGCACTGATCCAGTTGGACCGCGACGAGCGCAAGATTCGCATGGACGGGCCGGCTGTGTTCCGCCACGCCGTCCGGATGATGGCCGAGGTCACTGAAGAGGTGCTCGCAGCCGCGGGACTCACCGAGGCTGACGTCGACATCTTTGCCTACCACCAGGCGAACAGGCGGATCTTGGAAGCAGTCGGCCGGCGGCTCCAGCTGGACCCACTGAAGGTGCTCGACGTGATCGACCGTTATGCCAACACCTCCGCCGCCTCTCTCCCTATCGCGCTAGCAGACGCCGCCGCCTCAGGCCGCCTGCCCCCGGGAGCAAAGGTATTCCTCGGCGCCTTCGGCGCCGGGCTCGTCTGGGGCGGCACGGTGCTCACGTGGGGCCGTCTCGCGGCGTCTTTGGGATGAGCTGACTCGCCGGCCGCAGCTTGGGGTATGCGGCGCAGCGGCCGTCTGAGGACCTCTTGACGATTCGGTGTAACACCGAGCTCCATTCCAGACGTAAACAGGAGCGATGGCCATAACAGGCAAGCCCGACGCCAGAGCGCGCTTCACCGAGCTCTTCCGTGCCCACTACGGCCAGGTGGCCGCCTTCGCACGCCGGCGGGTCGGCCCGGGTGGTGCGCAGGAAGTAGCAGCAGAGACGATGCTCGTCGCCTGGCGGCGCCTGGACGACGCTCCGGCCGCGCCTCTGCCTTGGCTCTACCGCATCGCATCATACGAGGTGTCCAACTTCCGTAGGCGCCAGGCGCGGGCCGAGCTCAGCGAACAGGCAGCCCGTCGCGACAGGCTCTTGCGCCCCGCCAGCCCGGGCGAAAGCGACTCGGCGCCTCCCTCGGCAGTGGAGCTGGCATTCGGGAGGTTGGCCGACAGTGACCAAGAGATCCTGCGCCTTTCCGCCTGGGAAGAACTGAATAGCCGCGAAGGAGCCGAGGCACTGGGATGTTCCCAGGCCGCCTACCGGGTACGGCTACACCGAGCACGCCGCCGGCTCGCTGAACACGCCGGCATCACTAAAGAGCAGTCGGCCTGCTGCGGCCAAGGGCCGCAGCAGGAGGCCGAGCCCGTTCAGCCCGCACGTCAGTCCGATCTCGACGACTCGCTGCACCAACGGTTCACAAGCGCATCGAGAAAGTCGCTGAGTAACGAGGGAGTTCAATGAAAGATATCAACACAGTGGTCGCTGAACTCGTCAGCTTGAACCCGTCACCCAATGACGGCTCTATGGAGTCAGACGGAGCTGAGACATTGGCGCGGATCCTGGCAAGCGACCCGACGTCCGCCGTCCCAGCCGGAGAGCAGGTCCCATTCGCGCAAAGCACGGCGCCGCGCGGTCGAGGTCGGTGGATCCTCGCCGCGGCGGCGGCCATCATGCTGGTCGCAGCGGCTGTGGCAGCCGGTCTCGTCGGTGCCGGCCCGGCCGCTCGAGCCAAGAGGAACGCCGTGGCCTCCACTCCGCAGCTCTCGTGGTCTCTGGCTGCCAACGTGAACGGGCCGAGCTTCGAGCCGAGCAACACACCCGCCGCCATTTCGAACGTCAACTGCATGGACGCTAGTACTTGCTTCCTCTCGACCGTCTATGGGATGGATTACGGCGGCCAGGGCCAGCTGTACATCTCACACGACGGCGGCTACCAGTGGAGTTTGGTTCAATTGCCACAGAACTTGGCGCCTACGACACCTGTCTCGTGTGCCGGCTCCGGATGGTGCGCTTTCGGTGCAGGTCTTCTCGATCCGAAAGCGGGGGATCCGGAGGCTGACAAACCGATGAGAGACCCCGAGCTCGTAGTCACGTCCAATGGTGGGGCAACCTGGTCCGTGAGTCCGGTGCCACTCCCAGTTGAGAGCCTCGTGATCCCAGCTGAGCCTGGCTTTCCGAGCGAGCTCACGCACTGGCCTAGCTGGATCGACTCGGTCGCCTGCAGCGCTCCAGGTGTCTGCAACTTGTTCAGCAACGGGGGTGGTGTCAACCCGACGACAGTGGTGTTCGGCTTCGCAGCCACGACTGACGGCGGCTTGCACTGGACTCAGACGATCCTCCCGCAGCGCCAAGCTGATGCCGGCGCTCAGGCGTCCGCGGCCCCGGAGGAGGAGGAGGAAGCGATGGCCTGCCCATCAGCTTCGGACTGCGTCGTCACGGCCAGTTACGACGGCACCACCCAGAACGTCTGGCGCACAACGGACGACGGCGCCACCTGGTCGGAGGTACATCTAGACCCAGGTAACACAACGGGCAACCAGATCAGCTGCAGCAGCGTTGACAGCTGCTGGATACCGCTGGATGGAGGAGCTCCGGTGGTGCTGCACTCCACCGACGGCGGCGCAACATGGACACTCGCTCCCACGCTCCCTGGAACCTTCACCGAGATCAGCTGTGTGAACACTTCTGTGTGCTATCTGGCCGGGGAGGGCATCGCCGAGACCGTCAACGGTGGCAAGACGTGGACCATGACGAAGCTGCCACCCTCAGTGGCAGGCGAGGGAATCCTCAGCATTGAGTGTGATCCGTCTGGCCTCTGTGTCGCTTCTACAGACCCGAGCCCCGTCGGTAGCACCGTCGGCACACTGCTACTCACCAACGCCCCGCCTCCGAGGCACTGAGGCGGACGTCAGCGCGGCCGTGATCGCTTGCCGAGAACGCCGGCGCCGAAGCCCGTAGAACGGCCGATCCTCCTGTAGCTCGGTCGTGAGCGCAAAGTTTGCCGGAAGGTGCTGGCCGAACGTGCGCCTAGCCGAGAGGTGAGTCTTGGGCCTCTCGGGCTGGCAGGCACGGGGCCAGCACCCTTCCGCGGTACCAGGCGGTTGAAGCGAGCGCCACGGGGGGCCTCCAAGCCCGAGCAGCGTCACTGTCCGCCCTGGTCGTGCGGTGTGGGTCGAGTGAAAAGTCGATCGATCGACGTCGGGAAGTAACCGGCACCGAGGTAGAGGTCGCCCGGCCAAGGCGACAACGGCCGATCGGTCCGGGCCATAGAGCCGAGAGCTTGCCAAGTGCGAGAATTGTCCTGCCAGTCGAACGGACTCGTTCGCCCGCCCACCCCACTACTGGCGGTGAGGCTGTCCGGCTCAGCCTGGATCGTTCTTGCAGTGATTGCGACGGTCGGCGCGTGTTAATACCCGAAGAGCCAAAGAGGAGGTGAGTTCGATCGGTAGCCGGGACGAGGCAAGCGATTCCAGAGATGAAGCGGAGTTCCAGCGATTCTTCGCGTCGTCGTCCCGATCGCTCGTCGGTCAAGCCTACGCCCTGACCGGCGACATTCAAGAAGCCCAGGATCTTGCTCAAGAGGCCCTCCTGCGCGCCTGGACCAACTGGGCGCAGATCAAGTCGTACGAGAGCCCTGAAGCTTGGACCCGCCAGGTACTCCATCACTTGGCGATCGGTCGCTGGCGACGCCTGCGGCTCCGCAACCGACACGAAGCGAGTGCAGCATCGACGCCGCAGGTGTCGACCGACCTGGACGCTCACATGGACGTGCTCAATGCCGTCGGCCGGTTGCCTTTGAAACAGCGACGGACGCTCGTGCTGCACGACTACGTCGGCCTGACCGTCGACGAGATCGCGAGTGAGCTCGGGGTGCCGGCGGGGACGGCTCGTAGCTGGCTGCATCGAGCAAGGCGCGCCGTCGCCTCGCAATTGCGGTGGGACGAGGTCGGGCCCCAGCTGGGGCCGGCCGATCGATCGAGGAGATGAGCGACAGTGAATGACGACTTGAACGTGCAGCAACGGGTGGCCGCAGCCGTCTTCGAGGTTTGTGGCTCCGGCGCGGCTGCGCCCTGGGGCGTCCGCGCCGAGGACATCACACGATCGCAACGGAGATCACGAGGGTGGTCCTTCGTTCGACCCGTGTTTGACCCATCTCGTCGCTGGCGGTCGCTTAGTACGCTGCGCCTCAGCATCGTTGGTCTCTCGCTCGTCCTCGTCGTCGGCCTCGTGGTGGTGGTGGGGTCGCGATCTGCCCGCAACGAGCAACTGGGCGGCGCGCAATACGTCTTGGACTACTGCCCGCTCAGTCGGAGTGGCCTCACTTGCGCGGCCAGCGGCACGGTCCACGCCGGCGTGGTGTCCGAGGACGCGCGGGACCTCCGGCTCCGGATCGCCACCCTTGGCGACGAGGAGGCCGTTGTGACGGTCCGCGGCGACCAGATCGACGTCACCAGTCCCCCCGTCGTCCCGTTGGGGGAACTGGAAGCCGTGATAGGTAAGTCCGATTATCTCTGGTTCCGCAGAGTGCTGTGTCTCATCGCGCCCTATTCGCACCCGAGCGGAACAACCACGACGTCGCCGTCGAGCCCTGACGACTTCTCGCCACCGCCGCCATGCCCGGCGGTCTACGCGACAACGACCGCCATTGAGGACGGGACAGCCTGGCAGGGCCTTGGAAGCTACGCGGCGGCCTCCAACGGCGTCGACACCGAGGCCGAGGACTTCGCCAACCCAGACGAGTCGATGGTGTTGCCCATGGTGGGTCAAGGCGAGACAGGGGTCCGCGCCGAAGTCGGTCCGCTGCAAGCAACGTCTGCAGTAGCGGGTCATGCCTCAACCCAGAGCTCATCTGCTGGCAACGTGGTGGTGTGGAGCTGGTCTGGTAGCGCGGGATTGAACACATGGAACAAGCACGTAGCCGCGCCAGACTTCATGGCGATGATCGCTAGCGATCTCGACGGACAGATCATCCACATAGCCGAGAACATGGCCTCTAGCTACTCAATGTCGGGAGCCGAGATCAACGGCCTCACGACCACGCAGTGCCACCAAGTAGCCGCGATCCTCGATGACGGACCTCTACCCACGAGCCTTGGCCTTGTCAGTTGGTCCAAGCAAGGCTGAGCAGGACCGGCGCCAGCCGTCTGCCAGCCGAGCTTCTTCCGGCCATGGCACTTTCGCCTTGACGGCGGCCGCGGCGCCTCCCGCGCTCGTGTGGCGGGGGCCGTGTGATGTCAGCTCCATGGGTTGCAGCTGCCCGGCGGCTGCTGGCACATGGTGCTGACGCCGTGGATGAAGAGGCCGACGGCCGAGAGCGCGACACAAGCGGTGCCGGTCAGGACGGTGAAGACGACCATCACTAGCCCGGCGATCGCTCCGAAGGCGGCGTAGCCGAGTCCACGTTCGTCGCGGAGTGCAGCGGTTCTCTTGGCGGTGAAGCCTGTCGCCGTAGCGCCGATCGCGAGGGCAAGTTCAACCAGCACGAAGTTTGTGGCGTGAGCCCAAAGAGTGTGGACCGACACGAATCGCAGCGCAGCCATCGGCAGCGCGACGGCAGCGGTGCTGAGGACGAACGACGTCAGGCCGAGACGAGTAATGGGCCGATCGTCGACGGTTGTGATGCCCGATGGGGAAAGCGTCGGTGTCTGCATGTGTCAAGTATCCGCAGGCCAGACCACCGCGACTATCCGGAACACCCCCCAAACTCTGCTGGGGGGTTCCCTAGCTGTCGACGCTCGCGAGATCCAGACCCCGCGAAACCGCAAGTGCCGGTAACGAACCGTTCCCATTCCGGCCTCTAAACTGCAGCATCTCGGTGGGCCGCCAGGGTCTCGAACCCTGCACCTTGGGATTAAAAGTCCCCTGCTCTACCCGCTGAGCTAGCGGCCCTGGTGGCGGTGACGTGCGCTTTTCTCGAAGAATGCTAGTGCCTCGGAAACCAAGGCTTGCAGAGGCAGCGCTCGCGACACGGCTGTGGGCGGGGGTCAGCCAGCGAGGCGAGCCATGGACAGCACTATCACGAGGGGTCGAACGACGACACCACCGAACTCTGTGTCGACCAGGGCGCACAGCGCGGCAACGAGCCGCTCCCGGCGCGTCTCGGTCATCATCTGCATGTTCGAGTACGAGCGCAGCAGGTCGGCGTACTGGGCGGTCGTGTAGGTCTGGTCCCAGCGGTGCCGCCGGCAGACGGCATCGGTGAACAGCGGCGACGACGCCAGCTCGGCGAACTCGGGCGCCGTGGCCGATTCTGGCGACGGCGTCACGTATCCGGGATCGTAGGTCTCCTCGTACTTGGCGTAGATCTCCTGGCTTCGTTCGAAGTAACCATTCCCCGTCGGCGCATCGACCTGCACCGTCGACATGATCGCGATCACCCCCGACGGGGCCAGCAGCGAAGCCGTCTTCGTCACTCGCATCGCCGGGTCCACCCAGTGGAACGAAGTGGCAGCAAAGACGGCATCGAACGATCCAGTAGGGAGGTCTACATCCTCGAAGCTCGACACGACCACGCGTAGCGCGTCGAGCCCCTCGAACTTGGCCCGAAGGTAGGCGGCCATCTGGGAGCCCAGCTCGACTCCTGTCACTCGAGCGCCGGCATCGAGCAACCCTTGAGTCGCCTTGCCCGTGCCGGGCCCGACCTCGAGGACGCTCGGAACCGGGACTGGGCGCCGCTCCCGCAGGTAAGCGAAGAGCTCCTGGAACGCCTCGGGCGGGTAGGCGTGCCTCACCCTGTCGTATTTCTCTGTCACGGCATCGAAGCTCACACGGCGCTCGACCACTGGCGGCTCCTCCCTAGCAGTGTGGGGTACAGGCTTACCGTACGGCGCCGGGTGCGCCGGCAGCACGGCCAAGCGGTAAGACTGTGGCCCGGTGCCGACAGCGGGAGAAGCCACATGCCGGAAGTGAACGACTGGAACAAGCACGTGATCGAGGAGTTCCGAGCCAACGAGGGCAGGGTGGGCGGCAACTTCGAAGGGGCACCAGTCCTGCTGCTCACGACTATGGGCGCCAAGAGCGGGCTGAAGCGGGTCAACCCGATGATGTACCTGCGGCTCGACGAGGCCGGCGACACTGTCTATGTGTTTGCTTCCAAGGCAGGCGCTCCGACGAGCCCGGACTGGTACCACAATCTCGTCGCCAACCCTTCGGTCACCGTAGAGATCGGCACCGGGACGTTCGAGGCCACGGCCAGCGTGGTGACGGGCGAGGAGAGAGACAGGATCTACGCGGAGCAGGCGACGCGGTATCCCGGCTTCGCCGACTACCAGGAGAAGACTGACCGCCTGATCCCGGTAGTCGCTCTCAGGCGGTAGCAAGACCAGCCCGGACTCAGGCCCAGACCTCTTCGTCGCCCTCGGCGACCTGCTGGCAAGTAGGGCACCAATAGCGAACCTCCAAAGGAGTGCCGCATATGGCGTGGGTCCGCTCGGGAGTCGACGCCTGGCCCGATCGATCCGCACCCGAACCCCAAGCCGCGAGAATCTTGAGGACTCCCGCCAGCTCTGCTCCGCTCGCCGTGAGGTCGTACTCCAGCCGCAATGGGCGCCTCGAGTACGGAAGCGACACGACGAGGCCTTGCCTTTCGAGGTCCCGCAGCCGGCTCGTTAGCACGTTGGTGGCGATCGCCGGCACTGCCTGCTGTAACTCTCCGAAACGTAACGAGCCCCCCAACAACGCCTCCACCAACAAGAGCGTCCAGCGGTCACCGACTCTCTCGAGAGCCGCCGACAACGCTTTGGACGCCGGCGCCCGCCAGCTCTCCGCGCTTGACGCCTCAGGCCTCGTGGTCTCGGAGCGCGCGACGTCGGAGCGAGTGGTCTTGGGCATCACGAACATCTCTACACCTCAGATCGCGCTTGCGCACTCGATAGTCACTTGTATAGTGCAAGTAACAAGATACAGGAGGTAGTCGCCGTGAGCGCACTTGACGACATATCCGCCACCATCTCCTCGGTGGCAAGCAAGGTCGGCCCTTCGGTGGTCGGCGTCAACAGGCAGGGAAGCGGCTTCGTTGCGGCGAAGGGGTACGTGGTGACCAACGCCCACAACGTCCGAGGCGAGAGCCTCGTGACGTTCGGCGACGGGCGACAGGTGGCAGCCCAGGTGGCAGGCGTGGACATCGACGGCGATCTAGCCGTCCTGGCGGTCGACACGGCCGACCTCCCGGCTGTCGAGTGGTCGACGACCCAGCCGGCTCTCGGCGACGTCGTCGTCGCCCTCGCCAACCCTCGCGGCCGCGGCCTGAGGGCCACCATCGGTACGGTTTCGTCGACTGGGCGCGGCTTCAGAGGGCCTCGCGGGCGCCGTATCGCCGGCAACATCGAGCACACTGCTGCCCTCTCCCGCGGCTCGTCCGGCAGCCCGGTCCTCGACCGCGAAGGCCGCGTCGTGGGAGTCAACACGAACAGGCTGCAAGAGGGCTTCTACCAGGCGCTGGCCTCGACTGAGGAGTTGGCCCGGCGGATAGCCGGCCTCTCGAAGGGCGAAGAGCCGCACCGCCGCCGTCTCGGCACGGCTCTGGCGCCACCGCATGTCACCAAACGGCTGCGTGCTGCCGCCGGCCTTCCCGAGGCCGAAGGCCTGCTGGTACGCGGTGTCGAGGAAGGCAGTCCAGCCGAAGCCGCCGGGCTGCGTCAGGGCGACGTCCTTGTGACGGCGAACGGCCAAGCGCTCACGTCAGTCGACGCTCTTTACGAGGCTCTCGACGGCGAGGGCGACCTCGAGCTGACGGTGGTGCGAGCGACTGAGCAGGTCGAGGTCGTCGTCCACTTCAGCTGAGGCGCCGGCCAGCCCTGGCAAGCTTCGAGGGCCCGGACGAGGAGAGGCTGCGTCGCAGCGGGCCGTCAAGCCGCCAGGCTCGACGTGGCGCTTCGCATGAGCGCGAGCCCGGACATCCCGGGAAGCCGGTCGACCTGCCTGTCGATTCGCGCAGCGGCGGCTTGCCCGCGCTCGCCGGCGAACAGGTAGCGGGACAGGAACGCCACCTCCTCGTTCGGCATGACGCCTGACCCGACTGGCCCCCAGAACTTGCCGAGGGCCATGCGGGTTATGCGCTGTGCCCGCCTGCTCTCGGAGAGGCGGCGCTGTGCCTGGCTCGCGTAGAAGTCGATGTGGCGTCCTTCCTGCTTCATGATCCTCTTCAGCAGCTCGGAGAGCACGGGATGCCCGGCACGCTGCGCCAGCTGGGCGTAGCCCGCCTGAGTCGTCCACTCGTTGACGGCTCCCCAGGCCATGTGCACTGCAGTGAAGTCGTCGCCGCCTATCCATCCGCCGAGTGACACGAGCAGCGGCCGCAGCCTGTCTCGCAACCCGAGCCGGTTCCGGACTGCCTGCACACGGCGCATCCCGCTCAACTCCCCGTGAGCGTCCAGGACGGCTGCGATGGCCTCGCCGTGCCAGTACTCCTGGTACACCCAGAGGCTCAGGAAGCCAGTCACCGAAGCATCTCCGTGCGCCGGCGTCAGCAGCAGGTCACGCAAGTAGCAGATGGTGTGGAACTCGACGTCGTGCATGTAACGGAGACAGCGGAGCGTCTCGTCATCGAGCGGCTGCGCGGCGAACGACTCCAAGTCGAGGTCGTCCCAGCGGATGCGGTCGGAGAACTTGTCGATGAGGGTGGCGGTGTCGACTCTCATGCCCTATATCCGTCGCCGACCCGGCGATCGGATGAGACAGGAGCCGAGGCTCCCCTTGCTCAGCTACTCCGACCAGCCCTCCTGCTCGGCATCGTAGACCCCTTGCGGGCGCGGCCGCCGCAACTTGCCCTTGGCCGCCTCGATGCCAGCCTGCACCGAGTGGGCCACGCCGGCGACCGGCGAGCGCGACTCGGGTGGTGCGCCCACGACGCCACGCGGTCCGACCGGCCCGGCTGCTCCTGCGTGGCTGCGGAGGCCAGCGAATTCGTCCTGGCGGTCAGGGCGTGGGATGACGGTGCCGACAGCGCCCGAGCCGGCGCCCCTCTCCTGTCCGCCGGCCTCCGGCGGATCCATCCTTCGCACCTCTGACACCGGGCCGGCCCCGGCGACGGGAGGCTCAGGTGTCCGCTCTCTTGAGCCACGGTCAGCAAACGGGTCCCTGGCCAGGGCGTCCTGCTGGTAACCCGGACCCTGCGGCGAGCCGGCCGCCTCTCTCCTGGTGTCCTGCCTGGTACCCAGCCGGGCCTCCGGCCTGCTGGCACGCCCAGCCAATGGCGCGGCTTCCGCCCTGCCCATGCCGAAGCCGGCGGACTCCGGCAAGACCGTCCGGCGAATGCCGGGCGCGGGCGGCTCGTTCGCCGGCGTAGCGCCGGTCGCCGGAGGGGGCGGCTCGGTCGACTGCATGAGGCGCTCGAGCTTTTCAGCCTGGTCGCTGACCGGTGAGCGGCGCGCCGTTCTCGCCGACTCGAGGTCACCGTCCCGCACGTAACGCTCCATCTCCGCCACACCGACGTCCATGACGTCGACGGATGCTCCCGCCTCCATGCCAGGCAGTTGCGGCGCCTGGACGCCCTCGCCTTGCCCGGGTGCCTTACGGGCGGCGGCCGAGTCCACGACGGCATCCATCACTCCGGGTGCGGGACGCCCGAGCGGGCTGCGCACCATCTCCTCGATCGTCGTCTGCACGGCCGCCTGCAGCCTGGCGAGCTCGGCGATGGCGCATTGGCGTTGGTCGTAGAGGTAGGTGATTTGGGAGATCGCCTGCTCCCGGTCTCGCTCGACCCGCTCCAGGTAGGCCTGGCGGCGGCGCTCTGTCTCGTCCCTGATGTGAAGAGCCCGCCGCGTGGCCTCGTCGACCACGTCGGCTGCCTCTTTGCTGGCGACCTCGCGCAGCTGCTCGACCTCGCCGCCGACCGTCTCGCGGAGGGCTTCGACCTCGCGCTGGGCCTGCTCGCGCATCTCGTTGACGTCTCGCTCGGCGTCCTGCCGCAGGTTGTAGGCCCCTTCCCACGCCTCCTGGAGGATGCGCTGCACCCGCTCGCCGAGCGTGTCCAGCTGGGGCGGCTGGGCGCTACGCGCCTCGCTCTCGTAGACCGCCACGCGCCGGTGCAGCTCTCGCAGCTGCCCGACGGCCGCCGCCAGCTTGCGCTCCGACTCCGAGGCGCGGTGTGCCGCCTCGTCGAGGCGGCGTTGCTGGTCGAGCACGTAACGGTCGACCTGCTCAGGGTCGTAACCCCGCCGGTAAATGGTGAAAATCGGCGTGGCGGCGGCCTGTTCCTCGGCTACCTCGGTCTCTTCCATGCTGGCCTGCTCTCTGTGCTGTGTACGCCAGGTGACTCCACGCGGGATGGTACGCGGGCGGGACACAAAAGGGGTGGATGCTCGACCCGGGGCAGGGCAGACTTGCAGGCAGCAGCAACAAGGCGGACCGGCACTCGCCGGCGCGAACAAAGAGACGGGGCTACAGCAAGATGAAGCACGAAATCAAGGGGACCACCCTGCCTGTGCTGGAGATGATCCTCGACCCGGGCGAGTACATCATCTCGGACCACGGCGAGCTCTCCTGGATGACACCGAACATCCAGATGACCCAGACCGCGTCGATGGGCGGCCAGCAAGGAGGTGGCGGGCTCCTCGGCGGCCTGAAGCGCGTGATGTCAGGGACCAGCATCTTCCTCACCAAATACGAAGCAGTGGGCAGCCAGGGCATGATCGCCTTCGCAGCCAAGATGCCGGGGCGTATCTTCCCGCTGGAAGTGGGAAACCCCGGCGGGTACCTCGTGCACAAGCACGGATGGGTATGCGGCACGCCGGGCATCAACGTGACTGTGGGCTTCAATCAGGGCTTGGGCGGGATGCTCTTCGGCGGCGAGGGATTCATCCTCCAGAAGCTGGAGGGGCAGGGCACGGCCTGGGTCGAGCTTTCCGGCGAGATCATGACCTACGACCTGGCGGCCGGCCAGAGCCTGCTCGTGCACCCTGGGCACGTCGGTGTGTTCCAGGACACCGTGAACTTCTCGATGACCCGCATACAAGGGATCGTCAACAAGTACTTCGGGGCAGACGGGCACTGGCTGTGCGCCATGACAGGGCCAGGCAAGATCTGGCTGCAGTCGATGCCGCTCCCGATCCTGGCAGCCTCCCTCGAGCCCTACGTCGCCAAAGGCGACAGAGGAACTGTCGTCGAGGCCGGCGCTGCCGGCGGCATCCTCGGCAACATCCTCCGCTGAGATAGAGCGTCGCTCAACCGGCGCAGCACCGGCAGTTGGACTCGCGACAGCGCGCCGGCGCTCGTCGCGGCGTTCTTCGTCGAGCGGCCGGCGGCAACCCGCTGCCGATACGCTCGGCGCATGACGATGTCCGATACCAGATCGGTGCCTGCAGGCGACCCGATCGTCGACAGCGGAACCCTCGAGCGCACTCTCTCGGCCGCTTTGCGGCGAGGCGGAGAGTTCGCCGAGGTCTTCGTCGAGGACAGGGTGGCCGGCGGCATCTCCCTCGACGACCGCCGGGTCGAGGAGCTGTCCTCTGGCCACGACAGGGGTGCCGGCATCCGCGTGGTCGTCGGCGATACGACGGGGTTCGCCCATACCGCTGACCTGTCCGAGGCCGGCCTCTCGGCCGCTGCCGAGGCGGCGTCGGCCGTAGCCCGGCAGGGCGGAGGCGGGACGCGGACGGTTGCACTGGTGGAAAGACGCTCGGCTGCCCCCAACGAGATCGGCATCCTTCCTCAAGATGTCGCCAAAGCGACAAAAGTTGCCCTGCTCTTCCAAGCTGACGACGTGGCCCGCTCGAAGAGCTCCTCGATCGTCCAAGTCAGCGCCGGCTACGGGGACTCCCGCCGCCGCACCCAGATTGCCAACTCCGACGGCTTGCTGACGGGCGATGAGCGCGTGCGGACGAGGTTCAACGTCGTGTGCGTGGCCGCCGGCGACGCCGGGATGCAAACCGGTTACGAGACCGTGGCCCTCACGATCGGCTTCGAGCTGTTCGACAGACGCGGCGTCGAGGACGTGGCCGCCGAGGCCGCTCGCCGGGCCATCGTCAAACTGGACGCCCGTCCCGCCCCGTCCGGTGTCGTGCCCATCGTCCTACGTAAGGGAAGCGGCGGGATCCTCTTCCACGAGGCCTGCGGGCACGGGCTCGAGGCCGACCACATCTTGAAGGACACCTCGGTGTACACGGGCAGGCGGGGAGACCTTGTCGCCAGCCCTCTCGTGACGCTCGTCGACGACGGTACCGTCGGGCCGGAGTGGGGATGCATGGCCGTCGACGACGAAGGCCGCCCTGCCCAGCGCAACGTGCTGATCGAGGACGGCGTTCTCACCGACTACATGTGGGACTTCCTGCGCGCCCGCAAGGAAGGGCGCGAGTCGTCCGGCAACGGGCGGAGAGAGAGCTTCAGGCATCTGCCGATGGTGCGGATGACGAATACGTTTCTCGTCCCGGGCGAGGAAGATCCTGACAGCATTGTCGCCAATACACCGCATGGGGTCTATGTCGCACACCTCGGGGGAGGGCAGGTGAACACCGCGACGGGCGACTTCACGTTCGGGATGACAGAGGCGTACCTGATCGAGAACGGGCGCATAACAGAGCCCATCCGCGACGCCAACCTCATCGGCAACGGACCGGACGTCCTGTCCAGGATCGACGCCGTCGGCAGCGACTTCGACATGTGCGCGGGCACCTGCGGCAAGGACGGGCAACAGGTACCCGTCGGTTGCGGGCAGCCGACGCTCCGGGTGAGCGGCGTCACGATCGGAGGCACCGCCGGTGGCTGAGCTGCTGGACGTCGCCCGCTCCATCGCAGCTCAAGCCGAGCCCGGCGAGCAGCTGGAGGCTTACGTGGCGGAGGGTCGCGAGACTTCTATCCGAGTCTTCGAAGGTGCGGTCGAGACGCTCTCGTCGTCGGCCTCCGCCGGTGTCGGGGTCAGGGTGGTGAGCGGCAACCGTGTCGGCTTTGCCTGGGTTGCGGCGCTTGACGAGGCTTCGGCCCGCGAGGCACTCGCCGAGGCCCGCGACAACGCCCGCTATTCGAGCGCGGACGAGTTCGCCGGGCTGGCCCTGCCCGACGGCGTCGAGCCAGCCGAGCTGGACCTCTGGCGCGACGAGCTCGCCGAGACGCCTACCGAAGCCAAGGTGGAGCTCGCGCTCGAACTGGAGCGGCTCGTCAAGGCGGGCGACTCCCGCATGACCCATGTCCCTTACGCCGACTACGACGACGCCATGTCGAGCTCGGCGATCGCCACTTCGACAGGTATCGAGTCTTCGAGCCGGCGCAGTACGTGCTCGGTCTTCGGCATGGGGGTTGCCTCGGACGGTGACGACACCCAGACGGGAGCCGGGTACGCAGTCGGGCGATGCGCCGAGGACCTCGACGTCGCCAAGGCGGCTGGCGATTCTGTCGATCGGGCCACCCGCCTGCTGGGCGCCAAGAAGCCCTCCTCGGCCCGGCTCACTGTCGTCCTGGAGCGGCGCATGACGGCGACACTCCTCTCGATCCTGGCAGGCACACTGTCAGGAGACGAGGTGTCAAAGGGCAGGAGCCTGTTCGCCAATCGCGCCGGCGAGGAGGTGGCAACACCCAACTTCACTCTCGTCGACGACCCGACGAACCCGCTGGCTTGGGGAGCTGCCAGGACCGACGCCGAAGGACTCGCCTGCCGGCGCAACTCGCTCATAGAAGGTGGCAAGCTGCTCGGGTTCCTATATGACACCCGCTCTGCGCAACAGGCGGGGACAGTCTCCACGGCCTCGGCCGTGCGGGGCGGCTACAGGACGACACCGGGCGTCGGTGCCCGCGCCATCGCCATCGAGCCGGGCGAGCTGGACGAGGACGAGGTCGTCTCCCGCATCCCCTACGGCCTGCTCGTCCAATCGATGAGCGGCGTTCATTCGGGCGTCAACCCCATCAGCGGCGACTTCTCAGTCGGGGCAGAAGGCGTGATGATCCGGGACGGCGCCCTTGCCGAGCCAGTACGCGAGATGACCATCGCCTCCTCGATCCAGCGCATGCTCCAACACGTGCTCTTCGTGGGCAGCGACCTCGAGTACCTGCCAGGCTCGGCTGCCGGTGTAACCCTCGCCATAGATGACATGGCAATGAGCGGGGCCTAGCCGTTGCGAGTGCCGTCGCAGCTTGCAGTCGCCCGCCACCCGCATCTTGGCTCAGCGCTGGCTCCCGCGACGCTGCGGGTCGACTGCCATGTGCACACGATGTGGTCGGGAGACTCGACTACGACGCCGGCCGAGCTGGCCGAGGCCCTTGCCGCGACGGGCATCGACGTGCTCTGCATCACCGACCACGGCACCATTAGGGGCGCCGAACGCCTAGTCGGCGAGCTCGACTGCCACGTGGTGGTCGGCCAGGAGCAAAGGACGCCTGAGGGCGAGGTGATCGGGCTGTTCCTGACCGAGCGGATCCCTGCCGGCTTGCGGAGCGCCGCCGAAGCCGCTGCCTTTGTCCGCGCCCAGGGAGGGCTCGTCTACGTGCCGCACGCGTTCGACCCGATGCGCCATCGCCTGTCAGGAGTAGCGCTGGAGCAGCTGGCGGCAGAAGGCCTCGTCGACGTCATCGAGGTGCACAACGCCAAGACGGCGCTGGCACAGCTCAATGCCGAGGCAGCCGCGGCGGCGTCTCGGCTCGGACTGGCGCGGGGAGCGGGCTCGGACGCACACGTGCCTGAGGCTCTCGGGGCGGCCTACGTGGAGATGGAGTGGGACGGAGTGGGGGCCGAGAGCTTCTTGTCAGGACTGCGGTCCGGATCTGTCGTCGGCCACCACTTCGACGCAGCTCGGCTCTGGCGGCCGAGGATCGTGCCGTCTGTGTCCGGTACCTGATCTGCCTTAGGAGGCGGCTGCGGACTTGGTGGCTGGCGCCGGGCTGGGTGACGGGGAAGGTGACGAGCCCTCGGGCTTGGCCTTCGATTCGGGCTTCGTCGATGACTCGGACTTGGCGGGCGACTCCGACTTGGGCGCACTGTCCGAGCTGGTCTCGGACTTCGTCGACGAGTCCGCCTTGCCGGCGGTGGCGGCTGTCTTGGAGCCCGAGCGGCTGTCTGTCTTATAGAAACCAGCGCCCTTGAAGACAATTCCGATGTTCCCGAAGACTTTCTTCAGCTCACCGTGGCAGGACGGGCAGACCGTGAGGGTGTCGTCGTTGAACGACTGCACGACCTCGAGGTGCTCCCCGCATTCCTTGCACACGTACTCGTAGGTCGGCACCTGCTTGCGCTCCCTCGCCTCTAGCACTCTCGTTATCCGAGTGCTAAGTCTATATCGTCAACAGCAGATACCTGGTCGTCTGCTGGTCCTCAGCTGGTTGGCCGCCAGTCGTCTGGCCAACCACGAGCCACGAGCCACGAGCCACGAAGGCAGGTCGCACCACATGCCCCACTCAGACGAGGCTCTAACACCACTCGCCGACGCCCAGCAGCTGGCGCTGGCCAGGAGCTACCCGTTGCCACCGCTCCGGATCGGCATCGACGAGGCTCTCGGGCTGGTCGTCGCCGAAGACGTCGTCGCTGCCGAGAGCGTGCCGCCGTTTGC
The DNA here is from genome assembly GCA_050744865.1 of Acidimicrobiales bacterium. Taxonomy (GTDB): domain Bacteria; phylum Actinomycetota; class Acidimicrobiia; order Acidimicrobiales; family Bog-793; genus JAKACA01. The sequence goes on along the minus strand of JBOGHW010000014.1, from coordinate 244 downwards.
CAACAGTGCCATGGACGGGTACGCCGTCCGGGCCGAGGACTGCCAGCACGCCGGAGCTGAGCTCGACGTTGTCGGAGTGATCCCGGCCGGCGCCGGCCGGGACCTGGCAGTCGGGCCGGGGCAGGCGGCTCAGATAATGACAGGGGCGCCGGTCCCGTCGGGAGCCAACGCCATCGCCATCGTCGAGCGAACCGAAGCCCTCGGCGAGGTGGGCGGCGGCGCGGCGGGCGGCGGGGCCGGGGCC
>JBOGHW010000013.1:0-15820 GCA_050744865.1 Acidimicrobiales bacterium | reverse complement strand
GGTGTCAGAGAAGCCCGAGCTGCTGTCTATGACGAACGTCTTGAAGCCGCTCGACTCGCTCGTCGCAAAGACCTGGACGTACGGCGTGCCTGAGTTCTTGGTCTTGATGAAGACCAGCCGATTTGGCGCGTGCAGCACCCCGACGACGGGGTAGGTGGAGAAGCCGTCCGCGTCGATGGTGACCTTTTTGGTTGCCGGGTTCCAAGTGCCGTGCGTATATACGGCGTAGGCGTTCTCGTTAACGAGCTGGAGGCCATAGGTCCCGTTGGAGTTGGCAGTGACGGTGTTAACTACGGCTACGTGGCCATCGGCACCGTCCTGTCTGCCGTTGTAGTCGACGTTCATGCTGATGGCGTCACCGGGGCCGACGTAGGTGATCGATCCTTGCGGCTGGGATATGAGGCCACTTGGGTGATTGGACCAGACCTGATTGCCATTCCCCGGCTGCCACGACGTCGGAGCCCAGCCGTGTGCCACATATAGCCGGTAAATAAGATCCACGCACTGGTAGGGACCGTCTGTCCCGACCCCTCCGTTGGATATCACGTTGACGCCCTGGCCGCCGAGCCAACAACCTCCGGGGAGAATCACTATGCCCTGCGTAGCCTTGACGCTACCCGGCGTGCAGCTCTCAGTAGCCGAGGCGACAGTTGGCCTGACTACGCTGCCGACAACACCAAGGCTAAAGGCGATATAGCCAACGAGCAGGGCGGCGCCCCCGACTAACTTCAGCGCTCGACGCGGCCCTGCTGTAAGCGGGCCCCGGCGTCGTCGACGGCAAATCCCGGGTGCTGTGGGCTGACCGTTGGCTCGTGCCGTCTTCAATGTCAGCTCCTCGCTCTTCGCCGGACGCCCGTAAGGCTACTCACAGCCTTGGCATCAAGTCGGAACGGGACGGCCGGATCGAGATGGCCGATTTGACTGGTTCGGGCCGATGTCCCAGGTCGGAGCGACGTCCCTTCAGGGCTGCCTGTCCGTGACCTCGGCAACCGCGATGTCGATCTCGATGCGTCTCAGATCCTTCAGCTCGGTGAGAGCGCTCAGTGTCGCGCTGATCGCCGAGTCAAAACGTGCGATGAGCGCCGCCGTCTCTTGCTGTGCCTCTCGTGACGGCAGTGCGACTTCTAGCTCCTCCAATGCACGTACGTTTAGCCGCGGCATCGTCGCGCCTCGTGCCGTCGCCAACGCCGCCGTTCTGAACTCCTGCGAGGTCACCCATGCGTAAAGCCAAGCCGGCACCAGCCGATTGCTGTCGACCACTCGGAGCACGGCGCACTCTCGTCCGAGCACAGCGCCGGCCTGCCCGCTGCCAACGAGGGCGACGTGGCCGCGCCCGCCGAGCAAGGCGATCGCGACATCACCGTCTTGAAGGAGCACGGCCCTCGCCAGATCCGCGTCCTTCGCCGTGTAGCGAACCGGACCGCCGCCGTCAGCGGAGATCTCCGCAACGCCAAAGAAGCGAGGGCCGCTTGGTTTGTCAACCGTGTTGGTCGGCTGGGTTCCTTTGAGGATTCGCGCCACGTCACCCAGTCGAGCCTTGACGATCACGGCCTCTCCACGAGAAATGTGAGTAAGGATTCAGCTGCTTCGGCGCTACTGGCGAGGGCCGCCGCGAGAGCTAGACGACCCCTCGCTCTCTGTCCCAGGAGAGTTTCCACATCTACGGCAGGCTCGGCCCGCCAGTAGCGCCGCGGGTCCAGGTCGCCCTCAGCGATGGTCGACCTGGGTACCCCGACAGCGAGGTTGCTTTCTTCGACCCGACCTTCGGTCTCCCACAGCCTGACGATGTCGACGATCCGCTCGATGGCCTCCTCTGGAAGCCAAAACCGCCTTCTGCCGACCTCGCCCAGCTCGGACGCATCCACGAGGAGAATGCTCTCGTTTGCACGCTCCTGCCCCGGATGGCGCAAGAGCCACAGAGCGAGCTGGAGGGAAGTGTCGGTTCGAAGGCGTCGAGGCAGCACGATGACCGCCTCTACAGCGTCGGCGGCGACCATCGCCTGGCGGATGTCGGCCTCGCGACCTGAGCGGCTCAGCGAGCCCCTTGGTAACAGCACACCGGCGCGGCCAGCGGGGTTCAGTTGCCTGATCGCCAACTGGACCCACGCCATGTCGGCGCACGACGGGGGTGGCGGACCAAATGTCCACTGGGGGTCGAGGTAAACGTCAGCGTCACCCCAGCCAGAGGTGCCATAGGGAGGGTCGAGGTAGACGGCGTCGGCCTTCGGCAGCGTCCGTGGTTCTCCTCGAAGCGCATCCCCGAGGCGAATGGTTGCCGGTACGTCGTACAAGTAGAAGCGGGCCCTGGCTAGGCGCCAGACGCGCTCGTCGACCTCGATTCCGAAGACTCTCGTCTGATCTGAGCTGTCGGCTCTCGGCCTGACGGCCGCCATCAACAGCAAACCGCCTTCGCCGAGCGCCAGGTCGATCAACGTTCCGGATTGACCCTCGAGAAGTCGGGTCACCAGCTCAGAGACGTCGTCGGGCGTAGCAAACTGTTCAGCGAAGCGGTCAGCTCTAACTAGGTTGCTCATTGCCTCCTCGAAGAGTGCGTACCTGGGTGTTATGTCGTCGTCTGTTGTCGACTCAAGTGCACAGGCGATCCGCCAGGCGAGACCGCTTCTCCCCGGTGATGACTTAGGAATGCCCGGCAGCAAGAGCCCTGAGACATCCGGGTTGGCCTCCTCGATCGCATAAGCAGCGGATCGAAGCCAATCGAGGAACTCTTCAGCCGGTCCGTCGCTGGCTCTGGACCACGTGTAGTGCGCAGCCACGACTGGCTTGTCAGGACCGAGCCGGCCCCGGGTTGGGTCGTCGGCCCTTGCGCAGACTTCGAAGTACACCAGGCAGGTCACGCAAAACGACGCAAAGTCTTCGACACTCCACTCGCCGCGCGCCGTGTCCGCCAGCGCCCACAACAACTTGTCTGCAGACACCCGGTTAGCTAGCTTTCCGTTCTCGATCAGCCACCGTTCGACCGCCTCGAGGTCGAAGAGAGCGCCCGAGGCCGCCTGCAGGCGAGCCTGTGGGAAGTCGGCATGCCTCTTGCGCCAGTTGCTCACAGCCGAGCGCCCAACTCCGGCGATGTCGGCGATCTCTGGGATGCCGACAAGGGGCGCCTGACTTGTTTCGTCACTTGCCACGTTCAGGCCGCCTCGGCTACGAGGGCTACATGCACTGACGGTGGAGCCGGCGTTGGGTCCAGCAAGACCACTCTGCTGGCGACCAATGCCAGCCTTCGGGATAGCGAGTGGGCCGTGGCCGCGACCGTGACTTCGATCCCTGCGACCCGGAGCTGCGCCACAGCTTCAGTAAAGCAGCCGTCGCCTGATCCGATAACAACGCTTCCGAAGCGGTCTTCGACGGACTCGGACTTCAAGACATCGAGCAGGGCACGGTCGGCGCCGTCTGGACCCGACCTGACCCGAAGCCGGCACCCCGGCCAGGCCGGTCCGACCTCGAGGGCTGCTCCGTGGTTACACGCCAGCACGACTAGGTCGTCGTTTCCAATCCGGAGGCGATTGGCGTACTCGTCGCGACAAGCAGTCGCCATAGCGAGCGTCGGGCGAGGGCAGCCGACGAGATTCTCGATGTCCACGAGATGCAACCGTCTGGTCGAAGGCAGGTGAGCTTTCATCAAGTCACACTATGAACCACGGATGCCGTGATGTCAAGTCACAATCTTCACCGAGGAGCAAGGTCGACGATTTTTGGGTCATTTTCGGGCGCACGTCGCGGCGAGGTCACACATGCCTCAGGTTTCAAGGCGAGCCGGTACGACCGTGGCGTAAACTTAGAAAGCTGGGAGCCAACTTGAACAAGACGCAGCTAGTCGACAAAGTCAGCCGGGAGTCCGAGCTGTCGAGGGGAGAGGCCGAGCGCGCCCTGGACTCGCTCATCACGGTGATCTCATCAGCCGTGAGCGATGGGGAGGAGGTCCGGATCGCTGGATTCGGTATGTTTAGGCCCAGGCCGCCTGGGGTTCGCAGAAGCCCCGTCCCTGCAGCTGGCCTTAGGGCCATGACCGGGATGGAGTTCGTTTCCGACGACGTTCGAAAGCGGGAGCGGGACTCCTCCGCCACGGTTCCGAAGACCTCCACGGACGAGCTTGAAACTGCATCGGTCGCGATGGTGTTCACTCCGACGGCCGCGGCGTCAACCGGACGATCGCGAGGGGTCCGCAAGACGCCCCCGAAGGTGACGATCTCGAGTGACCAACAGGTCGGCGAACCCGCGGCTCCGGCCGTGCTTCAGGCGACGACGAATATTGTGCGGCTTCGCGGCAACGAGTTGGAGGCGCTATTGGAGCTGTACTACAGCGGCGGGGTCCGCAAGAACCTGCTTACCAGCTGCGCAGTTGCCTTGCGCGCCGGACAGGATCGCCCGTTGGCTCGCACCGTTGCGATTCCTCTACGTCCAGCGGAGCGCGAAACTCTTCTGGGGGCTACGAAGGGGCGCCGCCCCACCGGGTTCGGGGCTCTAATCCCGCTCCTCAAGGACTCGCGAGATCACGCTCCTGTGGTCAGACGCCGACCCGCTTCTCCGCCGCCGCTTCGGCCGAAGGCGTCCGCTAAGAAGGTGCGCAAGAAAAGGGCGCACCGGTCTGTCTGGACCGTGGGCTCAGCAGGGCTTCCGTCTCTCGGTAAGCGCCGTTAGTGGCAACGCGGAACGGTCACCGAGGACTGGGCTGTATGTAGGCGCGACCTTGTCCAGAATGACCCAGCGCGTGAGCAGCTTCGGTCGCCGGCGTACCCGTGGCGTTTGGGCGACTGGTACCGGCGGAGCGATCTGAAGATCCCGCGGCGCGCAGTCCGTGGTCGCGGGACTGCGAGACCTCTCTTCAGGGCGCCGACCGCTCCGAGCCGTCGCAGAGCTCGATGCGCAGCTGTGCCAGTTCGTGGGTTGCCCGTTCCACCTCGATGGTGATCTTGGAGACCGTGCCGTCAAGGAGCGCCCACTCGTAGCGCTTCGAGGCGTTCTCGAACGGGGCACCCCGGACGAGCGAGAGAGCCTGCTCGTAGAGCCCCAGCGCCTCTGGCGGTGGCGACTCCCGAGCCAGCGAGCAGAGCGACTTGAAGCGCTCCCAGTCCGTGGTTACGCCGGGACCGATCTTGTACCCGTTGTCCGAGCGCGGGAGCCGCGTCTCGCCTACCGCCTTGCGGAGTATGGAGATGTAGCTGCGGAATGAGCCCTCGGTCGCCTCGGCCGGGGCGAAGTCGTCCGCCGGCTGCCAGAGGGCGTCGCGGATCTCCTCGTTGCTGCAGCGCCGACCCGGGTGGCAGGCCAGGTAGCACAAGATGGCAAGCACGGCGGGCCGCCTCGGCTTGCGGGCGAGGCCGGAGAACTCGAGCGGGCCGAGGAGGTGGACGCAGATCTCCTCGCTCTGAGGCTCGGCAGTCTCTGCCTGCCGCTCGGGCGGCGCCTCCTGCAGGGTTGCCTGCCTCGAAGCGGGGACGTCGGCCTGGCTGGCTGTCACGAGGGCAGGCCGATCCTCGACCGGCTCGCGGCTGACCTCGCTACTGGTCGCCCCTTCGGCCTTCGGTACCGCCGGCAAGGCCGGTCGCACAGGCAAGACCCTTCCCGCCTGGTCGACCGCCAGCAATCGGCTTCGCCGCCTGATGCCGATGAAGGGCAGGAGCAAGACGAGGAAGACTGCTGCACCCGCGCCGACCAAGAGTTCGACGTCGACTGCAGGCAGCGGGGAGTGCCTTGCCGGCGCCGCTTTCTTGGTCTTAGGGGCGACTGGGTGGCGGCTGTTGCTTGCCGGCTTGGCCGCCACGGTCGGGGGGGCCTTGGGCGCCGGCGGGAACGAGATCGGGAAGCTGGCGGTGCCCACGACAGTGTCGGTGCCCGTGCCGGCGGCGGTGTTGGGCCCGAGGAGGTTGCCCTGGCCCGAGCCGGGCGTGACTTCGAGGGTGCCTGTCGTGAAGGTGTCGGGCACCTCGAAGTAGTAGCCGCCGCCCAGCTGGTCGACCGCGAAGCCCTTGGCGTAGTCGCTGTCCGGCTCGCAATCGACGACCTTGCCGCCGGGCAACAGCAACTTCAGCCTGTCCGGCGAGAGGGCGCTGTACCAGGTGACGGCGGAGCCCTCTGTCCCCTTCACGACGAGGTAGGCCTCGTCGGAGGACGAAGGGTGCTCAAGCGGGTTGGAAGGCGAGAACCAGGTCAGCTTGGCCGAGTCGATCGTGAGGGTGTCGGTGGCGACGCGCTTGTCACCGGCGCCCGTCACAGCCAACGTCACGGATCGCCTGACAGAGGTCGAGATCGCCGGCCCGCCGTCGCTGTTGCGGTACAGGATTGGCACGACTGTCCCGGTGTTGAGGCCCGTGGCGAAAGAAAAGCTCTGGCTGAGCCCGTCGAAGCTGGCCGAGAGGACAGGGTGGCTCCCGATCGGGACGGCCACGGCTGTCGTCCACTGCCCGAGGAGGGCCGGGTTTCCCAAGCTCACGGCATCCTTGCCCGCCGTCACGAGGACCTGCGGGCCGGTGTCGCCGAAAAAGGTGAGGGCGTACTCGACGACGGCCAGGGTGTAGCCGGGGTCGGCTACTTCTTCTCCGAAGTTGGTCGAGATCGAGGTGGCCGTGCCGTAGCCTTCGACCTGGAGGGAGAAGTCGCTCCCGTTGAGCCTGGTATCCGACGACTTCCAGCTCGAGAAGGCCGCCCCGGGGGCGTCTGCCTGCTGGCCGGCCCCGAGGTCCTCATAGGCGGAGACCGTTGACGTAGTCACTCCGCCCGCACCGGCGACATGGCCAGGCACGGGGGTGAAGACCAACAGGGCGAAGTCGACGATGAGCACCACGACGCCGAGAACAAAGCAGAGCCTGGCGACGACGCGGACGTTTCGGTTCTTCCTCATTGCTTGCCGTCTTCCCCCTTGTAGTCCGGCTGTCCCGCTCAGTGGCGGCCTGAAAGATAGCAACCACCACCGGCGTCCAGGATTGCGAGCCTTGTTGTGGCTGTCGTTGCGGTCACTCCTCGGTCACCCATCCCCAGATCCGCCTGAGCGGGTGGGCCCTTGCCTCTCGACGCGGCGAAAGGCTCGGTGTCGTGCTGCCGGGTACGAGGCCCTTCACCTGCTCGTACCAGCAGGGGACGTCCCACCACGGCCGCGCCGACAACCTGGCCAGGTGCGAGCCGGCGACAGCCAGGACCTGGCCGGGCTGGCCGCGGTGGACTTCGTCGACGGGCAGGCGGCGCCGCCAGGCCTGCGACCTCGTGACAGTCGTGCCCGTCCGTGACCCGAGGAGGGCACTTGCCACCGACGGCCTTGTCACAGAGACCATGGGCACCTTCTCCTCGCCCGCCAGGGCGCTCACGAGCTCGAGGGTGCGCTGGTCGCCGATCCCCGGGAAGATGACCTTGGTCGAGAACAGCGAGAAGAAGCCTTCGGCCGCCGCCCCCCACCGCACGCGGGCCTGCGAGAGGTCCTGCAGGCAGGCCAGCGTCACAAGGCCCTGCCCACCGCCCTCAGCAGCCATGGCCGGCAAGGATCGGAGCGGGGCGACCTGGGCGACCTCGTCGAGGGCCATGACGACAGGGGCATGGCCTTGGCTCCTGGCATAGACGGCGGCTCGCACCTGCTCCAAGAGGGTCACCACGATCGGGGCCATCTGCTCCTGGGCGTCGGCCGGACCGCAGATATATACAGTGTCGTTCGACACTGCGAAGCTCTCGGCGTCGAAGTTCGGCTCACAGGCCGCCTTAAGCGCCCTTTCGGATCTGTAGGCGCCGAGCAGCCCGGCTGCCGTCGACAAGATGCCCGAGCGTTCCCGCTCCTCTGTGGCGATGACGCCCGCCAGCACGTTCTTGGCCATCTCACGGCCTTGGGTCTGCAGGATGCTTGCTGGCTCTCGCAGGCTGTGGCCGAGCACCCAGCCCATGACCGCTGTCAGGTCACGCCCCGAGATGGCCGCCGCGTGCAAAAGAGGAGCCAACAGCGCCTCGGCTCGTTCCACCCAGTGGGCGGCCTCGGACATGGCGGCTCCCGGACGGGCGGCAGAGGCCAGGTGATGGGCGGTCTTGTCGGCCACGTCGTAGGACTGACAGCCGCTCACCGGCGACCAACGCAGCTCCTTGGCCCCGGCAGGCAGTGGGCCGTGGCCGACGGGGTCGAAGACCCAGCAGGTGCCCCGCCGCGAGCGGGCCAGGGCGGTGACGGACAGGACGTCGGGCTTGGTCGAGGTGACCACGACGGCCCCTGGCGCCTCGAGGATGGCAGGTATGACGAACGAGGAGGTCTTCCCGCAACGGGGAGGGCCGAGCACGAGGACGGCATGCTCCGGGCCGGCAAAGCACGGCCCGTAAGCGGAGAACCCTGTCACCAAGCCCTGCCAGTTGGCCCCGTAGTCGCTCATAGCCCGAGACCTTGGCACACCTCGCGCTCATGCCTTGGCGCGCCGTCGGTGACGATGCCCAAGCTGGCGAGCAGCTCCTCCCGGGACTCGGTAGCATCGAGGGACTCGATTGCCATCTCCTTGGCCCGCGAGGTCGAAAGGGCCGCCACCACCTCGACGGGGACGCCGAGGCCGGACGGCGAGGGTGTCACGACGTACATGTCGGTGCCCGCCCGCGCCCGGCTCATGGCGACGTAGCCGGCTTCCCTGTAGAGGTCGTCGCTCCCGAGCACGAAGGCCCTGTCGATGGTGGCACCTTGCGATTTGTGGACAGTGCAGGCGTATCCGTGCTGCAAATGGCCGGCTGCCAGGTACTCGGCGGGCACGCTGCGGGGGCCGTCCGGCGTCTCCACGCTGAGCGAGCCGTCCTCGGCCGAGACGACCTTCCCGCGCGTGCCGTTCAGAACCCGCAGCTGCCTGTCGTTGCGGCAGAAGAGCACCTCGTCGCCGGCGGCGTAGCTGCGACCGCCCGCCACCGCGATGTCCTGGCCGAGCTCGCCGCGCTGGCGCAGCGCCGCCCTTGCCCGGCCGTTCAGTTCCTCGACGTCGCTGCGGCGCACGGCGTACATGCGCGCCTCGCCCGAGGAGCGGGACTCGGCCCACTCGTTCACCATGGCCGCCCGGGCCCCTCCCGCCGAGACGTGGCCGTGGACCCGCCCGTGGCTGTTATAGGCGAGGACACCGGCGTCCACCTCACCGTGGCGGAGCTCTTCCAATGCCGTGTGCTCCCACTCGGCGGCCTGCCGCCTGTTCTCGGAGAGCTCGACGGCACCGAGACGGCTCGCCAGCACCCGCAGCGCTCCGCCCGCCTCGATGGCCGGCAGCTGTTTGTGGTCGCCTACCAGCACGAGCTTGCCGCCTGCGCGGCTCGTGTACGACAACAAGGAGTGCAGGCCCCGCGAGCCGACCATGCCGGCTTCGTCGAGGACCACTACGTCGTTTGCGCCAAGGACGAGGTCTCCCCTGTCGAGGTCGGCCAGCATGCGTGCCATGGTCACAGAGGCGATGCCTGAGCCCGACTGCAGCTCGGCCGCCGCCCGGGCCGCCAGGGCCGCTCCCTGCACGCGAAGGCCGGCCGCTTCCCAGACAGAGCGGGCTGCTTCGAGGGCGTAGGTCTTGCCGCTGCCGGCTCTGCCGACGACGATGTCGAGCCCGTTACCCGAGGTCGTCAGCTGCCTGACCATGGCGGCCTGTTCCTCCGAGATGGTCGCCCGCCCCGCCAGGACTTGCTCGACGTCTGTTGGTCTGACGGCTCTGTCGTGGGTGCCCACCGACCGTAGGGCCTTGTCGAGCAGGTCCGCCTCGATAGAGAGCATCTCGATGGTGGTGAGCCTCTCCTCGCCGCCGCGGCCCTCGACGCCGAGAGCTACGACGCGCCTGTCCCCGACCACGAGGTCGGTGGCCCACTCCACGACGGCGAGCCTTGCCCCGTCCGGCAACGCCTCGGCGACAGCACCGACGACCTGTCGACGCTCGAAGCTGGAGACGTTCTCTGTCAGGCCCTTTGAGCCGAGGAGCTGCCCGGCCATCTCGGCGACCTGCTCGGGTTCCACTGTGGGTCGGCGAGGACGGCCGAGCACGGCGGTGATCGAGGAGAGCTGGAAGCCTTGCTCCGAGGCTTGGCGGCGCCATCTCTCCCGCAGGCTCACGAGCTCGGGGGCTGGGCCGTGACCCTTGGCCTTGCGGGTCTCGAGGGCGGCGATGGCCGCCGCCTTGCGCGAGCTCGACCCGACCTCGGCCATGCGAGCCTCGATCTCGGCCCGGCGCGTCGAGAAGAACCTCAACAGCTCGGTGGGCATGCCTGAGATCTCGGCCATGCCGTTCACGACGGGCTCGAAGTTGACGCCGAGGCGAGCCACCAGCCCAGCCCGGAGCGAGGACTGGTAGACGAAGCCGGCCGTACGGCCCTGGTGGTAGACGAGCTTGCCGTGGAGCGAAGACCAGCGTCCGTCCTCGCCCTTGGCGACATTTGCGACCACGATATGGGTGTGCAGCTGGGGGTCGTCGGCCCGCGAGGTCCTCTGCCGGAAGGCGGCAGCCACCAGGCCCGAGGTTCCGATCTTGTGGAGACCGCCGGCACCACGTCGCGTGAAGGCAGCGTGTGCCTCCATGTAGCCGATGGCGTCGGCGACTGCTTCGTCGTGGGCCAGACGGACAGCCTCGGAGACCTCGTCTGGCGCCAGGCCGTAGAGCAGGCTCACGGACTTGGGAGCCGACAGGGTCAGGTCGAAGCCGGGGCAGCGGTGCTCGGGCGAGACCCGGCAACCCATGAGCGACTCGCCGTCGCGCGGGGAGCGCCCGGCCAGGACGGAGACGAGCTCATCTCGTGTCACCTCGCCAGCCAGGCCGAGCTCACGGGCGGCCGATCCGAGCCAGACACCGGGTGCCTCGCCGCTGCCGACGTAGTAGTCCTCGCCCATGCCGACGTCGTTCAGGTAGTAGTCCTCACAGCCGGCTCGGAGCCGGGCGATGCTGAGCATCACCGGTCACTCGTCTCGGCAGGGACGCCGATCAGCTCGAGGAGCCGTGCCCTTGGGACGACGATGCGACGGCCGAGCCGCAACGTCGGCAGCTCTCCCCGAGCCGCCAGGTCGTAGGCGAGGTCCCTTGAGATGCCGAGCAGCTCGGCGGCTTCGCTGACACTGAGGACGAGGCGGCTGCTCGCTTGGCTGTCGCTCGATTGCATGGTGGTCGTTTCCATGCCGAACCATGCGCCCTCGACATTGACAGTTTTGTTGACACGGATGGCCCTGAGGCAGTCGCAACGTCGACGCCAATGTTGACACTCGACGCGTCGTGCCTGCTCACGGGGCTGTCAATGTTGACAGTGCCCTCCCGCAAAAACTTTCTCGGCCACGGGTGCTGGAGGACGTAGTGGTGCGCACTCTCCGCCGGCAACGTCGACGGAGGTGCCGTCTCGCAGGAAAGAGTCCTCGTCCTTACGCGCCCACTGGACGCGGGACCGGTAAGTGCCCGTGACACCCATCCGCACAGACGGCTGCCGCCGAGATGACGAGGTGACTGCCAGTCACCGGGTAGGTCGACGGTCTCTCGACGGCGTCGCGATGTCTCCGTCCCGTCCAGCGGCGACGCCAGCCTCGGGCCCGATTGACCAGCATGCCGGGCGCCGGCGACGACAGCTCGACAACGGACGCGACTGCGACGGACTGGTTGGCTAAGGACGCCATCAGGTCGGCTCGAGTGGCCCTGGCCATGGCCCTGTTGGATGCCAGTGGCTTGGCGCCGCGCTGGCTGCATGCGTGGAACGGTGGCCTGCGCCGCGGGTTCACTTCGGTGGCGGCAGCCGAAGACACGGCGAGATCGTTCGACCAATTGCGCCGGCTGTATGAACAGCTACGAGACCAGCTCCTGAAGGACGAAGCGGAGTAGGTTGACGTTCCCTGTCGTTCTTGTGACTGCAGTCTGCTTACTCAGGACCAAGGAGCGGCCGGCGCGGCGTTGCAGGCTGGAGCAGACTGAACGTGTGACAACTCTTGTCCTCTGTCGGCACGGCCACAGGCAGGAGGGGCCGACGGGGGGCGAACGCTTCTGCGGCCGGTGCGGCGCGCTTGTGTTCTGGGCATGTCCAGCCTGCGGTGGTCCGCTGTACGGCACCCTCGCAAGGAACGACAGCTTTTGCCGATACTGCGGCACGGTGCTGCCCTGGGCACAGCTCTACGACTTCGTTGAACGCCTAGTCGAGTACATCGACCAGGAGCCTCTTCCCAGAGATCAGCAGCTCATCGCTGCCGAGCGTCTCCGAACCCTGACCAGCGGCTACCACTCAGAGGACGAGCGTGTGCGCGCTGGCGCGGAGCTCCTGCAGCAGCTGTCGCCTCAGTGGTGGCAGGTGGCCATGCCGGTGCTCAGAAGTGCCGTTAGCCGTGAGATCCTCGGCGAGCTCGATGCGAGATTTGGCGGACAGGAGCCGCCAGCACCCCAAATACGGTGAACATCGACGACAGTGAGGCGAACCAGGCGTGCGCGTCGGGCACTGGCACGGCCTACGAGATCGCCGGCCGCGCTGCAGTGTCGGCAGCACTCCCCGAGCCGCCATGTCGTAGGCGAGGTCCCTTGAGATGCCGAGCAGCTCGGCGGCTTCGCTAACGCTTAGGACGAGACGATTGGTCGCTTGGGAGCTGTCGCTCGATTGCATGGTGGTCGTTTCCATGCCGAACCATGCGCCCGCGACATTGACAGTTTTGTTGACACGGACTGTCTCAAGGCGGCCGCAACGTCGACGCCAATGTTGACACTCGACGCGTCGCGCCTGCTCACGGGGCTGTCAATGTTGACGGTGCCCCTCTGCAGAGTTTCCTGTCTCCTGGTTGCTGCAAGACGGAGCCGTGCCCATTCCACGCCGCCAACGTTCGCCGGAGACGCCGTCCCACACGGAAAGCGTTCCCGTCCTTACGCGCCCATCGGACGCGGGATCGGTAGGCGCCACCTGACACCCATCCGCACAGGCGGGCTGGCGCCGGGCTGATGAGGTGACCGCCAACCATCCAATCGACGTCGGCAGGGCTTGGGACGACGGCCGCCAGGTCACCGTCCAGCCTGGCGGCAACGCCACCTCTGGCACCAACATGACCTGCGCTTTGGTCGCGGCGATGCCAACACGAGTGCTGCCCCGATGACGGTGGCCCTTGGTCGCATCGGTGCGAACAATCTCGCCCCGGCAGCCCGAGCCCGTGGGTCTCACGGCTCGTCCCCCCTCAAGTGCTCGAGTAGCGCCGGCGAGGTAGGCAGCACGCGACCGAGGCCGCCACTGATTCCACTCGGTGCCACCATCGTCGGGACATCGCATCGGATCGTCGGCTTTCGGTCTGTCGGAAGACCGTCAACATTGGGTCACACATCTGCACGGCTACGCCGATGCGCTGGCGCCAACGACCGTGCCTCACCACGCACGTCGGCCGCTGGCGCCCCTACGGTCGCTGCGCTCCCTTCGGGTTGCCGTCCTGAGGCGGCTGCCTATCCGTTGTGCCGGACTCAAGAGCAGGCACAAACCTTCCAACCAGTCCTCGGATAGACCTAAGAAGGTCACCGGGCGTGAGCAACGATCTGCGATAAGAGTCCGAGATCGCCTGGGTGGTCATGTGGACCCTCGAGGAGTCGAATCCGCCGCCTTGGTCGAGCTGATCCGCTACCACCTGGTGCTGTCGGTCGACGAAGAGGTCGTCGACTGCAACCTCGCACAGATGAGTGCCGGCATCGAGCAGGTGATGACGGCGCCACCGGTAGCGGCACAACCGCGCTGTACTGGCAAGCGTGCGAGACGTGCTACGCCTGGGTGTCAAGCGAACTGATCGGTCCTGATGGCGCCGGTGAGTGCGCGAACGGCGGCTTGTACTGCAGCGAGTGCCGTTTCCTGGAGGAGCCCCGATGGGGGCTCTTCCCGTTGTTCTTGTCGAGGATGGCACCAACTTCGAGCGGACGCTTCCGGGCGGTCGTACGTTGGCGAGGTTGCTGCGGAACGCCGCGGCTCGGACCACAGGAGGAGACTGCCGTGCCTGGAATCGAAGTGCGCCTCCCTGGCGGAACGTGGTCGACCGTTTCCGTCAAGGATGTCAAGAACGACCTCACGAACAGCCTCGACTTAGTCAACCGCTACGACCTGATCGAGACGCCGATTCGCCGGATGCAGATCCTCGACCTGGCAATCCCGGCGTTCCTGGAGGCCCCGCCCAACTTCAAGGGCATGCTCGAAGAGCTGAACGGCATGGGCGAGAATCCCACTCTCGCGGTCGCGCTCGCGAAAATCACTACGGCGCTTCGGGCTCTTCCGTCGGCGACGGACATCTGGGACTGGCCCGACTCCCCGGCCAATCGCGCGGCCTTGCGCCTGGCCTTCAGCCGCTGCCGCTACCACTCGTATGCCCACGCGCTCATCACGAAGATGCTCCACCTCAAGCGGCGGCGACTCATCATCCCCATCGATTCACGCCTTCGAAAGGCCTGGGTCATTCCATACAAGAAGGCGTGGACACTCAACGAGATGGTCGATGTCACATTCCAGGTGGGTGGCGAGCTTGGTCAGCGCCCGGAGACCCTTCGCCTTCTGAGGGCTACGGCCGATCGCATGGGCTGGCCGTACAACACCCTCTCCACCCTGCGCCTCTACGACATTGTTTCCTGGTGGAACGGTGCGCCACGCTCGCCGGCTGTAACGCGAACGCCGTGAGCCGTGAAGCGTGCGTCATGCGTCGCCCCCTCTCTGCACCCAAGAGCTGCTGTCGCAGCGCCACCGACAGGGTCTCACCGTGGCATCGATCCACAGGAGGTGCAGAAATGCGCAGCAACAAGTCCAACAGCACGAAGAACCAGACGGCTCCCGCCGCCACCCAGAGCCGGGGAGACTCGGTCAACCAGGTGACCCTCATCGGGCGACTCGTCGCCGCTCCGGAGCTGCGGGAGACCGCATCCGGCAAGCACGTCACGACCGTCCGGGTTGCGACCGACGGCAAGATCCACGCCGAGTTCCACGACGTGGTCCTCTGGGGTCAGCTCGCTGACTTCGCAGCCAGCCACCTCGGCAAGGGGCGCCTCGTATACATCGAGGGTCGGCTCCAGAGCCGCCAGTGGCAGGCCAGCGACGCAGCACTCGACGCACGGTCGAGATCGTCGCCAATCGGCTCCAGGCGCTCGCCCCTAAGAGCGCTCCGGAGGCTCCGGCGGCGTGACCGCCGGGGCTCGTCCCCGAGGGGTTCTCACCCAAGACCCTCTCGGGGATGGCAAGCCCGATCCGCAACGTACTTCTCGGGTTCAGCGCTCGAGGGTCGCACGGAGCCGCATGGCGTCAAGGCGCTGCGAGCCGCCGCTTCGCTTCGGTACTCGCGGGAGGACGGAGTCCTCCTTCCCTTGACCCCCTGCTTTCCCTTCGTGTCCGTCCGCGCCCATGAACCGAGAAGGGAAAGGAGTTGCAGTCACGGTCTACACAATTACCGATCTTTCAGAGCTGGTGGAGTACCACCTCGTCGTCTCCGCTCCGGATGACGCCGCCGCCCACGCCAACCTCGTGCAGCTCGTGCAGCACCTTGAGCAAATGGTGCCACGCCCGCTGTGGCGAGAGGCCACGTGGGCTTACCGATGAGCACCGCTCCCATCTGAACAATCTGAGTGGTCGTTTCCGTAATGACCGTTGCCTTCACCTCTACGGGTACATCAGCTTCGAAAGCAAGGCGACTCAGCACTGGCATGACAAGGTCGTGGGAAATCCTCCCTGCCGTCGCAAAGTTATCTGCGATAACCAAGAGTTCTATCTTGCTCAGCCTGCCATTCCTGTTGGTGGAAAAGAAAAGGGTGTGGATCCCTTGGAGGGACGGTCAGGCTGCCATGTCGGCGACCGTGCCGGCATATCTCGCCTGGTGAACGCGTCGGTGCTCCTGGTCGAGGTGGTAGGGCCAGTACTCCTCGAAGTCGCCGTT
>JBOGHW010000012.1:0-23672 GCA_050744865.1 Acidimicrobiales bacterium | reverse complement strand
GAAGATATCCGAGTCGTTGACCGAACGG
Source organism: Acidimicrobiales bacterium (assembly GCA_050744865.1). Lineage (GTDB taxonomy): Bacteria > Actinomycetota > Acidimicrobiia > Acidimicrobiales > Bog-793 > JAKACA01. Next base: position 23,644 of record JBOGHW010000012.1, on the reverse strand, counting down.
CATTGCCCGAAGCTGCACGGGGTTGGGGTGACGAGGACTTCTGGCTCTTCGACGAAGAGACGGTCGTCTTGATGCGCTACGACAACGCCGGTGCGTTCCTCAAGGCCGAGCGAGCTGGCGACGTTCGGGCCGATCTCGGCAAAGCCCGCCGCCGCGTTTGTCGCATCGACAACGTTTACGGCCTTCGCCGCCGGTGCTCGCCAATGACACATCTGGCCTGGCGCACCATCTCGATTTACAACGCAAAGAAGGGAGAAGCGAATGAACACTCCGACCGACAAGGGCTATGCCCCCGTCAACGGGCTGGAGCTGTACTGGGAAAGCTACGGCAGGGGTGGCACGCCGCTCATCGTCATCCACGGCGGCTTCGGCCTCATCATCATGATGTCCGAGCTCATCGATACTCTTGCCTCCAGCCGCCGGATCATCGCCGTCGAACTACAGGGCCATGGTCACACGGGCGACATCGATCGGCCGTTTACCTATGAGGCCTTCGCCGATGACATCGCAGGGCTTATCAAGCACCTTGAGTTAGGGAAAGTGGACCTGCTCGGTCACTCCCTCGGCGCCTACGTTGCACTGAGGACGGCCATCGAGCGCCCGAACCTCGTCGACAAGGTTGCGGTCGTCTCGGTGCCGTTCCGACGTGACGGGTGGTACCCCGAGGTCCGGGCCGCGTTCGACCACATGGGCAGCGCCAGCTTCTCTCATCTGCAGCAGTCCCCGCTCTACGAGGGGTACTGCGAGGTGGCGCCGGACCCAGATGCGTTTCCCGTGCTTATGGACAAGACCGGCGAGTTGCAACGGCAGCCATACGACTGGAGCGAGGACATCCGGCAGCTGACAACGGGAGTCTTGCTCGTCTTTGCCGACGCGGACAGCATCCCCGCCAGCCACATCGCCGACTTCTACTCCCTGCTGGGCGGAGGCCAACGAGACGCTAGTTGGGACGGGTCTGGCCGACCAGACGCACAACTCGCCATCCTCCCCGGTCTCACCCATTACGACATCTTCGGGTCGGCGCTGCTCGTCGGGGTGCTTGAGCAGTTCTTTGGCGAGGCAGGCGACGAGTCGTCGTGACCCACAGGGCAGTCAAGAACCGCCGGAACAGCGCGTCGAAGGTGGCGTGGGCCAGCTCGTCTTCCTCCAGCTCCGACCCGTAGGGCGTTCCGCTCGAGGGGACGTCAGTCGCGTTCGTGGCTGAGGTTAACGATGCAAAAACGGTTGCCGTCGGGGTCTGCGAGCACCACGAAGTCTGGGTCGTCCGGGTACCTGTCCCATTTGACTCGCTGAGCCCCGATAGCCACGAGACGCTCCGTCTCGGTCGCCTGCTCTGCCGCATCGGTCACGTGCAGGTCCAGGTGGATACGGGGATAATCCTGTACAGGCGTCTCGCTGTGCTGCAGCGCAATCGTTGTCCCAGTCCTCCCAGCCGGCGGTGTGAGCACGGTCGCCCATCCGCCGAAGCCGTCGGTGCGCAACTCATAGCCGAGCGCCTCGCACCAGAAGCTTGCGGCTCGGTCGACTGCTCCGACGCCCAAGGCGACCACGCCCACGCTCAGCACGGTGTGAGTCTTGCACACGGGGATATGCAGCTGACCGAGGCCCTCACGTCCGCGACGCGCTCCACGTCGAGAGGGCCGCCGCAACGACGTCACTCAAGGCTCAAGGGAGAGAGGCCATCGGAAGATCGGTAGATGCGACCACCGAAGAGCGGGATGAAGAACTGCGCAAGCGGCCCAATCGCGACGGCATAGGCCAGAGTCCCGATACCGACGTTTCCTCCGAGGAGCCAACCAGCAACGACGACCGTGGCCTCGATCCCGGTGCGCACCAGCCGAAGCGAGTGGCCCCGAGCGGCCAGTCCGACCATGAGCCCGTCGCGGGGACCGGGGCCGAGTCCGGCGGCGATGTAGCACCCCGTCGCTACTCCGTTGAGCAAGATCCCGCCAACGAGACAGCCGACTCGGATCCAGAGCAAATGCGGCTCCGGCATGACCGCGAGAGCGGCGTCCATAGTGGCGCCGATCACGACCACGTTGCTAAGCGTGCCCACGCCTGGGCGCTGGCGGAGCGGGATCCACAAGACAAGCACAGCAGCCCCGACGAGGATGGACCAGGTCCCGATGCGGATGCCGGTGTGGCGGGCGAGGCCTTGGTGGAAGACGTCCCAGGGATCGACGCCGAGACGGCCGCGCACAAGCAGTGCGTCGCTAGTCCCGTACATGATGAGCCCGCAGTAGAGCTGCAGGAACCGGCGGCCGACAGCATCGGAGGGTAGCGGGGCAACGAGTCGGGACACCCGCGCGACACAGCGCCGCACCGCACGCATCACAGTGGCTTGACCATCTGGTGCCATCCGGTCACAATGGAACACTTTGGTCCGCCAAACAAGAGCCAATCAGAAGGAAGTGGCCTTGTCACCACGCGTCTCTGCCGCTCAGCTAACTTCGCTGCTCACCGACTGGAGGTCGCTTGGCGGCACCGGGCCCCTGTATGTGCGCCTCGCAACGGCGATCCGGGTACTCGTCCTCGACGCCCGGATCCCCTCGTCGAGTCTCCTGCCTGCCGAGCGGGCATTGGCCACAGCGCTGGGTCTCAGCCGCACGACGGTGACCGCAGCCTACGGGCAGCTACGCGAGGAGGGCTTCGTGCTCTCGCGCCAAGGCGGGGGGAGCTGGGTCAGTCTGCCGGGAAGCCGTCGACGCGGCGCAACCCAATGGGCGCGCGGCGGAGCTGACAGCTCGATCATCGACCTCTCCCGTGCCTCTCCAGCCGGTGACCCTTCGGTCGAAACCGCTTACCATGCGGCCCTCGAACAGCTGGGCACTTACCTCGCTGGCACCGGATACGACCCACAGGGCCTTCTGGTACTGCGCGAGGCAATCGCCCGCCGCTATGCCGCCCGAGGCGCCCCGACGACGCCCGACCAATTGCTCGTGACCGCTGGAGCCCAGCAGGCCATCGACCTGTTGGTGCGAGCACTCGTCGCGCCACTCGATCCGGTGGTCGTCGAGAGCCCGACCTACCCCAACGCACTCGACGCGCTCCGGCGTGCTCGGTGCCGAGTGCTCCCAGTGACGGTGTCGCCAACGGGTTGGGATCACCAGGAGTTGACGGCTGTGCATCGCCGCTCGATGCCCCGGCTCACCTACGTGATCCCCGACTACCAGAACCCGACCGGTAGCCGCATGGACGACATGGCCCGTGCATCGCTCGTCGAAGCTGCCGTCTCGTCAGGGACGACGCTCTGTGTCGACGAGACCATGACGGAGATCTCCTTCGACGACGTAGCCCCCCCAGCACCCATGGCCACCTTCGACCAGCGGGTGGTGTCGATCGGATCGATGAGCAAGGCCTACTGGGCCGGTCTACGCGTCGGATGGATCCGCGCCGAGTCACACCTCGTCCTCCAGCTCGAAGAGATCAAGAATGCTGTCGACATGGCAAGCCCTCCACTCGAGCAACTGGCTGCAGCGTGGCTGCTCGACAACGCCGACGACCTCGTCGCCCGACATCGGGCGACGTTCGCCGCCAACCGCGACGGTCTCGTCGACGCCCTCGCCCACGAGCTTGGCGACTGGCACTTCGCCATCCCCCGTGGCGGCCTCTCGCTGTGGGTGCAGCTGCATGCCCCGGTGAGTACGAGCCTTGCCCAAGCCGCATTCACGCACGGCCTGCGTCTCGCTTCGGGTCGCCGCTTCGGCACAGACGATCGGTTCGAACGCTACGTGCGCATCCCCTACACCCTGCCACGCTTCTGGCTCGAAGAAGCCGTCCGGCGCCTGGCCGCCGCAAGACGCGACGTCGACGCCGGATGGAGCGCGTTCCCAGAGCGCGTCCCGATGGCCTAAGCCGAGCGCGTCCCCCGCCCCGCCCGCCGCGTGGTCCCGAATGGGCCCCGAAAGCGACGTCCGCGAGTGCTTGGCCAGCCGCCGCGTGACGAACGTATGCACGTCAAGACTCTTGACGATCGTTTCAGAACGATGCCCAGGAAAGCCAGGCCTTCCTTGTCGCCAGAGAACATATTCGTGCCAACCGAGTATTATGGCAAGCGATGCCCGAGATGCGCGATCCGACTTACTACACGCTGGCGGTTCTGCTGGAAGGCAGGACCCACGGCTACGCCATCTTGGAACGAGTCCGGGAGATGACGAGCGGGCGCGTCCGGCTCACAGCCGGAACGCTTTATGGAGTTCTCGACCGGCTCGTCGATGAGGGCCTGGCGGAACGAGCCGGTAGCGAGATCGTTCGCGGTCGGGCGCGCCAGTACTTCGAGATCACCGACACCGGATCGGGTGCGGTGCAAGCCGAGGCCGACAACCGGGCTGAGGCGGCGGCCGCTGTGCACCGCTTGACGAGAGCGCGTCCGGCCGTCGGCAATCGACCGAGACGACGAGTGGTGCCGGGAGTCTCCTTCGGGCCGCTCTCCGCCTCGTGGGTGACCTGAGCTGAGTGCCGGGCCTTCCCTTTGCCTGCCCAGCACCGGGACAGTGCATCGCTGCCGGAACAAGTCCGGACGGTGGACCTTGCTGTCGTCCCGAGACTCGGGCCGGAACTGGGTTGTCTCGGACAGCTTGCCGAGGGGCGCCAGTCCCAGTCCGTCACCGATCGCGTGCTCCGGCGAGGACTGCTTCTTGTCCGTGCTCGATCCACTTCCCCAGTCGCCGAACGAAGCGTCCTTCCGCCAGGAGCTGCTGATCTACGCAACCCTCGATGCCGGCAAGTCCTGGAGTCGACCGGTCATAGCGGAACGATCGGCCTCCTCGGGTCTGAACAGGCCAACGTTGGTGGCAATTCCCGCTTCTTCCGGGCACACAGCGACGTGGCGACTGGTGTTTGCCCCGGGGGCCAGCTCGGTCGAGTGTTTCTCGCAAACCCACTGTGTTGGCGTTGGCGGGGCGGTGTTCCTCGTCAGCAACAACGGAGGTTCGGGCTGGCGTTCCGAGAAGCTGCCGACCGGCTTCAGCCCGAGCGGGCTTGCGTGCTCGGGACCGCTCAGCTGCGTTCTTTTCGGTCAACTCGAGGCTACTGATGCCGCCACAATCGTCACGACGAGCGACGGTGGCGTTTCCTGGCGATCATCGCCGTATCCCGTGCTTCCGGTGAACGAGCGGCCGCCGGCTGCGGTGATCGGCTAGACGCCGCCAGGCCGTGCTCGGCCCGAAGCCGAAGGCGCCGCCGGCAGGTTCACCCCGCCGGGATCGCGTAGTTGGCTCGCTGCCCTGGGCGCCGATAGGGCAAGCTGGGTACATGGACCTTGAAGAGAGCGGCGACAGCGCGGTACTCGGACTCGACGACCACGGGCGACCGGAACCTCCGGTTGCGGCTGACGAGACGGCAACGATGCTCGCTTTCCTAGACTATCAGCGCGCCACTTTCGCTTGGAAGTGCCGCGGGCTCGACTCCGAAGGCCTCAACGCCAGGACCGGCGCTTCTGCCATGACCCTCGGCGGGATGATGAAACACCTGGCGTTGGTCGAGGACGGGTGGTTCTCCCGTTCGCTGTTCGGCCGAAACTACTCGCCACCATGGGATGCCGTCGACTGGGAGTCCGACCCGGACTGGGAGTGGCGTACCGCCGCCGCGGACAGCCCGGACGAGCTGCGAGTGTTGTGGGAGGAGGCCGTCGCACGCTCCCATGAACGGGTCACCGAAGCCCTCGCCGACGGTGACCTCGACCGCCTGGCCGTCCGTACCTGGCCAGATGGACGAGCTCCCAGCCTGCGTTGGATCATCCTCCACATGATCGAGGAGTACGCGCGGCACAACGGCCACGCCGACCTGCTCCGAGAAGCGGTCGACGGAGAGACCGGCGAGTAGTTCCCGGCGTCCGCTCAGGAAGCTGTGAGGGGAGCCCCGAGCTTCCGCAGCTCTGTCGCATTCGCGACCGGAAACGCTTGGTAGCCGAGTGAATCGTTGTCGCCGCGGACGGCCATGACTGTGCGCGTCAGTCGTTGATGGCCTCGACGCCGAGGCACTTGAGCTCCTCGAGACGGTTGCGCATGTCTTGCAGTACCTCGGACGGATGTGGTTCCCAGTCCAGGATCTCGCCCACCACTCGAGGTTCGGTGCGGCCCGGAGGACACTCCGCACCTTCGGGGCAGTCCAGAGCACGTTCACCAGCTTCATTCCCGCGCTGAGGCCGCCGGCCCCGAAGTACAGCTCGGTTTGATCAGATAGTCGGGAGACCGCCACGTCGACGGTGATGACCGTCATGAGATACCTCCATTCGTGGTGATCAGCGTTGGGTGACACCTGTACGTTGCAGGTGCGATTCAGGAACCATCAGGAACTATTGGTCGACGGCGATTGCGTCGAGGATGTCGAGCCGTGCCGCGCGGCGTGCCGGCCAGCTGGCGGCAAGCAGCCCGAGGATGGCCGCGATGACGAGAAAGGCGACGATGCTCGATACCGGAATGACGGTGTCGGTGATCCCTTCTGCCCGAAGCGAGGCGACGAGAGCGGCGCCAAGACCGGTCCCGATCACAATGCCGACGACCGCGCCGAACAGGGCGATGATGAGCGCTTCGGAGCGGATCATCGTGCGGACCTGGCGACGCCGCATACCGACCGCTCGCAAGAGCCCGATCTCACGGGTTCGCTCGAACACCGAGAGGAGCAGCGTGTTCACGATCCCGATGAGTGCAATGAGCCCGGCCAGGGCCAGGAGTGCGTAGACGAGCCCGAGGAGCTCGTTCACGCCGGCGGTCTCCGTCTTCTCGAACTGGGCGCGGGTCTGGACTGTGAGATTGGGGTAGCCGGCCAGCGCCCGACTCACCTGTCGACTGGCCGCAGCGCTGTCCGTGCGGAGCAGGAGGCCCCCGGGGAGAGTGCCGGGGAAGTGGGCGAGGAAGGTCTGGTCATCGACGAAGTAGCTGCCGATGAGCGTGTTGGCCTGGTAGATACCGCCGATGCGCAGGTGGGCGGGACCAGTCTTGGCGAAGTCGACCGGGACGCGATCGCCGACGACGAGATGGTCACTGCGCGCGGTGGTCGAGTCGACGAGCAGCTCGCCATCGGCGATGGCAGCGGTGGTGCCGGCGGTCATGCGCAGGTCGACCGTGGCCGCCAGGTGATCGGCTGGAACCGCGGTGAGGGTGGCGAGCGACCCGTCGACCTCGAACTGGCTGCGATAGATGGCTGCGGCGGCGGTGACACCGGGCACGCCCGCGGCGACGGCTGGCACCGACGGGGGCAGCGGCCCAGAGCTGGTCGTAACGATGAGGTTGGCGCGGATCGCCTGGTCGACATCGGCGGTGACCGAGCGCGAGGCCGACGCGCCGAACACCGCCATGGCGGCGACGAGGGCCACACCGACCATGAGGGCAGCTGCCGTCTGGGCAGTGCGTACAGAGCTGCGCATCGCATTGCGGCGCCCAAGCGACCCTGCCGTCCCGCTCAGGCGGGCGAGGGGCCGTCCGATGACGCCCGAGAACGGCCCGGCGAGAAGGGGGGCAAGCATGGCGGCACCGACGAAGATGCAGGCCGCGCCGATGCCGACTGGGCTGACGGCGGCCTTGGCCAGGCCGACCCCGAGGAGGGCACTACCCAACACGACGAGCCCGGCTCCTCCCGCTAGCCGGCGGCGGTTGGTCGCCTGCCCAGTGGCGGTGTGCCCTGCGATGGCGGCGACCAGTGGGACCCGCATGGCCCGGCGGGCTGGGCCGACGGCAGCGACCGTTGTGACTCCGATCCCTACCACGAGGGCGACGACGACGGTGCGGGCTTGGAGGACGAGCGGGCCTGTCGGCAGGCCGATGCCGAAGGTGCGGAGAAGCGCCTCGAGACCAACGGCCGCGCCCACGCCCAGCCCGATCCCAATCACCGAGGAAATGGCTCCCACGATGGCCGCCTCACCGAGCACCGAGGCGAGGAGCTGTCGCCGGCTGGCGCCGACCACTCGGAGGAGGGCGAGCTCCCGGGTGCGTTGGCCGACGGTGATGGAGAAGGTGTTGAGGATGGTGAACCCGCCGACGAACAGCGCAATGAGGGCGAAGATCACCAATGCGCTGGAGAGAAACGAGAGTCCTTGGTCGATGGCCGCCGTGTTCTCCTCGGCAACTGTCTGGCCCGTGACCCCTTGGACGCCAGAGGGCAGGACACGGGTGATCTCGCGCTCGACGACGGCCCGGTCGGCGCCGGGCCTCGTCACCACGTTGACGTCGTCGAGCTGGCCGACCTCGCCCACCAAGCGCTGCACAGTGGGGAGGGTGAACGCGGCCAGCGTGGTGCCGTCAAGGGTGGCAGAGCTCCCGAAGTCGGCGATGCCCGTGATCAAGAAGCTCCGAGGCGAGAGATCGGAGAGGACCTTGACGCGCTGGCCGACGGTGAAGTGGTACCTGGAGGCGGTACCAGCGTCCATCACCACGTCATCGGCTTTGGTCGGGGCCCTGCCCTGGACCAGGCGGAGGGCTGAGACCTCGGTGTCGGCGGCGAAGTTCACCCCGACGGTGCCGCCGATCCCGCCGGCGACGGCCTTGCCCTGACGGGACACGAACTGGGCGTATCCGGCAACCTGGCCGTCGGCCGTCGCAACGCCGGGGAGGTGCTGGATGGTCGAAAGGAGCGACTCGGGGATCGGGTTGCGCACGGCTGTGGCACCACTGGTGGAGAGCTGCGCGTCACCGCGGACCTGAAAGGCGATGTCGTGGTCGGCGTTGCCGACGAGCCCTTCGAAGGTGCTGTGGAGCGTGTCGCTCAAGACGAATGCGCCGGTGATGAAGGTCACACCTCGACGAGCGCAACCGCATCGCCCGGGAGATCCGACCTCCAGACTGCCAATGGCGGCTACGGCCTCGCCGGCATGCGCGAACGCCTTCGGCTTATCGGAGGTTCACTCCATGCGCATGCGATCGAAGGGACGTGGACGGTGACCGCCCAAGTCCCCAAATGACCGAACAGCCGGCACCCCTGCGGATGATTGTCGCCGACGACCAGGCGAGCGTCCGCGAAGGCTTGGTCCTGCTCCTCGACCTGTTGGCCGACATCGAGGTCGTCGCTTCAGCCTCAGACGGCCAAGAAGCCATCGATCTGTGCGGCCAATACCGGCCCGATGCCATTCTCCTCGACTTGCACATGCCGGGGGTGGACGGCATCCAAGCCACCCGCCATCTCAGCGAGCACTTCCCTGAGATCGCCATCGTCGTGCTCACCACCTACGCCGACGACAGCTCGGTCCTCGCCGCACTCGGGGCCGGCGCCCGCAGCTACCTGACCAAGGACGCCGACCGCGTCGACATCGCCAACGCCGTGCGAAGCTCGGTCACCGGGTTGGGCGTCCTCGGCCGTTCGATTCAAGCCACCCTTGTCGACGCGGCCACGCGAGCCCAACCGCCGGACAAGTCGGCACCGAGAGTCCCCGATCACCTTCCCGACGGTCTCACCAAAAGAGAGGCGCAGATCCTGACCATGATGGCTGGAGGGATGGGCAACCCCGAGATAGCGGCTGCGCTCTTCCTCAGCCCGCACACGGTCAAGAGCCACGTCAATCGCATCTTCGCCAAGACCGGCTCACTCGATCGGGCAACCGCAGTTGGCTACGCGAGCGATCACGGACTCGGCTGATGCGCCCTTGGGGCGACCCCCCTGAGTCTGGGAGCTACGCGTTCCGGAGCATCGACCTTTGCGCTGAACCCGGTGTCTCCAAGATGGTCGAGAATCCTGGAGGGTGATGTCGAAGGAGCGCATACCCGTTCGACGTAGGTGTGAGAAAGCAACCCCGAGGAACTACGAGGAGTGATCGAGATGCCGCGTTTCATGGGATTCGTGCGGATGGAAGAGGGCGTCGGGACGCCACCGCAGGCGCTGTTCGACGCGATGGACAAGCACATAGGCGAGCGGGCCGCCAAGGGCGTGTTCCTCGACGGAGGCGGTCTGTACGGGACTGAGGATGCCGTGAACTACGTCGTCCGCCAAGGCGAGGTCACCCGCGTCGACGGGCCGTACGCCGAGGCCAAAGAGGTCGTCGGCGGCTGGGCCATCATGGAGTACCCCAGCCTCGAGGAAGCTGCGGCGGACCAGCAGTCGTTCGCCGAGCTTCACGCGAAGTACTGGCCCGAGATCACCGTGATCTCCACCCTGCGCCAGATCTCGACCGGCCCCGAGGCGCCCAGCGAATGACCCTGGCTCCGCCGGTCCTTCGCCGTCGGCGGCAAGGATGGGCGGTTCCAGCCTGAAACCGGTCTCAGTACGCTGTTGTGGTGCTGGCAGGGACCCGTCCCGATGATCTGAACCAGATCATCTACGCCGCCTGGCGGGCCGAGTCGGCCCGGCTCGTCGGTGCCCTCACCCGGATGACCCGCGATGTGAGCCTCGCCGAGGATCTGGCGCAGGACGCCCTCGACGCCGCGCTTGAGCAGTGGCCTGCCGCCGGCGTCCCAGACAACCCGGTCGCGTGGCTGATGACCACCGCCAAGCGGCGCGCCATCGATCACTTCCGACGTGCCGACAGCCTCCGCCGCAAGGTTGCGGAGCTCGAACATGCCCGACGAAGAGAGGGGGAGGAGATGCCCGACGTCGAGAGCCAGCTCGATTACATCGAGGACGACGTACTCCGGCTCATCTTCCTGTCCTGCCACCCAATTCTGACGCCCGAGTCCCGGGCCGCACTCACGCTGCGCCTGGTCGGCGGGCTTACAACCGCCGAGATCGCCCGGGGATTCCTGGCCACCGAATCCACGATGGGCCAACGGATCTCACGAGCGAAGAAGGCCCTGTCCGAGGCGCACGCCGACTTCGAGCTTCCCGAGGGGCCAGAGCGGACCAAGCGGATCGACGACGTCATGGCGGTGATCTACCTGATATTCAACGAGGGCTACACGGCCACCGCCGGCAAGGAGTGGATGCGCCCCGACCTGGCGAACGAGGCGATCCGGCTCGCGCGCATGCTGGCCGCTCTCGCTCCCGAAGAGCCTGAGGTGCACGGCCTGCAAGCACTGCTGGAGATCCAAGGCTCGCGGATGCCGGCCCGGCTCGATGAGGGCGGAGCCCCCGTCCTGCTGGAAGCGCAGGACCGGAGCCTCTGGGATCAGCTGCTGATCCGGCGCGGCACGGCCGCCCTGGAGAAGGCGGAGCAGCTGGCTTCCCGCGGGACCCCGGTCGGGAGGTACTTCCTGCAGGCCTCGATCGCTGCGCAGCACGCCCGCGCGATACGCGCCGAGGACACGGACTGGTGCCGGATCGCGGTGCTGTACGACGTCTTGGCCGGCGCTGCGCCCGGCCCGGTCGTCGAGGTGAACCGGGCGGTCGCGCACGGCCGGGCATACGGCCCCGGCGCCGGGCTCGCCGTGCTCGAGGAGCTGGACGCCAATTCACTCGGCGACTCGCCGCTGGTTCCGAGTGTGCGCGGGGACCTACTCGAGCGGGCCGGGCTGCACGCGCAGGCGTGGGAGGCGTTCACTGAGGCAGCCTCGCGTACCGCGAACGCGGGCGAACGCACCGTCCTACAGCGCCGGGCGACCCAGACCCAGCCGCGGCGGTCGGACCCGGATGAGCCGCCCCCTCCGACGAGAGCTTGACCACATCAGTTCCCCATGGCCGCTGCGCGACCCGTAGGTCCGAAACTCGTTCAGGCCGGTCATGCGGCGTGATACTCCTCGATCAGCCCAGCCAACCTCCATGCCGAGGAATTGTCAGTGGGTTCCAACGCGACTTCCATCCCGGCAACGTGCTCTGGCAGCGCGGCTCGGTCTCCGGCGTCGTCGACTGGCAAGCAGCCTGCGGCGGACCCCTGGCGCCGCAGCGCCGCGATGGGCTGTCTCACGCATGGTTTCGGACGACACGGGTGGTCGTTCAGGGCTCTCTTGCTCATCCTCCATCGGCTTCGGTGCCCGTCGTCGCCCCTTCGCTATTGACCGTGGAGGTAAGTGAGAGAGACCCGGAGGATTCCGCGTATGACAGGAGGCAGGCTCGCGTGGTGCGTAGCCGGAGCAGCAACGTCACGGCAAGCAGCACCACGGAAAGAAGGGCAACCAGTCCGCGTTCTGGCGCAAGAAAGGAAAGGATGCCACCAGCGCCGAAGACTGCGATCGCCAAAGGGTTGCACACGGGACATGCCATCGCGACGGTCCCGACAGCTGCGCTAAAGCCGGCTCCGGTGGCGCCCTTCAGACGCGACCGATTCGGTTGCCCGCGTGGCGTGAAGGTCCCAAGGATCGAGCCAATGAGCATCGGGGAGACAACCAACGTGAGGTAGTTCCACCACTCGACGGGCGTTCCTCGTCCGCCCGACGCGCCGGGGAGAGTCTCACCGATAGTCCCCATCAGCAGAAACGAGACGACAAAGCCACCAATGGCGAGCTGCCACTGACGCCGGGACCACATGCGCACCTGCGCAAACACGGTCGGCGGCAGGATTGTCACGCGGACCCTCGTCAACCTCATGAACCTCTTCCTCTTTCGACCGATAGTGATGATGGTACACTATGTAGATGGTTCACACATCGGCAAAGGGTCCCGTTCCGAGCCGGATCGAAGCCCTCGAGCGGGTGCTGGAGATGGCGACCCTGCTGGCCGAAGGCATGGAGGCAGATGCCGCTGGGCGTGGCCTGACCGTCGCGCGAGCCGAGGTGGTGTGGCTCCTTCATCGCCGCGGACCGATGCGCCAACGCGATCTGGCCGACGCTCTTGGTGTCACGCCTCGCAACGTCACCGGCCTGCTCGACGGGCTGGAGGCGACGGGCTTCGTGGCACGCGCCCGCCATCCAAGCGACCGTCGAGCCACCTTGGTCCAGTTGACTCCGATGGGTCACGCAACTGCGGACGCGCTGTCGGCCGACCAGGAGGAGTTCGCGGGCTATTTGTTCGACGGGTTTGGCGAAGGCGAACTCAGCCGCCTAGTCAGGACCGTAGATCGGCTCCTCAATCACCTCCGCGACCACGGGTACGCGGACATCCGGCATCGCGCACTCGAGCGTTGGGCCACGAAGGAGATCCCTGCCGGAGGGCCTCGGCCGAGCCGCGAATAGGTCGGGTCCCCAACTCACTGGGCTCGAAGCGCCGCCCAGGTGAAGGGCTGGGCCACTTCGGCCGGCGTCGTGTGCACCTCGCAGCGGCTGTCGATGAGGTCGAAGCTCACCTGTGCGTGCCGAGAACGTCATCCACCAGCCGTGAGCTGCACTTTGACGGCTGGCGCCGGGCGCGGCGAACGTCCCGGACCCTGACCTATCGTTCCTCTACCGGGCGTTCGCTGCGTTCTGCAGCTGATGCGCCTCGTCAGTCGCAGAGCGACGGACCTCGCGGTCGAAGTCGTCGTGCTGGCCACGAGGTGGCGGTCCTAACCAGCAACCCTGCTGCGCTGGCATCGAGACCTCCTGGCCGGAGGCTGGACCTACGCCCATGGCCGGCCCGGTCGACCCTGGCGCTGAGGCGCCCACTTGTGTTGCCGTGCTGACGACGGTCCGTCAGCCCCAGCAGAGGCAGAAGGGGTGGCCGACGGGATCCAAGTAAACGCGGAACCGGTCACCTGCCGACTCGCCTGGCTGCGTCGCATGCTTCCTTGCACCGAGCGTCAGCACTTGGCGCTCGGCGACGTCGACATCGTCCACCGTCATATCGAGGTGGAACTGCTGCGGCCGCTCACCGGAGGGCCAGGTCGGCGGTGCAAAGTCGTCAGCAAGCTGGAATGCCAAGCGCAGCCCTGTGACCGTCAGCACGACCCAGTCGTCGACATCGGCATCGACTTCTCCGCCAAGGAGACCGAGGTAGAACTCGGCTAGCGCCCGAGGGTTCGGGCAGTCGAGGACCACGGAGCGTATGCGGGCGAGTGACATCGTCAGCCATCCTGCCATGAACGAGGCGGCCATGTTGGTTGCCTGAACGAGGGTGTGTCCGCATGACTGTGCTGGGCAGCTGGCCTCTCCGAGTACGCCGAGCATTACAACTCGCACCGTCCTTCTCATGGGTCCCTCGGTCAGCGTCCGCCCGCCGTTTGTGACGCGACCCCTCCCACCATCGGCGAAGTCGACGTCGCCAAGCGACGAGGGCCGATCGTCTCGATGGACTCATCCACGAATACCGGCGCCGCCTGAACTGGGCGGACGGAGTTCTCGGCACCCACAGGTTGTCATTGCCCCCAAGCCTGTCGTGTGGCGAGGTTCTCAGCGACCAAAGAGAGAAATGCGAGCGTTCCCGGGACGGCAAGCCGATCAGGGCAGGAGCTGGAAGACTTCAGGCCGGGCGCAGGGCGCTGGGGCTCACCTGGCCAAAGCGGCCCTTGATGCAAGCGTCCACCAACGCCAGCTCCTGTCGGGCCGAGATGGTTTCGGCGTCGACCGTGGCTTTCAGCTGGGCCAGCTCGAAAGCCCAGTTCTCGGGCGACGACCAGCTGGGCGGCGGCCAACGTCACGGTGCCGTGGCCGGAGGTGGGATGGTGACGGGCGAACCGCTCGACGGCGACGGCATCTCCCCGCAGGGCCGCGTCGCGCGGTTCCTTGGCCCGGCGGCGCAACTGGTCGAGGTCGGGATGCTCGAGAAGCAAAGTGGACATGGCGTCTCCCTCCTACGCCTGCCGTCCGCTGCTCAGGCCGAGGAAGGGGCCACAGCACGACTTCGGGGTGATTCGGAGTGGACTCAGTCCTTCCCGCGGACCCGGTGGCACCCTCCCGGTGCCACCGCCGATCGTAGCTCGCCGCCGTTCCGGGTTCTCGGGCGTTGGCCGTCGGCGATAATGTTGCACTCAGTGCGTTTCCTCTGAACCCGCTGAACCTCTGTCGCTCACCAGGTCCGAACCTCAGTCGCGCGCGCCCGGGCTCCTCCTGTCCCGGGGGTCTTGGACCCCCGACCGCCCACCACGATCAGACGACAGGAGGAAACCCGATGCTCACGACCGCCCAGGTCGACCACTACGCCACCTTCGGCTTCGTCGTGCTCTCCGACTTGCTTGCCGAGCACGCGACCGCACTGCGCGCCGAAGTCGACACCGCCATCCGCGATGCCTATGCCGCCACGTACGACGAGCGAGTCATCGACGGAATCAGCGGCCACTACCTACCAATGGCGTCACGGCGCACCCCGACGAGCGCCGCGCTCGTCTGCGACGACCCCCGGTTGATCGACGCCGCCGAGCAACTCCTCGGCAACCCGGTCGTCCCCGAATGCCCCGAAGGGGTGCTCTACTTCGCCGACGCCGGGTGGCACAACGACGACGGCATCGGCGTGCGCGGCGTCAAGTACGCCGCCTACCTCGACCCGCTCACGGCCGCCAACGGGGCATTGCGCCTGCTGCCCGGATCGCACCACCCCGAGCAGAACCTCCGGCTCACCGACTACCGCAGCCGCATGGGTCACTTGGAGAGCGCAGGCGAGACGGTCGACTTCCAGGCGAGCTATCCCGGCTACGTGGCCGATACCCGGCCCGGCGACGTGATCGCCTTCGACCTGCACACCTGGCACGCCAGTGCCGGCGGTCGGGACCGCCTGGCCTGGACCATCGTCTACCAGGCCTGTCCGGAGACCGACGACGAGGTCGAGCGGACGCGGCGCTCGATGACCGACAGCTTCGAGCAAGCGTTCCGGGGCTTCGATCGCGACCGCTACCCGATCTGGCGCGACTGGCTGGCCGGCGCCGCCTCCCGCCCGCAGCGCACGGCGGTGATCGAACGAATTCGGGCCGCCGGCGTCTTCGACCTTCCCGGCGCTGAGCTCGGATGGTGAGCCGTCCACGGATCGGCGGTGACCGGCCAGCCCGCCGGCTGCGCTCGCTTGCCCACGGGTTCTGCGGGGACGACGCCACCCGGCTGCTCCTACGCACTCGACCACCACAACAAGCCTTGCGCTGGGTCGAGCACCACCTGGGTGGGCGGGTCCTCTCGACCCGGGCCGGCCCTGATCGACCCAAGGGCGCCCCACAGCCGCTCGGCGCGCCATCTGAACGGCACGCAGTCGCTGTCACTTATGAGCGGGGTCCTTCCGTGCCACACTCGGCGCATGAGCGACACGAACGCCATCTCTATTCGCCATGCAGAAGTGGAAGACCGTGCGTCTCTGATCGCGCTCAGTGACCGACTCTGCGTAGGGGTTGCCTCCTGGCGGGACGCGCGCGCCGTTCTGCAAGCAGTGCGAGGCTGGGTCGAGACCTCGCTCGAGCCGAGCCTGTCAGGGAAGGACGTCATGCTCGTCGCAGTCTGGAGCGGCCAACCATCGGGCTCGCGAGCTCTACCGGCGAGCGGGCTACGAAGACGAGGATGTGAAGCTGAGCAAGGCAATCGGCCAGTAGCCCGGTTCTGACTGGAGTCGTCACCTACTCACGACCCGAATGCGACGTGTGCGGTCCCAGACCGAACGCTCCATATGCGCTGCTTCCTGAAGGGGCGGACGACGGCCCGTGCCGCGCCATATCGACGGTTTTGGCGTGTCGGTGGCAGCGTCCGAACGCGGATCGCACTGGCGCCGATTGGACGGATCGGCTGGCGGCGAGCTCGTGGCGGTCGTCTCCAACTGCGGGGCCTCGGCCTGCTGGGAGTGCCACTGATCGTCCAAGTCACCGATCTCGATGAGGCAGACCAGGCTCTGGACGTCGGGGCCAATGTGCTCGTCGCTCAAGGAGCAGAAGCCGGTGGACATGGGGGGCACCGAGCCGGCGTCACGTAGCGGCGACCTGACATCGCATCCGGCCGATGCTGCAGGCCGGCGAAGGGCGGCGAAGAAGGTGCGGTCGCGATCACTGCCGTGTCTACGCAGGCTCAGGCCGAATCTCGATTCACGAAACTCGCTGTGGCACTTTCCTCCCTCGGGTCCGACAGCCGCTGTGTGGGGGTACAACTCTTCGCGCTGGCTCCTTTAACGTGGGTCACGTGCCTGCGACGCCTCCGCTCACCTTCGACGCGACGCTCCAGCGGATGTACCAGCGCGAAGGCATCGACACCTTGCCCGCGCACCTCGAACAGGCGTACGGCATCGCGGTCGCGAAGCTGACCCAGCTCGACGTCGGGGTCTTTCGCGTCGATCGGAGCGATTCGGATACGACGGTTGTGGCGCGGCTCTTCTCCGCGGCGCGACCGCAGGCCGCTGCCGAGGCCGATCTCGCCGTGCTGCGATACCTCGCGGAGATCGGGTTCCCCTCCGAACGACCGTTCACCGACACCGTCACCCGCCACGAGGGACAGGCGGTGCTGCTGACCGAGTTCCTCAAAGAGGTCCCCAAGGCGAAGCGACCGCCGTATCCGATCATCAGGCTCGGCGCCATGATCGGCCGTCTGCACGGCCTGGCGGTGCCCGAAGGTGCAGACCGACCCGCCGGGGGGCTGCACCATTTCTCCGAGGGAACGATGGCCGACGAGCTGAGTGCGGCCGCGGGGTGGATTGACTCGATCGAGAGCGATGCGACGAGCGGGGTTCTCGATGCGCTCGGCGAGCTCCGCTCCGCGCTGGACGGAGCGGACGGCGGAGTTGGCCTTCCCGAGGCGTTCGTCCATCCCGACCCGGTGCCGAAGAACGCCATCTTCACCGCCGAGGGACCGGTACTCGTCGACTGGACGTCGGCCGGGCGCGGGCCGCGCCTCGCGTCGATGACGCTCGTGCTGCACTCGGGGTGGGCCGCCGTGCCCTTCATGAAGGGTTATGCCAAGCACGTGGCGCTCACTGACGACGAGCGCGAGCGGCTCCCTGAGCTGCTCTTCAGCCGGCACCTCATCGGCGCCGTGTTCCGGGTCTGTCGTGAGCCGAAGAGTGCGACCGGGGCGGCGAAGAAGTTGACGACTGTCCGTCGCGAGTGCGAGGGGAAGGCCATTGAGCTCCTCGGCTCGTAGTCAGTCCGCTTCCACACCCCACCTGGAGAGAGCATGACAAGAGTGACGCTCCTGGCACATAGCCTCAACGTCGAGGTTTGCGAACGGCGGTTCCTTCTGGCCGAGCCGTCAGCCGCCCCTTCGGTCGTCGTGCTCAGCCTCCATGGGGAGCGGTTCCTCGCCGAAGCGGCAGGCGCGCTTGCACTCGATGGACAGGTTCGCCTCCTCGGGAGCCGACCACGTTCGCAATTGCCGACCCAGTTTCGAATTGACGGCGCCCAGAACGGCGCCGACCTCGACCAAGCGATCTTCGATTACAACCACGCGTGCTGGTATGTCACCGAGGTCCTCGAGACCTCGCCCAGTCCTACGGCCAGACCCAGGCCCAAACCGTAGCCGCCGGCACCGCCGGCGGGATCGCCGTCGACTGGGCGCTCGCCCAAGTCGGCACGCCGGATTCACTTCGCCGTTCTGCTCTGCATTCGCTCCCCGGGGGGCAGACGCTGAGCAGCGCCCGACCCGTCGACCCGGGCGCTCCGCCGGCTCAGGTGACAACGCGGTTATGCGTGCCTGCTCGGTGTGTCCTCGATCGAACGATAGGTGATTGTCCCCTCAGCGGTAGGCAACCACCAAGGCGGCCTTTCAGCCACTCGAGGCCGACTGGGCACGCTCCTGTAGGTATGAGCGCTCAGGGAGGCTCACGCAGCGCCGGGCGGCCATCTCGAACGCTTCGAGCGCACCGGCTCGGTTACCGGCCATCTCGAGGAGGTGCCCGCGCATTGCGAACAGCCGGTGGTTAGAGGCGACGCGTTTGTCGTCATCGAGGGTGTCGAGCAGGCGCAAGCCAGCCTTGGGGCCTTCGACCATGCCGAGGGCCAGCGCTCGGTTCAACGTTGCCATCGGGTTGGGGGCGATGCGGTCAAGCAGTTGGTAGAGGAGGAGGATCTCGGCCCAGTCGGTGTCTTCGAGGCCGCTCGCCTCGTCGTGAACCGCGGCGATGGCGGCCTGGAGCTGGTACGCCCCCGGAGGCCCCCGAAACTGTCAATGGGTTTGCCAAAAGTCACCGATGCTGCGGTACCCGACGTACCGGCTGGCTCGTGCGGGTATCGCCCTCGGGGCTGGCGAGCTGCCGCTCCAAGTCGGTGAACGCAGTGATTATCTCCGGCGCCTCGTAGGCGCGGTTGCGCCGCCCGATATTCACCTGCTTGAGCACGCCCGCCTCGACAAGCTGAGTCACGGCGTTGTTCGCGGCGGGGTAGGTGCGCCTGATGAGGGCCGCTGCGCTGTTCACGGTAACGACCGGCGCACCGACGAGCGCAGTGAGGAGCAGGTCGGCTGCGGAGTTCTTGCGCACCGAGCCGATCCGCTCCCGCCAGGCGCTTTGGATGTCCTGGGCTCGCACCTCGAACGCGCCTGCATCGGCGACCGACCGAGTGCAGGCAACGGAGAACTGCGCAATCCATCGGTTCATGCCGACGTGCGCTTCACGACTCGTAGACGCCCCGCGATAGCGAACGCCGGTCAGAGCGTTCACGTAATCCTTCGCCCACGTGGCAAGGATGAGAGAGACGGGAGGTAACACCCGAATGGCGACGCCTCGCCGACGGAGGATGAGGTGGATGAGGGCGCGGCCCGTCCTCCCGTTGCCATCCACGAAGGGGTGGATCGTCTCGAACTGCGCATGGGCGATCGCGGCCTGGGCGACGGCTGGCAGTCCATCATCACTGGCGAAGGTGCACAGGTCGGTCATCAGGTCGGCGACGAACTCCGGTGGCGGAGGGACGAAGGCAGCGGAGTTCGGGTTGTACGAGCTTCCGCCGATCCAGTTCTGGACCTCCCGGAACCGACCGCCATACTCCTCAAGCCGAGTCCCGGCGAGCAGGCGGCGGTGAATCTCCAGGAGGAGGTCCACGGTGATCTCGTCGCCGACGTCGATGCTCTGGATGCCGTAGACCATGGCGTCGATGTTCCCGAGCACTTCGGTCGCCGTGACGTCGGACGGGGGGGTGTCGAGCCCTCTGGCAACCTCGGCATGGAGGAGTCGCCTGGCTCCGATGTCGAGCCCCTCGATCCGCGAGGAGGCGACCGCTTCTGCCCGAAGCAGGATGCGGGCGAGCGCCTCGGTGTTCACGAAGCTCGCCCCTTCGACGTTCAGCCGCGCGATGGATGCTTGTGCGTCCGCCACGTCGGCTGCGACGTCACCGTCGAGCGCAAAGCGCCGTTCGACAAGACCATCAGAGACGTAGGCTTCGTACTCGCACGAACGGCGATCTTTCTTGGTCTGCCCGGAGTAGTCGCTGACCCAGCGGCGCTTGAGAACCTTTGACATGGAATCTCCTTATGAAAGGTTAGTCTACAACCTTTCATACTTGGAATCCATACTTCAGGTTACGAACCAGGGGGTCCGGCCGGTCCGGCACTCTCCATCATCTTTTCCAGCGCGATCTTGGGGACGAGGATGCGCTTGCCAATCCGGATGCAGGGAATCTCACCCTTGGCTATGGCTTCGTAGGCGAAGGAGCGAGAGATGCCAAGCGCACTCGCCGCCTCCTCGACGGTGAGGGTCAACCGTTGGACGGGCTTGTCGGGGATGGTCTCCCCGACCTGGCGCCGCTCGGGATGGAAGTCGAGCCATTCGGCAACAGCAACGGCTTCGCTCGTCGCCTCGGGGTTCTCGTCCCACCATCGGGGCTGGATGAAGGAGAGGACACCGACGGTCTCCTCGAAGGGAAGTTTGGGGGCGTCCGCGTCGTCGGTCACGTGCCAAGTCTGTCCGCTCAGGGGGCAGACAGCGCGGCCTCCTTCTTCCGGGAGGGGAGCACCTTGCCCATGATGGCGGCAGCGGCCCGGTCCCGCTCCTCGATGACGTGTTATTTATGGCGGAGTCGGATATTGCAACTCCAGGAGTAGCTGTGGATGGGGGGTCCGGGGGGAAGGGTGGATAACTCACGGATCTGGGGACAACAGCTGACCGGACTGTTCGGCTCTTCGACTCCGGCGGCTGGCCTCGGCGGCGTAGGTCATCCAGTCCCCACTTGCGGTGTGCTGCCAGGCGACGGCGAGGTCGATATGCATCCCGAGCAGCTGTGCCAGGACGGCAGCCGGCACGTCAGTGGCTAGTTGGAACATCGCGGTCGAGCGCGCCGGCCCCGGCTGGATGCCAAGGGTCATCAGCCGCTGTCCGAGGTGGGCGGCGTTGACGTGGCGGCCGGGCTGTCCGCCGGGCAGCAGCCACCGAGAGCAGCCGTCGTCCCCGACTGTGGCGTGACCCTTGTTGTCCTTCACGAGTTGGGCAGCCAGGCTGGCCAGCGGTTCGGGCAAGACGACGGGCACAGTCCCTAGCCGCAGGCGCACGTCGTCGCTGGATAGCTCGACTTGGTCGTTTGTGATGCGACTGATCGAAGCCGTGCTCTGGGCGTAGAGGAGGACGAGCAAGCCTGCGAAGCGGTCCCGGGGGTTGAGCGTGTCGTCGCCTAGGAGCCGGCGAGCGGTGCGCCATCGCGCCTCGTGGTCCAAGGCAGATGTCGGGCCGCGCCAGCGGACGGCAGGGTAGGTCAGACGACAGAGCCGCTGGCCGACAGCCCAGCGGACGAAGTGAGCTGCGAACTGGCGAGGAGCTTCGACGAGGAAGCGGTCGAGGTCGCCCTGACGACAGGTTCCCAACGTGAGTTGCTCGCTCGAAAGCCAGTCGAGCAGTGCGACGGCTTCCCGTACCTGTCGCCGAGCGCCTGCGAATTGTTCGTAGGTGGCTTCCTTCCCGGCGTTACGCCGTCGCAGCCTCCTCAGCACGTGCCAGAGGGCATAGCGCCTGACGACCTGGCGCTGGTCGGCATCCTCCCGGCTGCACACGAGCTCGTCGAAGCTTCGCTCGAGGCGCGCCATGTGCTCGTCCCTGGCCGGAAGCGTGCCCGTGGCAACGAGCACGCTCCTCAGGTGGTCGAGGACGCCGTTCCTGGGCAGGGCGTCGAGCCCTTCGTGGGAAAGCTCCCGGCGGTCGGCGGCCACGTCTGCGAGGTAGCTCGAGACGACAACCCGCCTGAGCCAGCCCAATGCCGTGCCGGGCGGGTTCGTCGCCGAGAGGGCGTCGTGAAGAGGCTGCAGCGCCGGCGCTATCTCTCCGTCTTCGCTCGATAGGAGCTCGGCCAGCCGGCGTGCTAGGCGGCAGTCAGGGCATTGGCCGGCGCGAAGGCGGTCCCGGCATACTTCACAGTCCGGGAAAGCCGGCTCTGTGCATGCCTCGCACCTGGGTTCGGCGAGAGTGCCCGAGCGGACAGGTCGTGTCTCGCCGCAAGTGCCGCAGGGAGCCGAACGGCGCTGGCAAGCAAAGCACCAAGGTCTTCCTGTGAGTCGCGATATCCCGCACGGAGCGCTCGTGTCGCAGATCGAGCAGACGAGAGTCGGCAGCGGACCGCATGCCTGGCAGAGCGGCCCGTGCGGGCTACGGGTCTCGACGCTTCGGAGCCGCCCGCAGTTGACGCAGATCTCCAAGTTGGCCGGGTCACGGATAAAGCAGTTGGCGCACACAGGGCCTCGCGCGTCTCGGGTGACCGGCTCACGGCGCGCCCCGCATCGATAGCAGCTCTCCTCCCGTGACTTAGCGATGCAGCTGCGGCAGACCCGCTCACCACCCAAGGGCTTCGATATGCGCACGCTGCGGCCACAACGCGGGCAGCTAGGGCGACGGACTCCGTCGATCCCGGCGTCACTGAGCGTCTCTACGAGGCGGAGGACCGAGGGGACCGGGGACAAGTGGCCGTCGCCGGACAACAGCGCCGGGTTGTCCTCGATCGCCCATGCGAGCTTGGCCAGCTGCGATGGCCGCGGCGTCACCTTGTGGATCGCCTCGGCGATCACGGCCTCGTCGGCACCTGGCTCAAGGGCTACTACCTGGGCGGTGATCAACGCCAGCAGATCCCGGTCGTCGTGCTCAGGGCATCGCTGACAGCGAGGCCGCCCGGAGCGATCTCGGGTCCTCACGGTCGCCACCAAGCCACACGAACTGCATGGTTCCAGCCTCCGCTCGCAGACCGAGCAGAGCCAGTCCTCCCCGCGGCGGTGCAAGCGGCGCAGCGTCTTGGTGCAGGCTGCGCAGCGAGGTGCCGAGATCTCGCCGGCACCTGCTTCCTTGAGGGCGATCAGAAGCTCGCCGACGACTCGCGGTGCCGGTGAGAGCCCGTCGAGAAGCACGGCCGGGCGATCCGCCAGTCCTCGGGCGAGGCGCCGCCGCTTGGCGCGCCCGCCGCCGACGGCCTCGACCGCAGCCCTCACATCTTCGGCTCCGAGCGTCTCTTCAATCTCGGCGACCAACCGGCACACCAAGGCCACCGGGTCGGAAGCGGCTTCTGCCTCGCTCACCGCTTGAACGACGGGACGATGCGGGCGGGCTTCGGCCTGAGCTCGGCTACGCCGGCAGATCCGATGGCCCTCTTCTTCTGCGGTTCGTCGGCTGCGATCGGCTCGATCAAGTCCTCCATCGTGCAGCCGAGGATGTCGAGGAGGGCCATGAGCACCCTGAGCGAGAGCCGTTCTGGCCGCTCGACGACGAGCCGGTAGACCTGGCTCGTCGAGAGCGTGATGCCGCGTTGTCCGAGCGGTGCGACGAGATCCGTCGTCGAGAACATCTGGCGCGACGCCATGACCGTCCGCAGGTGCCAGTGGTAATCGAGCTTGGCCGCCATCAGGGGAGGCCGCTTCCCTCGTTCTCGAGCGCTGGCCCGAGCGCCCGCCGCAGCGCGGTGTTCATGAAGTCGTCGCTCACGTGGGTGTAGATGCTCGTCGACGAGTCGCACTCGTGTTTGATATGAGGGTGATCCACCACTCTGGACCGGGCATCGGTCAGCATGGCGGTTTCGCACGAGAGGAGTCCTCTTTGACCTTCACCCCGCGCCTTGTTCGCGCCAACGAAGGCGACGAGCTTG
>JBOGHW010000011.1:0-6309 GCA_050744865.1 Acidimicrobiales bacterium | reverse complement strand
TCGATCGCCCACGTCGAGTACGAGACGCCCAACCGGCACTACGCCCACGTCGACATGCCGGGCCACGCCGACTACATCAAGAACATGATCACCGGCGCCGCCCAGGTCGACGGTGCCATCCTCGTCGTGTCGGCGGCGGACGGCCCGATGCCCCAGACGCGTGAGCACGTCCTGCTCGCCCGCCAGGTGGGCGTGCCGTCGATCGTCGTCGCATTGAACAAGGCCGACGTGGTCGAGGACGAGGAGCTCCTCGAGCTCGTCGAGCTCGAGGTACGCGAGCTCCTCAACGAGTACGAATTCCCGGGCGACGACATCCCTGTCGTGCGCGTGAGCGCTCTCAAGGCGCTCAACGGAGACGCCGAAGCGGCCGAAGGCATCATGCAGCTGATGGCGGCGGTAGACGAGTACATACCGCAGCCCGAGCGTGAGGTTGACAAGCCGTTTCTCATGTCTGTCGAGGACGTCATGACCATCTCGGGCCGCGGCACGGTAGTGACCGGCCGCATCGAGGCGGGTGTCGTCAAGGTTGGCGACGAGGTCGAGATCGTAGGCCTTCGCCCGACTCAAAAGACGGTATGCACCGGCGTCGAGATGTTCCACAAGCTCCTCGACCAGGGTCAAGCCGGTGACAACGTAGGCGCCCTCCTGCGTGGCGTGAAGAAGGAAGAAGTCGAGCGGGGCCAGGTGCTCTGCAAGCCGGGCTCGATCACGCCTCACACCAACTTCGAGGCCAGCGTCTACGTGCTCACCAAGGAAGAGGGTGGGCGCCACAAGCCGTTCTTCTCCAACTACCGACCGCAGTTCTACTTCCGCACTACCGACGTGACAGGCACCATCTCGCTTGCCGAGGGCACCGAGATGGTGATGCCCGGTGATAACACCACCATGGTTGTCGAGCTGGGGAAGCCGATCGCCATGGACGAGGGTCTTCGTTTCGCCATCCGGGAAGGTGGCCGCACCGTCGGCGCCGGCCGCGTCGTGAAGATCCTCAAGTAGTAGGGCAGCCGGCGAAATGGCAGAAGGACCCCGCCAGCGGATCAGGATCCGGCTCAAGGCTTACGATCACGAGATCATCGACCAGTCGACGAAGAAGATCGTCGAGACCGTGCTCCGGACCCAGGCCAAAGTGCGTGGGCCCGTACCGCTGCCCACTGAGAAACACCGATACACCGTGATCCGCTCCCCACACAAGCACAAGGACAGCCGGGAGCACTTCGAGATGCGTATCCACAAGCGGCTCGTTGACATCGTCGAGCACACTCCGAAGACAGTCGACTCGCTGCAGCGGCTCGACCTGCCTGCGGGCGTGGACATCGAGATCAAGATCACGGCGTAGCCCACTTCGAAGCGGCGCCGTGACGCTGCTGCTATAGTTACAGGCTCGTTGGGCACCCGCCCGAGCTTTGTTCACCATTCGACGTCCGGAAGCGCCCGCGGTCCAGGTCAGGGGACCTTCCGGCAGACCTAAGGCAGCGCTCCGCTCCGGCTAGCCCGGGCGGAGCGCCCGCACGCTACGGGGCGTGACGACCCGTGGCGATCGCGAAGGATTTCGGCACTCACGCCGGGTCGCGGCCGCCCGTCCGGGCAAACCGCGTCCCGTTACGAGACACGACAAGGGATGGCACACGAGATGGCCACGAAGGCGATCGTCGGCGAGAAAGTCGGCATGACACAGGTGTGGGACGAGGCGCAACGCATCGTCCCGGTCACCGTTGTCAAAGTCGCGCCCGTTCGCGTCGTGGCCGTGAAGACGCCTGA
This sequence comes from Acidimicrobiales bacterium, assembly GCA_050744865.1. Lineage (GTDB taxonomy): Bacteria > Actinomycetota > Acidimicrobiia > Acidimicrobiales > Bog-793 > JAKACA01. The sequence continues at coordinate 4,551 of JBOGHW010000011.1, read as the reverse complement.
GGGCGCCGGATACTCGGCCCTGCAGGTGACCTACGGCCGCAAGCGGGCAAGTCTCGTCAACAAGCCGGAGGCGGGGCACTTCGACGCTGCCGGCGTCGACCCCGGCAAGCATCTTCTCGAGCTTCGCCTCGACGATGCCAGCAGCTACACCGTGGGGCAGGAGATCGACGCCAGCATCCTGGCGGCCGGCGACAAGGTAGATGTCACGGCGATCTCGAAAGGGAAGGGCTTCGCCGGCGGCATGAAACGCCACAACTTCAAGGGTCAGGGCGCGGCTCACGGCAACCACAAGAAGCACCGCTCCCCCGGCTCGATTGGCGGTTGCGCCACCCCCGCCCGTGTCTTCAAGGGCACCCGGATGGCTGGCCGCATGGGCGGAGGGCGGGTCACGACGCTCAACCTCGAAGTAGTGCAAGCCGACCCGGAGCGGGAGCTGATCCTCGTCAAGGGCGCCGTACCCGGGCCGAGAGGCGGGATGGTCATCATCCGCGACGCGGTGAAGGCGAGCAAGTGATGCCTGTGGAGACCAGGAACGAGACGGTGGACGAGGCTGCGGCCGAGGTCCCGGCGGCGACGTCGGTGACGGTCGCCCGTCATAACGGCGATGGCAAGGTCATCGACAGGGTGACCCTCGACGAGGCCATCTTCGGCGTCGAGCCCAATGTCCCGCTCATGCACCAGGTGGTGACGGCGCAGCTGGCTGCCCGGCGAGCCGGCACACAGTCAACCCGTACCCGCTCCGAAGTCCGCGGCGGTGGCGCAAAGCCGTACCGGCAGAAGGGGACGGGGCGTGCCAGGCAGGGCACCGTGCGAGCTCCTCAGTTCACCGGTGGTGGCGTTGCCCTCGGTCCAAAGCCGCGCAGCTACGCCCAGCGCACGCCGCGCAAGATGATCCAGGGCGCCCTCTTCTCTGCTCTATCTGATCGCGTTCAGACAAACCGGCTGCTGATCCTGGACGAGTTCCCTTTCAGCTTGCCGAAGACCAAGGACGCCGTGAAGCTGCTCGATGTCCTCGGCATCGACGGTGCGGTGCTGGTCGTCCTCGGGCCGGACGACGCAGTGGCGGAGCGTTCGTTCTCCAATCTCCCCCAGGTGGACCTCGTAGAGGCGAGCCAGCTCACGTGTTACGAGATTCTCGCCAACGACTGGCTGCTGATCGCTTCGGCCTCTGTCCCCGGTGGAGTGTCTGTCGTGCCGGGATCTGAGGTCGACCTGTCTGCCGAGGACGATGACGCCGACGTCGAAGACGTCCCCGCCGACGACGAGACCGGCGCGGACCAGTCCGACGAGACCGTCGAGGCCGGCGACGAGACCGCCGAGACCGACGAGACCGCCGCCGCATACGACGAGGCTCGCGATGAGACCGACGAGACCGCCGCCGACGAGACCCCCGCCGATGAGACCCCCGCCGAGGTCGACGATTTGGCTGCCGAGGACACGGAAGAAGACGAGGCAGGCGAATGACCGAGAAGTCCGTCCTTTTCAGGCCAGTCGTGTCTGAGAAGTCCTACGCGCTGATGGACGAAGGCACCTACGTGTTCGTCGTCGATCCCAGGGCCAACAAGATCGAGATCCGCGACGCCGTCGAGAAGAGCTTCGGCGTGCGTGTCGCGAGCGTCAACACCATGAACCGCAAGGGCAAGCGCAAGCGCCAGCGCCGCAGCGCCACCTTTGGCAGGCGTCCTGACACCAAGCGAGCGATCGTGCGCCTCGTCGGCGACGACCGCATCGAGCTGTTCGAGAGCTGAGGAGACACACATGGCACTCCGCAAGCGCAAGCCGACCAGCCCCGGTCGCCGTTTCCAGTCGGCCTCCGACTTCGCCGAGATCACGAGGTCTCGCCCCGAGCGGACTCTCACCGTCCCCAAGTCGTCGACGGGCGGGCGCAACAGCTACGGACGCAAGACTGCCCGCCACCGCGGCGGTGGCCACAAGCAGCAGTACCGAATCATCGATTTCCGGCGGGACAAGGACGGCGTTCCGGCCAAGGTCGCCTCGATCGAATACGACCCGAACCGCAACGCCCGTATCGCCCTCTTGCACTACCTGGACGGCGAGAAACGCTACATCTTGGCACCCGCCAAAGTCGCCGTTGGCGACATGGTCCAGTCCGGCCAAGGTTCTGACATCAAGCCGGGCAACGCCATGCCGCTGCGCTACGTCCCAGTCGGGTCCGTCGTGCACAATGTCGAGCTCCGCCCCGGTGGCGGCGGCAAGATGGCGCGCGGCGCCGGCATGAGCGTGCAGCTGGTCGCCAAAGAAGGTGCTTTCGCAACTCTCCGGCTGCCTTCCACCGAGATGCGCCGCGTGTCGATCGACTGCCGCGCCACGCTCGGCGAGGTGGGCAACGCCGAGGCTGAGCTCACCTCGATCGGCAAGGCCGGCCGCAACCGCTGGAAGGGTGTACGTCCCCAAACCCGTGGCGTTGCCATGAACCCGGTCGACCACCCGCTCGGTGGCGGCGAGGGCAGGACCTCGGGCGGACGCCACCCCGTGTCGCCCTGGGGCAAGCCCGAGGGCCGCACCCGCCGCAGCCACAAGCCGTCCGACCAACTCATCATCCGTCGTCGCCGCACCCGCGGCGCTCGCCGCTAAGCGCACGGGGGAGCGATGCCTCGCAGCCTCAAAAAAGGTCCGTTCGTCGACGACCACTTGCTCAAGAAGGTCGACGACCTCAACTCGCGCAGCGAGAAAAGGGTCGTGAAGACCTGGTCCCGCCGCTCGACGATCATTCCCGACATGGTCGGGCACACGATCGCAGTCCACGACGGCCGCAAGCACGTGCCCGTCTACATCACCGAGTCCATGGTCGGTCACAAGCTCGGCGAGTTTGCGCCGACCCGGACCTTCCGGTACCACGCCGGTCAAGAACGCGCGGGGAGGCGCTGAGAGTGCCTGGATTGAAGACCAACGAGCGCCCGGGTACCCGGGCGTCGCTCCGGCACTGCGGCATGTCCGCCTACAAGGCGAGAGAAGTGCTGAACATCATTCGTGGGCAGGAGTACACGCGGGCTGTCGAGATTCTGCGTTTCTCTGATCGCGAGGCCGCTCTCGTGATCGGCAAGCTTCTCCACTCAGCAGGTGCCAACGCTTTCGAGAACGACGGGATCGACGCAGAAGAGACGTTCGTGTCCGCCTGCTTTGCCGACGAAGGCACCACGATGAAGCGCTGGCGGCCGCGTGCCCGGGGGCGGGCCAGCCGGATCCGCAAGCGGACTTGCCACATCACGCTGATCCTGACCCGCATGCCTGAGGACGAGATCGCTCGCCGGCGTGCCAAGACCGCCGCCGAGCAGTCCGAGCGCCGAGCCCGCCGCGTCGCCGGCGGTCGCCGCCGACGGGCTGCCCTGGAAGAGACAGCCAAGAAGGACCAGGCGGTCGTCCTCTCGGAGAACGAAGAGGCTCTGGAAGCGCTCGAGGAGGCACGATCGCTCGAGAGCGAGTCGCACCACGCCGGGCTGGAGTCCGAGGCCGAGTCCGCCCTGGACCAGGACCACGGCGACACTGCGCCGGCCGGCGTTGGCGACGAAGCTCAGGCTGACGAGAGTGAAGACGCACAAGCCCCGACCGACGAGGTAGGCGCCCCCGCCGAAGACACAGAAGAGGGCGCCGACACAGAAGAGGACGCCGACACAGAAGAGGGCGCAGACGCTGAAGAGAGCCCGGACGCAGAAGAGAGCGCAGACACAGAAGAGGGCGAGGAGAACTGATGGGCCAGAAGGTCAATCCCAACGGCTTCCGCCTGGGTGTCACCACTGAGTGGAAGTCGCGCTGGTTCGACGATCGCAGCTACCAGGACACCGTGGTCGAGGACTGGAAAATCCGCGATTACCTGATGTCGCAGCTCGAGGCTGCTGCCGTCAGCCGGATCGAGATCGAGCGCACGCGTGACCGCCTGCGGGTGGACGTGCACACTGCGCGGCCGGGCATTGTCATCGGGCGGCGCGGGGCCGAGGCCGACAGGCTTCGGAAGTACCTCGGCCACCTCACCCACAACCCGACGGTGCAGCTGAACATCCAGGAGATCAAGCAACCGGAGCTGGAGGCAGCGCTTATCGCGCAGGGCATCGCCGACCAGCTTGCTCGCCGCATCAGCTTCCGGCGTGCCATGAAGCGTGCGATCCAGACGGTCCAGAAGGCCGGCGCCCAAGGCGTACGCGTCCAATGCTCGGGCCGTCTCGGCGGCTCGGAGATGGCTCGCAAGGAGTCATACCGCGAGGGCCGCGTGCCGCTGCACACGCTGCGGGCCGACATCGACTACGGCTTCCGTGAAGCCAGGACGTCGACTGGGCGCATTGGCGTGAAGGTCTGGATCTACAAGGGCGACATCCTGCCTTACAAGACCCTCGGCGAGGACAAGATCTCGCGTGAGGCCGCCATGGCAGTGGGGGAGACCTCCGGCCAGGGCAGGCCTCGCCGGATCGTCAGCTCTGGCGGGGGTCGCCGCCGGCCCGAGCTCGGCGAGCCCGGTTCCCGGCCCGAGGCGCCCGCTGACGCCGAAGCTCCCGCCGCAGTGGTGGAGGCGGGAGCACCGGCGCCCGCCGTGCCCGC
>JBOGHW010000010.1:0-36755 GCA_050744865.1 Acidimicrobiales bacterium | reverse complement strand
ATGAAGGTCTCACCCTGATCGAACTCCTGGTCGTATTGCTCATCATCGGTATCCTGCTTGCGATCGTGATCCCGACGTACCTGTCGATCACGAAGGGCGCGAACGACACTGCGGCACAGTCAAACCTCCGACCGCGCTGACCGGCGCCAAGGGTTTCTACACCGACGCCGACAAGTCCTACAGCGGGATCATGACCGCGGCGGGTACCACGTCGTCCATAACACAGGTTGACACGGGAGTCAGTTATGTGCTGACCGGCCCGCACGTGGTGTCGATCGACGTCAACAACCGTAGACCCGGTGTCGTCGCAGTTGCTCTCGTCGACAAACGGCACCCGCAGCTGCTGCGGCATCTTCGACAACACCGAGTCCGGAACTGCCATCGCGCTTGCTGGCGTTGACGCCTCAGGCGCAATAGGCGCCTACTTCTTCGTCGGGGCGAACGTCAGTCCTAGCGCTTGCACTGCCGGTGGCGCCGGCACTGCGACGATCACCAACGTGTCAAGGGTTCCCGAAGGCGTCTCCTACTACCACCGCTCCGCAACCGAGAGAACTCCCCCGACCGGGAGCCCTCAAGCTTCCTGTCAGAGCATCGGACCCCTGGCCGCGGTGCAGTCCGGCAGTGGTAGGCGTGGTTGAGGTCCGGGCTGACTGGTCCCGCAGTCGCAGTGCGAGCCGACTTGTGGGCGGGGTGGTGGTCTAGGGTGAAATGCCTTCTCCCAGCACGGACTTGGGCGCGACCGTCGAGGCTCTTGTCGGCACAGGAGCTGAAGTTGTTGGCTTCGTGAGGTCTACGCGCTCGTGCGCTGCAAGGAGCGTTCGACGACCACACCCGGCAGCCACAAGACAGCATTTCATCCGGCGAGGGTGGCCGCCAGGTCATTGGACTAAGCCGGCTTGGGTGTTGGTTTGGTAGGTCTCAGATCGCGTCGGCGAGTTCTATGGGACACTGCCAACCAAGCGCGTCGTGCAGGCAGCGACTCCTCTTACGGAGCCAGAGTCGTCGTTGTCGTCGCCAGCCCGCTGACAGCAGCGGAGAAGTAGGCGGTACCCGACATCGTGAAGTCGTACACGGTGTTAGGTGGCGGGTTGATGAGGTCGATGGTCGTGCTGGGTCCGGAGGAGGCTACAGCAGCAGGGCTGAAGCTCTGAACGGTGATGAGGCGCGGGAACGTGTAGATCCCGTTGAGAAACTTCATGCACTGCGACCACTTGCCCGAGACGTCGATGCTCACGGCGACCGAGTAGAGACCCGAGTCGGTACCGCTCGAGTTGGTGAGGGCAGTGGCTGTGGGCGGAACACCTAGCGCGGTCAGGTCCACTCCCGTGCTGTTGGCGAGTGCTGCTATCTCGGTGGCAAGTGGTCCAGCCTCCTCGCTTGGCGGTACGGCAGTCGAAAAGGTGCCAAGCAGCTTGTTGTAGGTCCCGAGGTTCTCCTGGTTGGTCCTGTACTCGGCCAGGACCTGCTTCTCTTGCTGCAACTGGGTGTGCAGCTGGCTTTCCTGAGCTTGCTCGGTGCTGAGCTTGTTGCCCTCAGGTGACATCCACGCGAAATACCAGATGATGGCGACGATGATGGTGGCTGCGACGGTTATCCAAACCGCCGGGCGCCTGAGGGTCTCCACGATCGATTGCGGGTTCACTAGGAAGGCACCTTCTCGCTGAAAATGTTAGCGCGGCTCGATTGGACAGTTCCGTAGACCTGCAAGGTCACCGTGTAGTACACCGAAGACGTGCCCTCCTTCTTCGTAAAGGCCCCCCACTCGGACAGTGCCAACGACGGTGGCGTCGGCTTTGCCAGGGTGAGTGTCCAAGCGTCGAAGAAGTCGTAAGCGCAGTTCGGCGCCTTCAGGTTCTTGTTCAAGGACCCTGTTAGGCATCCCGAAGAGCTCACGATGGCGATGTTCACTGTCGCTACGACCGTGCCGTCTAGGGAAGTCGTCGTGGCGGCGATCGAGCTGGTGGTTGGTCCCGTCGTCGGAGCCGTGCCGGAAAAGGTGCTGACCGTTCCGTCATCCTTCTTCCCCGTCTTGGGAATTTGAGCCTCTACAGTTGAGATGATCTTCGGCCAGTCAGCCTCGGTCTGCACGAGCGGGGTGAGAAGCGCTTCGTCGTTGCTGACTTCGAGATATTTGCTGTGGGCGGTGTCGAGGTTGACGATTGCCGCCTTCGTAGTCGAGATCTGGCTCATATAGCTCGAGACGGTGTTCTCGGCCGAGTGCACCTGAAGGTAGCGCAGCACGCCCAAGAGCGCGAACAGCAGCACAACGCACACAGCAACTCCAATGACGACCTTGTCGGCGCGAGCGGCCCTCCGTGCCTTCAGCACCTCTGGGGGCATCAGATCGAGGGGTTTGACACCCGGGGGCTCCGGCAGGGCGAGGCCGACCACGACCGACACCAGCGGGTCGCGTGTTGCGACTTCGTCGGGCGTGAGCGGTGTCTCCATTCGCGCCAGCGCACTGCCTCGCACGACTTGGGCGCGGAGGTTCTGCTGTATCCGCTCCTGGAGCCCGTTGAGGCGCGAACCACCTCCGGTCAGGGTGACACGGCGGATCTCGGAACGTCCGGGAAGAGTCGAGTAATACTCGATCGAGCTCCGGATCTCACCGACCAGGGAGGTCGACGCCTCGTTGGCGGCTGACGAGGCTGCACGTATGTGGGGGCCCTGCTGGTCCAGATTTCTCTTGGTCGTCTCAGCGTCGTCGATCGGCAGGTCGAGGGCGCCGGCGATCGCCGCCGTCACTGTGTCGCCACCTTCGGCGATGGTGCGGACGAAGTGGGGCACACCGCCCTCATGGACGACGACAGTCGTCAGGCCGGCGCCCACGGCCACGATGGCCTCAGGTCCGCCCATGCTCGTGGAGCGGTCGAACAGTGAGCGGATCATCGCCGTTGAGGTGAGATCGATGCTGACTGGTGTGAGTCCGGCCGCAGTCACAGCCTCGATCAGCGGGTCGACGATGTCGCGGTGGGCGGCAGCCAGGAGAACGCGCCGCATGTTGACGCCTTCGGGGGAGGTGACGTCCTCGAGTGGCCTGGCCGACATGAGCGTCTTGTCGACAGGGAAGGGGATGACGTCGAGGGCCTGCAACCGGACGGCAGAGTCAAGCTCGGAGTCCGGAACCGATGGCATGTCGAGCTCACGGGTGATCGCCCGGAGGCCGGCGATACCGAGATGAACATCCTTGATCGAGAAGTCCCACTCGCTGACGCATCGCTGGATGGCCGCCGTCACTGCGGGGACGTCAACGATGGCTCCGTCGATGACTGCCCGCGGACCCAACCGAATTTGACCGAGGTTCACGAGCTTGGGACGCCCGCTGCCGAACGCGATTTCGGCTATCCGGACTGCGCTATTGCTTACCTCGAGACCTATACGTCTCGACCCTCTGGGGGCCATCAGCTAATTCCTGTCCTTTTCCTTCGCTTACCTAGTTCCCCGCCGATTCGTCCCCCGGGCAAGCTGGAGGTGTGACGACGGTTGGTCATGCTAGTCACAGAACTCGTGGCTGTGTGGATTCCGATCCCGAACCACGGCTGAGAGGGCGCCAGCATGTCTGAATGTGCTGTCTTTGGCGCCCTCCTACGAGTTGGCGCCACCACTGTTCTGGATGAGCTTGTAGATGTCGAACATCGGCAGGTACATGGAGACAACGATGAACCCGATGCAGACGCCCATGGTGATGATGAGAAGTGGTTCGAGGATCGACGTCAAGCTGGTGATCGTGGAGTCGACCTCGTTGTCGTAGAACTCGGCGACCTTCTCGAGCATGGCGTCGAGCGCTCCGGACTCCTCGCCCGTCTCGATCATCTGGGTGACCATGATCGGCATGACCTCGTACTGCGCGAGGCTGGATGACAGAGACTGCCCCTGGCGGACGCCGTCCTGCGCGCCGTGCACCGCCTCGGCGACGATGACGTTGCCGGAGTTCGTTGCGACGATGTCCAGGGCTTCGATGATTGGGACGCCGGAGCTGAGCAGAGACGACAGGGTGCTGGTGAACCGGGTGAGCGCCACCTTGTGAACTAGTGGCCCGAATATGGGAGGACGCAGCTTGAAGCGGTCCCAGGTCACTCGACCACCCGGCGAGGCGATCCACTGCCGGAAGGCGATGATGATGGCGATGATCGCAGCGATCACCACCAAGAGGTAGACGCTGGCGACCACGTTGGACACAGCGATCACGATCCTGGTGGGCAACGGGAGCGTGCCACCCAGCGACGCGAAGAGCCCCTTGAAGATAGGCACTACGAAGATCATGAGTGCCGCGACGATCACGATCACCAGGCACACGACGATCGCAGGGTAAGACATCGCCGAACGGACCTTGGAGCGCAGGGCAACCTGCTTCTCGAGGGTGGTCGAGAGCTTGAGCAGGACGAGGTCGAGAGATCCGCCGACCTCGCCTGCCCTTACCATTGAGATGTAGAGAGGGGAGAAGATCTTGGGGAGCTTCTCGAGCGCCGACGACAGCAGATAACCCTGCTCGACGTCCGATCGCACTTGCAGCATGGCATCGCGTAGGGCCTTGGACTCGAGCTGGTCCGCGAGCACGCCCAGCGACCGGACGAGCGTCAGGCCGGCGGCGACCATGGTGGCCAGCTGCCGGCTCATAAGCGCGATCTCCTTCAACTTCACCCGGTCGCTCAGACCGGGGATGTTGATCTCCTTCCGAACGTTCACGCCCCTGATCTGGGTGATTTGAACCGGGGCGTAACCCATGTCCCGGAGCTTGGCGGACACGATGGCTTGGCTCTCGCCTTCGAGCTGCCCCGTCACGAGCTTGCCGTCGCGGTCCCTTACCTTGTAGTCGAAAGTGGCTGTCGCCAACGCGCTGGCCTTCCTTTGTGCGGGCTTCTCAGCCCTTCAAGTGGTCTCGTAGTTCCGCCGGGTCGTGGCAGCGGTCGAAGGCGACCGCCTCGGTGATCCTCCCGGCTCGCACCGCGCGGGCAAGACCCTGGTCCATCGTCTGCATCCCCTGTGCGCCGCCTGTCTGCATCAGCGAGTAGATCTGGTGGGTCTTGGCGGAGCGCACCAGGTTCCGAATGGCCGGCGAACAGACCATCACCTCAGCCACGGGTACACGGCCGAGGCCAGTCGAGCTGATGATCAGCTGCTGGGTCACCACAGCCTCGAGGGATCCGGCTAGCTGGATGCGTACCTGGTCCTGCTGGGCCGTCGGGAACACGTCGATGATCCGGTCGATCGTTTGCGGGGCGTCCTGGGTGTGAAGTGTCGCGAACACCAGGTGGCCGGTCTCGGCGGCGGTCAGTGCGGTCGAGATCGTCTCGATGTCTCGCATCTCGCCGACCAGGATCACGTCAGGGTCCTGCCGCAGGACGTGGCGGAGCGCCTCGGCGAAGGACTCTGTATCGGCGCCGACCTCACGCTGGTTTACGATCGCTCTTTGGTGGGTGTGCAGGAACTCGATCGGGTCCTCCACAGTGATGATGTGCAGAGGCTTGGTGCGGTTGATGATGTTGACGAGCGAAGCCAGGCTCGTCGACTTGCCCGATCCGGTGGGACCTGTGACGAGGACGAGCCCGCGCCGCAGCTCGGCGAATGACGCCACGACGTCGGGCAGCCCGAGCGAGTCGAACGCCGGGATGTCGTGTGGAATCGCACGGAGCACCGAACCGATCGAGCCACGCTGCTGGAACACGTTGACCCTGAACCGCCCGACGCCGTGGATCATGTGAGAGCAGTCGAGCTCCTTGGTGGCCTCGAAGCGCTCACGCAGATTCTGAGTCAGGATCCTGTAGATCATCTCGCGGATCTGCTCGTTGTCGAGGCGAGGCAGGCCTTCGATCGGCCGCAGGGACCCGTCGACGCGGATGCACGGCGGCAGCTGGTTGGCGACGTGAAGGTCGGAGGCTCCGTTCTCGACCGTATAGGTCAGCAAGTCGTCGAGGTCCAAACCGGGCACCCCGCTCGACGAAGGAGGCGCTGCCGGATCGAAGTCGAGCACCCCGGTTGCCATGTCAGAACCATCAGCCAGCGCTCCAACCAGTGCAGGCGACCGCGCCGGCACTCCTGCTCCGGGCGGTGGCGGTGGTGGGGCAGGTGGCATCATCCCGCCAAACTGCTGGCCGGGCGGTGGCGGAGGAGGAGGAGGAGGTGCCCAGTTGCTCATCGCCGGCACCGGGGGAGGCGGCAGCGGCGTGCCGGCGGCCGGCTGCATGGGGATCGTGTTCGGGTCCGACGCGTTCGCCTCGCCGTGCCCGGCGGATGAGGTTGGCTGATCAGTCATGAGCTCCTCGGTTCGTCCGTCCGCCATACCAGTTCGTACCGCTTCATCTGGTCCAGAGGCTGCTGCGCCGAGCCTAGGATAGACGGCCTCCATGATCCGTTCTATTCCCATCGGATCCGCCAGCACGAAGCCTGATATCTCTCGGCCGACAAAATCGGAGAGGCGGCGAAGATCTTCGTTGTTGAGGGGTTCGGCGCAGGCGAGCGTCAACCTGTCACCTTCCACCCGGTACCCGATAGTGTCCAGCTCGCGGGCCATCATCTCAGGTACGATCTTGAAGGCCTCCCCCATTGGGCGCTCCTCGAAGATGTCCACGGCCGGGATGGAGGACAACTTGGACAGCTCGGCCAGAGCCACTCTGGCGTCCAGCACGCCCCGCTCGGCGAGGATGGCCGACACGGGGCGCCCGCGTTCGCTCGACTGGTCGAGGGCCTGTTCCCCTGCCTGGCTCGTTATGAGGCTCTGCTCGACGAGCGAGGTCACCAGCCGCCGGGACCAGTCCGAAGCCGGGCGTGTGCCCGAGAAGGTCATACCACCACCCTGATCACTTCTTCGAGGCTTGTGAGCCCGAGCGCTGCCTTGCGAAGACCGTCGTGACGAATCGGCACCATCCCCTGTTCGATGGCCAGCTTGTCGATCTCTTCTGCAGACGTACCGCGGATCACGGACTTCTCGACCTCTTCGCTCACTACCAGCAGCTCGTGGAGTGCGATACGGCCTTTGTAACCAGTCCGGCTGCAAGCCTGGCAACCGACGGCTCGACGGAACCGAGGCTTGCCCTGGGGAGGAGCGTCTTCGTCAGACCAACCGAACATCGCCAGCTCGTCGTCGGTCGGCTCGTGGGGCTCACTGCAGTTCTCGCAGAGCTGGCGCGCCAGGCGCTGGGCGACAACGCAATCGAGAGCCGACGACACCAAAAACGGTTCGACGCCCATCTCGACCAACCGCATAGGAGTGCCGGAGGCGTCGTTGGTGTGAAGGCTCGAGAGGACGAGGTGGCCGGTGAGTGCGGCTTCGATGGCGATGACAGCTGTCTCCCTGTCGCGAATCTCGCCGACCAGGATGATGTCAGGGTCCGAACGAAGGATGGAACGCAGCGCACCGGCAAAGGTCAAGCCTGCCTTCGGGTTGACCTGCACCTGGTTGACCCCGGGAAGCTGGTACTCGACCGGGTCCTCGACAGTGATCAGGTTGCGCTCGGGGTTGTTGAGGGCGTTGAGGGTTGCATACAGCGTCGTGGACTTGCCGGACCCAGTCGGGCCTGTCACGAGGATCGTGCCGTACGGCTTGCGGTACGACTCCTTGTAGCGCTCGTGTACTCCGGGCAAGAAGCCCAGGTCGCCGAGGTCCATCATCGCGTTTGTCTTGTCGAGGATCCTCATGACGACCTTCTCGCCGTGCACGGTCGGCATGGTTGCCACACGGAGGTCGATCTGCCTGTTGTCGCTGGCGGTGAGCGAGATTCGCCCATCCTGAGGGACCCTGTGCTCGGCGATGTCGAGGTTCGCCATCACCTTCAGGCGTGTCGTCACCCCACCATGGATGGCCTTAGGAGAACGCGTGATGTCGTGCAGCACGCCGTCTATGCGGAACCGGACGCGCAGGTCGTCAGCGGCAGGCTCGATGTGGACGTCGGAGGCTCTCTCCTGAAGCGCCTGACGCAGGATCAAGTTGACGTACTTGACGATCGGCGCGTCGTCGACGACGGTGTGAAGACCCTGCAGGTCAAGCTGCTGGCGCTCGGCTGCGTCGACTGCCTGAGTCGTCGCAGCTGCCTTGGTGGCAGCTTCGGAGGCCTCTTTCTCGGTCCTGTACATCCGCGAGACGTACTCGGATATCTGCCGAGGGCTCGACACGGCTGTGACGATGTCCCGCCCGAGCACGGTCCGGAGGTCGTCCATGGCGAACACGTTTGACGGGTTCGCCATTGCGATGATGGGAGCGTTGTCGCGGTACCCGATCGCCAGCAACTGGTGCCTGCGCGCCATGGCCTCAGGGATGAGCTGGATGGCCTTGGCGTCGATCGGGAACTCGTTGAGGTCGATGAACTCGAGGCCGGCCTCCTCAGCCATGGCGCGGATGAGATCCTCTTCGGTGACGAGCCCGAGCTCAGAGAGGATCTCACCCAGTTTGCGGCCAGTGGCCTGCGCCTCGCGCATGGCGGCCTGCATCTCCTCGGGGGTGACCTGACCGGTCTCGACCAGAGACGTGGCGAGAGCGGGTGTCGCGTCGCCCGAAGAGTCGCCCGTGTCGAAAGCGGCAACTCCCGGTGCGGGCGTGGCAGACAGTGAATGTGCCTTCGGGAGACCTGTGAGGTCCGTGACGCCGTCTGGCTCGTCCACGTCGTCCGGCAAGTAGTCCGGTGGTCTGTCTGCCTTGGCGCCGGGCGCCGGAGCTTTGCCCGGAGGTGGCGGGGGAATCTTGGCGGCAGGCGCCGGAGCTTTGCCCGGAGGTGGCGGGGGAATCTTGGCGGCTGGCGCTGCAGCCTTCGACGGCGGCGGAGGCGGCGCCGGCTGCCGCGCCTTGACGGCCGAGTCCTGAGGCTTTGGAGGGGGAGCGGGAGTCTTGGCGACCGGCCGTATGGCCATTCCCGGTGCCGCAGCGGCGGCCTTTGCCGGAGGAGACGGTGTCTGCGGTCTCGCCGCTCCCGGCGAGCCGCCTTCGGCAGGGGCATCCGAAGTCGCGGCTGAAGCTGCTGCCGGCGCCTCGCCTGTCGCAGCCCTGGTGCCAGCTGGTCCTGCGCCCTGGTTGTACATCCGCTCGATATAGGCGTCGATCTGGGAACCGCACGCGACGACTGCGTGGATGTCGCGGCCGACGACTGTGCGGATGTCGTCCATCGCGAGCACGTTGTCGGGCGCGGCAACGGCGACTACAGGCGTGCCGTACTTCCATCCGACGGCAAGTGCGTGGTGTCGTCGGGCAAGCTGCTCAGGCAGCAACGAAGCCGCCGCAGCGTTCAGGGGATAGCGATCAAGGTCGACGTATTCCAATCCGACCTCACGTGCCAGGGCGCGTGCTTCTTCGATCTCTGCCTTCGAGGGAGCCACTCGACCTCCTCGCTGTTCTGTCGTGCTCATACCACCTGCTCCGTGACCTCTCTTGTCGGGAGATGGCCATGCTGCGGAAGAGCCGTTGCCTCTCTAGCCCGCTTGCCCACCTTGCCTCCCCTCGCTCTTGTCGCTCCCCGCGTGACCGCCGTGCGGCCAGTACGCGCGGAGAGCGTTCGAGCAGCTACAGATTGTACGCTACCAAGTATCGTCGTGCTCTCCCGGACAAGCTGGGTCAAGATGCCAGCTCTAGTCGAGCGCCGCACGAGGCACACTCTTGCCCGACGGGTGGGCGACACCTCAAACCAGGACTTGCCGGGAGCCTAGACAAAGGGCCGATGATGACTCACCCACATGCCGTTGCCGCCGTCGTCAGTGCCATATTCGGGCTGGCTGCCGGCTCCTTCGCGGGCGTCGTAGCAGATCGTGTGCCCCGCAAGGAGTCCATAGTGCGGCCGCCGTCCCACTGCACGGCGTGCGACGAGCCGCTCAGGAATATCGACAACATCCCCGTGCTGTCGTACCTGTTGCTGCATGGGAGGTGCCACCACTGCGGTGTGAAGATCCCTCCCCGGGAGCTCTACGTCGAGCTCGTCACCGTCGTCACCTTCGTCGTCATCGCCGCCAGGGTGCCGACCTTCTGGGCGTTGCCCGCCTACCTCGTGCTGGCCACATCCCTCGTCGCCCTCTCGGCGATCGACCTGGAGCACAAGCGGTTGCCGACGCCGATCATCCTTGTGACCGCCGGCCTCTGCGCGCCCTTGCTGGTGTTGGCCTCATGGCCCTCGGGGCGCTTCGGGCACCTGCTCGTCGCCGTCATCGGGGCGGCGGCTTGCTTTGGTGCCTTCTTCGTGATTTGGTTCGTGGCCCCCAAGGCCATGGGCTTCGGGGATGTGCGCTTCGCCGGGTTGTGCGGTGGAGCCCTTGGATGGATAGGTGGAGGATCGGTGTTCGTCGGGATGTTCGCCGGCTTCGTGTTCGCTGTCATCCCTTCGCTGATCATGCTCGGGTCAGGCAAGGCGACGAGGAAGACACAGATCCCGTTCGCCCCCTTTATCGCGTTAGGCACGGTTCTCGGAATCTGCCTCGGCCCGGTCATCACCCACGCCTGGCTGCGGGGTTGATGGCTGCGGGGTTGATGCCGGGGGTCTGCTCAGCGAGCGGTCGGGACTAGCCCTCGCTGCTGCAGGGCGACCCGCAGGTCGTGGGGGTTCGTGGAAGCTTGGGTGGCGGCGCGCAGGTCGATCACACCTTGTTCCAGCAGGTTTACGAGGGCCTGGTCGAAAGTCTGCATCCCGTAGTACTCGCCCTCGCGGATGATCTGGAGGATGTCGGTGCCACGCGTGGGGTCGATGATCGTCTGCTGGATACGGCCGTTCACGATCATGATCTCGGCGGCCGGCACGCGCCCGGCGCCGTCGCTAGTCGGTACCAGCCGCTGGCAAAGCGTCCCTCTCAAAGCCCCGGCCAGCGTGATACGAGCCTGGCGCTGCTGGCCGGGGGGAAAGAAATCGACGACGCGGTTGATCGTCTCGACGGCATCGACGGTGTGGAGCGTCGAGAGAACCAGGTGTCCAGTCTCGGCCGCCGAAAGCGCCGTGGCAACGGTCTCGGAGTCACGCATCTCCCCGACCAGGATCACGTCGGGGTCCTCGCGGAGCGCTGACCGCAAGGCGATCAAGAAACCCTCGGTATCGAACCCGACCTCGCGTTGGCTGATGGCGGCAACCTCGTCACGGTGCAGGACCTCGATCGGGTCCTCGATCGTGACGATGTGGCACTCCCGGGTGCGGTTGATGTGGTCGATCATCGCTGCCAGGGTTGTCGTCTTCCCAGATCCGGTCGGGCCTGTTACCAGCACAAGGCCCCGCGGCTCGTCAGCCAGCTTCCGCACCTGCTCAGGAAGCCCGAGCTCTTCGAAGGAACGGGCCTGCGAACGCACGAGACGGAACACCATGCCGATGGATCCCCGCTGGCGGAAAGCGTTCACCCGGAATCGGCCGAGGCCCATGATCGAGTAAGCGAAGTCGGCCTCCCACCGCGCATCGAAGGCGTTCCAGATCCGCTCGGGCATGATCTCGCGGGCTACTTGTTCCAGCTCAGCAGGCTGCGGTGGCGGCTCCTCGCTCAGTCTGAACAGGTCTCCATGTACACGAATACGTGGTGGCGACCCAACCTTCAAGTGCAGGTCGGAGCCCTCACTATCCGCTAGGCGCCGCAGCAGGCGGTCCAGATCCGCTCGGTTCATTGCCATGCATCATGGCTCAAGCCTGACCGGACCTGCAATCGAGTTTCAGTTTTCGGAGCTCGGTGCAGGAGCTGGAGGCTCGATTAGGCTGGCACCGAGGCCACGCGAGTCGATGGGATCAAAGCCGTGGCGGCCAACCGTGGGAGGGTGCAAAGGCTATGCCAAGCGGGATGACTAGACCCTGGCGACGTGAGCCTGCTGCGGCTCCGGGCAGCGACTTGACCGACATCACCCAGCTCGACTTAATCGACGTGACGCTCAAGACCGAGTTCTCGGGCGAACAAGCCGAGGTGACAGGGCTGGTCCTCGGCTTCGATGCCAGCGGTATGACCGTGCGCAAGGCCGACGGCACCTCCGTCGTCACCATTCCCTGGGGCACGATCACCGGGTTGTCGGCCGACGTCGTGGGTAACCAGCAGCATGCCCTCTCCACGGCCGTCGCATTGGACGTGCAGAGCCGTTTGAAGACCCACAGGTTCGTCGTTCCAAACGTGCAGCCTGGTGCCCTGACAAGCTCGCTCGGGGTGATCTCGTCTCGTTATGGCCCGGCGGTCCAGCCTCAGGCAAAAGGTCATCGGCGTTGAGGGCCGGCCGCCACCAGAACTACATAGATGCAACCCGCTTCGCTCTGACCTGGGAAAACGAGGATCGTCACGTGATCGGAACGGAAAACTGAGCCATCACCCAGGAAGTAGCGGCATTATCGAGACATGATCGCCACTCCTTCCCCAGGTGTCCCTCTCCCGAGGCGTCACGGCGCGGCTGGAGACCGCGCGAGCCCGGGGAGTCGGGCACTTGTCTCCGAGGTGGGTCTCCCATCCACCATGCAGGACGCCGCCGCTCAAGCGAGCAGTGACTTCCTCGTCCTCGACTCCTGCCACAGCACCTGGCTGTTTGACGTATCGGCGAAGAGGTTCAGGCGGATCCTGAAAGGCCTGGACGTGGACCCGACGATTGCTGCCACCGACTGGCGGGACTACGAGCGCCTCGAGATGTCGGAGACCTCGGAGGCATTCGTCGTGGTCGAGAACGCCGCCGGAACGAGGCGCATCAGGTCATGGCGACATGTCGACGGGTGCGACCAGTGCGAGGGCGAGCGCACGGTCGAGTTGTCCCTCGAAGACATCCGTCGTTTCGCTCACGCCTGACCACCGTATTCTCGCTGGGGGCGGCATCCTAGGTAGCCGCGATCCGACAGGCGCCACCGCATGAGTGGCGCTACCCTGCAGTCACCTTGATCACGCCCGACCCCGTACCCACCGACCAGCCCAACCAGGCAGTGCCGACTGAGCTCGCCGACACAGTTGCGCGCCCGGCCAAGGTCCTCCGTATCGGCTCGATGACCAAGCAGCTTCTGGAAGAAGTCCGGCAGGCGCCGCTCGACGCGGCCAGCAGGGCTCGGCTTCGTGAGATATACGACACCTCTATCCGGGAGCTCGCCGAGGGCCTGTCGCCTGATCTCGCCGCTGAGCTGGACCGGTTGGCTTTGCCATTTGAGTCCGACGTGCCGAGCGATGCCGAGTTACGTGTTGCCCAAGCCCAGCTGGTGGGCTGGTTGGAGGGTCTCTTCCACGGAATCCAGGCGACGTTGTTCGCCCAGCAGATGGCAGCACAGAGTCAGCTCGCCGACATGCGCCAGCGAGGTTTGCCCGCCGGGGGCAACCGCGGCGACGGCGAGCAGCGAATCGGCTCGTACCTCTGATCGGCCCGAGGTTTGGGTCCCCTCAGGCGCCCACTCGCGCTATGTTCGGGTATTGCGAAATGACAGCGGTGTAACTCTTCCACAGCGGTGGAAAACACCTGTGGATAGGGGGTGAACAGGCAGTTGGACAAGCCAAGAGGTTCTGGGTCGTTCGCCCACCTGCACACCCACACCGAGTACTCCATGCTAGACGGCGCCTCGCGTGTCGCCGACGTGGTCAGGACCGCGGTTGCCGACGGGCAGCCGGCGCTGGCGATCACCGATCACGGCAACATGTACGGCGTCCTGGACTTCTACAAGGAGTGCAGGCGCCAGGGCATCAATCCCATCATCGGGACCGAGGCGTACATGGCAGGCAACTCCCGTCACGAGCGGCCGGTCAGGCGGGGAAGGATCGACGACACGGGCGGGGACGACGTTCGCGGCGAGAAGCTCTACTACCACCTCACAGTGCTTGCCGAGACCACGGCGGGCTACCGGAACCTCGTCAAGCTGTCCTCCGATGCCTACCTCGAGGGTTACTACTACAAGCCTCGGGTTGACTGGGAGCTGCTGGAACGGCACCATGGCGGCCTCATTGCCACCACGGGGTGCCTTGGCGGAGTCGTTTTGCAAGCGCTGTTGACCGGTGAGCCGGCCAGAGCCTTGGAGCTTGCCGCCAGGTTGCAGGACATCTTCGGTCGAGACAACCTGTTCGTCGAGCTGCAGGACCACGGCTTTCCCGCCCAGAAGCAGACCAATCCGCAGCTCGTCGAGATAGCCCGTTCTATAGGCGCCCCGCTAGTCGCCACCAACGACAGCCACTACTGCAAGCGGGAAGACGCTCAGGCACACGATGCGCTGCTGTGTGTGCAGACCGGCGCCACCCGCGACGACCCGAACCGGTTCAAGTTCCACGGCCAGGAGCACTACGTCAAGACGGCAGGGGAGATGCGGTCCTTGTTCTCCGAGCTGCCCGAGGCTTGCGACAATACGCTCTGGATCGCCGAGCGCGCCTCGGTCGAGATCGAGATGGGCAGGCCAGCGCTCCCGCGGTTCCCGCTTCCGGAGGGCTTCGCCGGCGACACCTACGAGGAAGCGGCTGCCAAGTACTTGCGCCACCTGACCTACGAGGGCGCTCGCCAGCGCTACGGTGACAGCCTCTCGAAGGAGGTGACCGAGCGGCTGGAGTTCGAGCTGGGTGTCATCGGGGATATGGGATTCTCCGCCTATTTCCTGGTCTGCTGGGACCTGATCCGCTACGCACGGGAGTCGGGAATCCGGGTCGGCCCGGGGCGCGGCTCGGCTGCCGGCTGCTGCGTCGCCTACTGCCTCCGCATCGTCGACCTGGACCCGATTCGCTACGACCTGCTGTTCGAGCGCTTCCTCAACCCGGGTCGCAAGCAGATGCCCGACATCGACATGGACTTCGACGAGCGGTACCGCGGCGCCATGATCAAGTACGCCGCCGAGCGGTACGGCTCGGACCACGTCGCCCAAGTGGTGACCTTCTCGACGATCAAGGCCCGCGCCGCCGTGCGAGACGCCGCTCGGGTTCTCGGCAAGCCCTATACGCTCGGCGACAAGATCGCCAAGGCCATGCCTCCCCTGGTGATGGGTCGCGACACGCCGCTCGGCGCCTGCCTCGAGAAGGTCGAGGGACACGAGGACGGCTACGTGGCAGCCAAAGAGCTACGCGAGATCTACGAGACAGATCCGGAAGCCCGCGAAGTCATAGACGTCGCGAAAGGGCTGGAGAACCTCCGGAGGCAGGACGGCATTCATGCCGCCGCCGTGGTGATCACCGACCAGCCCGTTATCGAGTACCTCCCGGTCCAGCGCAAGCCCGAGCCCGGCCAAGATCCTTCGCTGGCGCCGACGGTCACCCAGTACGAGATGCACGGGGTCGAGGACCTCGGCTTGCTGAAGATGGACTTCCTCGGCCTGCGCAACCTCTCGGTGATCGAGACGGCCCTTGACCTGATCGAGGAGGAGACGGGGCACCGGCCCGACATCGACACCGTCCCGTTGGACGACGAGCCGACGTTCGCCATGCTGCGGCGTGCCGAGACCATCGGGGTCTTCCAGCTCGAAGGCAGCGCCATGCGCCAGACGCTTCGCTCGCTGGCGCCGACTTCCTTCGACGACGTGGCCGCTCTCGTGGCACTGTACCGCCCTGGCCCGATGGCCGCCAACATGCACAGGGACTACCCAGAGCTCAAGAACGGCCGCAAGGAGCTGACGTTCCTGCACCCCGATCTGGAGCCCATCCTGCGGGACACCTACGGGCTCATGCTCTACCAGGAGTCGGTGATGAGGGTCGCCCAGAAGTTCGGTGGGTACAGCCTCGAAGAAGCCGACAACCTGCGCAAGGCCTGCGGCAAGAAGATACGCGAGATGATCCAGAAAGAGCGCGTCAAGTTCGTCCAGGGGTGCGCGGTCCAGGGCTACGGAGAGGCGCTCGGCAGCCAGCTGTTCGACATCATCGAGCCCTTCGCCGACTACGCCTTCGGGAAATCCCACTCGTATGGCTACGGGCTCGTCGCCTACCAGACCGCGTGGTTGAAGGTGCATTATCCGGTTCAGTACTTGGCGGCCCTGCTGTCGTCGGTGAAAGACGACAAAGACAGGATGGCCATCTATCTGTCGGAGTGCCGGACGCTCGGTATCGAGGTCCGCGTCCCCGACGTGAACCAGTCCGTGTCGCACTTCTCTGCGCACTCCGAGCAGCGCGTGATCGTGTTCGGTCTCGCCGGCGTCCGCAACGTCGGCGAGGCGATCGTCGACCTCATAGTGGCCGAACGCGAGGCCAACGGCCGGTTCGCAGACTTCTACGAGTTCTGCAAGAGGGTCGACCCGAGCGCCCTGAACAAACGGGCCATGGAGTCGCTCGTCAAGGCCGGCGCCTTTGACTCGTGCGGCCACTCGCGCCAAGGCCTTTGTCTCGTCTTCGAGGAAGTGATCGATCGCACCTTGACGCGCAGGCGAGAAGAGGACCTCGGCATCTCGACCTTGTTCTCCCTCCTTGAGGCCGAGGCTGAGGCTGCGGGAGAAGATTCGTCCAGCTACGACGACTCACGCCTGCCCATCGCCCCGGGCGACTTCAAGAAGGCTGACAAGCTGGCCTTCGAAAAAGAGATGCTCGGCCTCTACGTGAGCGACCACCCCTTGCGGGGCCTGGAAGCCGCTCTTCGCCGCCTAGCCCCGCAGGCAGTGCGGGACGTGCTCGACGCCGAGAGCACGGCGGGCTCGTCAGACGGCCCGACCGTGACCGGTGCTGTCGTGACGGGGGGCGTGGTGACAAGCCTCGCCCGCCGTTACACGCGCCGGGGCCAGCTGATGGCCACTTTCGTGCTGGAGGATCTGGATGCCGCCATCGAGGTCATGGTGTTCCCGAAGACGATGCTTGAGTACGGTGGCCTCCTCGAGGACGATTCTGTCGTGGTGGTGCGTGGCCGCACGGACAACCGTGACGAGCAGCCGAAGCTGATCGCTATGGCGATCAGCCGGCCCGAACTGGTGGCCGCCGACGCCGGTTGCCCCATCGAGGTGACCTTGCCGCTCACCCGGTTGACCGACTCGATGGTCCGCAAGTTACGCGAGCTGGTGGCGGAGAACCCGGGTGCTTCCCCTGTGCTGTTGAGGCTCGGCGAGAAGCTGCTGCGATTGCCGCCGCAGTTCAACGTGGATCCCCGAGGCGGCATCGTCGGCGCCCTGAAAGAGCTGTTGGGCACCGCTGCCGTGGCTTCTTAAGCGCCCCGAAGGTCGGTTTGGCGGGTGTCCCCGCGGATCCCGTAGAATGGAGTGAGCCCGGAGGGTGGCGTCCCGCCTGTCGTTTCGCTCCGGGCAGTCGCCAAAGCGGCGTATGACGCCTGACAAGCGCCTGGCCGCCACGGTGAGTGGATCAGGCGCGACGTACGGGAGCAAGACAGCGACATGACCAACGCCCTCGAGGTGGTCACTAAGGATTGCACTGCGCTCACGGACTCAGAGCTGGCCGAGATGGCCGACTTGTCCGTTGGGTCTGCCGCCCCCTGGGAGGTCGGGTTCCTCTCCAAGCAGCGGGAGGAATGGGTGCTCGTGACACATGCGCGAGAGGAGGGGAAGCTTCGCGGCTTTGCGATGTCGACGCTCGAGCGAATCGGCGGCACACCGAGCCTTCTCGTCGGCCTGGCCGGCTTTGCCCGGAGCCGCTCGGCCACATCTGCGCTGCACGGGGTCATGCACGACCTGTACAGGCGTGCCGTCCTCGCCTTTCCCGACGAGGATGTCCTCGTTGGCACTCGCTTCGCCCATCCTGCGGGGTACACGGCCTTCAACGGGTTGGAGGACGTCGTGCCCCGGCCCGAGCACAAGGCGTCAGGAGAGGAGCGCGCCTGGGGGAGACGGCTGGCCAAGCGTTTCGGGTGTGAGAGCCGCCTGGACGACCGCAGCGCCGTCATCCGGGGAGACGGCGACTTGCCGGGCCTGCTCGAGTTCGACCCGGCAAGGGCGTCGAAGCAGTCGATGATGTACGAGATGTGTTTCGAATGTGTCGACGGTGAGCGGGATGACACTCTCGTGGCGTTCGGTTGGGCGATGGCCGAAGCGCTGGCAGCGGCGGCTTTGCCCCGCTGAGGTAGCTTCGCCCCGGCGCCCGGGGCAGCATCCACCATTCCCGCAGCTTCGCTGACGTAACTTCTCGCCAGTGAGACTCGCCCTCGTTCTCGGCGCCGGCGGACTGGTCGGGATCGCCCACCACATAGGAGTGATGTGCGCGCTGGAAGACGTGCTTGGCTTCCAGCACACCCAGGCGGACCTCTTGGTCGGTACTTCGGCGGGCAGTGCCGTGGCCGCCTACCTGCGGACAGGTTGGGCGCCTCACGGACTGATGGAGCGCGTCGACGAACTTCACGAAGCGGCACCGGCACCTTTGGGCGGCGGAGCAGTCGACTTGCTCCGGCATGGCGTCGGATCCGCCTATGTCCTGGCGAGGGCGACCGTGCGCTTCCCGTCGCTGTTGTCGCTCCCACCCATGCCGCTCCTTCGGCGGGCCTTTCCGGCGGGCGTCGTCACGATGCGAGAGGGGGCCTCCATCCTCGATCGCGAGCTCCCGCGCTCGTGGCCGGACGGCCGCCTGTGGCTGGCCGCCTACGACCTGGTTGCCCGCCGCCGCGTCGTGCTCGGTCGGCCGGGACAACCGTATGTCGACTTGCCGTCGGCCGTAAGGGCCTCGTGTGCCATCCCGGGCATCTACGCGCCTGTTCGCGCCGGCTCGTGTGTCCTCGTCGACGGCGGAAGCTGGTCGCTGACGAATCTCGACCTGGTGGCCTTGGGCGGATGCGACACCGCCCTATGCATCGCCCCCATGTCCTACGACGTGAGCCGCCCTCCCCGGGCTCGGGACAGGTTGGCCCGGGAGGTGCCGACTCGTCTGCTGTCGTTGTCGGCCGAACGCTTGCGGCGCCAGGGGATCCGGGTGCTCACCATGTCGCCGGGGCCGCGGGAGATCGCCGTGCAGGGCGTCAACCTGATGCGCTCCGGCAACCTCGCCGAGGTGGCAGACGTCGCCTACGCCGAAGCAGCCACCCATCTGCGCCGCCTTCAGCAAAGCGGTGATCTCGGCGGCCTGGCGGCCTGACCGGCATTTCGGCGCAGCCGACTGCCTACTCAGACCGAGGGGAGGGCGGCCAGGACGACCTTGGGTACTTGGCCCCGATGGGGCGGGCCGTATCCGACCACCAAGTACTTCGACATCGTGGCGGCGGCGCCCGCCCTCAGTGCCGAGCGGCTTGCCCGCTGACGCCCGGCGTCATGGCCGCCAGGTGACGGTTGCCTCGCGCTCCAAAGCGGTTCTCCGACGTAGCTGATCGCGTGGCTGCGGCCACCCACTGTGAACTCACACCAGGGGCCGGCCGTCCCGAGACCAAATCGTGGCCGCTGGTCAGGTACCACGACCACCACCGAAGGCCGGCAACCCTCGAGGTCGCTGTAGGAGATTGAGGGGCCGAGAGTGCCGAGGAGTGGGCGTTCGGGAGACTGGCTGACCAAGTGACCCATCAGGCGTCGTATAGCTCGCCGGCGTGGGCTTGGCAGCGGAGCGGGGGGACCGGCGACGTGAACGGCCTCCGGGCGACTCGGGTCGGGCGGCAGCGACGAGGCGGCCAGCACGAACTCGACGGCTGTCAGCGCGGCGCCGAGACGCAGCGGAGCGGCATCCCCGGCAACCGGTGCGCGCAACAGTGCACCGGTTGCCAAGTCGACGGCGACCCAGTCAGGCCCAGGGGCAAGTACCAGGCAGTGCAGCGCCTGCCCATGACGGGTAGGCCGCCGCTCGCCAGGCACGAACTTCCGGGCTGCCGCTATAGCTGTCGGACGCGTCACCCCAGGAGATGACGAGGCTTGAAGGCACGCAAAGGCTTAGCTGACCGGAGCTGTTCCCGAGAGGTCGATGGTCCAGCTGCCCGCCTGCGTGTTGTCGAAGATCTGAAGCTCAGCAGTTCGCAGTCCAGTGGTGGTCGGTCCGAAGACGATCTGGAACGTGCAGCTGGCGCCTACTGTCTCGACGTTCAGGTTCGAGGCACAGCCGTTGGAGCCGATCCTGAAGTCGTACGGGTCTGAGCCGCTGGTCTCGCCGCCCTTCAGCTCGAGGCCGACCGTCGAGGACGTATCGGCTATCTGCACGGTGATGGCTGACTCGGCCCCCACCTGGGTCGAACCGAAGGCATAAGTCGGTGTACCCCCCGAAGTGGCCCAAGGTGTCGTCGTGCATGAATCTGACGTGCACACCAGGTTGGAGAAGGACCCCGTGCCGAACTGGCCGGTGCCGGAGAGGCTGATCGACAGGTCGGCAAAGGACGTGTTGTCCGGTAGGGTCAACGTCGCCGTCCTGGTCCCTTCACCACCTGGGGTGAACAGGATGGTGAACGAGCAAGTCTTCTGTGCGTCGATAGTGGTGTTGCTGCAAGTGCCTCCGTTGTTGAGTACGGAGAAGTCAGTTGCCGCGTCACCTCCGAACTGCCAAGAATTCACGCTTGCGATCGCCAGCACTGCACCGCCGGCCGGCTCGCTGTTGGTAATCGTCTCGGTGACCGTCTTGCTCTGCACGCCTACGCCGTAGACGGGCCATGTCACCTTGGCTTGTGAGGCCGAAGCCAGCGAGTACGTGCCTGTACCCTTCAACGTGGCGGGCACGATCGTGCCTCCGACGCTCGGGTTCCAGCTGGCGTCGATGAAGTTCAGCGTCGCCGCCCGGGGGCCCGGACCTCGTGGCTTGAAAGTGACTTCGAGGTTGCAGGAGGCTCCGGGCGACAGCTCGTCATCGATGCTACAGCCGCCAGGCGTCGTGGTGGTCTGGAAGTCCTGCGGATCGGTGCCCGCCGGGTACCACGAGCTGATGGTCTGGGACGTCGTCGTGGAGTTGTTGTGGACAGTAAGGATCGCCGGTGCCGTCGAGATCGTCAGGGCTGTCTTGGCGAATTTGACGGGTGTCGGCGTGAACGAGATCGGGGGCGGGAGAGCACCCTGGGTCACGAGGATGTTGGGGTCGGACGAGACAGAGCCGGCGGAATTGGTCACGGTGAGGACGAACGTGTAGTTGACCGGGCTCTCCGCCGTCGTAGCGGGGATGGCTACGCCTACCTCGAAGGACTTGCCACAGGATGCCGTCTTGGGAAGCCCGGTGATGCTCGGAGTGACCGAGAGCACGCAGCTCTTCCCGTACTGCAACTTGGCTGTGAAGACCACCTTGGCCCCGGCGTAGGGGACCGACTGCTTGTTCGCCGTGAAGGACACGACGATCGGCAGCACGGTAGTGCTGGTGGAAGCCAGTGAAGGGCTGGCGGCCACCAGCAACCCCACCAGAGCGGTGGCACCGGCCACCAGGACCCGGCTGTGCGTAATGCGTGTCTTCACGGAGACCCCCTCGCGGCGAACTCGCCTTTGCGCGGTGAGGCGCCCTTTGGCGCCCACTGTCGCCCAAACTATAGGCGCGACTCCTTCTCGTCTCGCAAGGGGTTCAACCGCGCCGGGCAGCCTCCAGCTCTGTGGCGAGCCCGTGGGGCGTCGAGGCAGGCAGCCTACAGGCACCATGCCGGCACACGTAGGCGTAGCCAAGAGGGCGGTCGCGGAGAAGTGGCAGGTCCGGTGTCCCCCCAGGTGCACTCGGCGCGCGCCAGGCGACGACCACCCTCGGGAGGAGCCTGGCTCCGACTTCTGCCAGCAGATCGGGCCTGTCGCCGGTCACGGCCACTTCGATCGGCCCTTCCTCGAGCAGGTGAGCAGCCAGCACCAGCTGCGGCACGGCCGTCGGCGCCGCATCCAGGAGGGAGGCGACCGCGGTGACCAGGCGGTTCCCGGCGGCGGCGAGATCGTCCCGGCCGGCCATTGCAGCGAGGCGGGCGAGGGTACCGGCGGCAACGGAGTTGGCCGAGGGGATGACGTTGTCGTACATATCACGCGGGCGGACGACGAGTTGCTCGGCATCGTGCCCCGTCGTGAAGAGCCCGCCGGCCTCCGCATCCTCGAAGAGCTCGAGCAGCTGGACGGCGACTTCGGTTCCGGCGGTCACCCAGCCTGCGTCTCCTGTGCACTGAGCCAGGCGAACGCAAGCCTCGGCCATCCATGCAGCGTCGGCGGCATAGCCGGGCGTCGCCGCCTCCTCGGCCGGGACGGGCATTCGCAGCACGCGTCCGTCTTGGCGGCGGAGCCTGGCCATCAGGACCCTGCCGATCTCCACCGCGGCCGCGGCCCAAGGCTCGCTGCCTGTAGCCAGCGCCGCTTCGGCGAGCGTTGCGCACATCATGGCGTTCCACTCGGCCAGGACTTTGCCGTCACGCTCCGGCCGGACCCGCTTGGATCTGGACTCGAGCATCAGCAGGCGTGCCCGGTCGATCTCAACCGGCCGGGCAACGGTGTCGCCAGAAGGGCGGCGAAGGATGCTGCGGCCCTCGAAATTCCCGCTCTGCTCGACGCCCCACCAATCAAGAGCGGCAGACGCCAGCTCTGGCGGCAGCGTCTCTGTGACCTCCTGTGGCGTCCAGGTATAGAAGAGCCCCTCCTGCCCCTCCGAGTCGGCGTCCTCTGCCGATGCCAGTCCCTCTTGGGTGCGCAGGTCACGCAAGACGTACTCGATGGTCTCTTCGAGCACCCGCCGCCAGCGCTCGTTGCCGGTCACCTGCCATGCGTGCAGGTAGACACGGGCGAGCAGGGCTTGGTCGTAGAGCATCTTCTCGAAGTGCGGGACGAGCCACTCCCTGTCCACGGAATACCTGGCAAAGCCTCCTCCCAGGTGGTCCCAGATGCCGCCGGCAGCCATGGCGTCCAAAGTTGCCGACACGATCTCCAGCGGGGCGGGCTCGAGATCCCGGCCGATCCCTTCTACGTGAGCCGTCAGCAGCAGGTCGAGCAGCAGCGGCTGCGGGAACTTGGGCGCCCTGCCGAAGCCGCCCTCGACAGGGTCGAACATCTCGCTCAGCTGGGCGCAGGCGGCCTCGAGAGCAGCAGCAGCTCGGCCTCTGCCCGGCGCCGCGTCCACTATCGAGATGCCCCCGGGCTCTGTCCGCAGGCTTGGACCTGCCGCCCGCTCGGGTGCCGTGACATCGGCCGGCAAGGGCGCCAGCCGGCGTGCCACAGTGTCGCGAAGCAGGTCAGCCTGCTGGTCTAGGGCTTCGCGCTGGGTCTTCCAGGCATTGCCGACTGCTGCCAACACCGCCCGAAACGTAGGTCCTCCCCGACCCCCGTCCCTCGGAAAGTACGTACCCGTGAAGAATGGCCGCCCGTCCGGCGTGGCGAAGATGCTCATCGGCCAGCCGCCGTGGCCAGTGGCCGCCTGCACGGCCTCCATGTACACGGCGTCGACGTCAGGGCGCTCTTCTCTGTCGACTTTGACAGCCACAACCAAGTCGTTCATCTCGGCTGCCGTGATGGGGTCGGCGAAGGACTCGTGTCCCATCACGTGGCACCAGTGGCAAGCCGAGTACCCGATAGACAAGAACAGAGGGCGGTCGAGCTCCCTCGCCTTCGAGAACGCCGCCTCCCCCCAGGGAAACCAGTCGACGGGGTCGTGCCGGTGCTGGCGGAGGTACGGGCTGGTCGCGAGCGCCAGCCGGTTCTCGTGTGCGGGCCGGTCCTTGTGGCCGGCCTGGTCCTCGGGTCGTCCCATGGCTGCGCGGCTCTCTGGTTCTCCCATGGCAAGGAGGCTACGGCGGCGGTGGGTGGGGGCCTGCTGCGGGGCAGGCTACGGGGGCGCGCCACTCCGTCTTGTGAGCCGACGGGATAGCCGGACCCGGAGCCCGCCGACCCGGTGAGGACAGGCGCGGGCGGACGGGAATAGGAGGTGTGCCGCCAGCCTCACTATCATCGGCGCCACAGCCATCAAGTGCCCGGTCCTCGGGCCTCGACATCGGAGGCATCACATGACGGTCACCGAGACGGCGCCGGGCGAGGCACGCAGCGCCCAATCGCCCAGCGCTCCACAGCCTGACGCCGCCCAAACGCCCAGCGCCCAGTCGCCGCGCACCAATTCTCCCGGCGCCAAATCGGCCAGCGAGCAAGCTGCACGCAGCCAGTCTGCCGGCGTAGCTGTGCTCGACCCGTCGGGTGGGCCAGTTGCCTGCGGCGAGGTGGCCAGCGGCGTGGTCGTCGAAGAGGAGCTGCTCGTCGAGGAGATATCCATCGATGGGATGTGTGGGGTCTACTGAGCCGGGTTGGGACCCGGCCAAGGCGTACGAGCTGCATCCCGACGTCGCGCTCCGGATGGAGCCGTTCGGGGCGCTCGCCTACCACTACGGCAACCGACGCTTGACCTTCCTCCGGTCGCTCGAGCTAGTCGAGCTCGTGGAGTCGCTTTCGTCTCACGACTCGGCTGAGGCTTCCATGCAAGAGTTGGAGATCGGCTCCGATCGCCTGCCGGCAATGTCACACGCCCTCGAGTCCCTTTACTCAAGCGGGCTCCTACGACAAAGGGACGTCACGAGTGCCGCCTGAACGGCTGGCGGACCAGCTGGCCAAGGGCTTGGCGGCTCCGATATGCCTCACCTGGGAGCTCACCTACGGCTGCAACCTCTCGTGCGTGCACTGCTTGTCCAGCTCCGGGTTGCGGGACCCGGACGAGCTGACCACGGCAGAGGCGATGCGGCTGGTGGACGAGCTGGCCGGGATGAACGTGTTCTATGTGAACATCGGAGGAGGCGAGCCGACTCTACGCCCCGACTTCGTCGAGCTCGTCGAGTACGCCGTGGCTCGCAAGGTCGGCGTGAAGTTCTCCACTAACGGCACCACGATGACGCCGGGGCGCGCCCGCCGGTTCGCAGCCATGGACTACGTCGACATACAAGTCAGTTTGGACGGCGCCTCGCCGGAGACCAACGACCCGGTGCGGGGCGAGGGCACGTTCTCCACGGCCGTGCGCGCCATGGCGCACCTTGCCGAGGCGAGCTTCGGCCCTTTCAAGCTCAGCGTCGTGGTGACGCGGCGCAACGCCGGCGAGCTTGACGAGATGTTGGCCCTGGCTGGCCGCTTCGGTGCGGAGTTGAGAGTCACTCGCCTCCGCCCGTCAGGTCGAGGCGCCGCCGTCTGGCACGAGCTGCGCCCGACGTCAGACCAGCAACGCGGCGTCTACGAGTTCCTCACCTCGAACCCATCGGTGCTGACGGGTGACTCCTTCTTCCACCTGGGACCTCTCGGCGCGCAAGCTCTGCCCGGTTTGAACCTGTGCGGAGCCGGCCGGGTCGTCTGCCTGGTCGATCCGGTGGGAGACGTCTACGCCTGCCCGTTCGTCATGCACCCTGACTTCAGTGCCGGATCGATCCGGCAGCCGGGAGGCTTCGCGGCCGTGTGGCGGCAGAGCGAGCTGTTCGCCGGCCTCCGCGAGCCGTCGAGAGGCGGCCCCTGCAACGCCTGCGGGGCGTTCGGTACCTGCCACGGCGGATGCATGGCTGCCAAGTTCTTCACCGGCCTGCCGCTCGACGGCCCCGATCCGGAGTGCGTGCTCGGGCATGGAGAGACTGCGCTCGCCGCGGCCGGTGCCAGCCGAGGTGCGGCAGTGCCGTCTCCCGGCGTTGACCACGGCAGGCCGGGACGCCCGGTGCCCGTGGCCTTCGGCCTTCGCCGTCCCACCTCGCACACGTGAAGGTGCTGGCCGAGCCCGTAAGGCTCGGCAACGCCACCGCTGCCAACCGCCTGGTCTTCGGGCCCCACGAGACCAACCTCGGCCGCGGCCGTCGGCTGTCGGAGCGGCACGTCGCCTACTACCGGGCCAGAGCCCTGGGCGGGGCGGGCGTGGTGGTCGTCGAGGAGGCTTCTGTGGACTCGTCCGACTGGCCCTACGAGAGGGCCCCGCTCGCCGCCGAGTGCGCCGACGGTTGGGAGGCGGTCGCCGATGCCTGCCACTCCTACGGCAGTCTCGTCGTGGCGGCTCTCGGCCACTCCGGCGGGCAAGGGTCGAGCGCTTATGGCCAGCGGGCGCTCTGGGGGCCGTCGAACGTTCCCGACGTCGCCACAAGAGAGGTGCCCAAGGCCATGGACACCGAGGACACTGCCGTCCTGGTGGACGGCTTCAGGCAGGCTGCTCAACTGGCTCTGGCCGCCGGCTGCGACGGCGTCGAGGTGAATGCCGGCCAGTGGAGCCTGCTCCGCCAGTTCTGCTCGGGGCTCACGAACCAGCGCCAGGATGCCTTCGGGTCGGACCGTGCGCTTGTCTTGCGCCAAGTGCTCGAAGCCGTGAGGGGGGCATCCGGCCAAGCGGTCGTCGGGCTGCGTTTCAGCTGCGACGAGCTCGCACCCTGGGCGGGCCTGGTACCCGAAGCGGCGGCAACCATGCTTGCCGGGCTCGTCGCCGAGCAGGGATTCGACTACGTGACAGTCGTGCGGGGGTCGGCCTACGGGACAGGCGCCACGAGGCCCGACGGCCACGTCCACGAGGCCTTCAACCGGGAGGCGACGGCGCTCGTCCGAGGGGCCTTGCCGGCTTCGGTGGCGGTGATCGCCCAGGGATCTGTGGTCGCCCCGACTGTCGCTGCCGCCCTCGTCAGTGACGGGGTGGCCGATCTTGTCGAGATGACGCGCGCCTTCGTCGCCGACGCCGAGCTCGGCCTGAAGGTGGCAGGAGGGCACATTCACAGGGTCAGGCCGTGCACCCTGTGCAATCAGGCCTGCCAGGTGCGAGACGTGCGCAACCCCCTCGTCTCGTGCATGGCCGAGCCCCAGTCAGGCTACGAGACTGTCGAGCCCAGAGCTCCTGACTGGCGGACCGAGCGTCCACCGATCGCCTTCCTGGGGTCTAGCCCGGGTGGTCCCGCCAGGCTGCTCGTGGTCGGTGGCGGCCCGGCGGGCCTCGAGTGTGCCCGTGTGGCTTCTCTTCGCGGGATCCCGGCGACGGTCCTCGAGCGCGGCGAGGTGTTCGGCGGCATGCTGCGGGTCGCCAGCCGGTTGCCTGGCCGCTCTCGGCTCGCGCTGCTTGCAGACTGGCTGGAGCAAGAGTGCCGCCTGGCCGGCGTCGAGCTGGTGGCCGAGCACGAGACCGCCCTCGAGGAGCTCGACGCCCACCCTGGGCCAGTAGCGCTCTGCACCGGCGGCCGCGCCGGGCGGCGCTCCTATGGCGTCGAGCCGTTTGCCTCGGTCCTGACGGCGGCCGAGGTCCTGGCGGCTGACCCGCATGCCGGCACGGCACCTCCCAGCCCGGCTGTTGTCTACGATCCGATAGGCGGGCCTATCGGTGTCGGTACGGCCGAGCACCTGGCGTCGCTTGGTTCGTCGGTCGTCTTGGTCACGCCCGAGTTCGTAGCGGGCGAGCAGCTGGCTCGCACTGGCGACTTGGCGCCTGCGAGCGTCCGCCTGCAGCAAGCCGGCGTCGAGGTTCTGCGCCGCTCGCTTCTCCGATCGGTCGCGCCCGGTGCGGTGACGATCGAGGCACGCGATTCCGGCGAGCTGCGAACCGTGGACGCAACCGTGCTGGTTGACGCCGGCCACCGTTTGCCCGAGGACGCTCTCCTCAAGGCGGTGGCGGGCCGCGGCTCTGTGTTCGCGGCGGGTGACGCCGTAGCCCCCCGCACCGTTCTGGAAGCGGTTCTCGAAGGCCGGCGCGTCGCGATGGGTCTTCCGCTCCGGCGCCGCGAGAGCCTGCCGGCATGACGCCGAGCCAGCGCTACCCACTGCTGTTCTCGCCCTTGCGGTTGGGCCCGGTGACACTGGACAACCGCATTGTGTTCGCGGCACACCTCACCAACTACGCCGAAGACGGCCGGCCAAGCGCTCAGCACGCCGCTTACTACGCAGCCCGAGCTGCAGGCGGGGCCGGGCTCATCATCACCGAGGAGCACTCGACGCACCCGACGGACTGGCCGTACGAGAAGCTCATTCACGGCTACCACGGCGACGTCGTTGGCGGGTACAGGCGGATCACCGAGGCCGTTCACCGCCACGGCGTCCCGATCTTCGCTCAGATCAACCACAACGGCGGGCAAGCGTCTGGCATGTACACGCGCCTGCCCGTCTGGGCGCCCTCGCCGGTGGCGGACCCGCTGTTCAGAGAAGTGCCGCACGCAGTGACAGAAGACGAGATCGCCGAGATCGTCGCCGGTTACGTCACCGTCGCGGCTCACTGCAAGGAAGGCGGCTTCGACGGGATCGAGCTGCAATGCTCTCACTCGTCGATCGTACGGGGCTTCCTGTCTGCGGCGACGAACCTGCGGACGGATTCGTATGGAGGCTCGCTCGACGGCAGGGCCCGCCTCCTCCTCCAGCTGCTCGAAGCCGTACGCGCGGCTGTAGGTCGGGGTATGGCTGTCGGCGTTCGCTTGTGCGGCGACGAGCTCATCGAAGGCGGATCGACCATCGACGAGGCAGTCGCCGTCGCCAAGATGGTCGAGGCGCAGGGTTGCGCCGACTACGTCAACACTTCGATCGGCGTGGCGACGGCCACCCTGTTCATGATCGAGGCCTCGATGCACGTGCCACCTGGCTACGCCAGCTTCATTCCCTCGGCCATCCGCGCTGCCATCTCGTTGCCTGTCGTCGGGGTAGGGCGGTTCAAGGACCCTGCGCAGGCCGAGCGCTCGTTGCAAGATGGCCACTGCGACCTGGTCGGCGTCGTGCGCGGCCAGATCGCCGACGCCGACTTCGCCGCCAAGGCGAGGTCGGGGCGGACCGAGTCGCTCAGGCTTTGCCTTTCGTGCAACCAGGAGTGTGTCGGGCGGATGGGCCTCAACAGGTGGCTCGGGTGCATCGAGAACCCGCTCACGGGGCGAGAGGCCGCCCATCGAGCGAGCCGGCGTCACCACTCTGCGGCCGCTTCGCGGCGGAGCCTGCTCGTGGTCGGAGCCGGGCCGGCGGGATTGCAAGCGGCCATCGCAGCAGCGGGCGCCGGTGCCGACGTGACAGTGCTGGAGCGGGCGAGCCAAGCCGGTGGGCAGGTCCGGCTGGCTGCTACCGTGCCCAACCGTGCCGAGCTCGGCGACCTCGTCCGCAACCAGTTGCACGAGTGCAGGGAGCTCGGAGTCACGATCAACTTCGGCGTCGAGGCCACGGCCGCCACCGTTGCCGACTGGGGCGGTCGCTTCGTGCTCGTCGCCACCGGATCCCGGCCACGCCGCCCCTATTGGGCCGACTCCGCCGTGGCGCAAGGCATCGGCGTGGCGGACGTCGTCGAAGTGCTGGCTGGCTCGGCCTCGCCCGCCGGCGACGTCCTCGTCGTTGACGAGATCGGCTTTCACCAGGCAACGAGCGTTGCCGAACTGCTGGCAGACCGCGGCTGCAGCGTCGAGATAGTGACGCCGGGGATGGTCGTCGGCCAGGATCTCGGCGTCACGCTTGATCTCGAAGGCTTCAACATGCGGGCTTTCGCCAAGAAGATCGTGCAATCCGCCGACCGAGTGGTCACGGGTGCCGAGGACGGTGTGCTCCTGGTGCTCCACCATCCGACAGGGGAGATGGAACAGCGCCGGGCGGCCTGGGCGGTGTTGGCCGTGCCCCCCGAGCCCGAGGACGAGCTGTACCGGATCCTGGCCGGCCTCCCGGACCTCCGAGTTGCCCGAGCCGGCGACTGCGTCGCCCCGCGGCGGGCTCACTCGGCCGTCCTCGAGGGCGCTCGTGAAGCCGAGCAACTTCTCGAGCTGGTGCAGTCGTGATCGCCGTCGTCCCGGTGCGGGCAGGCGAGCCGGCAGCCGGCGGGGAAGCCGCTGTGCAAGAGGCCGGCGGCCGCGCCGTCCTGGCCGGCGATGGGGCCGGGCAGGCAGCCGAGCGGCTTGCCCGAGCCGGCGCTGGGCGCGAGGTGCTCTCCTTGGAGCTTCCTGGCTTCGGTCCTGGCAGTTGGGCCCGCCGGCTGGCGCCCCGGCTGCAGGCCGAGGGCACCATTGTGCTACCGGCTTCGCCCGACGGCCGGGACCTCGCCCCCCGCTTGGCCGCCGAGCTGGGCCGACCGCTGATGGCGGGTGCTCTGCGCGTCCTCGAGGCGGAGTGCTGGGTCGTTCGCCACCAGGGACGCCAAGTGGCTCGGTTCAGGTGCGAGGTGCCGTTCGTGGCCACGCTGCTACCTCGGGCGGGCGCCGCCGGGACCGACCGGGCCGGATCGCCCCAGCACGTTGCATCGGCTTCCTCGGGTGAGGTCGCGGAGGCACAGAAGCCGATCGGTTTGCAGCCGGGACACGACGCCGACACCGACACAGACACCGACACCGCCAACCGCGAGGCCGAGCTCGTCACCGTCCTAGAGGCTGATCCGGTGACCATGGATCTGTCCGAGGCCACTCGCATATTCGCGGCAGGCGCCGGGATCGGCAACCCCGAGTCGATCCAGAACTTGAACGCCGTGGCCGCTGTTCTGGGTGCCTCGGTCGGCGCGACCCGGGTGGTCACCGATGCCGGGATGCTCGGGCACGAGCGCCAGATCGGCACGACAGGCGTCGCTGTGCGACCGAGGTGCTATGTCGCCTTCGGGGTGTCAGGAGCCGCCCAGCACCTGGGCGGCCTCGGTGCGCCGGACCACGTCATATCCGTCAACCTCGACGCCGGTTGCCCGATGATGGACATGGCCGACCTCGCGCTTGTCACGGACGCCAACGAGTTGCTGGCCGTTCTGGCCGCTCGGCTGGCCGGGTCGGCCGAGGGCGACGATGGCTGAGCAGTTCGAGGCGATCGTCGTCGGGGCCGGGCCGGCGGGCTCGGCCGCCGCCCTCTGCCTGGCTCGCAACGGCAGGAGAGTTTGCTTGGTCGAAAGGGGCCCGTTTCCCGGCTCGAAGAACCTCTTCGGTGGCGTCGTGTACCCCCGTGTGCTCGACGAGCTGGTGCCAGGCTGGCGCCACGAGGCGCCACTGGAGCGCCTGGTCACCCGCCGTGCCACGATGGTCCTCACCGAGACCCAGTCCCTGGCGGTCGACTTCCGTTCGGCTGCCTGGGCAGACGAGCCGTTCAACGGAGCCACCGCCCTGCGCCCGCACTTCGACAGCTGGTTGGCTTCCAAGGCGGTGGCGGCAGGAGCTGTGCTCGTTCCCTCGACCACCGTCACCGGGCTGCTGCAGGCGGGCGACGGGACGGTGTCCGGAGTCCGCACCGACCGGCCGGAGGGGGATCTGGTCGCAGGGGTGGTCATCGCCTGCGACGGCGTCAACTCCTTCCTCGCCAAACAAGCCGGGCTTGCCGGCAAGCCCGTAGCCGGCGACTACACCCTCGGCGTCAAGGAGGTGCTGGCGATGCCGGCGGGCGAGATCGAGCGGCGTTTTGCTGTGTCGCCGGGGGAAGGGGCCGACTTCGAGATCCTGGGCGGCACCTCGGGCATCGCGGGCGGCGGCTTCCTTTACACGAACAGCGAGACGTTGTCGGTCGGCCTCGTACTCAGTTTGCCGTCGCTGGCCGCATCAGGCTTGCGGCCCGAAGACGTGCTGGCGTCGTTCAAAGCTCACCCGGCCATCGCCCCCTTCGTCGATGGCGCAGACCTCCTCGAGTACGGCGCCCACCTCATTCCCGAAGCGGGTCTGTCGATGGCGCCGAAGCTGGCAGGAGCCGGCCTGCTCGTGGCCGGCGATGCGGCAGGGATGTGCCTGGCGGCGGGCATCTGGCTGGAGGGTGTCAACTTCGCCATCGCCTCGGGTGCGGCGGCAGGACAAGCCGCCGCCGACTCGTTGCGGGTCGGCGAGACGGGCGAGAAGGCGCTGCTGCGGGCTTACCGGGGGCGCTTGCAGGACGGCTTTGTCCTGGCGGACCTGAAGGCCCTTGCGCGAGCCCCCCGGCTCATGCTGTCGGACAGGGTCCAGCACAGGTACCCGGCATTGGTGTGCAATCTTGTGGAGCAGATGTTCACCGTCACGAACCCGTCCCCCAAGGCCGGTCTGCGTCACCTGCTTCGCAGCGAGGCCGCCAGGGCTGGAGTGCGCCGGCGCGACCTGGTCCGCGACGGCTGGGCAGCTATCAGGACATTCGGGTGATGCAGTGACGGGCCAGGGTGCCGTCGCCTTCGAGGATCGCATGGCTACGGCGGAGTTCCGCGTCGCCCCTTTGGCGCACATCACGATCGACGGCGACTCGTGCCGCGGTTGCACGACCCGGGTCTGCGTGACGGCATGCCCGGCCGGGCTCTTCGTGCCGACTGCCGACGGCGGCATCTTGTTCAACTACGAGCAGTGCTTCGAGTGCTGGACCTGTTACCTCGTCTGCAACACAGAGGGCGCTATCACCTGGGCCTACCCGGAAGGAGGCTCCGGTGTCGTCTACCGGTACACCTGACGTGGTCTGCGTGGTCTGCCTGAAGAGCGTGGCTCTCCGTTCTTCGGTCGACCCCTTGAGCGGCGCCGTTACGGCGGATCCCCGCTCTGTCGGCGCCTCGCCTGCGGATCTGGCAGCTCTCGAGTGGGCGCTGCGGTGCAGTGACGCCTGGGGGGTGGAAGTCGTCGCCCTGTCTGCCGGCGGCTCGGCAACCGGCACGGTGTTGAGGGACGCCCTGGCCTCCGGCGCCTCGAGCGCCTGCCGCGTCGATGTCAGCGAGACTGCCAGGAGTGACGGCGTGGCGGCTTGCCTGTCGCGCGCCATACGCCAGGTCGTGCCGGCGGCTCAGGCACTGGTCGTCTGCGGCGACGCCAGCATCGACAGGGGCAGCGGCTCGGTCCCGGCATTCCTGGCGGCCGAGCTCGATGCGGTTCAGGCGCTCGGCCTCGTCGCGCTCGAAGTCGGGGAAAGCCCTTCGGCGGGCTTGAGGGTCGTGCGTCGCCTCGACGGCGGTCGCCGCGAGGTGCTGCGGGTGCGGCCCCCCGCCGTCTTGTCGGTTGAGGGCGTATCGGCGCGGCTGCGGCGGGCCCCGCTCGTGCGAACCCTCGACGCCGCCGCTGCGGACATCGCCGTAGTACAGGCGCCGCCGGGCAGCGGCATGCCCGACCCGGTCGAGCCCGCCGGCGTCGCACCGTACTCGCCCCGCTCGCACGTCGTGCCGCCGCCGCCAGGCCCAGGAGCACTGGACAGGATCCTGGCGCTGACAGGAGCCGGGCGAGAGCGTCCGCAGAGCCGAGCCTTGGCCGTCGGCGCCGCCACGGCGGCTGACGAGGTCCTCGCAGCGCTCGCCGCCTGGGGTGAGATCTTGCCCGCCAGCGAGAGGGGTTCCGTGCAGTGAGTGCTCCCGTTGCCGTCATCACGGGTGCCGCCCGGGGTATAGGCGCTGCATGCGCAGTGCTCGGTGCCCGCGCCGGATGGCAGCTCGTGCTCGTCGACGCTTGCGCCGACGACCCGAACATCGCCTACCACTTGGCTACCGCCGGCGACCTTGAGGCAACGGTGGCCGCCTGCGGAGACGGTACCGTTTCGTTGCTTGGCGACGTCCGCGACCAGGGGGCGATGGACGCCGCAGTGGCGTTGGCGGTCGAGCGCTTCGGCGGCGTGGACATTGCCGTCGCGGTGGCAGGCGTAGTGGGCGGCGGGCCGAACAGCTGGGAAACACCCGACGGCCTGTGGTCAGCAGTCCTCGACGTGAACCTGCTCGGAGTGCACCGCCTGGCTCATGCCGCCGTGCCGGCCTTGCTGGCCAGGCCGCAGCCGCGGCAGGGACGTTTCGTAGCTGTCGCCTCGGCGTCGTCGTCAGTCGGCCTGCCACGACTGAGCGCCTATGCGGCGGCCAAGCATGGAGTCGTCGGCTACGTCCGCAGCCTGGCGGCCGAGCTTGGCCCTGAGGGCATCACCGCCAACGCCGTCGCGCCGGGCTCGACTCGCACCGAAGGGTTGTCGGCCAGCGCCGCCCTGTACGGCCTGGACAGCCCAGAAGAGCTGGCTGTTCACCACCTCGACCCTCGGCTGCTCGACCCCTCCGAGGTCGCCGAGGCCGTCGTGTGGCTGTGCTCGCCGGCCGCCAGCGGCGTCACCGGCGCCGTGCTTGCCGTCGACGCCGGCTTCACCGCACGCTGAGACAGCGGTGCTACCGTCGCCACGAGGGGCCGGAGCGGCAGCTCGAGGCCGCCGCTGAGATGTGAGCACCGCCCACGTCCCCACGCGACGCCCGAAGAGCGTGATGCACCGACGACGTGGGAGGAGTTGTGATGCAAGCCAGAGCAGCGGTTCTTTGGGGATTGAACGAAGAGTGGAAAGTCACCGACGTCCAGCTCGACGACCCTGAACCAGGAGAAGTCCTCGTGAGGATGTCGGCAGCGGGCCTCTGCCACTCGGACGAGCACATCGTGACCGGAGACATACCCATGGCCCTGCCGGCCGTTGGCGGGCACGAAGGCGCAGGCGTCGTGGAGAGCGTGGGCGAGCATGTCACGAGCCTCCAGCCCGGCGACCACGTCGTGATGAGCTTCATCCCGAGCTGCGGCAGGTGCCGGCCATGTGTCAGCGGGTCGCAGAACCTCTGTGACCTCGGTGCCCACCTCATGCTCGGGACACCGATAGCCAACGGTCGTCATCGCATGTTCGCCGACGGGCAAGGCCTGGCGCCCATGTCGCTAGTCGGCTGCTTCGCCTCGCACCAGGTCCTGCACGAGTCGTCGCTCATCAAGATCGACCCGGAGATCCCCCTCGACAAGGCCGCTCTCGTCAGCTGCGGCGTCGCCACGGGTTGGGGCTCGGCCGTCAATACCGCCCGCGTTGGAGCGGGCGACGTCGTGGTCGTGGTGGGTGTCGGGGGTATCGGGGCCAACGCTGTGCAGGGCGCCCGGATGGCGGGTGCACGCTGGATCGTGGCCGTCGATCCCGTCGAGTTCAAGCACGAGCTGGCCAAGAGGTTCGGGGCGACTCACGTCGCCAAGGACGTCTACGCTGCTTACGCCCTCGTGAACGAGATGACGCGCGGTGAGATGGCCGACTCGGCGATCATCACCACTGGCGTCGCGACGGGCGACCTCCTCGCCCCTGTCATGTCGCTCGTCAAAAAAGGTGGGACCGTCGTCGTGACGGCGATAGCCCCCTTCTCGCAGTCCGAGGTGTCCCTGAGCTTGTTCGAGCTCACCTTGTGGCAGAAGGAGATTCGCGGCTCGCTCTTCGGTGGCGGTAACCCGCGAGCCGACATCCCCCGCATACTCACGCTCTACGGCGATGGGTCGCTGCTGCTCGACGAGCTGATCACCAAGACCTACAGCCTCGACGACATCAACGAGGGCTACAGCGACATGCGAGCGGGCAGGAACGTACGAGGAGTCGTCGTCTTCGACTGATCGGCCGTTGGGGCAGGCTGGCCGCTCTCATACGAACGCAGAGGGCAGGCCGGCTGGGTCGAGGGCGGTCTTTCTGACCTTGCCGAGCGCCGTCCTCGGCAGCTGGCCCACGACCACGATCTGCCGGGGGGCGGCAAACCAGGCATGGTCTCTCGCGACGAGCTGGCGCAGCCGGTGCAGCAGGATGTCCGGCGCGGCGGCGCCAGGGCGCACGACCAGGTACGCCACCACCCGCTGTCCCCACTCGGCGTCGGGAATGCCGACGACCACTGCGTCCTCCACGTCGGCGTCGGCACGTAGCGCCTGTTCGACCGGCAGCGGCCAGACGTTCTCGCCTCCGGTGATGATCATGTCCGACAACCGGCCGTGCACAGCGAGGTGGCCGTCTTCGCCGATCGAGCCGCTGTCCCCGGTGCGCAGCCAACCGCCGGTGCCCTTGGGGTCCGAGCCGTCGCGGTAACCCCGGCAGAGCATGGGGCCGCGGACCTCGATCTCGCCCGTCGCCTCGGCGATGCGGACCTCGACCCCGCCGAGAGGGAGCCCGTCGTAGACGACGCCGCTGCCTGTCTCGGTCATCCCGTATGTGGTCACGACGTTGCCGGGCAGGCCGGGTGGTGGGGACTGGCCACCGAGGACGATGCGCCGGAACGCGGCGGCCAGAGCCGGGTCGAGCCGGCCGAAGGCCGTGGGTACGAGCGATGTCATCGTGGCCCCGGCGCTGACGGCACGGGCGGCGCCTTCCCCAGAGTAAGCACCCACCGCTACGAACCTCACGCCCCCCACCAGGCAACGGGTGATCACCGAGAGGCCGCCGACATGGGCGACGGGGAGGCATGCCCACCAGGTGTCGAGTTCCGGGTCGACGCCCAGCCGGGCGTTGGTGGCCCGCGCCGAGGCTTCTACGGCGGCGTGTGTCAGCACGACGCCCTTCGGCTCGCCCGTCGTCCCGCTGGTCACCATCACCAAGGCGTCCCCCGGTTGGGCGGCGAGGCCGCCGCCCGCCAGGCGGGTCGAGTCACCACCCGGGCCGATCACAGCAGCAGGTTGCATCGATTCGACCAGCTTCTGCTTGGCACGAGAGGAGAGGCGCACGTCGATCGGCATGACGGCGTCACCGGCGTCCCAGGTCCTTCGCAAGTGGTCGACGAATTCCGGACCGCCCGGTACGTCGACGGCGATGAGAGAGGGCACTCGGGCAGGTTAGCCTGGCGCCCATGCCTGCCGATTGGAAAGAAAGTGCCACCTACCAGGACATCCGCTATGAGGTAGCCAACGAGGTGGCCAAGATCACCATCTGCCGGCCAGAGGTGCGCAACGCATTCAGGCCGCAGACGCTCTTCGAGTTGTCACGGGCCTTCGACGAGGCGCGCGATGCCCCGGACGTCGGCGTGATCATCCTCACGGGCGAGGGTCCGGATGCCTTCTGCTCAGGGGGCGACCAGCGGATACGGGGGACCGACGGCTACATGGGCGACGACGACGTCGCCCGCAGGGGCGTGGGCCGGCTCAACGTACTCGACCTCCAGGTACAGATCAGGCGACTGCCAAAGCCGGTGGTGGCCATGGTGGCCGGCTACGCCGTCGGCGGCGGGCACGTGCTGCACGTCTGCTGCGACCTGACCATCGCCGCGGCCAACGCGGTGTTCGGCCAGACCGGGCCGAAGGTCGGCTCGTTCGACGGCGGCTACGGGTCCTGGCTGCTGGCCGCGACCGTGGGGCTGAAGAAGGCGCGCGAGATCTGGTACCTGTGCCGCCAGTACAGCGCGGCCGAGGCGCTGGATATGGGGCTGGTCAACGCCGTGGTCCCGGTCGAGCGGCTGGAGGAGGAGACCATCGCCTGGTCCCGCGAGCTGCTGGCGAAGTCACCGCTCGCGCTGCGGATGCTCAAGGGCGCGCTGAACGCGGTCACCGACGGCGCGGCCGG
>JBOGHW010000009.1:0-90235 GCA_050744865.1 Acidimicrobiales bacterium | reverse complement strand
ACCCGGTACTCCTGGGACTTGACCTCCGTGGGGACCCCGACTCGCATCGGGGCCCAAGCTAAACGGTGGGGTTAGACGGTGGCGTCGTCTTCGTCGGCGAGAGGCTCGTCGGCGGGAGGCTCGTCGGCGGGAGGCTCATCGGCGAGAGGCTCGTCCGCGACCACCTCGTCGGCGACGCCCTGGTCGACGGCGGGGTCGTCCGCGAGGGCCTCGTCAGCGGCCGGCTCGGTCGCAGCCGAGAAGGCGCCGTCGGCGGGCGCCTCGGTGGCCTGCGCGGCCGTCTCCTCGAGGTAGTCCGCCAAGGCGGCCTGGGCCTCGGACTCGGGTTCGAAGTCGGTGAACGTGCCCCCGATGTAGTTGCCCTGGTAGTCGTAGGCGTGCTCGCCGAAGGCTTCGCGGTACTCCTCGGCCACCTCGCCACCCTCCGCGGCTTGCTTGATGGAGAGGCTGATACGGCGTCGCTGCAGGTCGATGTCGATGATCTTCACCCAGAGCTCTTCTCCTGGGGTAACGACCTGCTCCGGCAGGTCGACATGATGAGCGGCCATCTCGGATATGTGCACGAGGCCCTCGATGCCGTCGCCGACCTGCACGAAAGCACCGAAGGGGACGAGCTTGGTGATACGGCCGTAGACAAGCTCGCCGACGCGGTGGTTTGTGGCGAACTCCTGCCAGGGGTCCACCTGGGTGGCCTTCAGCGAGAGGCTGATGCGCTCCTTGTCGATGTCGACGTCGAGCACCGACACCAGGACTTCGTCTCCGACTTGTACCACCGAGGACGGGTGGTCCACATGCTTCCAGGACAGCTCCGAGACGTGAACGAGACCGTCCATCCCACCGAGGTCGATGAAGGCTCCGAAGTTCACAACCGACGACACCGTTCCCTTGCGAACCTCGCCGGGCTTCAAGTTCAAAAGGAACTCGCCTCGCTGCTCCTTCTGAGTCTCCTCGAGCCAGGAACGCCGAGACAGCACGACGTTGTTGCGGTTCTTGTCGAGCTCGATGATCTTGGCTTCGAGCACGCGACCTATATAGGGCTGCAGGTCGCGCACCCGGCGGAGCTCCACGAGGGAGGCCGGCAGAAAGCCGCGAAGACCCACGTCGAGGATCAGGCCGCCTTTGACGACCTCGATGACCGGGCCCTTGACGACGCCACCGGACTCCTTGATCCGCTCGATGTCACCCCAGGCGCGCTCGTACTGTGCACGCTTCTTGGACAAGATCAGGCGGCCTTCCTTGTCCTCCTTCTGAAGGACAAGTGCCTCGATCTCCTCGCCCAGCGACACGACCTCGTGTGGGTCAAGGTCATGACGGATCGACAGCTCTCGGGCCGGGATGACGCCCTCGGACTTGAACCCGATGTCGAGCAGTACCTCGTCGTGGTCAACCTTGACCACCGTCCCCTTGACGATGTCGCCGTCGTCGAACTCGACGATCGTGCGGTCGACGGCTTCCTCGAAGGACATGCCACCGAGGTCGTCCTCTGTGATCTGCGCCGGAATGTAGACGCCGAGGGCGTCGAAGGTCCCGAATCGGGACGTCTCCTCAGGTTCTTGGCCCAACGGGGCTATGACGGACATCAGGTGAATGGCTCTCTTCGGTAACTCGTCGGGCCGGTGAGCCGCTCAAGACCGCGAACTGCCCTCGGCAATGGATGGGATTTGGTGTGACAACCACCGCCTTTCGGCCGCGCCAGGCACGGCCCGCAAGCGGGGGTGTCCTGAGATCGTATACCAGCCCAGCTAGGGGCCGGTCCCAGGTCTCAGATGACGCTGTCCAGCTCGCCGTCCAGACCGAGGGGATCGTCGTCCTCGCCGGTGTCGGTACTACCGCCGCTCTCCTTGGCCTCGGCCCAGGTCCGGCCGCGGGCCACGTGGACGGCCAGCGGGACGGCCAGCTCACAGGCGGATTCCATGACGATCCTGGTGAGGCTCTCGACATCGTCAGCCTCTTCGGCCAGGCTCTCGACCAGGACCTCGTCATGCACCTGGAGGACGATGCGGCTCCGCAGGCCACGCTCCACCAGCTCGGCGTCGAGGCGTACCAAGGCCACCTTGAAGATGTCGGCGGCCAATCCCTGGATACCGGCATTCATCGCCTGGCGCTCGGCAGCTTGGCGCACGCGGAAGTTCGGCGAGTCGAGCTCAGGCAGGTAGCGGCGGCGGCCGAAGAGGGTCTCGGTGTAGCCGTGCATGCGGGCTTCGGCCACGGTCTTGCTCATGTACTCCTTCACGTTGGGGAAGGCGCTGAAGTACTGCGCAAGGATGGCAGCCGCCTCCTCGACCGGCACGGCCAGGCGCTGCGAGAGCCCGTAAGCCTCCATCCCGTAGGCGAGCCCGTAGGAGATCATCTTGGCTTTGGATCGCATGGCTGGTGTCACGTCGGCCGGGTCGACGGAGAAGACCCGCGACGCCGTGGCGTTGTGGATGTCGAGGCCGGTACGGAATGCCTCCACGAGCCCAGGGTCCTCAGCCAGGTGGGCGATCACCCGCAACTCGATCTGGTCGTAGTCGGCGACAAGGAGCTCGCATCCCGGCGCCGGCACGAATGCCTGCCTGAAGCGCCGCCCGAGCGTGCTCCGTACCGGGATGTTGTGAAGGTTCGGTTGGTCGGACGACAGTCGCCCAGTGCGGGCCACCGTCTGGTTGAAGCTGGCGTGGATGCGGCCGTCCGGGGCAACTTCAGAGAGGAGGCCTGTGCCGTAGGTGGAGCGGAGTTTCTCGACTTCTCGATAGGCCAAGAGAGTGTCGACTATCTCGTGGTCACCCCGCATCCGCTCGAGTGTCTGGGCGTCGGTTGAGTACCCGGTCTTGGTGCGCTTTTGCGGGGCCAGCCCGAGCTTGTCGAACAGTATGCGTCTCAGCTGGTGAGTCGAGTTGACGTTGAACTCCTCGCCCGCCAACCGCCACAGGTCGGCTTCGAGGGCGGCGACCTGGTCTGTGAGCTCACTGTTGATGCCCTCGAGCCAGGGGACGTCGACGGCCACTCCTACCAGTTCCATCTTGGCCAGCACGCCGATGAGCGGCCGCTCGACCTCCGAGTAGAGGCGCTCGGCGCCGGCGTCGTGCAGCGCAGTGCGCAGAGTCGGCGCCAGCGAGGCCAGGAGAGCCACCCGTCTGGCCGTAGGCATCGCGTCGGATAGGTCGTCGGTCGACTCGGCGCCAAGCAGAGCCTCTGCGCCGGCACCTCCATCCAGGTCGAAGCCCAGCTGCTCCACCGCCTCGACTGGCTTGGTCGAGCGCGCCGCCACTCCCCGACCCGATACCAGAGCTGAGGCTGAGCCGGCCAAGAGCTCTAGCGATGACTGGCCTGTCGCCGGATCGGCCAGGTAGCCGGCAACGGCCACGTCGAGGTCGAGCCCGTCGAGACGCAGACCGAGTGGCGACAGTGCCCTCATCAGCTCCTTGGCGCGGTACGTGACTACCCGACCGCCACCGGCGTCTTGCGCACAAAGAATGGTCTCCAGCGCTGCCCGCACCGTGTCGTCGAAGAGAAGCGGGCCGGCGAGCCACCCGACCGCCAGGACGCCGGGGGGGCTGGCCCCGGCAACTGGAAGGGCGGCCAGAGCCAGACCGGTGATGACCGAGCGACCTGGCGGCCCTGCCCACTCCGGCTCCAGCACCAGGCTGCCTCCGCCTGCGAGGAGAGCAGACAGCCAGG
The DNA here is from genome assembly GCA_050744865.1 of Acidimicrobiales bacterium. Lineage (GTDB taxonomy): Bacteria > Actinomycetota > Acidimicrobiia > Acidimicrobiales > Bog-793 > JAKACA01. Next base: position 86,575 of record JBOGHW010000009.1, on the reverse strand, counting down.
CGGCTGCCATGTCCGGCTCGGCCAAGTCGACGATGTCCACCTCTGGCACAGCCGGGGCGGTGGCGGGCATCGACGGCACGCCGCCCGGCACGCCTTCCAGGCGGTCGAGCTCCTTGGTGATCTTGTCCCGCGGCACCCGCAGCTCCAGCAACTTGAACAGGCGATCGAGTGCCTCCCTGTCCGATCGCCCGAAACGCATCTGTTCGAGCTCGACCTCCACAGGTACGTCGCGCACCAGCGGTGTGAGCACGAAGTTCTGGCGGACACGGGCCTCGCACTCGGCCAGCGACAACCGCAACTTTGGGGTCAGCTCGTCCAGGTGGGCGAAGAGCGCGTCGATGTCCTCATAGGTGTTGACGAGCCTGGCGGCGGTCTTCTCCCCCACGCCGGGGACGCCGGGCAAGTTGTCGGACGGGTCCCCACGCAGGGCGGCCAGCAACGGGTACCTGTCGGGCCTGACCCCTGTCCGCCCCTCGATCCCGGCTTCGTCGTAGAGCACGTAGTCGGTGACGCCTCGCCGGTTGTAGAGGACCCGGATGCCGGGGTCGCTGACGAGCTGGTAGGCGTCACGGTCCCCTGTCACGATGATGACCTGCTCACCAGCCGCTTCGAGGCGGGACGCCAGTGTCGCCAAGACGTCGTCGGCCTCGTAGCCGGCGTAGTCGACCGCCGGCACGCCGAGCGTCTCGACGACCTGGCGGATCAGTCCCAGCTGCTCGCGCAGCGGTTCAGGGGTCTCGGCCCTCCCCGCTTTGTAGTCGTCGGCGATGCCGTGGCGGAATGTCGGCTCGGGCCTGTCGAAGACGACGGCCATTCCGGCGGGCGAGTGATCCTCCAGCAGCCGACCGAGCATCTGCGTGAACCCGTAGACAGCCGCCGTCCGCTGTCCGGACGCTGTGGTCAAGTCGGCGTCCTGGAGAGCGAACCAGGCGCGGTAGGCCAGCGAGTGCCCGTCGAGGAGGAGGTAGGTGGCCACCGAGGGACACTCTACGGCGCTGTTTGCGGAGTGGCTGTTGCCGCTCGGCGACCGGCCTTGGGCAGACCGCCGTTCTGGGAGCCCTAAGGCTCGAGGGTGCCGTCCACGATCGACTTGGCAACCTCGCGCATCGTCGTGCGGCTGCTCATCGCCGTTTGCTGAATGAACGAAAAGGCTTGCGCCTCGCCCATCGAGTGGTCGTCCATCAGCTTCCCCTTGGCCCTGTCGACCCAGCGGCGCGTCTCCAACTGCTCCTCGAGGCTGCGCTTCTCACCGGCCAGGGCAGAATTCTCCGCCTCGAGGGCCTGCATCTCGGCGAAGCGGCCGAGTGCCACTTCGATCGCCGGTAGCAACTCCTCTTGCTGGAAAGGTTTGACCAGGTATGCCAACGCACCAGCGTCGCGCGCTTCCTCGATCAAGTTGCGCTGAGAGAACGCAGTGAGGACGAGAACGGCCGTCTTCCGGTTGGCGTTGATGTCCCTGGCGGCCGAGAGCCCGTCGAGGCCGGGCATCTTGATGTCGAGAATCACCAGGTCAGGAGCGTGCTCCTTGACAAGGTTGACCGCTTCGTCTCCTCGACCCGTCTCGCCCACGACCTCGAAGCCCTGCTGCTCGAGGATCTCGCGCAAGTCGAGGCGCACGATCGCTTCGTCTTCGGCGATGACGACGGTCCTGGCCAAGTGCTCAGCTCCTTCTGCTCGGGGGCGTCCTTCTGCTCGGGGCGCACCGCCTTCTAGTCAAGGTTATGCGGCTGGTGGGCCAGCGTACGACACGGCGTCTCGTGCCTAATCGAGTGTCCTCAGAACGCGAGCTTGCCCGCCAGTTCGCCCTGCGTTCGCTCGAGGTCGGCCACCCGTGCCAGCTGGTCGTCGCGGCTCCGCGTCCAGGCCTCGGCGTGCCGGCGTGCCTCGCTCCACTCCTTGTTGGCGAGCGGAGTCTCGGACACGAGCGATCGGATGCGGGCGTCCTCGGCCGTGTCTACGAAGACGTCGAGCTGCTCCTCGATCTGGGCAAGCTCCTGCCGCGCCTGCACGAGCCGTTGGTGCACCTCTATGAGGCGGCGCTGCACAGCTGACTGCTGCTCCACAAATCGAAGTGTACGGGCGGGCGACTGGCCGTGGTGCCTTCGGCTTGACGCTCATCGCAGCAGAGCCATCGCAGCCATAGTGGCAGCCGCCAGAGCCAAGAAACATCCGTCCCGCGCCGCCAGCTTGTGTTTCTCCGGGACGGCCGTCGCCACGCCGCCACGCGCCTCGATGGCCTCGGCCAGCTCACGCGAACGGCGGAGGGCGTTGGCAAGCGCCGTCCAGATGACGTCCTCGACTTCATGCGCCATCGATTTCGCCGTCCGCGTGACTCCGAGCTGGCGCGAACGGCGGGCGGCCGAGAGGATGCGCCCTTCCTCGAGCAGCAAGGGGAGGCAGCGGACGGCCAGGCCGATAGCCGCTACCAGCTCGTCCACCGGCACCCGCAGATGGCGCAGGGGCCTGCCGAGACGCCCCAGAGCAGGCGCCAGGTCCGCCAGCGGTGTTGTCCAGCTCACGAGTGCGGCCGCCGCCAGGATCTCCAGAGTGATCGCCCAGAAACGCAGGAACTGCCCCACACCACCGAAGCCCAACCTCAAGGCCCCGGCGCGGAGAAAGGGCGACCCCCCAGAAGCCAGAGCCAGCAGAGCCCCGAAGGCAACGACCCACAAGAACCACTTCGGCACCCGCGGAGTGATCCCGCGGGGCAGGCGAGCCACGAGGAAGGCCCCGAGCATCATGGCGACACCGATGCCGACGGCCTGCCAGGTAGGCCACAGCAACAGGCCGATGCACAGAGCTGCAAACCAGACGAGCTTGGTTCCCGCCCAGACCTTGTGGAGCGGGCTCTCGCCCGGCACGTAGCGCAGGACGTGGAAGTCGCTGGCACGGCGCGCCGAGGCGGCGGACTCCTGCCCGCTCCGGTAGCGCTCGAAGTCCTTTGCCCCGATTCCTCCGCGGCGGTTGCTTCTATTCCCGACGCCCCTCTCCCGGCTGTCTTTCGACGAGCTCACAGGCTCACCCCCAGCGGCCGCTCGCCGGCAACGGTGCCGCCGGCGAGCGTGATCAGGCGGTCTCCAAGCACCTCGGCGTTGTCGAGGTCGTGGGTCACGACTGCCACGGCGACGCCGGACGTCCGGCGCATCGATGCCAGTGCGGTAGCCAGCGAGATGCGGGCGTCGTCGTCAAGGCCGGCGTACGGCTCGTCGAGGACGATCAGGTCGGGCCGCCGAACGAGCAGACCGGCCAAGGCGACTCGCCTCTGCTCCCCCCCTGACAAGTCGTCGACCTTGCGCGGCCCCATCGAGTCCGGGTCCAGCCCCACGGTTATGAGCGCCCGCCGTGCGCCGGCCTCGTCGGAATTGAGGGACACGTCCTTCAACACAGTCGGACGCAGCAGCTGCAGGCGAGCATGCTGGAACGCAATGCCGACCCTCTGGGCCTCCTCCACAATCGGCCGCGCCTCCAGCAGGGCATCACCTTCGGTCGGCGGAGTCAGACCGGCGAGTATCCACGCCAGCGTGGACTTGCCGGATCCGTTCGGGCCCGTTATGACCACGCCTTCGCCGCGCCACAGCTGGAGACTGACCTTGCTCAGTGCCCGCCGAGCCCAGGGCGTCCCCTGTGCGTAGACGTAACCGACCTCCTTCAGCCAAACGAGCGGACGGTCGCCCCGATGCAAGGCGTGGGCGGTGCCGGCCGTGGCGCTGGCCGGTGCGTCGCCGGCCTGGGCAGTGCGGGCGCGTTCTGTCGCCGCCCGCAGGCGAGGCAGGCGCAGGCTCGAAGGCCGCGGCTTGGGAGATTCCTCGAGGCGCCACGGGAGCTCAGGCGGGTTCGCCGCCGTCGCCGGCTCCTCGGGCTCAGGCGGAACTTCTGCCGCTGCCGGCTCCTCGGCAGGAGGCGCCGTCGCGGCCGGTTCCTCGGCAGGAGGCCAACCTCCTGCCGCCTCCTCGGCAGGAGGCGCTGCTGCCGGCTCCTCGGGCGTCGCCGGAGGCGCTGCCGCCGCCGGCGCCTCGACGCGGCCTGCTCGCATGACGATGACCTCGTCGGCGATGTCCGCCTCCTCCTTGCGGTGCGTGACATGGACGACCGCCAGTCCGCTGTCGGCGAGCCGGCGCAACAGTGAGATGACCTCGGCTCGGCCGGGCTGGTCGATCATGGCAGTTGACTCGTCCGACACCAGGAGTTGCGGCGACCTGGCCAAAGCTGCCGCTATCGCCAAGCGCTGGAGCTCGCCGCCTGACATCGTGGCGGTCTCTCTCTCTTCGAAGCCCTCCAGCCCTACGCGCGCCAGCAACTCGCTCACTCTTGGCGCCGGCACCGCTGGCAAGCCCCAGCAGATGTCGTCCCGAACTCGCACGCCCAGCACCTGGCTCTCCGGCCGCTGGAAGATCATGGCCGTACCGCCGGGGAGGCCGAGCCCAGCCGGTCCTGAGCGAGCCACGAGGCCGGTCCGGGGCTCGAGCCAACCTGACATCAGCCGCACGACGGTCGACTTGCCGCTCCCGTTGGGTCCGACAATCGCCAAGAGACGCCCCGCCTCCAGCTCGATGGACACCTCAGAAACAGCGTCCTCAAGCGTCCCCTTGTAGCGGAAGCTGACCTTGTCGAGACGCACGGGTACCGGCCTCGGCGGCGGCACCGCGGCTGGCTCGCGTCGAGTGGCAGCGGCTGGCTCGCCGCGCCCGCGGTGCTGACGCTCGGTCGCCTCCTCGTGTACGGCCGTGGGTACTCTGCGCTCGAGCTCGACCAGGAACGGCTTGAGGCGCAGGCATGCCGCCGCCACGAGGAAGACGAGCAGGAACTCGGTCAACGGCAACGAGATGTACCAGTGCGAGATGATCCAGTTGAGGGCGGTATCGCCATCGGTGGTCGTCTGCGTCATGCCGAGCCGGCTGAGGGCTCCGCTCACCGGCTTCCAGACGAGCTTGACCTGGTCGAACGACAGTTTGCGGTATCCGGGCGAGGCTGCTTCGAGGGCAAGCGTGCCGACGGCGACGGGGAGGCCCACGACGAGGGTCGTGAGGGCGAGGCTGACCGGCCCACTCAAGCCGCGGCGGTAGCCGACGCCGGCTGCCGTGCCAAGAGCGGCCGCAATCGCAGTCGGGATCATGATCCCGATGCCTCCTACGAGCGAGGCCACGCTCGACGCTGCGATAGTCGCGACAACAGCGGCGCGCAGACGGTGGCGGGACGCCAGCACGGCGAAGGGGATGACGGCAAGCGCCTGGAACAAGCCGGAGAGACCGATCGGCGAGAACCACCCGATGACCTCGAGAACGAGTCCGAGGTCCCCGAGCACGGCCGCCTCGGCGAGCTCGCCTGGGCGCAGCCGGCCGTGAACGGCGTTGCCGCCCTCTCTGGTGCCCCCAGAGCGCCCAGGCGGGCGAGCTGATGCGGCCGCCTGGGCCCCGTCGTTCATAACAGCAGGCTTGCAGATCGGCGAGACCCACTTGGTCTCAGCTGCTGCGGCAGAGGCCGCAGGGTACGATCGCGCCCAAGCCCGGATGGCGGAATGGTAGACGCGGCGGCCTCAAAAGCCGTTGTCAGCAATGGCGTGCGGGTTCGAGTCCCGCTCCGGGCACAACAACAACAACAACAGCCAGCCGGCAACGACGACCGCGCCCGGATGGCGCCCTGTCGCCGAGGTGGGCCGGCTCACGCGCTGAATTCGACCCAGAAACGTACGTCCGGCGGCCCACCTGTCGCCGCCTCGCGCCACAGCCAACCAGGAGGACAGTTGCGCCCGCTATCCAGGGAACAAATGTCCTCGATCCCGTGCAGACGGAGGACAGGGGGTCGGCACAGGGGGTCGGTGTCCGAGGTGCCGTCGACGGAGCCAGAGCCTGAGCTACCCTGCGGCAAATGCCCGAGCTGAGCGTGGCCAACTTCAACACTCACGCCGGCATGGACGGCTGGGCGCGGCGATACGACCTGCGGGCCGCCTGCGAGCAGCTCGGGACCGACGTGATCGTGCTGCAGGAGATCTTCGCCCCCATCGAAGGCGCCAGCCAGGCGGACGAACTGGCCGAGGCCCTCGGCTACACGTCTGTCGAGTTGCCGCTCGCTCGAGCCTGGCGCCGCACCGAGCCGGTGACCGGCGGCCGCGGCTGGAAGCCTGGGCTGTTCGCTCCTGAGAAATATGTGGCCATGCGGGTCGGCGGGCGCGTCGACCGCTTCCCGCCCACCGGGGACTACGAACAGGGGACCTGGGGATTGGCCATCCTCAGCCGCGTGCCGATCCTGAATACCGAGGCCTACGAGTTCGGGAAGCTGAAGCGCGACTTCACTCACCGCGGCGCCCTGCGCGCAGAGCTCGACCTCGACGGTCTCCCGAGCCAGCACTTCCAGCTGATCGCGACCCACGCTGCCCACGTCTCGGCCGGCTCGCACGTCCATTTCCGGCACCTGCACGAGAAGCTGCCGCCGCCCGACCGGCTGGCGGCGGCGGTCGGCGACATGAATCTCTGGGGACCGCCCCTGTCCCTGCTGCTGCCCGGCTGGTCACGCGCCGTGAAGGGCCGCACCTGGCCCTCCTGGCGCCCGCACAGCCAGATAGACCACATACTCGTCACCAAGTCGGTCACGGTGGACAGCGGCGAGGTGCTCAGGGTGGGCAACTCCGACCACCTCGCCATCCGAGCCCGCCTCAGCTGGTAGCGGTCCCACCCAGGGCTGGCACCGGTCCCACCCGGGGCTGGTAGCGGTCCCCGGGCCAAGCGGAAGGCGGGACTGTGTAACCAAACGGGCCGGCGGCCGGTCAGACTGTGGGAGAGGTCCCGCGCAGCGTGGGATGATCCAGTCGACAGGAGGTTGGGTGCTCGCGTTCACGTTTCCAGGCCAAGGTTCACAGCGACCTGGCATGGGCGCGCCCTGGAAGGACCACCCGTCGTTCGAGCTCGTCGAGACGGCGTCACAGGTCAGCGGCCGCGACGTGGCCAAGCTCTTGTTGGAGGCTGACGCCGAGACGCTGAAGCAGACAGACAACGCCCAGATGTCGACGTTCGTGCTCAGCCTGGTGGTGTTGGACGCCGCCGAGAGGATCGGCCTCGAGCCGGCCGCCTGCGCCGGCCACAGCCTCGGCGAGTACACCGCCCTGGTGGCGAGCGGCGCTCTCGACTACGAGGACGGGCTACGGCTGGTCGCCGAGCGCGGCGAGGCGATGCAAGACGCCGCCGAAGGCGCCCCAGGAACCATGGCAGCGGTCCTCGGGCTGGACGACGACGGTGTCGAGTCAGCCTGCGGCATGTCCGAAGGCGAAGTATGGGTCGCCAACTACAACGCCCCGGGGCAGGTGGTCATAGCCGGGACGGCAGAGGCAGTCGCCGAGGCCGGGCAGATCGCCAAGTCGATGGGCGCCAAGAAGGTTCTCCCTATCCCGGTCGGCGGCGCCTTCCACACACCCCTCATGAACCCGGCCCGGGACCGCCTGCGCAAGGCGATCGCGACCGCCAGGTTCCGCTCGCCAGAGCCCGGCGTGGTGGCCAACGTCGACGGACGTCTCCACGAGTCCGAGGACGACTGGCCGCGGTTGTTGTCGGCTCAGCTGTGCAGCCCCGTGCGCTGGCGCCAGACGCTCGACACGCTGCTCGAGTGCGGGGCCCAGACCTTCCTCGAGCTCGGCCCGGGAGGTGTCCTCACCGGTCTGGCGCGCCGCGTCCTGCCTAGCCCCGACGCCATCTCGGTGCCTGTTGCCACACCGGCGGACCTGGACAAGCTCATCGACTACCTGTCGGGGCGAAGCGCCGACCAGCAAGCTGCTATCGACCATAGGGTCGGCGAGCGCTATCACATGTCCGAGCGGCTCGTCGTGGCGCCGACGACAGGCTTGTTCGATCCTGACGCGTCAGTTGCCGCCCTGGTGCCGGGCGCCTCGGCCAGGGCAGTCGCCGCGCCGCCGGTGGAAATGGAAGTGGGGGGCCTCATCGGTCATGTCGGCGGCGCGGAAGTGCGATCTGCCTTCGCCGGGTCGATAGTGGGCGTCCTCGTGCTTCCAGGCGAACGAGTGACCGCCGGGCAGCCGGTGGCCTGGCTGAGAACCTCGACCCAGGAGGGTTTGTGACAGCGACAAAGTACCCAGGAGCAGCCATCACGGGCTGGGGTCTCGCCCTTCCCGACAAGGTGGTGACGAACGCCGACTTCGCCGCCCGCCTTGACACCTCGGACGACTGGATAGTGGACAGGACGGGTATACGGGAGCGGCGCTTCGGCGGGACGACCCAGAGCCTGGCCGTCGAGGCGGCTCGCGCGGCCCTGGCCAAGGCTGGCCGCCAATCCTCCGAGATCGATTTGGTGCTGCTGGCTACGACGACGCCAGATCGTTCGGTGCCGGCTACGTCGTCGGCGGTCCACGACGAGCTCGGGTGCTCGGGCGCGGCCTTCGACCTGAACGCCGCCTGCGCCGGCTTCGTGTATGGCTTGGTGACGGCAGTCGGCATGCTCTCGCTCGGCTACAGCAAGGTACTGGTGATCGGTGCCGACACGCTGTCGCGCATAACTGACCAGGACGATCGCTCGACCGCCGTCCTGTTCGCCGACGGAGCAGGCGCAGTGGTCGTCGAAGCCCGGCCTGACCGCGACCTGATCCTGTCTCACGACCTCGGGCTGGACGGGTCGCTGTTCTCGATCCTGTACGCCGACGTCGGCGGCTACATCCAGATGGAGGGCAAGGAAGTCTTCCGCCGTGCCGTCCGCTGCTCGGTCGACTCCGCAGCAAAAGTCCTCGCCGAGTCGGGTACCTCGGCCGACGACATCACCCTGTTCGTGCCGCACCAGGCAAACCAGCGCATAATCGACGCCGCCATGCAGCGCCTCGGCATTCCGGGAGAGCGGGCGGCCATCTGCCTCGACCGGACAGGCAATACGTCGGCCGCTTCCATGGGCATCGCCTTGGCCGAGGCCGCAGACGCCGGCAGGCTGAGAGACGGCGATCTTGTGTTGATGTCTGGCTTCGGGGCAGGCATGACGTGGGCGAGCTGCGTGCTCCGGTGGGGCACGTGACGGAGGGAGCTTCCGAACCGTCGCACGGCAGAGTCGCCTTCGTAACCGGCGGTTCGAAGGGGATCGGGTTGGCGTGCGCCAGGCGCCTGCAGCGTGACGGCTACCGCGTTGCCGTCACATGGCGCAGCCAGGCGCCCGCGGCCGACGGCCCCCCAGGCACTCACCGGTTGCTGCCTGTCAAGTGCGACGTGACCGAGGCCGGACAGCTCGATCGCGCCTTCGACGAAGTCGAGGCGGAGTTCGGAGCAGTCGAGGTGCTGGTGTGCAGCGCCGGCGTCACCGACGACACGCTGCTGCTGCGCATGAGTGAGGACAAGTGGCAGCGAGTAATCGACACCAACCTGACTGCAGTGTTCCGTGCCTGCAAGCGGGCGAGCGCCAAGATGCTGCGAGCACGCTACGGGCGGATAGTCCTGATCTCTTCGGTAGTCGGGCATCTCGGATCGGCTGGCCAGACCAACTACGCCGCCTCGAAGGCCGGGCTGGTCGGCTTCGCCCGCTCCCTTGCCCGCGAGCTCGGTGGGCGCAGCATCACTTGCAACGTCGTGGCACCCGGGGTGGTCATGACCGACATGACAGCAGTGCTCGCGCCTGAGCGAGTCGCCACACTGGTCTCGATGGTCCCCCTCGGGCGCCAGGCGGAGGCCGACGAGATTGCGGCGGCGGTGGCGTTTCTCGTCTCGGACGAAGCGGCATACGTAACAGGGATCGTCCTGCCGGTCGACGGCGGTCTCGGGATGGGTCACTGAGCCAGCACGGGCCTGGTCGCCGGTCTGGCACGGTACCCTGAACGCTTTACGCTCCAGTCGCAAGCGACACCACAACCAGACAGAGGAGATCACCCGAGGTGGACAACGAAGCTGCCTTCGACAAGTTCAAGTCATGCGCTGTCGAGGTCCTGCAGGTCCCGGCAGAGAAGATCACGATGGAAGCGAGCTTCGCAGGCGACCTGGAAGCAGACAGTCTTGAAGTCGTGGAGCTAGTAATGGCGCTCGAAGAGGCCTTCGACATCACTGTCGAGGAGTCAGAGCTCGACGGCGTCGAGACCATCGGCCAGGCGTTCGAGCTCGTCGCCTCCAAGCTTTGATGCGGACGTCCGGCGAACGGCGCGTCGCCGTCACCGGCATGGGCGTGGTGTCCGTGTGCGGGATCGGTCTCGACGCCTTCTTCTCCGGTCTGCACGAGCCGGCGCGGCCCGGCTCCAAGCTCCGCGTCGAGGACTTCGACTCGTCAGTCTGGTTCGACGTCAAGCAAGCTCGGCGCGCCGACAGGTTCCAGCAGTTCTCGGTCAGCAGCGCCCAGATGGCCCTCGACGACGCTGGCGACCTCGACGTCGACGTCGACCCGGGCCGCGCCGGCGTCGTGTTCGGCACAGGCGTTGGTGGTCTGGAGACGCTGCAGGAGCAGATCGGCGTTCTCCTCGAAAAGGGACCGAGGCGCGTATCGCCTTTCCTCGTCCCGATGATGATGGCAAATGCCGGCGCTGCCGCCATCTCGATGCGCCTGGGTTGGCGCGGGCCGTGCGAGACCGTCGTGACGGCTTGCGCTGCAGGCACCCAGGCCGTTGGCAACGCCGCCAGGCTTGTCTCTTCCGGCCGGTGTGACGTCCTCATGACAGGTGGTGCCGAGGCAGCAGTAGTCGAGATCGGCGTGGCGGCCTTCGGGAACATGACAGCCCTGTCGACATCTGGCAACTCGAGGCCGTTCGACGTGCGCCGCGACGGCTTCGTGATAGCGGAGGGTGGTGCCGCGCTGGTGCTGGAGGAGTGGGACCGAGCCGTGGCCCGTGGCGCCCGCATCTATGCCGAGGTGCTCGGGAGCGCCTCGACTGCCGACGCCCACCACATCACGGCACCGCTGCCGGGCGGCGCAGGAGCGATCGAGTGCATGGAGCTCGCACTCGAGGACGCCGGTAAGCGGCCGGGCGACGTGGCTCACATCAACGCCCATGGCACGTCGACTCCTCTCAACGACTTGGCCGAGGCCGAGGCCGTCGAGAAACTATTCGGTTCCCCCACCCCACCCGTCACCTCCATCAAGGGCGTCGTCGGCCACTCCCTCGGTGCAGCCGGTGCCCTCGAGGCCGTCTGCTCGGCCCTCACGCTTCATCGCAAGTCAATTCCGCCTACAGCAGGGCTCGAAGAGCTCGACCCGGCGATACACCTCGACGTCGTGACCGGCACCGCCCGCCCGCTCGACGACGGAGTGGTGCTGTCGAACAGCTTCGGCTTCGGCGGGCACAACGGCTGCCTCGTGCTCGGTCCTGCCAGCTGAGGACGCCTGTGGATTCCGGTGGCCAAGGCGCCGGCGACCCGCCAGCTGACACAGCCCTCTACTCGTTCTCCGACGACGGCCCCTGGGTAGTAGACCCCGACGACCTGCCGTGGCGCCATGGCATCGAGGCGATCCGGGAGCGCACCCGGGCCTCGGTACCGCTCCTGGTTCGGCGGCGCAAGTTGCCACCCTCGCGCCGCATCGCCCTCGTCACGGGGATCCTCGGCTCGGCCGTCGGTATCTGGGCATTGCTTGACAAGCGCAAAGGCGGTGCCGACTCGCGGCGCGGTCTCTCGCGGCGCCTCCGCGTCGGATTCCAGTGGCTCGGGCCGACCTACATCAAGCTCGGACAGATCCTCTCGTCCGGTGAAGGGATATTCCCCGAGGAAGTCGTCGCAGAGTTCAAGCTGCTCCGCGACCGGGTCCCGGCCGAGACCTTCGCCACAGTCCAGGCAACCCTCGAGTCGGAGCTGGCTGGCCCGCTCTCGGGCACGTTCGCCGAGTTCGAGCCTGAGCCCATCGCAGCCGCCTCCATAGCCCAGGTCCACCGAGCCGTGCTGCGGACAGGTGAGCGGGTTGTCGTGAAGGTACAGCGACCCAACGTGACCCGTCTCGTGAAGCGCGACCTGGCGGTGATGAGCTATGTGGCACCGTTCCTGGTCGGTCGGATCCCGGTGTCCGCCCTGGCGAATCCGCCGGCACTCATCGAGCTCTTCGCAGAGACGATCGTCGAAGAGCTCGACTTCCGCCTGGAAGCCTCCAACATGCTCGACGTCGGCCGCGTCCTCTCGATGACGAATTCACGCCCGATCATCGTCCCGCGTCCCCACCGCCAGCTCGTCACCCGCCGGATGCTGGTCATGGAGGAGCTGTCCGGATACTCCTGGGACGACGTCGCCGGGATGCGGCATGCCGGCATCGACACCTCGGCCGTGCTGCGCAGCGAGGTGATCGCCTTCCTGGAAGGAGCTCTCCTGTACGGCGTGTTCCACGGAGACCTCCACGGCGGCAATCTCTTCGTCCAGCCGAGCGGGCGGGTCGCCTTGCTCGACCACGGGATAACGGGCCGCCTCGACGAACCGCAGCGCTTGGGCTTCTTGAAGCTACTCGTCGGCGGCACGACGAACGACGTCGCCAGCCAGATCGACGCCCTGCGCTCCCTCGGCGCCCTGCCGCCTGACGCCAAGACCGAGGACGTGATCCGGGACCTCGGACTCGACAAGCCCGCGCAAGACATCCTCACGCTGTCGGCCGAGGAGCTGACAGGTCAGATCCGCGAGCTCACCAAGCAGCTGCTGAGCTACGGCGTGCGCCTGCCCAAGGAGCTGATGCTCTTCGTGAAGGACATGCTGTTCCTCGATGGCGCAGTCGCGACCATGGCGCCCGAGATCGACTTGCTGGGCGAAGTGGCCGTCATCGCGGCTTACTTCGCAGTCGAGCACGGCGACCAGATCGCCGCAGACGTTGGTGTCGATGTGCGCTCTACTCCGGTCGACCTCGACGGCCTGCGGGCCTCGATGGGGCTCTCGACATCGACGCGGGAGATCACCTACCGCGAGTTGCAGAGCCGGCGCGAGTCACTCCGTCACAAGCTGGAAGCGCCTCGTTCCGAGCAATCTCCCTGATCCGCTCTGCTGGGACCGCCGGGCGCTGTGAGGACGCGGTTACCTCGAGCGATCCTCCGTGACGATGCCACCGACGACCTCGACGTCGTGAGTGGGCTCGCCCCCCTTCTCTCCGCACACCGAGTAGCGCCCCTCCGCCAAGGAGGGGAACACCGCCGCGCAGACGGTCCCGCCGGCGACCTCGCGCTCCAGCATCCACACGTGCTGACGCACGGACGGCTGCCCGGCAGGAAAGATCTCGATCTCGTCTCCCAGCAGCGACGGCGAGCCGAAGACGACGAGCGCCCCGACACCGTCTCCAACGTCGACGAACACGCCCGAGCTCGGCCGACCCGGCAGGAGCTCGCCTGCCGGGTCGTGGGAGTGGCCGTGCTCGTGGGCGTGCCCGTCGCCGTGCTGGTCGGCACACCCTTGGTGGGCATGGGTGTGCCGATCGCCCTGCCCGTCGTGGGAGTACCCGTCGGCGGCCTCGCTGGCGGGTCTGTTACCGGCGAGACGCTCCCACAGTCCGGAGCGACCCATTTACGGGGTCGCCGGCGGCGTGTCGAATCCGTTGTGCGGGTTCGCCAAGTAAGGGAACGACGACTGGTAGGTCTCGCCGATCTGCTTCAGCTGGCCCGGTGTGAACGTGGCCGGGTTCTCAAGGTCGTAGATCTCGCCGGCCGCACCATCAGGCTTGTAGCTGCTGTCCACCAAGGCATAGGTGAGCCCGGCGACGGCCCTCAACTCGATGGAGACGACGTCGTCGAAGACGCGGCGCCCGTTCGGGAAGCCGGCCGCGTCCCCGCCGATGAGCCCGAGCAGGCTCGGTTTGCTCGATGGCGGCACCGCCGTGTTGAGGCGGAGCATGTCGGCCTGCACGCTGCCGGTGTAGTTCTGGAAGCCCGGCACGATTCCTGAGGGAATGCCGGTCAGCAAGATGGCCTCGAGGTCGGCCCGAGGCGCCTTGAGGGCGGCCAGGTTCGGGAACACGCCTGGGTAGAGCACCGGCAGCAAGCCGGCGAGCTCGGGGTGGGCGTAGTACTGGGCGAACTGCTTGTCGTCGGCGGGAGCCGAAGCGTTCCACATGTCCTTTTTCGCCATCGGGATGAGGACTTCGTTGACGAGCGGGTTGCCCAAGCGGGACACCTGCACCCAGCGGCCGATCGAGACGACCGGCTTGGCTGCGACCACGGCCTCTCGACGGCTGGCCGTCGTCCACACGCCGATCGTGGCCGTGGTGTCGTCGACACTTGTCGGTACCTTGCCATTAGACGTAAGGTCCGTTATAGGGACCTGGATGGCGATGCTGTGGATGTTGAGGATCGCCGGGGCATTGACACCAGGGGCCGCCGGCAGCGGGATCAGGTGCAACTCCTGGAACGGCCGAAGGGCGCCGAGGTCGAAGATCGAGCCCAGGTCGACATAGAAGCCCTCAGCTCTCTGCCCGGCGAACACCTTGGCACCACCGCTCAGCTTGTGGATAGCCTGAGCCTCCAGAGGACCGTACTTCGGGATCGAGCGCACACCGACGTTGCACGGCGGGCAGGGCAAGTCGCTGCCAAGCACCGCCGGGCCTTTCGAGTCGATGCGCGTGACCGAGTAGAACATCTTCCGGTTCCAGGTCGAGTCGCTGATCGAGGTGATCTGGCCCGTGTTGTAGAGGAACGTGCGCGGGTCCTCCATGTGGGCCCTGAATTCGAACTGGTACCTGATGTCCGCAACGCCGTCACCGTCGTTGTCGACGTGTATCTCGTAGAGCACGTCCTCGCCGAACTCGTAGAAGTTCGGCCCGGCGGGCGGGAGCTGCAAAGGGACGTAGTTGGCGATCATGGTCACCGTGGAAGGAGCCTCGGGGCTCACGAAGGCGTACACGTCGGCGCTGTCGGCGCACGGGTCCTGGGATATCTGGGGTGCTTCGCGGTGGGAAGACATGGTTGATCCTCGTTTCTGTCGGTCTTAGGTCGAATGGTCAGTCGGTGGCCCGCTGCAGGCGGGTGACGAGCTCGCGGTCCTGGATGACGACCCTGCGGTCGCCAACCATCACTCGGAGCTCACCCGAGCCGGTGTCGGGCACGTGCACGACGAGTTGCCGCTCGGTGGCCGCCTTCTTCGCCGCGGCCGCCGACGCTGCCGATCGGGCCGCCGTCGACTTGGCCGGCTTCGCCGCCGTCGGCTGCAATCGGCTCAGTCCCTTCGGAACCGCAACCATTGCTCCGGCGGCGGCGGCGGTTGCGCCGCTCTGCTTGAGAAACGTCCGCCGCGTGATTTCGCTCATGTCCGAACCTCCAGGTAGTTGTCCCGTTCAAGTGGTGCTCGGGTGGTCTACGAAGCCAAGGACGCGGGCGGATGACGGCTAACATGTCATGCTACGTTGTGATCTCTCTTGCTATCTTGCACGGATCGGCGCCGGCGCGCCCGAACGAATTGGTCCACCACCTGCAAGGAGGACGGAATGCGCCCCCCGATCGACGTGTCCGCAATCGAGTTGTTGTTGGACGAAGTGCCGGAGTTCGGCGACGGCGTCGACGACCTCGTGCATCTCTACGACGACAACTTGTGCGCCGAAGTGGTCCTCATGGAATTCGCCGACTTTGTCGACGCTCTGCCAGGAGGACAGGACGAGTACGTGCTCGGGTCGTGCTTCGCCGCAGTCGAGCGAATCGCGCAGGAGCTGGACGAAGGCCGCTACCTGGTGGCGTACTCGTTTCTGGCCTGCCTGGCGCACCCGGAGATGCACACCGCTTACTTCGGTCCTGTCACCGTCGAGCTCATGCACCACTTGGATGCCGGTGTCGGGCTAGATGCCGACGGCTGGCCGGTGGCGCCTGACGGCCTCGAGTAGGACCAGGCGGCGGCGACTGCTCGGCCGGCAGTCTCGCACCGGCGCCGTCACGAGGCACCGGACTACGAGGTGGGCCGCCTCACGCGCCTAAATTGGCCGTGCAACGTACGTCGGGCGGCCCACCTGCCGCCACCGCCACTCAGGCCCGCAGGCTCGCCGCCAGCTCGGACTCCACGGCCTTTATGCACGTCTGTCGCAGACGCGACACGTCGGCGTCGGTCAGCGTGCGATCGAGAGCACTGAAGCGCAGCCGGTACGCAAGGGAGCGTCGCCCGGTCCCGACACCTTGCCCCCTGTAGGTGTCGAAGAGCGAGATCGACTCGCACAACTCGCTGGCGGCTGCTCGCAGCACGGCCTCGACGCGCCAGGCTGGCACGTCGTCGTCGACCGCGAAAGCCAGGTCCACGTCGCTCGACGGGTACTTCGTCACGGGCCGGGCTTCAAGCGGGCGACGGGGCGCACGCACGAGAGCTGCCATGTCGAGGTCGAGCCAGCCGATGCGCTCGTGCGGCAAGCCGAAGGCGGCGATGACCTCCGGGTCCACTTCCCCGACCACTCCGAGCACCAGCGGATCCGCCGAGCCGGCGTCGCCGCCCGTCACGAGCCAGCCCGACCGTGTCGAGTGCAGGCCGGCGCCTGACAGGTCGTGGTCCTGGTCTGGCCGTACGCCGACAATGCCCAGGGCGTCGGCCACGACCCGCCACGCTGCCATCGCCGAGCGCGCCCCGTCGTCCGGCCACGCAAGGGCCACAGCCAGTCGCTCAGGCTCGTAAGGTAGCGCCGAGCTGTCGGGGGCGGGTGCGAAGACGTCCCCGATCTCGAACAGCCGCAGCCATGGCTGGCGATGACCGGCGTTATGGCGTAGCACTGTCACCAAGCCCGGAAGCAGGGAAGCCCGCATCACGGACTCCTCGGCGACCATCGGGTTGCTGAGCCCGACCATCGGGGCCGTCCACCCAGCCCGGGCATGCTCGGCAGGGTGGACGATCGAGCTCGTCCAGACCTCGTGGCTGCCAAGCCCGGCAAGCACGCGGCGCACGACACGACGCAGCTTCTGGACTTCGTCCAGGGTGCCCACGAAGGGCGAGCGGCGTTCGGTCCTGACTATGCGGCTGTAACCGAGGCGCCGTGCAACGTCCTCGGCGACGTCAACCTCCACCCGGACGTCCGGCCGAAACGTCGGGACAGCGAGCTCGAGCGCCTCGCCATCGGGTGGCCCAACCGCCACCTTGTACCCGATCGGCTCGAGCAAGCCGACGACCTCTGTTGGCGAGAGCGTCGTGCCCAGCAACGCGTTGACACGAGCGGGCCGGGCCGACACCCGAACCGGCGCAACCGGTGCCGGATGGGCGTCGAGCAGGCCGCGGGCGATCACCGGCACTTGCACGCCGGCTCGAGAGGCAGCTTCGGCGACCAGTTCGAAGACGCGGGCTGAGGCCCTCTCGACTCCGCCAGGGTCAACCCCGCGCTCGAAACGAACAGACGCCTCGCTTCGCAGCCCGAGATGGCGAGCCGTCCTCCCGACTCCAACAGGCAGAAACAGCGCCGCTTCGAGCAGCACTGCCCCCGTCCCCGCCTCGATCTCGCTCGACTGCCCGCCCATGACGCCACCGACTCCTACAGGCACGTCATTGGCATCGCAGATGACACAATCTCGCCCGGACACAGGATCTCCCTGCCTCGCGGGCCGGGTGCCGAGGACACGAGTGGCTCCGTCGAGGGTCACGAGGGTCTCGCCTCGCCGAGCAGCCCGAGCGATCAGCCCGCGCCCGCCAAGGCGATCCAGGTCGTAAGGGTGGGTCGGCTGCCCAAGCTCGAGCAGCACGTAGTTGGAAGCGTCGACTACGCAGTCGATAGGGCGCATGCCGGCCAAGGTGAGCCGGCGCTGCACCTCGATCGGCGAGGCAACGAGGGTGACGCCGGTCATGACCCGACCGGTGAGCCGGAAGCATAGGTCGGGATCGCCTACCGCCACCGAAGCCAGCTCGCTTGCGGCGGGACCGGACTCGGTGAGAACAGGTGCCGGTTCGTGCAGAGGCAAGCCGTAGTGAGCAGCGAGATCGCGCGCCACTCCGAGCATGCACAAGCAGTCGGGCCGGTTCGGTTCGACTGCCAGGTCGAAGACAACGTCGTCGCCGAAGCCGAGGTACTCGGCGACGGGTTGGCCAACCGCCACGCCCGCGGGCAGCAGGCTGTCCCGGTCGGCCAGGATCATGATCCCTTCGTGGTCGTCTCCGAGGCGAAGTTCACGAGCCGAGCAGATCATCCCGTTCGATACGACACCCTTCATCCTGCGGCGCTCGATCCGGAACTCGCCAGGTAGCTCGGCTCCGACCGGTGCGAATGGGACGATGTCGCCGACAGTGAAGTTCCAGGCACCGCAGACGACCTCGAGCGGCTCGGCTCCGGTGTCGACGGTGATCTTGCGGATGCGGTCGGCTCCCTCGATGGCGGCGATGTCGAGCACGCGAGCGACGACGACGTCAGCAAGGCCCTGGCCGACGGTCTCGACGCCCTCGACGACGAGCCCCATGGCATCGAGGTCGGCGGCGAGATCGGCTACGCCGGCACGATCTGTGGGCGACGTGGCGAGAGGGGTGAACGACTTCAACCAGGAGAGCGGGGCTCGCATCGGTGGCCTTTCGAGGGTGCGGTATAGGCGGGTTGTCGCGTCAGAACTGCTGCAGGAACCGCACGTCGTTCTCGATGAACGAACGCAAGTCTGCGATGCCGTGGCGCATGATGGCAAGGCGGTCGATCCCGAAGCCGAAGGCGAAGCCCGTCCACTCTTCCGGGTCGACGCCAGTGGCCTCGAACACGGCCGGATTGACCATCCCGCAGCCGCCCAGCTCGATCCAGCCCGTCATCGAGCATGTCCGGCAACCCTGGCCGCCGCAGATCGTGCAAGAGATCTCGAACTCGGCCGACGGTTCGGTGAACGGGAAGTAGGCGGGGCGCAGCCTGGTCCGCACCCCGGCGCCGAAGATCGCCTGTACGAACGTGTCGATCGTGCCCGCCAAGTCTCCGAACGTGACACCGTGGTCGACCACGAGCCCTTCGATCTGGTGGAACGCGGGCAAGTGTGTGGCATCAGGCGTGTCACGCCGGTAGACGCGCCCCGGCGCCACCGCGTAGATCGGCAGCTTGCCCCGCTCGAGGAGCCGTATCTGCACAGGCGACGTGTGAGTCCGCAGAAGGACGCCGTCGTCCTCGCCGGCGCCGAGGAAGAACGTGTCCACCGAGCTCCGCGCCGGGTGATCCGGGGGAATGTTGAGAGCCTGGAAGTTGTACCAGTCCGTCTCGGCCTCGGGACCTTCGGCGATCTCATAGCCCATGCCGACGAAGACGTCCTCCAGCTCCTCGCGCACCCGCGTGACAAGATGCAAGTGCCCCGACAGGGGGGCAGGCAAGACCTCGGAGAGGTCGAGCCTGTCCGCCTGGAGCCTTTCTGCTAGCAAGGCTCCCGAGAGAGCTCGGCGAGCCGAGGCGGCGGCGGACTCCAGCCTGCTCCGCGCTTGTTGCAGAAGCCGACCCGCCTGTTTGCGGTCCTCCGGCGCCAGAGCACCCAAGCGCTGATAGCTGGCAGCAAACGACGACCGCTTGCCGTAACCCAGCCTCTCCGCCTCGTCCAGTTCGTCCAGGGTCTCTGCCGCCTCGATGCGGGCCAGAGCCTCGGATTCGATGACCGCCAGGTCGTCGCCGGCCACGCCAGCGATCGCGGAGTGTGCAGTCTCGGGCGGCCCAAGTACCATGGCGGCAGCCTAATGGCCAACCGAACCGGCCCTTTAGCCTCCCAGCGCCGGCGGGCCGTCTCGCCGTTGGCGGGCCGCCTCAAAGCACAGCACGGTCGCCGACATCGCCACGTTCAAAGACTCGTTGCCGGCAGCCATCGGGATCGTGAGGCTGCCGTCAAGCACCCCGTCAAGGTCCTGTGGCAGCCCGTTCGCCTCGTTGCCAAGCACCAGCGCAACGTCGCCGTCAAGCGCAGCCTGAAGGTAGTCGACTCCCCCGCCGACACGGGTGCCCCACAGGGCGTAGCCAGCGCTTCGCAGCACCCCCAGCACGGCCAAAGGCTCGCCGCCCTTGACGAGCGGGAGAGTGAAGATCGAGCCTGCGCTCGCCCTGACAGCCTTGGGATTGTAAGGATCCACGCAACCGTCACATGCGACGATCCCTGCCGCACCAGAGGCGCTCGCGCTGCGCATGACAGCGCCGAAGTTTCCGGGGTCGCGAACCTCGACGCACACGACCACGAGCCGGTCGCAGGCGCCGCCGGGTCGCCCGGCCGCCATGTCGCCGAGCGGGACGTCGCCGCTCTCGACGATGGCGCAGATCGGTTGCGGCGTCACTGTGTCGGCAACTTTCTCCATCACGCCGGCCGCCAGGTCGAAGACGCGGGCACCGGCGGCGAGGCCGGCCGCCACCAGAGCCTCGATGGCAGCGTCGCCACGATAAGTGGCCGTCACGAAGATGCTCTGGACCGGCGCTCCCGAAGCCAAAGCCGCCTCGACGACACGTAGGCCCTCGGCGACGAAGGCTCGCTCGGCATCACGCGTTCCAGCCCTGTGGATCAGGCGCCGAAGCAGCTGGACGCGCTGGTGGCGCGGGCCGAGCGCCGGGGCGTTCAGGACACGGCCTCGTCCCTGATGTCCTCGACCTCTTCGGCGACGGGCTCTCCAGCACTGGGCTCTTCGGCGACGGGCTCTTCGGCGACGGGCTCTTCGCCGGCGTTGGCCTCGTCAGCCGGCGACCCCTCGCCGGTCTCGATCTCGGGCTCCGCCTCGGCCTGGTAGCCGGCCAATGCAACGCTCCCTGCGGCGGGCTCTTGCCCAGTAGCGACACGGACGAGAGCTGTAAACGCGAGCGGGTCGCGGACTGCGATGTCGGCCAGGAGACGCCGGTCGACCTCGACGCCGGCGTCGTGCAGGCCGGCTATGAAGCGGCTGTATGTCGATCCGTTGAGCCGAGCGGCGGCGTTGATCCGCTGGATCCAGAGCTTGCGGAACTCTCCCTTGCGTGCCCGGCGGTCACGGTAGGCGTACTGCAGGGAGTGCATGACCTGTTCGTTGGCGGCGCGGTAGGAGCGGGACTTGTTGCCGTAGAACCCCTGGGCGCGCTCGAGGGTGGTCCGGCGCTTTTTCTTGCCATGGACAGCGCGTTTTACCCGGGCCATCTGGCGCTCCTTTCGTCTTGGTGTCGGTGTGTTGGGAGAAACGAGATTCGGTGCGGTCGGGCGACCGCTGTGGGCGATGCGGGCTCAGCTACCGAGCTGTTTGCGGACGGTCTTCGAGTCACCCTTGGAGACGTCGACCTCGCGGCCGAGCCGCCGCATGCGCACAGAGTTCTTGTGCTCGAAGAGGTGGTTACGGTTCTGCTGCCGCCGGCGCAGGCGCCCAGTGCCCGTGAGCTTGAAGCGCGCGGCCGCCCCACGGTCGGTCTTCATCTTTGGCATCGTCTGTCTTACTCCTCTGTAGCTGTTGTCTGCGCCGCGGCCGGCGCCGCCGCTGCGGCTGGCCCTTCTACTGCGGCGGGCCCTTCTGATGCGGCGGGCCCTTCTGATGCGGCTGCTGTACTGCCGTCCTGCACCGGCTCCCCGGAGCCGTTCGAGTCGCTCTGCGCCTTGGCGTCACTGGCCTGCTTCGCCCTCTTGTCGGGCGCCAGCACCATTACCATGTTCTTCCCATCGAGCCTGGCCTCCGACTCGATCTTGGCCGTCCCGTCCACCTGCTCGGCAATCTTGTCGAGGATGCGCTTGCCGAGCTCGGGATGGAACACTTCGCGACCTCTGAACATCACAGTCACCTTGACCTTGTGGCCCTCGTGAAGAAATTTCACCACCTGGCGAGTCTTGGTGTCGAAGTCGCCGTCGCCGATCTTCGGCCGGTACTTCATCTCCTTGATCCCGAAGTTGTTGGACTTCCTGCGGGACTCCTTGGCTCGCTGCGCCTCGTCGAACTTGAACTTGCCGTAGTCCATGATCCGGCACACGGGTGGGTTGGCGAGCGGCGCCACCTCCACGAGGTCGAGATCCTGCTGTTGGGCGATGACGAGTGCCTCTGGCAGTGGCTTGATCCCGAGCTGGCGGCCGTCAGGGTCGACCAGTCGGACCTCACGAGCTCGGATTCGGTCGTTGATCCTCGGCTCGTTGGTGGTTGGGGCGTTGGTAATCGGCGGTAGGTCCTCTCGGTTGGCCCGTTGCTTGCAACGGAGTCTTCTGGGAGGAGGCGAGCAACGCTCGAAACCCTGTACCACTGACCCGACGCACTTCCCGTGGCCAGGTGGGAGAGCGCCAAAAGCGCTAACCGCTTCCTCTGGATTGTCGAAGACATACGCTAGCAGGCGATGAGCAGCCTTTGGACACCCGGTGGAGAACACAGAGTCCCCCGCGCCACCGACCCGTCGGTGGCATCTGGCGGCGACGAGCCGCCCACAGGCAGCGGGAGCCCGCCAGGACCGGCGGACAGCGGTGGCGGGGGAATGGTCGACGACGAGATGGACGAAGCCACGGCCGCCGAGCTCCAGGAGCTCACGCGCCAGCTGGCCTCCGCCCCGCCCGAGGACGTGGTTGCCAACCACTGTTACGGCCTGTTCGAGCTCGCGGCGCTGCACCTCGCGCAACAGCCAGCCAACCTCGAGGCCGCCAGGTTGTCGATCGACGCCATGGCGTTGGTGGTGGACGGCCTCGGCGACCGCCTGGGCCAGCACCACACCAGCCTCGCAGACGGTCTCAGCCAGCTCCGCCTCGCTTACGTGCGTATCGTCGACGCAGCCGCTCCTGGAGCGGCAGACTGAGCCCTGCGGGCATCGTCAGACCGGCGTCAACACCGCCGCTTCGAGTTCGCCGCCCAGTCCCGGGGCGAGCACGAAGGCCACCCGCGCGCCCGTGTCGACGAGGCGAGAGCCGTCGGCGATGGCGGTGCAGTGGAACTTGTAGGAGCGAGCTCCTGTGCTGACAACACCAAGGCCGCTGGCCGAGTCGTAATCGCTGACGACGCCCAGGAGCAGCTCGGTCAAGGCACGATCTTTGCGATCGCCAACTCGATTTTGTCGCTCGCTCCGTGCTCCTTGAGCGCCGGAATGAGGGTATTGATGTCCCTCTTGGGCACGACGGTCTCGACGCCGTAGGCGTCGTCACCGAAGAGCTTTGCCACAGTCGGCGACTTCATGGAGGGCAGAAGCGCGATCACCGAGTCGAGGTCGCCCGCCGCTACGTTGAGCTTTACCAGCACCTTGCCCCCTTGGCGACGGGCGAGTCGGCAGCGACGGCTAGCACGACGCGGATCGGGAGCGAAGTGGCTTTCGAATAGTGCAGCTCGCCGAGAGACACGACGTCAGCACCAGGTCTCCTCGATCCAGTCCCGGCCGGTGATCCCGGCGTCGAAGAGGCCCTCACTCACATAGGAGGGAATCTCCTGCGGGCGGAGGATGCGGACGTGCTCGACCCGCGGGTCATCGATGCTCGCCGAGTAGTCGACGCCCGACGTCCGGCGCACCGCGAGGTCGGCGTCGGAGAAGAGCTGCAACGTCGCGTTCTCGAGCGAGCCCTTCGGGAGCGCCAGGCGCAGCATCAACTGCCGCGCTTGGCCCGGCGCCCGCGAGCAGAGGGCTCCCGACCGACACGCCCTACCTCAGAGGTGAGATCGGCGATGGCGGCGAGCGCGTTGACCATCTCGACGGCGGTCTCGACCGCCTCGGCACCCTTGTTGCCGAGCTTGCCCCCGGACCGCTCGAGCGCCTGGTCCCACGTCTCGGTCGTGAGGACCCCGAAGACGGTCGGCACGCGGGTCTCCAACTGCACCTGCTGGAGGCCGGCCGAGCACTGGCCCGCCACGAACTCGAAGTGGGCGGTCTCACCTCGTACGACGGCACCTAAGCAGACGATTGCGTCGACGGCGCCTCCGAGGGCAAGCGCCTGCGCCGCCAGCGGCAGCTCGAAGCTCCCTGGCACCCAGACCACCGTCCGGGCGCCGGGCTCGACGCCGGACGCGTCGAGCTGTCTCTTGGCTCCATCGAGCAGCCGCAGGGTGATCTCCTGGTTGAATCGGGCACAGGCAAGCCCGACGTGCAGCAGCGAACCGTCGTGCGACCCGACAATCTCGCTGTAGTCGCCCGAGGCGACGTGCGGAGCGCCTAAGCGGTGAGGAGCCTCACCCATCTTCGGCTGGAAGTGCGAGAGCTTGGTCGTCAGGCAAGGAGTCGAACGGGAGGTCGAGGAAGAGGTGTCCGAGGCGCTCGCGTTTCGTTTGGAGATAGCGCAGGTTCTCCGGGTTCTGCTCCGTCTCGATCGGCACCCGTTCGACGATTTCCAGCCCGAAACCGGCAAGCCCGCCATACTTAGCCGGGTTGTTCGTCAACACGCGCATGGTCGTGATGCCGAGGTCCACAAGGATCTGAGAGCCGATCCCGTACTCGCGGCTGTCTACTGGCAGCCCGAGCTCGACGTTGGCATCTACGGTGTCGCGACCTTGCTCCTGCAGGGTGTACGCGGCCAGCTTGTGCGCCAAGCCGATACCTCGTCCTTCGTGGCCGCGCAGGTACACCACGGCACCCAGCCCCTCGTCGGCGATCTTCTCCATGGCCGTCGCCAGCTGCAGCCCGCAGTCGCAGCGGAGCGACCCGAAGACGTCCCCCGTGAGGCACTCGCTGTGCACGCGCACGAGCACGTTCTGGCGACCCGCCACGTCGCCTCTGACGAGCGCGAAGTGATGCTCGCCGTCCACGAGGGAGAGGTAGGCGTAACCGGTGAAATCGCCGAACCTCGTCGGGATGCGGGCTGACGAGACCCGCTCGACGAGCTTCTCGCTACGGCGCCGGTACCTCACTATGTCGGCGATCGTGACCAGGGGCAGCCTATGCTCGGCGGCGAAGGCCTCCAGCTCAGGCCGGCGAGCCATCGCCTGCTTGTCGGCAGTGACGATCTCGCAGAGCACTCCGGCCGGATAGCAGCCCGCCATGCGAGCCAGATCGATGGTCGCCTCGGTGTGCCCGGCGCGCTTCAGCACTCCGCCCGTGCGGTAGCGGAGCGGGAGTATGTGGCCCGGGCGGGCGAGGTCGCTGGGCTTGGCCGCCGGGTCGACGAGCGCCGTGATGGTGGCGGCCCTGTCGGCTGCCGAGATGCCGGTAGTCGTGCCCTTCTTGAAGTCGACCGTGACCGTGAAGGCCGTGCGCTGAGACTCGGTGTTGTTGGCGACCATGAGCGGCAGTTCGAGCTCGTCGAGGCGCTCGGGCATAAGGGGCACGCAGATGAGGCCCGAGGTATGGGTAAGGAAGAAGGCGATCCGCTCCGGCGTTGCCCATTGGGCGGCCATGACCAGGTCGCCCTCGTTCTCGCGATCCTCGTCGTCGATGACCACGACCATGCCGCCTCGCCCTATCGCGTCTATCGCCTCTTCAACTGCCGAGAAAGCCAATGGAGGACTCCTTGTGGTTGCCGGAAGACTACCGGCACCAGGCCATGAGCAGGCGAGACAAGGCACTCAGCGCTCTCCGGTGGCCTCCACGTCGACACGGATGTCTTCGCCGAGGCGGAGGACACCGACCAGCCTGCCGCGCCAAGCCTCAGCCATGGATCCCGCCCCCTGGCCCGCGAACATCGACCGGCCGTCGGCACCGCCCAGCAGAGCCGGAGCCAGGTAGAGGACGTAGCGATCGACGAGCCCGAGGCGATGGAACTGCGCAGCGACGTTCGACCCTCCCTCGACCAGTAGCTGCAGCACGCCGCGTCGGCCGAGATCGTCGAGGACGCCCCTCGGGTCACCAGTCATCTCAACTGCCGGGCGCACTCTGGCTGCCTCGGGCGCCCTCCCGAGAACAACCCGCAAGGGCTGGCTGGCGAGGACGCCGCCGAGCGCGCCAGCCGCCTGTCCGGCCCGCGGGCCGAGTCGGACCGTGAGCTGCGGGTCGTCTGCGCGCACAGTGCCGGCACCAACGAGCACGGCATCGCTCTCGGCACGCAGCCTGTGGGCGTCAGCCCTGGCCGGCTCGCCCGTGATCCACTTCGACGAGCCATCCGGTGCCGCGATGTACCCGTCGAGAGTGGTCGCAAGCTTCAGCACCACGTACGGCCGCAGCGTCGTGCGGTGCACGAGATACGGCCGCAGCTGCTCGCTGGCCTCGGCTGCCAGCACACCGGTCGTCACCTCTACCCCGGCACTCTCGAGCCGCGCGACCCCGCGCCCGGACACGCGATCGTCCGGGTCGGCGACGGCTATGACGACGCGGCGCACGCCCGCGGCTATGAGCGCCTCGGCGCAAGGCCCGGTCCGTCCTGTGACGGTGCAGGGCTCCAGCGTCGAGTAGCACGTCCCCCCACGCGCCCGCTCGCCGGCAGATGCCAGGGCAGATGCCTCGGCATGTGGCCCTCCGGGAGCAGCCGTCGCTCCCTCGCCGGCCAACGAGCCGTCGGCCGCCAGCACCACCGAGCCCACCCAAGGGTTCGGTGACGTCGTCAATCGCACGGAGGCGCCGAGCTCGAGGGCCCTGCGCATGAGCGTCTCGTCAGGCGACGTCAGTGCGGCCGCCCCCCGGACAGCAGTTCGAGAGCGTGCGGGATCACATCGATCACAGCCCCGAGACACTCGACGGCACCCGTCGGCGAGCCGGGCAGGTTGAGCACGAGTGCCTGGTTCTTGACGCCGGCGACGCCTCGGCTCAAGCGGCCCAACGGGTTGACGAGGCGCATCGCCTCTGCCAGGCCGGGAGCCTCGCGGTCGATGACCGACCGGGTGCCTTCCGGCGTGCTGTCCCTCGGCCCGAAGCCGGTTCCTCCCGTTGTGACGAGCAGCCCGGCAAAGCCCGACGCCATCATCTCCAGTGCGGCCGACACTTCATGGGCCCCGTCTGGCACCACACGTCGCTCGGCAATGGCAAAGCCCTGTGACTCCAGGTACTCGGCAACGGCCGGGCCCCCCTTGTCCGGGCGGGAACCCCCCGCCACGCCGTCCGAGACGGTAAGGATCTTCGCCAACAGTACGACCGTCACAACGTCTCGGCTCCCTTCACCGGCAGTGCGTTCGAAGCCACTTCCGCTATGGCTTGCATGGCCCCGAGATGGTCGTGCGACCCGAACACGGCCGAGCCTGCCACGAAACACCTGGCTCCCGCCTGCGCCACCAGGCCCGCCGTGTCCACCCCGATGCCGCCGTCGACCTGGATCGTCACTTGCACGGCGCGACGCTCGATCTCCTGGCGGGCGAGGGCGACTTTGGGGACTACCTCGGCCAGGAATGACTGCCCACCGAAGCCCGGGTGCACCGACATCACCAGCAAGAGGTCGACCACCCCAAGGAAGGGGAAGACCTCGGTGACCGGAGTCTCCGGGTTGACGGCAAGGCCGACGCCGAGGCCGAGGTGTCGCATCTCCGAACAGAGCTCGGGCGTGTTCCCGACCTCCACGTGGACCGTCGTGCCGTCAGCGCCGGCATGGGCGAACGCCTCCAGATAGGCGCCTGGATCGGTCATCATCAGGTGGCAGTCGAGCCAGAGGTCGGTGTGCCGCCGCAGTGAAGCCACAACTGGCGGCCCGATTGTCACATTCGGCACGAAGTGACCGTCCATGACGTCGACGTGCAGCCAGTCTGTGGCCCCTGCCACCGAGGCGATCTCGTCGGCGAGCAGCCCGAAGTCCGCCGAGAGAATCGAGGGCGCCACGCGGACCTCCCCCTCTGCGAGGAACGGCAGGGATCTGCGGCCGGAGTCAGTCATCGGTGCCACCGTACCCAACCAGGTCAGGCGAAGGCGTCGCCGGCTAGGAGGCGGGCGCCGCGTGCCCACTCGGCCGCCGCCTGGCGGCGGCGGCCCTCGAGTTGGATCTCGGTCACTTCGATCGTCCCGTCGGAGGTGGAGACGAGCAACTGGCCCGCTGCTGACAGCGCGATGCCGCCCGGTCGGCCATTGCCGCCGAGCGTCGCCTTGGCGGCTGAGATGATCGCCCTCCGGCCGCGAAATGTCGTCCAGGCACCGCCGATCATCACGACGCGCTCTACAGCAGCGGCGCCGGCGGACCAGTCGACTCGGCGGTCGGCTGCGGTGATCTTGCGAGCGTACGTCGCCTCCCCGGCCTGGGGTACGGGCGCCGGGAGCCCGGCCACGCCGTTGTGCAGCAAGCCGAGCAGCAGCTGGCTGCCTTCGACCGCCAGTAGGCCGCGCATGTGGTGCAACGTGGCCTCAGGGGCAATCGGCACTTCCGCCGAAGCGTAGACGGGGCCGGTGTCGAGCCCCTCTTCAAGCTTCATTATCGACACTCCCGTCGTGCGCTGGCCCGACAGGATCGCACGCTCGATGGGTGCCGCCCCCCTCCACTCGGGAAGCAGTGAGAAGTGGACGTTGACCATGTCGAGGCGGGCCAACACGGACTTGGGGATGAGCCGCCCGAAGGCCACGACGACACCGAGCTCGGCCTGTGCCTCGAGGGCATCGGCGAGATGTTCCGACACCGGTAGCCCGAGATCGATCGCAGCCTGCTTCACCGGCGTCGGCGAGATGCCAAGACCGCGGCCGCGCCTGCGGTCCGGCTCCGAGATGACGAGGCGGACATCGTGCCCGGCAGCCGCCAGCAGTCTCAGGCAGGACGCAGACGGCTCGGGAGAGCCGAGAAAGACCAGGGAGACCGGAGTGGCGGGACCGTTCTCGAGAGCGGCGCGCCACGTCAAGCCGTTGACGTCCACGGAATCCGCGGGCCTCAGAGTGCGGGTTGGCTCCGCCCGCCTCGCTGCGAACGAGGGGGGCGGTCCGCGTCCGGGGCCAGCACCCTTGCACGCAGCGTCTTCATTGCCTGCTTGCGTGTGTCGGGGTCGAGGCGCTCCAACAACAGGATGCCGTCGAGGTGGTCGAGCTCGTGCTGGAAGACCCGTGACAGGTACTCGTCGGCGTCGATGGAGATCTCCTTGCCATCGAGGTCGAATCCCGTGAAGTGGATCTCCTTTGGCCTGACGATGTTCCAGTGGAGGTCAGGCACCGACAGGCAGCCCTCCTCGAAGTCCCACTCGCCGCGTGCCTCGCTGATGGTCGGGTTCACGACGGTGACAGGTCCGTCGCCCACGTCGTAGACGAACATGCGACGCTCGACGCCGACCTGCGTGGCCGCCAGGCCGACGCCGGGAGCCGCGTACATCGTCTCGATCATGTCTGCGGCCAGGCGTACGAGGCGACCGTCGACATCCTCCACATCGCGGGCGCGCTGGCGAAGCACGGGATCTCCAAACGTCCTGATCGTGTATGTGGGCACGGCCAGAGTGTACGGCGCCCCGCCCTGGCTCCCCTACGCCCTCTCGCCTACCCGGCGGCTCAGGTCTTCGTCTCGGCCTCGAACAGCACTCGGACAGCAGCGCCGGGCCCAGGCGGTGCGCCCGTCACGACCAATCCGCCGCCTACGGGCAGGACGACCTCGGCCTCGGCCAGCTCGGCGCCCGCCACAGCGACCTGGCAGCGGTACGAACCGGCCGGCGGCAAGAGGATCTCGGCCGGGACTTCGACCGGGTACGAAGACCCGATCGTGCCAGCGGCGCCCGCCAAGCCTCGCACCTGGTGGGGTCGGCCCAGCAGGGCGGTGACCTCCAGCAGATCCCCGGCTTCCAGCAAGTGCCGGATGCGTGTGGAGGACACCACCTCGCCGCCGTCGCCCTCAGACACGAGGTCGAAAGGAACGACCGTCATGTCCCGGTCGGCGCCCATGTTCTCGAGAAGGGCTACGTTGCCCCCCCTTGCCTTGCCGAAATGAAAGTCGCGCCCGACTACGACGGCCGCCGCCGACAACTGCGACACCAGCACGTCGTCCACGAAGTCCTCGGCCGTCTCGCTCGCCCGTGCCTCGTCGAAACGCAACACCACCACGTCGTCGACCCCCGTCGCCTGCAGCAGCTCCAGCTTCTGGGCAAGGTCGGTGAGCAGCTTCGGCGCCGACTCCGGCCGGACCAGCGAAGCCGGATGCCGGTCGAAAGTCAATATCACGCTCTTTAGCCCGGACTCGGCAGCCAGCGAGCGGACTTTGTCGATGACACGCCGGTGCCCGACATGAACCCCGTCGTAGGCACCGATAGTGACGACGCTTCGCCCGCCGTTGCGCACCGTAGTGAGGCTACCGCGCCGGCGCCAGCACGACGGCGGGGCGCACGCGGTCGGTGCCAGCCAGCTCGCCGACGGCCACGAGCCGGCCGTCGGGGCCCACGAGTGCCCACGGCCCGTCGCCGGCAACCTGCAGGGTCGCCCTCTCGACGAAGCGGCCATGTCCTATCGCGTCAAGGACTTCGCCGGCTACGGCAGCGGCCGGCATGTCCCTAACGAGCTCGAGACTTGGCCGGACCGACGCCGGGGTCACGCCGTCGAGGCTGACAGCCTCGACGTCCCTGAACGACCCGACGGCCACGCGCCTGAGCGTCCGCAGGTGGGCGACCCCACCGAGGCGCTGCCCTAGGTCGGAGGCCAGGACTCTCACGTAAGTGCCTGACGAGCACTCCACCATCACCGAGTAGACGAGCGGAGAGTCCGTCGGGAACACGTCGTAGCGAAGAACCTCGACAGGCCGTGCCTTGCGCTCGATCTCCATGCCTTGACGGGCCAGCTCGTGCAGCCGGCGGCCGGCGACCTTGACCGCTGAGACCATCGGCGGGACCTGCTCCTGCCGACCGGTCAACGACAGCGCTGCCAAGCGGACCTCTTCCATCGTCACGTCGCCCATCTCGCTGCGCCCGGTCACTTCGCCGGAGGCGTCGAGCGTACTCGTCGCGACTCCGAGAACCACCTCGCCCACATAGGTCTTGGCAAGCAGAGTCGCGAAACGAAGCAGGCGCGTCGCCCGGCCCACCCCGAGCAGCAGGACACCGGTGGCGTCGGGGTCGAGGGTCCCGGCGTGGCCGACCTTCTTCGTGCCGAGCAGGCGGCGCACGCGAGCAACCACATCATGCGACGTCCAGCCGGCGGGCTTGTCTATGAGCAGGCAGCCGTCCAGCTCGCCGGCACCGGGCACTTCGAGAGGCATGTCAGCTCGACTGTCGCTAGTCGTCAGACGAGTGGATGCGCCGCAGAGCCTGCTCCACTTTCTCGCCTGCGGCGACCGCCGGGTCCGGCAGGAACTGCAGGAGCGGAGTGCGCTTCATGCGAGCGCTGCGGCTGATGGCCGCCTGCAGAGCTGCGCGATGGTCGCCCAGCGCTGCCGCGACCGAAGGTGAGAGGGAGGCGAAGAACACCGTGGCGTGGCGCAGGTCCGGATCGGTCCTGACGGCAGTCACCGTCAACAGGCCCAAGCGGTCGTCTTCGTCGCCGATGCGTTCCAGAGCGCCCGCTACGACTTCCACCAACAGTGCGTTGACCCGCGCCGTGCGCGGGTAGGGATGAACCGGGCGGTCCCGCCCCCGGCCACCCCTGCGGTCGAGGGATCCGGTCATCAGGTCCTCGGTATCTCGCGCTCCTCGAAGGTCTCGATTACGTCGCCGTCCTTCAAGTCCTGGTAGTCGCTGAGCCCGATGCCGCACTCGAAGCCCTGCTGGACTTCGCGGGCATCGTCCTTGAAACGCTTGAGAGAAGTGATGCTGCCCTTCCAGATGATCTTGCCGTCCCGGAGGAAGCGCACCTTCGAGCCACGGGTGATCGTTCCGTTGAGCACGTAGCAGCCGGCGATGGCACCGACTCTCGGGACACGGAAGACATTGCGCACCTCGGCGTCGCCGGTGACGACCTCTTCTATATCGGGCGTCAGCATGCCAACCATGGCCGACTGGATGTCCTCGATCAGCTTGTAGATGATCTCGTAGGTCCTGATCTCCACGGCCCGCTGCTCCGCCAGCTCACGACCGCGGCGGTCCGGCCTGACGTTGAACCCGATGATCGAAGCACCCGAGGCGGCGGCCAGGTCGACATCGCTCTCGGTGATGCCGCCGACTGCTCGGTGGACGAAGGCGATCTTGACCTCGTCGCGCTCCAGCTTGCGCAAGCTCTCTGTCACTGCCTCGAGTGAGCCCTGCACGTCGGTCTTGAGCACGAGATTGAGCGACGCCGTCTCGCCACGGCTTATCTGCTCGAAGATGTCTTCGAGCTTGGCGCCGGGAACGGCGGTGGCAGCCGCCGAGTTGTGGGTGAACGAGCGCAAACGAAGTCGGTGCTCGCGAGCTTCCCCGACTGTCCGCGCCACGGAAGTGTCATCGGTGACCAGGAGCTCGTCGCCTGCGATCGGCGGTTCGGAGAGCCCGAGAACCTGCACTGGCATCGAAGGCGGCGCTTCTTTGACGTGGTCGCCGGTGTCGCCGATAAGGGCCTTGACCTTGCCCCAGGAGGGGCCGGCCACGATCGGGTCACCTATGCGAAGCGTGCCCCGCTGGACGACGACGGTGGCCACCGGCCCGCGGCCGGTGTCGAGGTTGGCTTCGAGCACGACTCCGCGGGCATCACCCTCCGGGTTGGCCCTCAACTCCAAGATCTCTGCAAGCACGACGATGTGCTCGAGCAGCTCGTCGATGCCGACGCTCTGCAAGGCGGAAATCTCGACGGTGATGGTGTCGCCACCCCATGACTCCGGGACCAGGCCATGCTCGGACAACTGCTGCTTGACCCTGTCCGGGTCGGCGTCGTGGCGGTCGATCTTGTTCAGGGCCACGACTATCGGGGCGTCGGCCGCCTTGGCGTGGTTGATGGCCTCTATCGTCTGGGGCATCACGCCGTCGTCGGCGGCCACCACGAGGACGACGATGTCGGTCACGCTGGCACCGCGGGCGCGCATCGCCGTGAAAGCGGCGTGTCCCGGCGTGTCGATGAACGTGATCTGATGGTCGTTCCAGTCAACCTGGTAGGCGCCGATGTGCTGGGTGATGCCTCCTGCTTCGCCGGCCACGACGTTGGCGGCGCGGATCTTGTCGAGCAACATCGTCTTGCCATGGTCGACGTGGCCCATGACCGTGACGACAGGCGGGCGAGGGCGCAGGTCCGACTCGTCCTCGTGGTCGTCCTCGACAGATCCGAAGTAACGGGCGCGAAGCGCCGCTTCCTGTTCTTCCCCGGGGTCGACCAAGCGCACCCGAGCGCCTATCTCGGCGGCGAAGAGCTCGATCATGTCGTCGGTGAGCGCCTGAGTGGCCGTCACCATCTCACCTTGCAGCAAAAGGAAACGCACCACGTCACCCGCAGACCTGTTGACCTTCGGGCCGAGCTGTTGGGGCGTGGAACCGCGCTCGATGATGACTTCGCCATCAGGTACCGGAGCGTGCGAGGGTATGTAGGCCTGTACTTGTAGCGGCTCGAGCTCTTCGACGTTACGCCGGCGCCGGCGCCGGGCAGGACGCTGAGGGCCTCCGCGCCCACGGCCGGGTGCGCCGCCGCGCCCCGCCGGGCCACCGGCCCCAGGGGCGCCGCCACGCGGCGCACCGAATCCGCTGCCACCCGCTCCGGTCCCGGGACCGCGTCCGGCGTAACCTCCGCCCGAACCGCCGGGGGTGACGCCACCGGGTGCTCCACGGCCGCCGGCGTAACCGCCACCTGGCCGCGCTCCTACCGGTGGGCGACCTGCCCCGAAGCCGGGGCGAGGACCGCCTGGAGCGCCGTTTGGGCGAGGAGCGGCGCCTGGTCGGGCGCCGGGACCGCTGAGGGCGCCGGGACGTGCCGGGCCGCCCGTTGTCGGGCGCATACCCGGCGGAGGTGGTATGACACGGCCGGAGAGAGACCGAGGGGGCCCGGGAGGAGGTGGGATCCGGCGCCCTGTCGGAGACACGGGACGCCCGCCGCGAGCCGTGCCTGCCTCGGGGCCCTGGCTGGGAGCCGCCGGAGCCTGTGGTCGAGGTGCGCCAGGCGCAGCTTGGGCGGCGCCGGCAGCCGGCGCACCTTGGGCGGCCCCGCGTGGCGGCACCGTCTGGCGGGGCACACCGGGACGAGGTGCGGTTGCCGCCTGAGAGTCAAGACCGCTTTGGGCTGTCCGGCCTCCTCCGCGCGGGGGTGCGCCGCTCGTGGACCCCTCCGCGGGGACTGTGCCCGGTCGCTGGGGAGCGTGGCGGTTCCCCTCGCCCACCTCACTGGCTGGCCGGCTGACGAAAAGGCGGTGGCCAGGTGCAGCTTCGCGGGGCGCTAGAGGTGCTGGCTGGGCTGGCAGAGCAGCCTCCTTGGCGGCGGGAGCGGGTGGCTCGGCCGTGGCGATGCGGGAGGAGAGATCCTCGGCCGCCGCCTTCAGGTCGGGCGCAGCGGCAACGGCGGGCTCGGCACTGGGTGCCAGGGGACCGCCTTGGGCTTCGGCCGGGCCGCTGTCAGCTGCGGGAGCGAGCGACGGCGCCGCCGCCTCCGTCGGTGCCCCTCGACCAGTTCCAGCATCGGCGGGGACTGACTGTCGAGGGAGGGAGGGCTCTGGGGAGGGTGTCTCGGGCTGAACCGGGCGCCGCAAGCCTTCCCGATCGGCCTTACGGCGGACGCGGTCCGCCTGTGCGTCCTCGATGGACGAGGAGTGACTCTTGACTCCGATCCCGAGCGAGATGCAGAGGTCGAGCGCTTCCTTGTTGGTCAGCCCGAGCTCTCGGCCAAGCTCGTAAACGCGGATCTTCTTCGGCAACTGGCGGTTTGGTCCTCTCTACAGGGCGCGCGCGGCAATAGCTGCGGCCACCGGCGCGGTCTCCTATCCTCGCACATCGGCGGCCATGCTGTGAACCGACCACCGGAGCAGCCCTACTGTTGTACCCGATCACGGTGCTCGGTCAGGTCGAGCGTTTACCCACCGCCGCCGCAGGCACGCAGGTGCTCACTGCTACTTCGCTAGATGCTCTTTCCGCGCCGGCAGGCCGGAGGCGAGCAACCCGGCCTCGGGCGCCCTCGGGAGGCGCAAAGCCCGCGCCAAGGCGCCGCGGCGGATGGCCTCGCGCAGGCACGATGCGGACTCAGAACAGATCCACGCTCCGCGGCCGGGTGCGACACGGCTCACGACTACCTCGTCACCTGCCGCGACCAGTCTTGCCAGTTCGACCTGTGGCGCCTTGCGCCGGCAACCCACGCAAGTGCGGCAAGGCCCTGGCGACTTCAAGGCGTGCCGGTTCCCTGGGTACCCTCAGGAGTCGTCGTCGGAGCGCCCTCAGCGGCAGCCGCCTGTGCTGCGGCCTCGGCAACGGCGCCATTGCCCGCTTCGCCCTCACCGGCTGCCCACTGCTCGGCCGAGACGGACTCCCCGCCTTCGGCGGGTCGCCAGATCATCTCGCCCGACTCCGGATCCTCGGCCCACTCCCCCTCGGCCCAGTCGCCCTGTTCGTAAGCAACGGCTTCCTCGGCGAGCTCGGTCTCGGAGCGGATGTCGATATGCCAGCCGGTCAGCCGAGCGGCCAGTCTGGCATTCTGGCCCTCCTTGCCGATGGAGAGCGACAGCTGGTAGTCGTGCACGACGACGGTGGCCCTGCCGACCTCTTCGTCGAGCCGCACCTCTTTCACCTTGGCCGGCTGCAGCGCACGGGCGACGAACTCGGCCGGATCGTCCGAGAACGGCACGATGTCGACTTTCTCGCCGCGAAGCTCGGTGGTTACCATTCGGACGCGAGCGCCCCGGGCACCGACGCATGCGCCTACGGGGTCAACGTTGGCGTCGTTGGACCACACGGCGATCTTCGTCCGGTGCCCCGGCTCCCGGGCACACGCCTTGATCTCGACGATGCCGTTGGAGATCTCGGGCACCTCGAGCTCGAACAGGCGCTTGATCAGACCTGGATGGCTGCGGGACACGACGATCTGCGGGCCTTTGGTGGTCTTGCGCACCTCGACTATGTAGGCCTTGAGCCGGGCACCGTGGTCGTAGTGCTCGTAGGGCACCTGCTCGGCCTGCGGGAGCAAGGCTTCGACCTTGCCCAGGTCCAAGAGTGTAAAACGGCTGTCGGTCTGCTGGATGATCCCCGTCACGATGTCGCCTTCACGACCCGCGTACTCCTCGTACTTGCGATCGCGCTCGGCCTCGCGCACGCGCTGCATGAGCACCTGCTTGGCCGCCTGGGCGGCGATCCGCCCAAAGCCGGCAGGGGTGTCGTCCCACTCCCTGACAACGTCTCCGTCCTCGTCGAGCTCCTGCGCGTAGACCCGGATGTCGCCGTTGTCGGGGTCGATGGTGCAGACGGCCTCCTCGGCAGAGTTCGGCAGGCGCTTGTATGCCGCCACTATGGCGTTGGCGAGCGCCTCGAAGAGCGTGTCGACAGCTATCCCTTTGTCCCGCGCCATCTGTTGCAGCGCTTCCATCAGCTCGAAATTCGTCGCGCTCATTCGGTCTCCGTCATGTCTCGGTCGTGGGCAGGCGGGCTCTCGGCCGTGGGGACGTCGCCTGCACTGTCGCCCCTGTTGGACTGCCGCTGGCGAGTGACCACGGCGGCACGGCTCGCCTCGGCGGCGCTCGGCTTGTTCGACCGCCGCGGCTCGCGCCGGCGCGAGGCCGAGTCGGCGGCCAGGGCCGCGCGCCAGTCGAAAAGTGTGTGGCCGCGCTCGATATCGGCATAGGCGATGCGGTGGTGTTCCGGCTCGCCCTCGACCTCGATGACGACTTCGTGGATGCCGGCCTCACGGACGACGCCCTCGAGGCGGCGCTGATCCGACGAGCCCGTGCGCAGCTTGACGGCTACCGGGGCCCCGACGGCCTGCGAGTAGTGCTCAGGCTTGCGCAGTCGCCGCTCGACGCCGGGGCTCGAGACCTCTAGCTCGTAGCGACCACCGGGGACGGCGTCACTGGCGTCGAGGGCGCCGGACACGGCGACCGTCGCCTCGCTGATCGCCTGAAGATCGAGGCCGGTCCGCCGATCGATGGTCACCCGCACCAAGCCGGGACGAGCTTCGACGTCCACCAACTCGTACCCGAGGTCCTCGAGAGCAGGCGCGACGGCGCGCTCCACTGCCTCTGCGGTGCCCATCGCCTGCCCTCCTCCCGGTTTCACTCGACAACATTCGCCAACAAAACAAAGAACGTGGGCACCCGCCCACGTCCCTCCACCTGCCTCAAAGCTGAACGGCTCGCGAGATGATAGTCCCGCGGCCAGTTCACGTCCGCGTCGCGGCCGCTCAGAGGGCATTCTCCCACATCATCGGGCGCCTTCGGCTCCCCAGGTTCGAACAGCTGTGGATATTACTGTGGATAAGTCGGCGTTTCGACGGTAGGTAAAACGGTATGTGCCTCGCGCATGATGCACACATGCCCTTCGCCACCCTCCGACAGAGCCGAACTATCGAGGAGCCTGAGAGCCACAGGGTTCTCACGTCTCGTCCCGGGCGCAGGCCAACGGGGCGAGCTCCCGGTGTGGCAGACCAGTCGGGCGCCGGACCGAGGGTGCGTGCCAGCCGGGAGGCGCGCCGACCGATGCTGACAGCCGCCGGCGTCCTGCTGATCCTCACGTGCGCGGTGCTGGGCAGCGCCCTGGCGGCTCGGGCCGACCACAAGCAGGCCTACCTCGCCGCTGCGCGCTACGTGCCCGAGGGCGCCGCCGTCACCCCGAGCGACCTGGAGACCGTTGACATCTCGGCTGCGCCCAACATGGTCGACGTGCCGGCTTCGGAGTCGGCTGCGGTCGTCGGGCAGCGGGCAAGCCAGCCGCTCGACGCAGGCAGCCTGCTTCTGCCTGCCGACCTGACCAGAGCCTCGCCCATTCCGGCGGACGAGGCGCTGGTCGGTGCGAGCCTCGCCACCAACCAGCTGCCGGCAGGACTGGTTGCAGGCGACTCCGTCATCGTCGTGCTGAGCAGTAGCTCCGGCATCCCGTCGACGCCGGCGAGCGATACGTCGCCGGCGGCGGGCAATGCCTCGCCCGCCAGCACCGTGTCCGGCAAGGGCGAGGGAACCAGCGGGATCACTGCCGGCCTTGCCCACCAGGGCGCGCTTGCCGAGGCGACGGTGTACTCGCTGGCAGTGTCGTCGGCAGACGAGTCGACGGGCGCGTCGAGCTCGATCCTGGTGACGCTGGAAGTACCACTGGCCGAGTCCGCCGAGATCACGGCGGCCAGCGCCGCCGGCGAGGTGAGCCTGGCCGAAGTGGCTCCAGCGCCAGTCGGCGAAAAAGGGCCGGCGCGATGACGCTCCTCACGATCTCGACCGTGAAGGGTGCCCCGGGAGGCAGCACACTTGGACTCCTGCTCGCCCGTGTGGTCGGCGAGGCGAACTCCGGCAACGTGCCATCGAGGCACGCGTCGATCCTCGCCGAGTGCGACCTCTGCGGCGGCGATGCCGGGCCCCGTCTCGGGCTCCCTGGCGTGCCCGGATTGGCTTCGCTTGCCCTGGCGGCACGGCACGGCCTCGACGAGGAAGTCCTGTCTGCCCACACCCAGGTCACGGATCGCCTGCCAGGAACCGAGCTGCTGCTCGGCGTCGCCGGGCCGGAGCAGGGGGTGGCGCTGAGCTGGATGCTCGAGCCTTTGGCGCGAGTGCTGGCGAACTCCGACCGGTGGGCAATCGCCGACCTCGGGCGCCTCAGCTCGCGGGACGACATGAACGACGTCTTCCGGCGTGGAGCTGCCGTCAACCTGCTCGTCACGAACGACACGGTCGCCTCGCTCCTTCACGCCCGTGCCGCCGTCGAGACCTTCGGCCGGCAAGGTATACGGCTCGAGCTCGTGGTAGTGGGAGAGCGGACCCATCCTGTGACCCACATCTCGCGCACGACCGGGTCGAGCGTGGTCGGGACGGTTCGCTACGACCCGCCTGCCGTCGCCGACTTGCTAAGCCGGCGCGGCAACCCACCAGCGTTTCGGAGCCGCCGACCCTGGCCCCGGCCGACGCGTGCCGCCGGCGCCTGCGGCCTTCGCGCAGACGTCGCATCGGTGCTGAAGTCACTCGAGGGACGCGCTCCCGCTCCCGCCGGCGCCGCGCTGAGCGCCAGCCCCGGAACAGCGGCCAACCGATGACGTTCCTGCGCACAGGCGACGACCAATCGACCGCCACTCCATCGCACCTCCCCGCATGGATGCAGCCCGGCACTCTCGTCCTGGCGCGGGAGATCCGCGCCGAGGTGGCCGAGTCCCTTGCAGCCCGCAGGCATTCAGCCGGCGAGGCTGACAGGCCAGCCGAGCACAGGACCGAGACACTTGCCCGCCACCTGATCAACGCTGCTCTCGACAGGCGCACGGCTGCCTCTGTCAGCGCCGGCCGGGAAGTGCGAGGGGCTGAAGCTGACAGCAGCGTGGCAGAGCTCGTTCTCGCCATGCTGTTCGGGCTCGGCGTGCTCCAGATGTTCATCGACGACGACGACGTCGAGAACATAGACGTGCACGGCGCCGACAGGGCCTACATCTCATACGGCGACGGCCGCAAGGAGCTCGTGGGGCCGGTAGCCGATAGCGACGAGGAACTGGTCGCCATCATCCGGGCAGCCGGAGCGCGTTTCGGCTTGGCCGAGCGCCGATTCGACAGTGCTCAGCCAGAGCTAGACCTGCGGCTGCCGGACGGGTCCCGCCTGTCAGCTGTCATGGCCGTCACCGAACGGCCCATCGTCGACATCAGGCGGCACCGTTTGGCCGACCATGACCTCGACGACCTCGTGCGCCTCGGCATGCTCGACACCCAGCTCGCCGACTTCCTGGCTGCCGCCGTCCGGGCCAAGCGCAACATCCTGGTCTCAGGCGCCATGAACGCCGGGAAGACCACCCTGTTGCGGGCCTTGGCGGCCGAGATCCCGCCTCGGGAGCGGATAGTCACGATCGAACAGGCACTCGAGCTGGGACTGGAGAGGCAGCACGAGCGCCATCCCGACTGCGTCGCCATGGAATCAAGACTCGCCAACATCGAGGGCGTGGGAGCGATATCGATGGCTCAGCTCGTCCGCCGCTCGCTGCGAATGAACGCCTCGCGGGTCATCGTCGGCGAGGTGCTCGGCGACGAGGTCATCCCGATGCTCAACGCGATGAGCCAGGGCAGGTCCGGCTCGATGGGCACGATCCACTCGGACTCGTCGGTCGGGGTGTTCAGGCGCTTGGCAGCCTATGCAGTGCAGGCACCTGAGCGCCTGCCCCTGGAAGCGACCAACCTGTTGATCGCCGGGTCGATCCACTTCGTCGTGCATGTGGACGTCACAGAGCTTGCAGCCACGGCACAAGCAGGTGAGCATGCGGGAAGGCAAGCGGGCGCTCGAGTCACATCAGACACCGCAGGCACGGCCCAAAGGCTCCGCCAGGTGGCATCGGTTCGCGAGGTCGTGGACGCCGAAGGCTCGATGATCGTCTCGAACGAGGTCTGGCGACCGGGACCGGGAGGCATGGCCGTGCCCGGCGCCCCGCTTCGCGATGCCACCGCTGTTGCGCTGGCCGCGGCGGGCTACGAGAGCCGCCGTTTCGGATGGGGACGGTGACCGTGAGCGCATCCGGCTCTTTAGGCCTGGCTCTCGCGCTCGTCGGCGGCTGCGCCGGCTTCGGCTTGCTGCTGGTCGTCATCGGCCGGCGCCCAGCCTCGGGCCGTGGCGCAGGCGGGCGCCAAGCGGGCCTGGGGCGGGCGGGCTCGGAGACCCGCGACCGCGACCCTCGCCGCCGCCTCGTCTTGCTGGCGGCCGGGCTGACGGGTCTCGTAGCCCTCGTCGTCACCCGCTGGCCGATGTCCTTCCCGCTTGGAGTGCTGGCAGTCGTGGGCAGCCAAGGACTCGGCAGGAACAATTCGAAGCGCGCAATAGAACGACTCGAGGCGATCGCTGCCTGGACCGAGATGCTGCGAGACACCTTGGCAGGCGCTTCGGGCCTCACCCAGGCGTTGGTGGCATCTGCTCCGATCTCACCGAGACCGGTGCGCCAGCAGATGGTCGCTCTGGCGGCTCGCCTCGATGCTGGCATCGACATGCGGTCGGCACTCGTCGAGCTGGCCGGCGAGCTGGCGAGTCCCGCCGCTGACAACGTCGTCGCCTGCTTGGTCATGGCGTCTTCGGAGCGAGCTCAGCGGCTCTCGGATCTGCTCGGTGCCCTGGCGGACGCGACCCGTGAGGAGGTGGCGATGCGTCTGCAGATCGAGGCATCGAGAGCTTCGGCCCGGACCGCTGTCAAGATGATCACCGGGTTCTCCTTCGCCCTGCTTGCCCTCATGGCTGTCTTCAGCCGGTCCTACCTGAGCCCGTACGACTCTGCCGGCGGCCAACTCGCGCTAGGCGTCGTCGGATGCATTTACGGCCTCGGGCTGTGGCTGATGTCGGCAATGGCTCGGCCGAAAGCGGCGCCCCGGCTGGCCATCGCCCGAGAGCCGGCCTCATGACGACGGAATACTGCATTCTCGGGATGCTGGTCGGTGCCGGTATCACAATGGTCCTGGCCGGTGTGCTTGCCGGCAGGCGCTCTCTGGCGAGCGATATGGCGGCTTACGACCCCGCCTCTATCCTCGGCGCCTCGGGCGGGTCGACTGCCACCTACAACGCGCATCCGCTCGAGACATTCGGCCGGCGACTCGACGCCATTGCCCACCACAACTTACGGGAGCGGCGCGACCAGGACCTGGCGGTGCTCGGGCGGTCCTACGAGCGCCACGCCATCGTGACAGCCGTCTCGGCCCTGGCTGGTCTGGCCTGCCCGTGTCTGGTCTGCGCGCTGGCCGCCGCCGCCGGCTGGACAGTGGCGACCGGCGTCGTCGTGGCGCTTTGCTGCCTCGGCGTGGGCGCCGGCGTCGCCGGTCCCAGAGTCGAGCTGCACCGGAGCGCAGTGGAGGCTCGGGCGCGATGGCTGCGCTCGTTCACCAGTTGGCTGGAACTGGTTGCCCTGGCTCAAGCCGGCGGCATGGGCCTCGAAGGAGCACTGGAGGCGGCCTGCCGCATCTCGGCCGACGAGACGTTCGCCCGAATCGGCCTGTCGCTCCAGCGTTCGCGGCACTCTGCTGCCACCGTATGGGAGGAGATGAGCCGGCTCGGCAACGAGCTCGGGATCGACGAGCTCGACGAGCTCGCTGCCAGCCTCGGGCTCGCAGGGGTAGAAGGGGCTCGAATTCGCTCCAGCCTGCAGGCGAAGTCCGCGTCGCTGCGACGCCGGCAGATGGCAGAAGAGCTGTCGCACGCCAACTCGACCACCGAGAGGCTCTTCCTGCCTTCGATTGTCCTGATGCTCGGATTCATGGTGTTTCTCATGTATCCGGCAGGTGTGAGCCTGAGCCACGTCCTTTAAGGGCCCGCCCAGGCCACTCTCGCGCTGTCCAACCCAGCGCCGTACGCACAACGCGCACCAATGTGCGACTGAGAAAGGACGAAGTTCGAAAATGCTGGAAGTAAGAGCAATCCTGTTCATCACCGAGCTGATCAACTCACGCCTCGAAGCGCTGCGATCCGCCGACGACCGCGGGGACGTGGCCGAGAAGATCGTCATCGTCGGAATCTTCGTGGCAATCGCACTCGCCGTCGGATTCATAGTTCGAGAGGCCGTGGTGGCTGATGCCACGAAGATCTCGAAGTCGATCACGGGCGCTCCGTGAGACGTGGGCACTCGCCTGGCATCCCGGCAGCCAGCCGGGAGCCGGGCGCGGCGCCGCGCCGCCATGGTTGCGACAAAGGCTCGGAGGCAGTCGAGCTCGTGCTCATCCTGTCGGCCTTGATGATGCTCGTGACAGCTCTGCTGCAGCTGGCGATGTGGGCGCTGGCATCCCATGCCCTCAGCCTGGCAGTCGCAGATGGAGGCGCCGAGGCTCGCGCTCAGCCCGGCTCGGGGGCTGCGACCGCCTCACTTGTTCGCACCGAAGCGTCGGAGATAGGCGGCTCGCTGGTCGGCTCATTAAGCGTTGCCGTGACGGCACTCCCGGACAACTTCGTACAGGTGTCGGCAACCGGGACGGTGCCGGCGATCATCCCCGGGATCGTGCTCACCGTCTCTTCGGCCAGCGTGGGACCAGAGCAGGACTTCCGAGGAAGCGGCTGAGGCCTGCGAGCTCCGAGACGACGCTGAACCAACGACCGCGCTGAACATCTCAGCCCCAACATCTCAGCCTCAACCCAAACCGAAGGAGACCACCAGTGCGAATGTCCGACCGCGGCTCGTCGGCTGCCGAGCTCGTCGTCATCACCCCTTTGCTCATGGCCTTGATCGGCGTGTTCGTATTCGCCGGGCGGCTTGTCCTTGCACGCCAGGACGTCGACGACGCCGCCCGTACCGCCCTCGATGCCGCAGTGACAATGCCGGACGCCACCGGGGCCAACACGATGGCCGGCATCACCGCCTATCTCACTTTGGCGCCCGACGACACCCTGTGCAGCGACGGCAGGACCACGCTCGACACTTCCGACTTCGCTCCCGGCGGGATCGCCTCGGTCCAGGTGTCCTGCGTCATCTCGATGCCCCGGTTGGCATTTGCCGGCGTTCCGTCCTCGGTCGTGGTGACGGCGACCCGCTCAGGTCCTATCGAGCCTTACAGGGAGATGCAGCCGTGACGCCAGCGGCGCCTCGCCGGTCGGCCGAAGACTCTGGGCGCGGTTCGGTCACGGTCTTCGTCCTTCTTCTCACCTTGTGCCTGGTCGCCCTGCTCGGTCTGGTCGCCAACGGTGGAGCCGTCCTCAGCGCCCGGGAAGCCGCTTTGGCCGAAGCCGAGCAGGCGGCCCGAGCCGGAGCAGCCGTCTTGATGCCGGGCACCGTCCACGATGGAGGCATAGCAACAGGAGGAAGCCAGGCCAGCAACGCGGCGGAGCAGTACATGGAGGTGAACGGCCACCCTGGCACCGCCACGGCCAGCGGGATCGAGGTCACGGCGCACGTGTCGCCGTTCGCTGTCTCCACACCTCTGCTCGGGCTCGTAGGAGTCGACTCGATCGAGGTGAGCGCCACCGCCGAGGCCGAGGCAGTAGACGGATGAGGCCGTCCACCTGGAGGTCTGCCACCGGCCGGCTCACGGCGCTGACAGCAGCAGCCGGCTGGTTGCTGATCATGGCGAAGCTGCTCGGCGATCCTGGGCAGGCGCTTGCCGTGCTCGTGGGAATGTCGGCACATCCGCCAACAAGGCTCGACGACACCCAGATTCGCGAGGTGACGTCGCTGGCCTGCTGGGCGGCGTGGGCAGGCTATCTGGTGGTGACCGCACAGAGCTGGCGGAGGGCAGCCGCCCTCCGGCTTGCAACGCCAACGCCAGTTTCTGCCAAACTGCTGCCCGTTGCCGCAGAGGGGGGTCGATCAGCTCGGCTCGTGCGGCAACCTGCAAGTCGACCCGACACGCCACCGCGCAAACGACAAGCCGAGATGCCGAGAACCCACGATCACGAGACCAAGAGCGACCGACTCGCACCGGATGCGTCCGGTGCCACCCTGGTCGCCTGCCCGCAGCCACAGCACCTGGAAACCCCCGAGTGGTCACGAGCCCTCGTCGGACTGGCCAGCGCCGCCGGGCTGACCTCGAGACTGCCTCTGGTGTGGCGGATCGGGGCCGAGTCCGTTGCTACGTTCTGCCCGCGCCGGAGCTCGCCCCCGCCGCCGTTTTCGGCCGGCCCCGAGGCCGGTTGGCAGGTTCCCCGCGACTCGCGCCTGGTGACGAACCTCGACCCGCTGGCGGTGCTCCGTGCCAGCATGCGAGCCGGCTTGGTGACGTTCGCGACCAGCGATGGGGCGCGCTGCCTGCTCGACGTCGTGGCCGCAGGCACCGTAGCTCTGGACGGCCCACCCGTGGCCGTCGGCTACACGCTGTCCGATGTCGTCGTCGAGCTCGCCTCCAGGCGGTGGTCGGACCTCGAGGAGGTCTGGCTGGTGGGATTCGGGCGTGAGATGCACGGACTGGAGAACG
This sequence comes from Acidimicrobiales bacterium, assembly GCA_050744865.1. Classification (GTDB taxonomy): domain Bacteria; phylum Actinomycetota; class Acidimicrobiia; order Acidimicrobiales; family Bog-793; genus JAKACA01. Next base: position 42,228 of record JBOGHW010000009.1, on the reverse strand, counting down.
TGCGGTACCTCGCCGGCGTTGCGGAGGCCGCCGCGCTGCTCGCCAATCGCGAGCGGTCGGGCGAGGCGCGGTCTCGGTGTTTCGTGGTGGCGCCTGCCTCAGAGGGCCCAGAACGCGCCGCCATGCGTGGCTTTCTCCGGCTGGCAGAGCAGATCCCGATGACAGGCGTCGTCTGCTGCGACACCGCGGCCGGCGCCCAGTGCAACTGGCACCTCGAGTCACACCGCTCGACCCTCAGGTTGGAAGTCATGGCCCGCAACGGCGTCTCGGCCGTGGTCACGCCGGACCGGTGGGTGGAGCTGACGGGAAAGCCCCCCATGCCGCTCACCTCCGGCGTGCCGGCTCCACAAGTCCCGCCGGAGGCCGTCGCGCCGGCAACCGTCCCGGATGCTGTGACGGGGTGTCTCAGCGAGCACGACGACGGCGAGCACGGGATTGAAGTGAGAGTCCTCGGCCCCTTGAAGATCGATGGCCTGCCTGCGAGCATCGACCGCAGCTGGAGGCTGAGCGAGCTGATCGTGTACATGGCCTTCCATCCCGACGGCGTGACCGGAGAATCCTGTCTGGAGGCGTTGTGGCCTGACAAGCGGCTCCCGCTTCAGAGCCTCTCCAACCGGCTCAGCGAGGCGCGCCGCACGCTCGGCACCGCCGATGACGGGCGCCATCGGCTACAGAAGACCGAGGGCCGATACGCCTTGGGCGATGACGTGAGGACAGACTGGGAGCGCTTCCGGCGACTCACAGGCGACGATTCGGACCCTTCGTGCTGGATGCGGGCGATGGGGCTCGTGCGAGGGCGGCCATTCGACGGGCTCGCGCAAGGCGATTGGACCATCCTCGAAGGGTTCGCGTCGGACATCACGGCTGCGATCCTCGATCTCGCGATCCGGCTGGCTGAGCATCACCTCGCATCAGCTGACCCCCAGGCGGCGGAGTGGGCCCTCAGGCGCGCCTTGATTGTGTCGCCGTTCGACGAACGCCTCTACAGGCTCCTCATGCGAGCTTGCGACGCGCTAGGCAACCGGGCAGGTGTGGCGGGAGCGCTCCGGACCTTGGCCACAGCCCTCGATTGGGCGGGCGACCCGCTCGCGATCGTGCACCCTGAGACTGCGACGCTCTACAACCGCCTCGTCGGCCGCCGCGTCTAGCAGTCTCCGCAAGCCTCCGGCGGCGGCTATTGGCGCCTGGCGATCTACGGTCCTCCCCGATAGCCTCCCTCGCACGGGGGGTGACGCTCCCGAACACCAAAGTGCTGCCGGGAGGCAACGTGGGCATCCTCGAGGGAAAGCGAATCGTGGTCACCGGCGTCCTCACCGACGCCTCTTTGGCGTTCAGCGTGGCGCGCGTCGCCATCGACGAAGGAGCCGAGATAGTCCTGACGAGCTTTGGACGCGCCATGTCTCTCACCAGGCGCGCCGCCCGCCGACTGCCTTACGAGCCCAAGGTGCTCGAGCTTGACGTCAGCGAGTCTGCGCACGCGAGGTCAGTCGCCGACGAGGTCGCCTCCATGTGGGGATCGCTCGACGGAGTTGTGCACGCCATCGGCAACGCCCCGGCAGCCTGCCTCGGAGGCGACATCATGCAAGCGGAGTGGGCAGATGTCTCGGCGGCGATCCAAGTCTCGACCTACTCGCTCAAGGTGCTTGCCCAGGCCTTCGCCGGCCTGCTGGAGAAGTCTTCGAGCGGTTCCCTGGTCGGCCTCGACTTCGACGCCCGCGTCGCCTGGCCGGCCTACGACTGGATGGGCGTCGCCAAAGCCGGGCTCGAGTCACTGACCCGCTACCTGGCCCGCGACCTCGGCCCGCGCGGTATCCGCGTCAATCTGGTCGCCGGTGGCCCCGTGCGCACCATGGCGGCAAAGTCGATTCCCGGCTTCGAACGCTTCGAGGAGGTGTGGGACGGCCGATCCCCTCTCGGTTGGGACGTGCACGACCCCGAGCCGATAGCCCGCGCCACCGTCGCCCTCCTGTCAGACTGGTTCCCGAAGACCACCGGGGAGATCGTCCATGTCGACGGCGGGTTCCACTCGACCGGCGCTTGATCCGAGAAGGAGACCGAATGCCCACTGCCCAACAGGTTCACGACGCCGTCCGCCGCTATGCCGAGGCCGTGTCCACGGCTTCGAAGGAAGCGATCATGGCGTGCTACTCCGACAGTGCCACGGTCCAGGACCCGTATCCGCAGCCGGTGCACGAAGGAAAGGAGGCGGTCGCAGGCTTCTGGGACGGCGTGCTGGCCATGGGCCAACCGGTGTCCTTCGTGCCTGAGAACGTCGTGGTAGCCGCGGACAAGGGGGTGTTCGGCTTCGCCATCCAGATCGAGATCGGCGAGGGCGAGGGCAAGGCCAGCCTCCAAGTGGAGGGCTACGACGTGCTGACCGTCGACGATGACGGGCTTATCGCCGGCCAGCTTGCGTTCTGGGACCCGGCCAGCATGCATCCCGTCGGGTAGCCGTCGCGCCGAGTGCCGCTTCGTTCCCGCCACACCCGCCACTCCACAACCTCGCGCCCCTCCATCTGGGCGATGACGGGCCTGGCCGTCGTCGTGGCCTCTGGCGCCTGCTTGGCAGGTTGCTCCACCTCTGGTGGGACGGGCGCCGAGCCGTCGACCCTGCTCGCGCAAGCGTCCACTGCAGTGTCGAGCGAGCACGCCGTGCACGTGTCGGGCAGCATCACGTCGACCAAAGGCAGCCAGGTCGACTCGGTCGTCGTGGACGCCACTGGCAACCAGGCCGGCGCCAGCGCCGGTACGCTGCGGTTCGCAGGGCGCGGCATGGGCTTCGACGGCGAGACCCGGTTCGTGATCGAGGGCGGTAGCACCTTCTTCTTCGGCGACACGGCGCTGTGGACCTCGCTGTTCGGCAAGAGCTCCACCTCGGCTGAGGCCGAGGCGTTGATGCCCAAGGTCGTCGACCACTGGATCGAGCTGCCTGCTTCCAGCACGGCGCTCATCGACACCGACGCCCTCGGGCTGCCCGTGCCGACGCTTTGGCTCGAGAAGTCCCTCAAGCTGAAAGGCAAATTGCACAATCAGGGCAGTGCCACGCTAAGCGGACGGCGCGGGATCGAAGTGACGTCGAGCCAAGGTGCCGCCCTCATCGTGGCCGCCACCCCTCCCACGTTGCCCCTCGCACTCTCCGCCGAGACAACCAAGTCGGGCGACCTGGTGAGACTGAGCCTGGTGATCTCGTACCCCTCGTCGGCGAGCATCTCCAAGCCGAAGAGCTATCAGTCGCTGAGCAAGATCGAGTCGGTCTACCTGAACGGCAGCTAGAGGACGGCGTTCCGCCCTTCGACCAACTCTTGGCGTCGGTCGACCGTACGGCTGCAACTAGGGTGTCGTGGCGCGTCTGGCGGCGTGGCCGAGTGGTTTAGGCAAGGGCCTGCAAAGCCCTGTACCCCAGTTCGATTCTGGGCGCCGCCTCCAGCAAAATTCGGAAGAGCCACTAAAGTGGCAGGTCAAGGGCTATTTCGGTTGTCCGTGGCAGACTGGCAGTGTCCGCCGGAACCCTCAGGAACCCTGTCTCGGACCCACCGTTGACCCGAAATTTGCTCCAAGGCGGAGTGAGAGGATGCTTCAGGCTCTCCGGCAGAACTGCGGTACCTAGCTGGCCGCGAAGAACCCTTGCCCGGAGAGAACGGGTACGCGGTCGGTGACGGCGTACCGAGCGGCCATCGTCACATCTTCGGGGTAGCCCCGGGCGACCAGCTCGCGTCCGCTGGCGCAGTTGCCGATCACTGTTGGCAAGTCGTCCTTCGCGGCAACGAAAGCCGCGGCAGCGGAGGCCGCTTCTGGAGAGCGGGACGCACCGCCCAGGTTGGCCACGATGGCGCCGGCACCGATCAGATCCTCGAGGCATGGCCTAAGGCCGGAGGACCGGCGCCACTGCTCGCCGGCGGCGATGACGGCGACGGACCAGCCGCGCTCGCCGACGAGCTCCCCTACGGCTATGGCGTTGCGGAGCGACCCCGCGATCACTCGGTGGCCTGCGGCCGAGAGCACGGCGCAGATCGTTGCCCCGTTCGGCGAGGGCAGGACAAGGCGGGAACCGGGCGCCAGAGCGCGCAAGGAAGCCGGCGACAATGACACTCCCTCGCCACGATCGCCGGCCAGGATGGCGCCGTGTTGGTCTGCGAACGCCGCCGCCGACTCGTCGTGCCAGCGGTACGGGTATACGTGCACGCCTTTCTCGGCACCAATGGTGACGGCCGTGGTGAAGGACAGGATGTCGACCACCACGACCGCGTCGACACCGGCGGTGGTAGCAAGCGCACCGTCGAGGCCCCAGTCGAAGCGCACGGCGTGGTCAGCCTGGCCATGGATGCTCTTGTCGTCCTCTGGCAGCGTCTGAGACATTGCCGTTACTCGCCGATCGGGCAGCCGGCCATCTCGGCCACGATGTCGATGTGGCCGACGTGGCGCGCGTACTCCTGCAGCAGGTGAAGGAGAATCCGCTCCAGAGTTGCCGGCTCTGCGCCGGCCCAGCGCGGTCCGGGCTGGCCGATCGCCGAGAGCTCGTGGGCTTCGACGATCGAGCGGGTGCGAGAACCCTGAGCCCGCAGGTCAGCGATCAGCGTGTGAACGCTCTCGTCGCCGGCGACGTGCCACCGGTCTCCTTGCCTGTCTCCCCACGGGTCGTCGACCTGCTGGCCATCGAAGCCCCAAACAAGCCACCGAAGCTCTACGTACCTCAGGTGTTTGAGGAGCTCCACCGGAGTCCAGCCCGAAGGCAGGCGGCTCACGCGCAGTTCGCCCTCGGGCAGCCCTTCGAGCTTGCCGATCAATGTCTCCCGGAAGAACTCGAGATACCCCAGCAACACCTCCTCCTGCGACGCCACCGCCATGGTCGGACTTGGGCAAGGGATGCTCATGCACCCAACATGGTCGCCCGCCAGGCGCAAAGTCAAGGGCAACGAAGCCGGCATGTGGTGACGGCCGTTGCGGAGAAGAAGTGTCTCGTTTCTGCAATGCAACACGCCTCGATTCCCGTGCGTCTTATGGGGCGTGAGCACCGATCTCGTTGGGGAGCAAGCGGCCAGCACTGGCAGGCATGTTGCGCCACCCGGCTTCGAAGGGTTCTTCCGTTCTTCCTACAGGCCACTCACCCGTTCGCTCTTGCCGGTCTCCGAGTACGCCGCCCAAGCCGTCCAAGACGCCTTCGTCCAGGCCCTGCGTCAGTGGGACGTTGTGCGTAACTACGAGAGCCCCAGTGCTTGGGTTCGCCGGACTGCTGTGAACAACATCCGGGAGCACTGCCACCAGCAGACGCAGGCGTCCGCGATGGCTCCGCTTGGTGGTCTCCGGGCCGACGGCTCCCCGTTGATCCAGATCTTGCCGGACCTCGAAGCGGCCCTCTCGCAGCTGCCCGTTCGCCAGCGCCTTGCGATGACGCTGTTCTACATTGCCGACCTCAGCGTTCACGACATCTCCGTGGCCGGCGAGCAGCGCGATCGATCGCGCCCGTGCGCCGGCGGTGTTGACACCTGGCGGAGCCGGAGACACCCTCTGGCTGGGTTGGCGCTCTTCGTGAACGCCTCCGCCGTAGTCACGTTCCTTCTCGTCTCGCCGGCACCCGGGCATGATCTGCCCCAAGACCGGGACCATGGGCGCGCGCCCGCTCTGGTGGCTCCGAGCAACCGGAGCACCCCTCGCCAAGCGAGCCCGGTCAGTCAGTGCACTCCGCCCTGTGAGCGGACGAAAAGGCCATAATGAAGACATGTATAGGTACATGGCTATGGACACACGCCAGCTCGCCATCTTTCTCGAGGTGGTCGACGAGGGCGGCTTCACGCGGGCGGCAGACTCCCTCGCACTTGCCCAACCTTCAGTCTCCCAGGCAATCGCAGCCCTCGAGGAGGATCTGGGCACCCAACTGTTCCACCGCCTGGGCCGATCGGTCAGGCTGACTCCCGCCGGCGAGGCCCTCGTGCTGGCCGCCCGCCAGGTCCGGCGAGACCTCGCCAACGCCCGCCAGGCTGTCGAAGAGGTTGCCGGCCTGTCCAGCGGGCGCCTCGACCTGGCGTGCCTGCCGACTCTTGCGGCGGCACCTCTGGGCCCTCTCGTAGGCAAGTTCCGGGTGTCGTACCCCGGGGTCTCGATCGTGCTCTCGGACCCGCAGGACACCGCCGAGCTGCTGGACTTCGTCCGTAAAGGTCGATCCGAGCTCGGCCTCGTCGAGAGGGTCGAGGTCGAAGACCTGTCGCTGGTCAGCCTCGGGAGCCAGGACTTCCGGGTGGTGCTGCCCCCCGGGAGCAAGGCGGCGAGCCCCTTCCGCTTGAAGAACCTCGGCTCAATGCCGCTCGTAGCCGCCCCGGCGGGAAGCTCCACCCGTTCGATGCTGGACGACGCCCTGAGAGCCGTAGGGGTGACGGCCAACGTCGTCGTCGAGGCGGCACAACGCGAGGCCCTGCTGCCGCTCATCGCCGCCGGGGCAGGCGCCGCCCTGCTCCCCGTTCCGCTGGCAGATCTTGCCGGCGCCTTGGGCTGCGTGGTCGTGGAGCCGAGGCCGGCGGTTTGCCGTGAGGTCGCGCTCGTGCACCGCTTCGGGCCTCTCACTCCCGCTGCTGAGAAGTTCACCGAGCTCGCGCAGGTCACCAGTCGTTGACCTCCTGCCTCCGTCGGCTCGCCGTCTTGCGTCGGCCCTGCGCGGCCGTCGCCTAAGGTTTGCGGGTTATGCGTCACAAAGCCAGACTCCGGGGCCGTTCCAGCCAACCGTCACAACCCGTGGCGAATCGGGGAGCAGCTCCTCGCGCCAGCTTCGACGACGTCGACTCGTGCTACTGGCTCCTCCTCGGCCGCGACCCCGATCCCGAGGGCCGTGGGCTCTACCGGAGCTATGTCGAGTCCGGGATCCTCCGCGAAGAGCTCGTCAACTTGTTCGTGGGCTCGCCGGAGTTCCGCGAACGGCTCGTGAGCACGCTCGGCTGGACAGAGAGCGCCCCCGAGCCGGTGAGGGTGGGGAAACTGACCTACTACGTCAGCGCCGACGACACCGCCATCGGGCTCGCACTCAGGAGATCCGGCGAGTACGAGCCGGAGCTGACTGCGTTGGTGAAGCGGCATTTGAGGGAGGGGCAGCGTTTCGTTGACGTCGGCGCGGCGTTCGGGTACTTCGCGACGCTCGCCGGCACGATCGTCGGCCCGACCGGTTCGGTGGCTGCGTTCGAGCCCGGCCCCCAGAACCGGTCTCTGCTGCTGCTCAACCTCGCCATGAACGGTGTAACGGCATCAGAGGTGCACCAGTTGGCGCTTAGCGATACGCCCGCCCTCTACCTTTACAGCAGCTCGGGAGCCAACGGCTTCCTGACGCCGTTCCGGAACAAGCCCGAAGAGCTGGCAACTCACGCCCTCGTGCAGGCGGTCAGGCTGGATGACGTCATAGGCCCTCGTCCTGTCGACATGATGAAGATCGACGTCGAGGGCGCCGAGGGACTCGTGCTGAAAGGTGCCGTCGAGACCCTGGAACGCTGCCACCCGATGCTGTTCTGCGAGTTCTCGCCACCGTCGCTCGTCAACACCTCCGGCGTCGACGGCCCGGCCTTCCTCGAGAACTTGCGGGGCTACGGCTACTCCATCGATATTGTCGACGGCCGCTCCAAGAACCTCACCGGACGCACGACCGCCGAGGTCATGTCCGCCTTCGAAGCCACCTCCAGCGACCATATCGACATCGTGGCCTGGGTCGCCCCCGCCTGAGGGCAGGCGGCTCCCGGCGGGCCCTCCACCGAAGCAGCTCAGGCGATGTCCTTCTGCCAATCCCTCAGGATCCCAGCGCGGGCGTAGCCAATTGCCTCGTTCACTCCGATCATCGGGGCGTTGTCTGCGGCGTTCCAGGTCGACATCCGGCGCGTCTCCGGCGAGCGCTCGGCCAGTGCCCTCACATTGGCGATTTTCGTCAGCGCCCCAAGCCGATGACCGCGGTGCTCGGGTGACACGACCGTGTCGAACTGGTAGGCGAGCTGCGGCCGGCGGCGCGGCAAGCCCAACTCCGTGAACCCCACCAGCGTCCCGCTGGCCGATTCGACGGCGCCGGCACTCAACAGGTCTCGACCCATCTGTTCGACGTTGGCCTCCCACCTGCGGAGCCGATCGATGTCCCAGTTCTCCACCTCGTAGTCGAGCTCGCCGTGCGGCGCGTCGGCCGAGATGACCTGCGCCAGGTGGACGCGCCCCTCTGCTAGCGAGCCGGGGCACGAGCCAGTCCAAGTCACGATCTCGTAGCCGGCGGCAAAGGGTAGGCAGGCCGCTGTGAGATCGTCCAGCAACTCTGGCGATACAGGCAAGTGCAAGTCGCGGCGTTCGTTCGTGCGGGCAGCTCTATAGCTCGCCGCCCTGGCAAAGCTCGCACCCCGCGGCTCGCTGTCCACGGGCTCCAGTGTGTGCCCGAAGATCCTCGATCGACCGCGATCTTGGGCAACTTGCTCTCCGTGCTCCAGCAGGGCGCGCCCGACGCCTCGGCGCTCGTGAGCCGGGTCGACCGAGACCGAAACGTAGGCCAGGTCGAGGTTTTCCCGGCTGGGCATGCTGACGTCGAGGCATCCGACTGGGGTTCCGTCAACGTCGCGGGCAACTGCAATGACGATCTCCGCCTCGCTCTGGTCGGCGCACAGGACACGCAACTCGTGCTCCGCCCAGCCGGGATCGTCCGGCCAGGCGCGACACTCGGCGGCATGGAACGGCCGGAACCACTCGGCGAAGGCCGCTTCGTCGTTGGCGTCTACAGGCTCGATGTTCACGCCGCAGTCTTGCACCCCAGCCGGCAACCTTGGAGAGGCCCACCTCGCAGGTGGGCCGGCGGACGTACGTTTCAGGGCCGAATTCGGCGCGTGGAGAGGCCCACCTCGCAGGTGGGCCGGCGGACGTACGTTTCAGGGCGGGGGGCCGGTCCTGGCTCACGAGAACGAGTCGAGCCAGGACCGAACGACCGAACGAAGCCTGTCCACCTCGAGCCGGTAGACACGCTGTCGCCCCTGCAGCCTGATCGAGACGAGCCCGGCCTCTTCAAGCACTCTCAGGTGCTGGGTCGTCGTCGGCCAAGAGCAATCGAAACGTGCGGCAATCGCACCCGACGTCATCTCGCCGCCCCTGGCCTGCAGCACCGACAGGATGGTGCGCCGCGATCGGTTCGATAGAGCTCCGAACACAGCCTCGAACGCGTCGAGCTCGACAAGACCGGGCCGCTTGTCGCTCACGATCCGAGCGACACTCGCTGGTAATGGGGGAACTCCCACTTGAGCCTGCCACCTCGCTCCTCGAGCAGCGGATCCATGGGCTCCCAGATCGCCAGGACCTCGGGATGCTCATGCGCACGATCAAACCCCCCCTCGACCCAGGTGAACACCTCCACATAGGTGAGCCCGCCCTCCTCGCCCCGGAAGACCAGCGACTCCTCGTCGGTCACGAAGCCGAGCCTGTGCAGAGTCTGCCAGTGGCGTTCGAGCAACTCGACGAAGCGTGCCTCTGAGTCAGCGCGAACCAGGTACGTGCAGATGACAGTTTCGTTAGCCATGTGGCTAATCATGTGAGTCAGTCGCCTAAGTATGTCAAGCCCGAGCAGTCATGCTGTGGTCGTGCACCGGGCAGCACCGACTGTGACCGTGATCAGCTCGCCCGCCGAAGTGTCCCAGAGCCGGATCTCCGCATAGCCGGAGGAGTCCGTCTCGTAGCTGTAGGTGTCGCCGGCGTCGGAAGCCGTCGCCGTCTTGTCGGGCTGGTTCGAGTGCACATCCACGTCGTAGTCACCCGAATAGCCGTCGTCGGCCGGCGAGGCGCTCGCCGTGCACCAGGCGCCGCCGCTCGCCGGTGAGGTCGTGCTCGAAGACCCACCCGAGTCCCAGGCGGTACCCCCGGCGAAGTCCGCCTCGACAGTCTTGGCGATCGAGTCGACGATCGAGGCGTCGGTGGTGACAAGACCGAGCTCCCGGTTGTAGTCCAGGCTCGACTCCGAGAAGTTCTGGCTGCCGACGAAGGCCGTGGCACCGTCGACGACGATGACCTTGGCGTGGATGTAAAGAGAAGCGTCGGCGCTGTAGGTGCGAACCTTCACTCCTGCCGAGGCCAGCTCGTCGAAGGAGTCGGCCCACGACGAAGAATCGGCCATGACGACTTCGACGTCGACTCCCCGGCGGGCGGCGGCTTGCAGAGCGGCTGTCACCTCGCTGTCGTCCATCTCCTCGTTCTCGACGAGCAGGCTGTGCCGAGCCGAGCCGATGAGGTCGACCAGGGCGGCGGTGGCACCCGGCGACCAGACCAGGTTCGCACCCGGCGGGCCTGCCTGCGGGGCTCCGGAGTTTGCCCAATCCTCGCCAAACACCTCCTCGATCGCCCCCACGTCCGCCCCGTCTGTCGTGATCACCGCGAAGTCCCGTGTCGTGGCGTAGTACTGAGACGTCAGGTTGAGCGTCATGATCGCCGAGGTGTGGTCGTCCACCGTGATTGTCTTCTGGTGAAAGATCGTGCCGGAAGACGCCCAGTGAACTTGAACGCCATGCGCCTGCAGATCCGAATAGGCGGCGGCGTTGACCGAGGCGCCTGAGTAGTCACGGTCGAGCAGCACCCGAACGACGACTCCGCGCGACGCATCAGCCTCGAGCAGCGTCTCTGCCTCGGGGTCGGCCAGCTCGTACATCGTCATGTCCAGTTCGTGGTCGGCACTGGAGATCAGCGAGTAGATCGGCTGCATCCCGTCACCCGGCTCGGTCACGAGCTTCCAGTTGGCAGTCGCCGGCGCCGTGCCGGCACGGCTAGTACTCGTCGTCTTGGCCGGCGCCGTCGTACCGGAGTCGGCGGCCGGTACCGTCGAGCCTGTCGAGCCTGCCGGCGACAGCGTCGAGTTGCCCGGCGAGTTAGTCCCGGCCGAGGGCCCCGAGGCAATCGCTTTGGAGCAAGACGTGGCAGCCAGGATGACACAAACGGTGGCCCCCAACCACAGCCCTGCCAACCGGGAGGTAGCGCGACCCCTGGGCCTCGCCAGCACCCGGGATAGCCTCGCCATCGCCTTGGATGGTACTCGCCGCCTCCTGTACCTGCGAGGCTTACAGCCGATGACCGCGCTGCCCACAGGCTTCAAGATCGCCCTCGACGCCGGCGTGAGGTTCCGGGCGGGCGGCCGTGTGGCGGTGGGGGGATCGCCTTGGAGGGTGCTGCGTTTCGGGGCGGCGGCGGTGCCTTTCATGTCGGGCTTGCGGGCGGCAGGCCCTCGGGGCGCCGTGCCCGCAGACGAGGCGGGACGTCGGGTGTCCCGCATCTTGCTCGACCGCGGGTTCGCCCACCCGGTCGTAACCGGCCGATCAACCGGTGCGGATGCCGTCGACGTCGTCGTGCCCACGTTCGGCTCCCGAGAGCTCTCGGCATGCCTCGACGCGCTCGGTGGCAGCCGGGTGACAGTCGTCGACGACGGCTCGCCCGACGGCGACGCTGTGCGGGCGATCGTCGAGAGCCACGGCGTCACGCTCCGGCGCCACAGCCGGAACAGAGGGCCGGCCGCAGCCCGCAACACAGGTCTCGGACTGGCACAGAGCGAGCTGGTCGCTTTCGTGGACGCCGACTGCCGCCCGCCCCCCGGGTGGCTGGAACCGCTCGTGGCGCACTTCGACGACCCGCGAGTCGGCGCAGTAGCCCCGCGCATCCTGCCCGCCCGTCCAGGCTCTGGCGGCAGCAACTCTGTGCTCGGCCGTTACGAAGCAGCGCGGTCCGCCCTCGACATGGGACCTCGGCCCCAGCTGGCCCTGCCGGGCGGGCGACTCGGCTTCGTACCTTCGGCAGCTCTGGTGGCACGACGCCACCTCGTTGCGGAAGTGGGTTTCGACGAGGACCTGCGCCTCGGCGAGGACGTCGACCTAGTCTGGCGCCTGACCGACCAGGGATGGCTCGTCCGCTACGAGCCGTCAGTCACGGTCTACCACCTGCCACGCTTGGGGCTCGGGGAGTGGCTGGGACGCCGCTACGCCTACGGGACGTCGGCAGGCGCCCTGGCGCACCGGCACCCAGGGAGACTGGCTCCCGCCCGACTGTCGAGCTGGAGCCTGGCATCCATCGTGCTGGTCGCAGCCCGCCGCCCGCTCCTGGCGGCCGGTTTCACCGGCTTGGCCGCCGCCCTGCTCCACCGTAGGCTTGCCCCGTACAAATTAGGGCTGTCGATGGCCATGTCGACAGTATCCAAGGGACTTGTGTCCGACGGTGCCATGATCGGCCACGCCTTCCGGAGGGAGTGGTGGCCGCTGGGAGCTGTCGCCCTTGCAGCCGGCGCCTTTTCCCGCTCGACGCCCGCAAGGCTGGTGACGGGGCTCATGATGGCTCCCATGGTGCTGGATTGGGTCCGCCAGCGGCCGGACGTCGACCCGTTGGTGTACGTCGTGCTACGCCTGCTGGACGACGCCGCCTACGGCACGGGCGTGATCGCCGGCTCGATCCGGGCGGCAACGATCGCTCCACTTCTGCCAGAGATCCGTCTCCCCAAGGCGGAGGGGCGTCAGCGCAACGGCGACGTCCGTCCAGGACAATGCTCCCTCAGCTGAACAGGACCGAGATGCTCTCGCGGCGCGCGATACGCCGGATCGCCTCACCAAAGAGACCGGCGACCGAGACGACCTCGACCTTGCGCGACAACTCCACCGGTTGCGTCTCCACGCTGTCGGTCATAAACAGCTTCTCGATGGGACTGGCATCCAGGCGGTCAATGGCTCGCCCGGCAAGCAGCCCATGGGTGACGGCGGCGTAGACGGACGACGCACCCCGCTCAACGAGCACTCGGGCCGCATCGGCAAGCGTCCCACCCGAGATCGTGAAGTCGTCGACTATGACGGCCGTTCGCCCCTCGACGGACCCGATCAATTCCACGACCTCGGCGGACTCGGAGTGGTCCACCCGGCGCTTGTCGGCGATCGCGAGCGGCGCCTGCAAGCGCTCGGACCACTGGCGGGCCTTCTTGGCGAATCCGGCATCCGGCGCCACAACGACCAGATCCGACAGCCCCATGGCGGCGATCGCGTCGCACAACACCGGCATGGCGTACAGGTCGTCGACGGGAACCTTGAAGAAGCCCTGCACCTGTGGGGCATGCAAGTCCAGCGTCACGACTCGGTCCACTCCGGCAGCCTCGATGGCGTCGGCGCAGACCCTGGCCCGGATGGAGACGCGCGGCTCGTCCTTCTTGTCGCCTTTGGCGTAGCTGAAGTAGGGGATGACGGCGGTGACCGAAGCGGCACTGGCCCGCTTCAGAGCGTCGATCCAGAACATCAGCTCGACGAGGTTGTCGTTGGCGGGGAAGGCGGTGCCTTGGATCAGGAATACGTCGCGACCGCGGACGTTCTCCAGGACTCGGACGAACAAATTGCCCTCCGAGAACCTGAGCGTCTCGCTTCCACCCAGCTCGCATCCGAGATATTTGGCAACCGCACCGCCGAGGCGGCGGCTGGCGGAGCCAGCCAGCAGGATGAAGTCATCGGCCGCAACCTCGTTTGGCATGCCGGAACCGTAACTCAGGCCCGTGCGAGGCATGCCGGCTTGGCGATCTCACCCGGTAACAGGGTGGCGTAGAGCCAACAGCCGAAGCTGGGCAGCTCGGATGGAGGCGGTCTGGCCCTGCACGAGCAAGAAGAGCGCCTCCCGGCCCAACCGCTGGGCGTGCGCCTGGCGGACCATGGTGCGACCGCCCCCGCTGGCGATCAGGCAAGCGGCCGCGTCCAGCGCGAACAGCGACGCCCTGGCGCGAGCCTCGGGCAGCGCCTCGACTGGAGCCGCAACGAGGGCGGCCCGGACCAAGTCAAGCTCCGGGTCCGGCGACGGGCGACCGAGCAGCGCCAAGCAGCGGCGAGCGACGCCGAGCGACAAGAAGCCGTTCGTCCGCAGCGACTCGACGTCCCGGGCGACCCAGTCGTCTAGCGGCTGGATCTCGGTAAGGCGCGAAGCGGCCACCATGTGGCCAGAGCAGTGAAGGGCCACCGTGGCCGAGGCGTTCACAGCCGCCAGCTCGAGCGGGCGGACCTCGAGCGTCGGTGCGGCCACGGCGTCGACGAGGAGCCAGGCGATGTCGGCGCCCATTCGCGCCGCCACGTGTACCACGTCCACCAGCCCCCAGCCCGTGACAAGCGGGGCGGTGCCGTCCAACCGATAACCGCCAGCGACGGGTGTCGCCGTCAATCCTTCGGACTCGGGGTGGCGCAAGTGGCTGAAGGCGACGCCTGACCGCCTCTCTCCCAGCGCGAGCGGCTCGGCCCACTCGTCACGCACGGAGCCATCCAGGCGTGCCACCCGCGCTGCCGTCGAGAGATGCTGGACCCAGACGAACGTGGTCGTGAGGCACCCGCCGGCGAGCGTCTCGATCACTTGCTCCCCGGCCTCTCGCTCGATGTCGAGTCCCCCGACCTCGCGGGTGGCAAACAGCCCGTAGAGACCTGCGCCGGCAAGCACGTCGAGAAGCTCTATAGGCACGGCGCGGGCCGCGTCGGTCGCCAGAGCAGCCGGCAGCAGGACATTCTCGGCAATGTGCTCAGCGGTGGCCAGCACCTCCTCAGCCGAGGAGCCGGCACGGCGGGCGCCGGGCTCGCTCATGAGCCGAGCTCGCTCATGACCCGACCACTAGAAGGCCTCGGCCGCAAGCAGCTCGAGGGAGCGTAAGCGGGCTTCGGCCGTCGGTGCCTGGTGGGCGACGATCAGCTCGTCGGCATCGGCCAGCTTGGCAAAGGACTCGACGTACTCGACGACCTCCGGCGGAGTCCCGGCAGCAAAGTACGTCATCATCTCCTGCACGTGCTGGCCGGCGGGCGACTCCAAGATGGCGTCGACCTCGCCGTCGCTCAATGTCCTGCCCCGGCCGAACATGGCGCGGGCGCGGTGTCGCCTGGCGGCAAGCGCCATCTCGCCGGCCTCTGCCGCGGTGCCGGCGGCGATGACGTTGACGCCGGCGATCACATACGGTTCCTGCAGCTGCGCCGAAGGACAGAACTCCCGGCGGTAGGCCGCCACTGCCGGAAGTAGGGCGGCCGGCGCGAAGTGGGAGGCGAAGGCGTAGGGAAGGCCGAAGGCAGCCGCCATTGTGGCCCCGAACAGCGACGAGCCGAGTATGTACAACGGGACGTTCGTACCCTTGCCTGGGATCGCTTGCACACCGTCCACCCTCGTGTTGCCAGTCAGGTAGCCCTGCAGCTCAAGCACGTCCTCGGGAAAGCAATCTGCCGACTCGGGCTGGCGGCGCAGGGCCAGCATGGTGTTGCGGTCCGATCCAGGTGCCCTCCCGAGCCCGAGGTCGATTCGCCCCGGGTGCAAGGACTCGAGCGTCCCGAACTGCTCGGCGATCGTGAGGGGCGCATGGTTCGGCAGCATCACGCCCCCCGCACCGAGACGTATCCGAGCGGTGTGGGCGGCGACGTGGGCGATTATTACGCTGGTGGCCGACGAGCCGATGCTCGCCATGTTGTGGTGCTCGGCGTACCAGACCCGGCGATAGCCGCAACGCTCGGCAGCCTGCGCCAAGGCGACGCTGGCCGCCAAGCTCTCGCCAGCGGACTGGCCCCGGCGGATGGGCACGAGGTCGAGGATCGATAGCGGGGTAAGCATTGCCTGCGCGACAGTACCGGCCACCTGGAAGGCGGCGGCGCCTGAACCTGACCAACCGGCACCGTCTCCGGCACGCTCGGACGCCCCACTTCCCACACATTATGTAAGCGCCGGGCCGGTTTCAGTCGAGCTGGCGGTGGAGTTGCCGGACGTGGCCCTCAAGCGGGCCGTGTAGATCGAGTAGCCGTCGACGTAGCGGGTGACGGCCGTGGCGCCAACGGTGGCGGCGATCATCGGGACCATGAGGGAAAAGCCGCTGTGGGTCATCTCGAGTACGAGCGCCAGAGCCGTGAGCGGTGCCTGCATGGAAGCCCCGGCCATGGCAGCGGCGCCGATCATTGCGTAAGCGCCGACAGGGGATCCGGGCCAGAGCAGCGACCAGCCCAGCCCGATGAGGGCGCCGAGGACAGCACCGGTGCTCAGCGTGGGGGTGAACAGCCCACCCTGGGCGCCGCTTCCGAGGACGAGAGACGTCACGAGAGGCTTCAGCACGAACAGCGCAGCCAGCAAAGCGGCGCCGCCCTCGCCAAGGAAGGCAGCGTGGGCCATGTCCTTGCCATTACCGAACAACTGCGGATACTGGATGCCGATCAGGCCGAGTACCCCGCAGGCCAGGAGCGGGGCCAACATCGCCTTCTTGCCTGCCACGCGGTGATGCGACGCCCATCCGATGAGCCTGACGTAGCCCGAGGCGACAAGGCCGACGACAGGGCCGGCCAGAACCGCGCAGACGACCAGCGCCATCGAGAAGTGGTAGCCGGGTATGTCCAGATAGGTCGCCCGATCCGGGAGGTAGATCCACGCTGTCGCCGTCGCGATGAACGAGCAGGCGAGGGCTGGCAGGACGACCGGTAGCGTGAGCGACCCGCAGAGGACCTCGGCCGTGAACAAGGCTCCTCCGAGCGGCACGTTGTAGACGGCGGCCAGACCCGCTCCGCCTCCGCATGCGACCAGTAGGCGCCGCTGCCCCGGAGAGAGCCGGGACCACGTGGCAAGGAGGCTCGCCCATGCACCGCCCATCAGCTTGGGCGCCGCCTCCCGACCCATCGAGGCCCCCATCCCGACCACGACCTCGGAGATGACAGACGTGCCGAGGCTCCGTCGAAACGACAGCTTCCCCTCCCCCGTCCACACCTGCTCGTCCAGCTCGGAGCTCTCACCAGCGGTGTAGCGGCGAAGAAAGTACCAGGCGACACCGCCGATCGCCCCGCCAACCAGGAGCGACGTGACGCGGCGAAGGTCCGACGAGCGCTCGACTGCCGCCTGCAAACTGCCGCTTCGCGTGTAACCGAAGGCGAGGTGTTCCACGCTGAACAGGACCCACATCAAGATGTCGCCGAAGAGCCCGGTCGCAACACCAGTCAGTACGACCATCAGCCAGAACATCGGCGTCAGCCCTGCCTCGCCGTCGCCTGTGACGTTCGGCTGCTCGGTGGCGCCTCGCCCAGAGGCGATCCGCCTGCGAACGAGCGGAGCTGGCACCCGAACGCGCTCGCTCTCCCGCTTGGCGGCTGCTCCCCGCCACAGCCGTCGCCTATCCACGCGACCAGCGTGCCTCGTCCCGCTCGACAGGTCAAGAAGGTGAATTGCCAGCAATCCATAGTTTAATACCTATGGATTGCCACTGGCTCTAAGGCCAAGTGCTTACGTTCGGACGAGTCGTGGGGTGACCTTTATCCGGGTTGTGGATAGTCCAGCCGTTGTCGTCGCCCCGTCTTGTAACTACGAGGCACCACCGACTTCCACCGGTAATGGGTAGGTGGTCGTGGAGCCTTGCCTGGTCTCTGTGAGGAGAGTGAACCGTCCTTGAACAGGGTGGGAGAGCACGATGGTGGTCGGAACCGGCGTCGCACTGCCCATGGCGCAAGAGGGAACGCAACCCAATATGTTGGAGGTGCCATGCCCCAATGCCTCGGTGGGGCCCCACGAGGACCAGGTGATGCCGATGACGATGTTCTGGGCGTCACCCGAGATGTAGATGGTCGTCGGATCCCGGCCAGTCCAGACGAGACTGCCGCCCGTCCCGAACGTCGCTACAGGCAGCGGTGGCAGAGCCGTGCTAGTGGTCGTCGGGAAGCCCTGGTCCGACCATTCGGTCACGGATTTGAGGGTTCCGGCGTTACAGGCTGACGCCCCCGTGGTTGGGATCGTACCGAGCTGGCCTGAGTTCGAATGGACGGCTTCGAAGTAGTAGGTGCCGATGCGGCGGGAGATGCCGAGGACTGCAGACGGCTGGGGAGCAGTAACTTCGAGGACTCCCCAGCACGTCCCGACGGTGTCCCAAGCCGCCAGGACGTTGTAGGTGCCATGGTTGCCGAACGCCACGCTGATGGTGTTCTCGACCGTGGAGATGCCGGCTGTGTAGAACAGGCCGCCGATCCCGAGGTAGGCGTGCTGGGACTGGTTCTCCAGGTAGTTGGCGGTCGCCTGCCGGCTCTGGTTGCCGCCGATGGAACCGTCTGCGGCCAGCTGCTCGACGACGAGCACGGCGTTCTCGAGGTCGAACTGCGCCAGTGCCGGTGGCGCGAGCTCTTTGTTCGAGCAGCCTTGGCCCCCGATCAACAGACGCATGCACTGCAGGGGCGGTGCGCTGCAGGACAGCGTGTCATTGCCCTCAGTCTCGTGGCAGCCCGCAACCGAGCCACCGCCACCCAGCCCGACGAGATTCTCAATGGATGCCAAGCTCTGCATCGACGTCGTGGCGGCCGGCTGGGGAGCCGTCACGCCACTGGTCGGATGGCTGACGCCGATCGTCAGGCTGTCCGGCCCGTTCGGCTGCCGTACCTGGAGCCGGGTCATGACGCCGCTGCTCACCCACATGCTCATCGCGACCGTCTGGCTCGGCGAGATCCCGCTGATCGAGCCGAGCAGGTCGTCGACCCACGAGCGCGCCGCCGGCAGGGCTGCCACGAGCGGGCCTTGCAGGTCACTCAGCAACGACCCGAGGAACTTCTCTGAAGGCAGCGAGACGGAGTACTCGGTGGCACCGTTGGGCGCGGAGACCTGACGCATGCTCGTCCAGGCATCCCAGGCCTGGGCGAACGACAGGGCGAACGAGCTGCGCAGTTGGCCGACGCTGGCGGGCGCCGGCGCCTTCTCGTGCCGGCTCTGCACATAACTGTCGATGGACGCCTCGGTGACGGCGACCCAGTCGCTCTGGTCGACGAGCTTGAGGGCACTGAGGTCGGAGTTCTGCTCGGCGACCAGACCGAAGGGTGCGATGAGATCCGAGTAGTACGACCGCTGAGCGGCCAGCGCAGGCACGTTGAGCCGGGCGTATGCCTCGTCGTCGGCGACGACGAGGTCGGCCTGGTCGACACCGCCGCGCAGCACTGACACCTCGACGTTGTCGGTGGATGCCGCCTGGCTGACCGGTCCCCCACTCGGATTGGTCAGCGTCACGACTAGGGCGCCGCCCGAAGGTGCGCCCGGGCCGCTTGCCGTGATGGAGAACTGCACGCTCGGGGACGAGAAGACGCTTGACAACGCTGCCAGCACCGTATCGGTCCGGCGTATCTCGTTCGGCACGACGACGGCGGCGGCCGTGACAACCACCGCCAGGGCGACAACACCGGCCCTGCGCAGGTAGCGCACCCTCGTGCGACGGGCGACTGCTCGCTCGAGGCGAGCGGGTATGTTGTCCGGCTCGCTGTAGGAACGGGCCTCTGCCGCGAGGCGGGCTCTGACGCTCGACTCGAAGCTGGAGTCGTCAGTCATCGTGATCTCCTTTCAGGGTTAGCTGCAGGTCGCGAAGGGCCCGGGACGCCCGTGACTTGACGGTGCCAGGCCGGATCCGGAGGGTCTCGGCAATCTCGGCTTCGCTCAGACCTGCGAAGTAGCGGAGGACTATGACGGATCGCTGCTCGAGCGGGAGGGCTTGCAGCGCTCGCCCTACGTCTGTGCGTGTGGCCACGGTGTCGTCGAGCTCAGGCGCGTCGCCGGTCTCCCGTTGGCCGAGCCGCGCGATCGTCTTCTGCTCGCTCGCATGCCGGCGTCGGCTCTTCGAGACGATGTTGACGAGCGTGCGATTGAGGTAGGGCCGTACGTCTTCGATGCCGCTCCGCTGGAGCCGCTGCCAGACTCGGGCGATCGCCTCAGCGGCATCATCGTCGGCCCGCGCCTGGTCGCCTCGGAGCAAGAAAGCAAGCCTGGCGAGGCGTTTGAACTCTGCTTGCACGGCCGCCCCGCTCCATCCACCTAGTAGCGGATCAGGCGTCAGGTCAGGCAACGCCCCACCGCGATCGGGAACCAGCGGCGCCTCTGTCCCTTCCAGCGCCGCCGACGAAGACGGAAGCTCTGTCCTGTCGATCTCGCTCACTGCATCTCCCCTCATACCCCTTACCAGTCCGCAGGGCGGCTGCCGGTTCCAATGGCTCGAACCGACTTGGCCACACTGCCCGGGGTTGCGAAAGGAGAGGAGTCAGCGCGGGCGGTGCTCGGTGCCCCTCCCAGGTGTGACGAACAGCGCCGAGCCAGGCTCGTGGACGTCGGCGGTGTGCCAGACGCCGCGCGGGTTGACGGCCGCCTGGCCCTCTCGAAGATCGACGTGGCGGTGCTCGCCCTCGATCTCTTGGATCAGCACCGTATGCCCGGAGAGGGCGACGACGAGCTCGTCTCCGGCGGGATGGCGCTCCCAGTTCGTCCAAGTGGCATCCTGGCGGCCGATCATCACG
This sequence comes from Acidimicrobiales bacterium, assembly GCA_050744865.1. GTDB lineage: Bacteria > Actinomycetota > Acidimicrobiia > Acidimicrobiales > Bog-793 > JAKACA01. Next base: position 22,000 of record JBOGHW010000009.1, on the reverse strand, counting down.
AGCCTTCCGTCGTCACCGTCACAAGCGTGCTCGGACTCGTAGCGCTCGAGGTACTCCTCGGTCCAGGCAAAGTCCGGCAACAGCTCGACCCGAGCCCCCGAGCCCAAGTGGACGTACACCTCTGACAAATCGAAACATCCGTCGTTCATCACTTGCCCCTCCATCCCTGCACCGCAGGTAGCTGCGAACCTGCGGCAACTGCCGTAGTCACGGAATGCGCACGTCGTGGTGCTCGGCAGCGAGCTGCCTCTCTTGATCTGTCAGCTCAGCTGCCTTGACCGGTGTGACGAGCGTCCAGTGCCCGCCGACCGGGCAGCGCTGAAACCGCCACCAACCGAAGCGGAGCGCCTTGAGGGAGCCCCCGGGGATCCACAGTGTCGTGGACAGATGGCCGCTGCGGCAGCGCACAACTGTCTCAGCGCCGAGGAGGAAGCCTCGACGACGGACCAGCACGACGGTCTCGAGGACTAGGGAGATGACGACCAGCACGGCGACCCTGCGACGCATAACTCAATGCTAACCGCAGGCGCGCAACCCTAGACTGCGCCTAGAGCGCCGCCGCAGGTGCCGACTCCCGCGCCGCGCCACCCTCTAGAGTTGCGGCCCAGCAGACTGGAGACACCGGAATGACGACCGCAGCGGACCTGGCGGTTCCCAGCCCGACACCGCCTCCCGCGCAGCCGATGGGCCGCGGCGACCACCGTGGGTCCTGGGTGCCCACAGGCGGCATGATCGCGACGAGGATCATGGAGCTGCGCAAGCGGCGCGGGCTCATGATCGCTCTGGTCGTGGTGAACATCGGCATACCCACCATCTTCCTCCTCGTCCGTCTGCTCGCCCATGCCTTCGACCCGAAGTCGTACGGGCCGGCCGGCGGCTACTCCATATACACCGGTCTCGTGGCAGGCGTGATGTACGTGTTCGGCTTCATCGTCGCCGCCACCCTCGGCTGCACGGCAGGATCGGTGGACTTGGGAGAGGGAATGTTTCGCCATTTGGTAGTCACAGGCCGGTCCAGGCTGTCGCTCTACCTGGCGCGGATCCCTGCAGGGCTGGCGATCATCGTGCCTCTCGTGGCGGTGGGCTTCGCCATCGTCTGTGCCGTTTGCGTCTTCGCGGCGCCGGCGACACTCAACTACGACGGCGTCAACATCCCGCCCAGCTTGTCGCTGAAGGCGTTCGAGAGCTGGGCCGCCGATCACCCGACCACGGTCGTCTGCGACTTTGACTACAACGGCCCGCTGCCAGCGAACGTCCCGTGCGGGCCTAACGGCCCAACTGTGATCAAAGGACCGGGCCCATCCGGCAACGCGGCGCCGCTGCCGCCGTCGCACGCCGCGCTGCGGGCAGATGCCGTCAAAATCGCCAAGTTCAACTACAACGCATACTCCGAGACGTTCCGCGTCCCCTCCGACTCTCTCATGATCGACAGCGGACTGTGGCTCGAGCTGGAAGCTGCCATCGGCTTCGTGGTCGGCCTCGGGCTCGCCTCCCTGCTCGGGCAGCGAACCGTGGCGGTGATCCTGATGATCGTGCTCGAGGTGATACTGACGCCAATCGCCTCGATGGCGCGCATCCCCCATCTCGTGAACCTGCAAAGAGCGATCGTCGGCCTCGCCACGGCCCATCTCGAGCCGGGAGGGCTGCCCTCGGTGTTCGGGGGCGGCGGCGGGCCGGGCCAGCCCGGCGCGTCAAACCTGCTGCCTGAGACGACGACGGAGGCTGTCTTCGTCGTCGTTGCCTGGATAGTGGTCTGGACTGCGCTCGGGGCGTGGCGCATGATGACCAGAGACGCCTGACGAGCCAAGACGCCTGAGGCGCTGGTGCACCCAACAGCCCGCCACCCACGATCACTCGGCCACGCTGTTGGCGTCTCCGGCGCTCACAGCGGTGACGCCATCTATCTCGGACAGCTCGGCAGCCAGCTGGTCTATGGATCCCTTGCCATGGATCTGCAGGGTCAACTCGATGAGGGGCTTCCCCTCCTCCTCGGGCGCCTCACGGCCGCCGAAGGCGCTCTGCGGTGGCCCGACCGACTCTGTGGCCACCTCCGCCACGCTGAAGCCTCGCCCCGTGGCGTGAGCCAGGATCAGCCGGAGTATGCCGCGCCCGTCGACGTAGCGGACGCGGATGAGGGAAATCGCCGTGGCTGACCGGGGGAGGCGGCGTACGAGCGGTGGGAAGGCGAGCACGATCACCGCGTACATTCCGGTCGAGAAGACAGCGATGATCGGCAGCCCGGCACCGGCCGCGGCGCCTACTGCGGCCGTCACCCAGACACCTGCCGCCGTGGTCAGCCCGCGAACCGAGTCGCGCCGGACGAAGATCAGCCCGCCACCGAGGAACCCGACACCTGTGACCACCTGGGCCGCAACTCGGGACGGGTCGACCACCACGAGTCCCCGCGAGAGGACGTCTGTGAACCCGTACTTGCTGATGATGAGGAAGAGAGCCGCTCCGACCCCCACGAGAGTGTGAGTGCGAAGGCCGGCGCTCTTCTGGCGTATCTCACGCTCGAGCCCGATGAGAGCGGAGAGGAGGAGCGCCAGGCTCAGCTCACCGACCTGGCGCCACCCCTCGGAGTTGACGAGCGCGAGCCCCGTCGCTGTTCCATCGAGTCCGTGCATCCGTCCGACACCGTAGATCAAGATGAACAGCAGGTGAACTCGAAGTGAACTCCGACCAACGCAAGCGACTGAACGTCCGGGCGGCTAGGCGCTCAGGAAGCTGGGCTCCGGGGGTTCCTGGAGGTCCGGCTGCCCGCCGTTCACCTCAGGCACGGGGATGCGGGCGACGACCAGAAGGTCCTCGTGACCGACTTCTTCGAGCGTCCTTCTTGCGGGCTCGGGCAACAGGAGCGTGAGGCTCATGCCGGCCATCGCCGCTGCTGCTGACACCACAAGCATCCAACGCAGGCCGATCGACTTCTGCAGCTCGGGGACGAGGAAGACACCGATGAAGGCACCGAGTTTGCCGATGCCGGCGGCAATGCCGTGTCCCGTCGTGCGCGCCCGGACCGGGAACACTTCTGACGGCAGGACGAAGGTCGTCATGTTGGGACCGAACTCGACGAAGAAGTAGCTCAACCCGAAGATGCCGAGAAACGGTGCCACCATGGTCGTTAGCGGCGCGAAGACGCCCAGGACCAAGAAGGCCGCAGCCATGACACCGAAGCCGATCAGCTGCAGCCTGCGGTGGCCGATCCGGTCCATGAACGTGAAGGCCATGACGTAGCCAGGCACGGCGCAGACGACGAAGATGGCGAGCGTCCAAATCAGCTGCACGTTGAGCGAGGCAGCCGGCGCGACTTCTTTCAGGATCGCGGGCAGCGAGAGCGTGTTGCCGTAATAGGCGTAGTCCAAGAACAGCCAACCGCCAGCCGTTCCAAGCACAAGCCCGAGCATCCGCCTGTCGGTGAGGAAGTCCCATAGCCGCAGCCTGGGAGGTACGACGGTCGGCGCCGCTGACTGCGCCGTACTCCGTGCCGGCGCCGTACTCCGTGCCGGCGCCGCTGACTGCGCCGTACTCCGTGCCGCCGCCGTGGCTGCGACACCGTCGGAGAAGACCCTGAGCTTGGCGAGCGCCTCGTCGGTCTGCCCCTTCACGCTGGCCTGGAAGCGAGGCGACTCGGGCATCTTGGACCGCATCCAGATGACGGTCGCCGCCGGCACTGCCCCGAACCCGAGCAGCAAACGCCACGTGAGAGCGTGGCTGAGGCCGGACGAGAGGAGCACGAGAGCCACGAGCGGGCCGACTATCAAGCCGAGGGCTTGCATCGAGAACACAAGGCCGACCATCCGCCCGCGGTCCCGGCGGTTGGAGTACTCGCTCATCAGCACGGCCGACACCGGGTAGTCCCCGCCGATGCCGAGCCCGAGCAGCAAGCGCGAGGCGACCAGCCATCCAAGACCCATGGAGAAGGCCGATAGCAGGGCGCCGGTGACCATGATGGCCGCCACCATCACGTACACGCTCTTGCGGCCGAGGATGTCGGCGATGCGGCCGAAGGCCATGGCGCCGATGAAAGCTCCAAGGATTGCCGAGCCGGACACCCAGCTCTTGTCGGCTGTGCTCAGATGCCACTGCGCGGCGACGAGCGTGGACACGGTGCTGATCACGAACAAGTCGTAGGCATCGGTGAAAAAGCCCATGCCGGACACCACCACGGCCCGGCGGTGGAACCGGCTCCTCGGCGCCTCGTTGAGGACGTCGGCTACTGTGAGCTGATCGGGCTGGATACTCACGCTCAGAGCTTGTCAAGGGTAGGTAACACGTCGGCAACGTATAGCTGAACGACAGGTGAACGACATGCAAAATCTGGTCGTCTAGACATGGCGGCCGGACGGAATTGTCGTGCGGCGACTAACCCCGCTGGCAAGAGGACGGAAAGGGCGATGGCAGCTTGAGCATGTCAGCGGCTTCACGGGTCGTACGCGAGACGGCACGCGAGCGAGGCGACGAGGTTGTACTGGAGACACCGGACGGCGAGCTCACCTATCGCCAGCTCAACGACGACGCCGACCTGCTGGCGCATCGGCTGGTCGGCTCGGTGGACGGTCCCAACCAACCGATAGCGCTGCAGGTCGCAGGCACCGGGAACCTGCTCCTGTCAACTCTTGCCATCTCGAGGGCAGGCATGGTGGCGATTGTCGTCGACCCGACCACCCCCGCCCCACACCGCGACGAGATCCTCAGGGACTCCGGGGCAATGTTTCTCATAACCGACCTGGCCGGAGCGACCGACCAGCCAGTCACAGAAGTGTGCCCGACGATCGACCCCGCGAGTCTCCCAACAGTCGGGACTCATGCTCCTCGCGGGCCGACGGAGCTTGTGCCACACATGGATCTACCAGTCGAGAAGATGTCCGCCGTCGTCTACACCTCGGGCTCGACAGGCAGGCCCAAGGGCATAGTGAAGCCAGCCGTCTGGGAGCTGTCGTTGAGCGACGATCCTGCTGTCAACCAGAGGCTGATCGGGTCGCGGCTTGGCTTCATGGGGCAGGGCTCGGTCGGGTGGGCCCCAAGGCTCCTCCTCCTGGCTGTCGAGTGTCGCTCTCAGATAGCTGCCTACGAGGTGCGCAGGCCACGCCAAGACACCATCGGTGAGTGGTTGGCACGCGCCAAAGTCGAGTGGTTCGTGACAGTCCCGACGGTGATGCGCGGGATCCTTAACAACTTGGCGGAAGGCGCCGAGCTGCCCGATCTTCACACCGTGTTCCTCTATGGCGAGACCGTCACGGGCCAGGACGTGGCAAGGCTGCTTGCTGTCCTGCGACCCGGCGCTGTGGTGGTGGACGGCTTCGGCACGACCGAGGGCGGCTTCTTTTCCATGCCGTCCTTCAGCCTCGACCGGATGCCGGAGCCGGGACCGATCCCGATCCCCGTCCCGCCGGCCGGGAGCCGGTTCAAACTAAGCATCGAAGACGACGATGGCCGAGCGGTGCCGATCGGCCAACCCGGTCAGCTCGTCGTCTCCACTCCGGCGACCGGCCTCGGCTACTTGAACGACTCGGGCGGCCTTGACTCCGAAGTCTTCCAGCTGCGGGAGGGCGGACGGATCCATACCCGGACTGGCGACCTGGGCAGGCTCCGGCCCGACGGTCTCGTAGAGCACCTCGGGCGCAGCGACGGCGTCGTGAAGGTCTCAGGGAACCGCGTCGATCTGGCGGCGGTCGAGTTACTCCTCCTCGAGCAACCGGAACTGGTCGAGGCTGCCGCTGCTCCGTACCTCGACCACAACGGTGACACCCGCCTGACGGCAGCCGTCGTAACGGCAACCGATGAGGAAGTCTCTCCCGGCTTGCTGCGTGCAGAAGTGGCACGGCGGCTCCCGGGCTTCATGGTGCCCGACGAGGTGTTGGTGCTCCCTGAACTTCCCAGGCTCTCGAACGGCAAGGCCAATAGGCGAGAGCTGGCCTCGCTCCGCCAGAAGGTGCTCAACGAGCCGGCGCGTGACCGAGGCGGCGAAGCGCACAGCCAGCCTGCCGATGCCGGCAGCCTGGAAGCGGTGGCGGAGACCCTGCGAGCCATCTTCTGTGACGTGCTCGATCGGCGTGGCGTCGGATTGCACGACGACTTCTTCGACCTCGGTGGCGACTCGCTCCGGGCGATGGAGGTGATGCACGACATCGAGCAGCGGCTCGGCGTGCGGTGCAGTCCTGCTGTGCTCTTGCGCGCCAGTTCGGCCTTCGACCTCGCTCGTGCCCTCCGGATGGGCGGCACCACTGCGACGTCAGTTAGCGCGGTGCAACTCGGCACTCCCGGCCGACAGCCGCTCTTCGTGGTCGACGCCGGCACGAACGCGTTTGTCGCCTCGGGTCTCGCCTCGCTGCTCGGCAGCTCCCGGCCGGTCTACGAACTGTGGGCAAGCGCCGATGCCCCGAGCTTCGAGCAAGCCGCCGCCGCATGCGTCGAGGCCCTGACGGCCGTGGCGCCGACCGGGCCTTACGCTCTATACGGCTTCTCTCTCTCGGGTGTCCTGGCTTTCGAGATGGCACTCCAGCTGCAGGCACAGGGGCGTCCCCCAAACCTGCTGGTCCTCGGGGACAGCACCGCTCCCGGATCGTTGCCTCGGTTGTCCCGGGGGTTCGCCATGGGGCGGAGGACCCTCGAGGATCCTCGGCCGTCCACCGTGGCTCGGCGTGTCGTCGAGCTGGCTGGTCGCCATCGGTGGAACCCAAGCGCCCGGCCAGAGGTGAACGAGTGGGACCGGCACTTCTTATTGGTGTCGAAGTACCGGCCGTCGGCAGCTCTCGCCGCACGCGTCGTCCTCCACCGCGCACACTTCCTGCGCCCGTATGGCTACCGCGGCTGGCAGCGCCATGTGGCAGGAGGTCTGCAGGTGCGGGACATCCGCGGTGATCATCTCGACCTTATAGGCAGCCAGCTGCCGGATTCGGCGCGAGCGCTCCTCCTCGACCTTGGTGAGAGCTGAAGGTGAGAAGCTGAGCAAGCTCTCATTCGCCGGCGGCGGGTGGAATGGTCCGTCAGCAGGCGCCGAGGCTGGTCGCCTTCACGCAACTGGCGTCGGCCGGCAGGTCGAATAGAGAAGGCGGCGGGGAGGTCGAGTAGCTCGCAATGGCGAAGCCCTGCCCTCCTGGGGTCGACTGCTTCACGTACGCCAGGTTCCCCTGCGAGGTCTTGACGATCGATTGCCACTCACCGGGCACCCCCAGACGGAAAAAGCGACTGCGTCACTCAACCTCAATCATATGCCACTGTGTTACGAGATCGTGACGGATGATCCCTCGCCGGGCCGGCTCCGACCCTTGGCTGGGTCGCCTCGAGCCCTCCGCCACTCCGGCAGCACCCGGGACAACCGCGCCGGCTTTTGGGCCTAGCCTGCCCGGGAAGCGGCCCGGTCCGTCGGGCTCCGGTTCCTAAGGAGACAAACATGGTTGGCGAGAAGGTTCAGCACTTCCAGAACAAGGGAACTGACCTCAGTGGGCTATCGGGCAAGATCGAGAGCTACTTGAAGTCCGACGGCTTCTCGACCCAGACATCCCAGTCGAGCGCACACGGCATCGTGATCCAAGCCAAGAAGGGTGGCTTCCTGCGCGGAGTAGTCGACGCGGATCGAGCGCTCTCGATCATGATCTCGGGTGACCCGAGCGATTTCACCGTACGCATCGGCATCGGCAAGTGGCTGAAGCACCTGGGCGTCGCGGTCGTTGAGACTTTGCTGCTGTCGGATCTGTTTCTTGTTGTCGATGTGGCCGAGAGCCTGTGGAACATCGAGATCGAGGACAAGCTCGCCAAGCAGATCGAATCGTTCGTGGGCTGACCGCCGCCTCGCGCCTGGCGTTGCGTCGCCGGCAGCACACGCCTACATTGACTGGTCAGTCAGTCAATCTGGCGCTCCGCTCAGGTTGCCGGTGAGGAGGCGAGGCACATGCGATTGCGCACAACCGGCCCGAAAGCCTCGGCCGTTGCCTGCCTGCTCGTGGCAGCAGCGGCAGTTGCCTCCACAGGGCTGGGGCGACCCGCCGCAGCGGTGCCTGCAGTCCTTCTCGCCTCGCCCGCCGGCACCAACCTGATCGTCAATCCCGGCGCCGAGGCAGGTGCCGCCTCGGCTGCCGGCTGGGACGCCGTCACGATCCCGGGCTGGCAAGTGGACGAAGGGCTACCGACTGTCGTCGACTACGGGACAGCCGGCTTCCCCTCGATCACCGATCCCGGCCCGGCGCATCGGGGTCACCAGCTGTTTGCCGGCGGTGCCGGTGGGACGGCCGAGCTGGTTCAGGACGTTCCGATCAGGCCTGCTTCTGGCTCCGCCACGGCGACAGCCAACTACGACGTCTCGGCCTGGCTCGGCGGCACGACGACGAGCAGCGCCAGCATCTCCGTCGAGTTCCTGTCGGCAGGCCACGAGGTACTGGCATCCAAGAGCACCGAGCCGGTGACGGGCAAAGGGAGCAAAGGCGCTGCCAGCCTGTCTCTACGCCAGCTTCGCGGCACCCTGCCTGCAGGCACCGCCACGGCTGAGGTCGAGCTGGTGTTGGCGACTTCGCTCACCGACTACGACGGCCCCTACGCACCGCAGGTCGGTTACGACAGGGCCGTGGCGGACGACGTCACGTTTCACGTGCCGACCGCGCTTGCGGGATCTCGCGTCCTCAAGGTGCCTGCCGATGCGGTGCCGCGCTACCAGCATGTGTTCGTCTACTACTTCGAGAACGAGGACTTCCGTTCCATCATCGGAAACACGCTGCAGGCTCCATACATCAACAGCCTCTTGCCTCAGGCAAGCCTCCTTGCCAACTTCTACGCCGAGGAGCATCCGAGCGACGGCAACTACCTTGCCCTGGCCGGCGGCAGCACGTTCGGCATACCGCTAACCGACCCGCTCGAAGAGAACCCTACGTACACCATCGACGCCAAGAACATCGGCGACCTCCTCGACGCTGCCGGCGAGTCGTGGAAGGGGTACCTGCAAAGCGCCGACGGCCCTTGCGACGACACGGTCCACGGTGAGTACTGGGACGACGACTTGCCCTTCTTGTACTTCCGGGACATCCGGGAGCGGCCCGCTTACTGTGCCGCCCACCTCGTGCCGCTCAGCCGCCTCGCCGCTGACCTGAAACACACCTCCACCACACCGAGCTTCTCCTGGGTAAGCCCTAACGACTGCGCCGACATGGAGGGATGCGGCATAACCGCCGGGGACGACTTCCTTGCCACCACGCTCGGCGAGGTCCTCGCCTCTCCTGCCTGGACGACGCAGAGGTCGCTCGTCATCATCACTTTCGACGAGGACGACTACGACTACGCGCGGCCGGCACAACTCGTCCCCACGGTCATCCTCGGCTCGCAGGGCGTGAAGAAAGGATTCGTCTCGATGGTCCGCTACACCCACTACAGCCTGGCGCGCACCATCGAGACCGCGCTCGGCCTGCCGAGCATGACCCTCAACGACAAATACGCCCAGCCGGTAAACGATGTCTTCAGCCACTGACCCGATGCATCGCCGTCGCCGGCCGAGGCCCACTGCGCGAGCTTGCGCAGCAGCCGCCATCCTGGTGGTAGCCCTTGCGCCACAGCTGCTCAGGACCAACGCTACGGCTGCCGCCGCCTTGGTGACGTCGCGCTCGACTGCGGACAGCTGGACAGCTGGACAGCCTTCGTAGTTAACTCCGGATCGAGGAGCGTGACGCCCATCGACCTGGCCACGCTCACCCGGGACAAGCCCATCAAGGTCGGCGCGCAGCCCAACTCCATCGCCGCCACGCCCAACGGGTCGACTGTCTACGTGGTGAATGGAGCCTCGGACGACGTCACGCCGATCAACGCCGCTACCAAGGAGGCCGGTACCCCGATCGAAGTCGGGTCGAGGCCGGATGCCATCGCCGTCACGCCCAACGGGTCAACCGCCTACGTCGCCGATGCGGGATCCGATTCCGTGACGCCCATCGCGCTCGCCACAGACTCGCCGGGCAAGCCAATCCCCGTCGGCTCTCGCCCGTCCGCCATCGCCATAACGCCGAACGGCAAGACTGCCTTCGTCCTCGACTGGGGAAGCCGCAGCGTCACGCCGATCGACACGGCGACGCAAGCGGCAAGAGCGGCGATACGTGTCGGTTCGTACCCGTACGCCCTTGCCATCACGCCGGACGGAAGCACCGTATACGTTGCCAACTACGGGTCGGACAGCGTGACGCCGATAGATACGGCCACCGGCAAGGCAGGGCCGGCTGTCCGTGTCGGGGTCGCCCCAGACGCTCTGGCCGTGACGCCTAACGGCCGGACGGTCTACGTCGTGAACGGCGACTCCGACACCGTGACGCCCATAGTCACGGCGAGCGACCGTGCCCTTGCACCGATCAAGGTCGGCTACTCGCCGTCAGCGGTGGCCGTGTCCGCCTCAGGAGCCACCGCCTACGTCACCAACACCATCTCGGGAACCGTCACCCCGATCGCGACCTCCACCGGGCTGACAGACAAAGTCATCGACGTCGGCCTTTACAACTACCCGCTGGCCGTTGCCATCGCGCCGGTCCGTCACCTGGCCGTCGTCCTCGACAACTATGCGGGATTGGTGACCCCGATCGACATGCTCACCGGGCGACCGCTCAGCCCGCTCAAGGCCGGCAGCTATCCGGTGGGGGTCGCCTTCGGGCGTTGAGATGCTCGGACCCGAGCACTTGTGGACATGAGCACCTCCTAGGGCAGGGAAAATGTCCGCAGGCTCGGGTTGAGGCACTGGCGGTCATCTGCCACCCTCAGGTACTCCCCCACCGCCCGGAGCTGGCCTGCTATGTGGGTTCCGCTGCCGGCCGGCAGCCGTCAACAGCCGGACTCTGACGGTCCGCACCCGGTTACGGTGAGGACATGGCAGTCCTGTCCACCGAGACCATCACAGGTATGTGGTACCCGTCGGACGTGCGGCTCTCCCCGGACGGCACCAGAGTCGCCTGGGTTGCGGCGCCATACGGGGCCGACGGCGAGCACGACGAGAAGGCGATCTGGGTAGCCCGAGTCGACAGCACCGAGCCGGCGCGCCGCTTTACCTACGGCGGAGCAGACAGCTCGCCGCGGTGGTCGCCGGACGGGAAACGGCTGGCGTTTCTTTCGGACCGTGCCAAGCGAGGTACGGCCGGCCTCTACGTGATGGCCGCAGACGGCGGCGAAGCTGCGCCGGTGGTCTCCCGCGAGCGCGCCGTTTCGGCGCTCGCCTGGTCGCCCGACGGGACACGGCTCGCCTTCCTCGCCCTCGACGACCCAGACGACGAGGACCGCCGCAGGACAGAAGAGCGCGACGATCCCGAGGTCTTCGGCGAGCGGTGGCAGGCTAACCATCTGTGGGTCGCCGACTTGGCCTCCGGCCAGGCGACCAAGCTGGGAGACGAGGCACGGCACCTGGTCGCAGTCGAATGGTCCCCCGACGGGACTGCATTGGCAGTTATCGTCAGGCCGACGCCGGAGATGGATGCCGCCTGTGACGGGTGGATCAGTCTCGTCGTCGCCGAGGATGGCAAAGCCTCTCGAATCTGTGCGGCACCGGTAGCCGAAGCCCTCTGCTTTGCCTCGGGCGGCGAGCGGATCGTCTTCGCCGCCCTTCACGAGCCCAACCCGGTGTCAGGCGCAACGGTGTGGGCGGTGCCTTCGGATGGCAGCCGAGCCCCAATGGTCATCGGTCCTGCGGCCGCCGAACGAGCTTGTGGCTTCGACGTGCGCACGGTTGCAGGCGAGCAGCGGGTTGTAATTCAGATCCTCGAGGGCCTCGACACCCGCCTGGAGTGGTGCGACCCGTCGAGTGGCGAGCGGGAGGTCCTATGGCAGGCGAGCGGCGACATCGCCTCCTACGACGTCGCTCCCGGCCCAGTGCTGGCTGTCGCAGAGCACGCCAAGCGGGGGGCGCTCGAGGTCTGGGTCGGGCAGCCGGACCGGCGGCGGCGGATCTCGGACCACCATGCGGCCCTGGCGGACGTGGAACTGGGCGGCGTGGAGGACTTCTACGCCGAGGCGGCAGACGGCTTGGAACTTGACGGCATGCTGATCCGGCCGCCGGGCGCCGGCGCTCCGCCATGGCCGATGGTGGTGCTGCCTCATGGCGGCCCCTATGGCCGGTCGGGCCGACAGGTGCACGTCGGGCCTTTGAACTGGGGACAGTGGCTGGCGACGGGTGGCTATGCAGTGCTCATGCCCAACTACCGCGGCGGCGCCGGGCACGGGCATGGTTTTGCAACGGCCGCCCGCGGGGATATGGGCGGGGCAGAGTGGGGCGACGTGTTGGCCATGGTCGACGCCGCCGTCGGGCGAGGCATCGCCGACCCGGCACGCCTCGGCATCGGCGGCTGGAGCCAGGGCGGTTTCCTTAGTGCCTGGGCGGTGACTCAGACAGATCGCTTCCGGGCCGCCGTCGTCGGCGCCGGCGTCACCGACTGGACCATGCTCTCACTCACCAGCGACGCGCCGTCCTTCGAGAGCGCGCTGGCTGGCAGCCCCGGATTCCCAGCCGAGTCGCGGCGGATCGCCGACGAGCACTCGCCGCTCCTGCAGGCTGCTCGCATCTCGACGCCGTTGCTCATCTTGCAGGGCCAGAACGACCGGCGCATACCCCTCAGCCAGGCGACTGCGCTGCACCGTGCCTTGGGCGTCCTCGACGTCCCCGTCGAGCTGGTCACGTACCCGCGCGAGCCCCATGGCGTGCGTGAGCTGCAGCACCAAGCCGACATCCTGCGCCGGGTACGCGCCTGGTTCGACAGGTGGTTGGTGGCACCGGCACGCTCCGAGGAGTCATGAGATCGAAGCGCCGCGGGGCAGCCACTGCCGCTGTCATGGTCATGCGAGCGGGTCGAGGCGACCCGGTGCTCGGGGGAGACGCCTATGTGCAGCTTCGGCGCAGCCACCCCTCACCTCTCGTGCTCCGGCTCGATAGCCTGGCTGCATGAGCATCCTCGGCAACCGGGTCCTGCGCGTCGAGGACCCCAAGTTCCTCACTGTTGGCGGATCGTACGTGGCCGACCTCGACCTACCCGACTCGACGTACTTGGCCTTCGTCCGCTCGACGGTCGCCCACGCCAAGCTGCTGACTGTCGACACTGCCGACGCGAAACGCATGCCGGGAGTACTCGCCGTGTTCGACAACGACGACCTCAGCTTGCCGAAGATGCCGCCGGCCATGGGAATGACGCCAGAGCCGATGAGTGCCAGCATGCTCGCCTCGGGCACTGTCAGGTACGTGGGCGAGCCCGTCGTGGCGATCGTCGCCGAGACCCCGCAACAAGCCGCCGACGCCGCCGAGCACGTCGTGATCGACTACGACCCCTTGCCCGCAGTCGTCGACCCGGTGCAAGCCCATCGCGGGGATGTGCTGCTGTTCCCCGAGGTGGGTACGAACGTTGCCTTCACGCTGGACTTCGGGAGCGACGACACGCTCTTCGACGACTGCGAAGTCGTCGTCGAGCACGACATCGTCAACCAGCGGGTGGCGCCGTGCCCGATGGAGGTGCGCTCGTCCGCTGCTCGGATGACCGCCGAGGGCCGTCTCGAGTTCTACGCCTCCACCCAGGCGCCACACGGGGTGCGGGACACGCTCTCGACGGCTCTCGGGATCGACGTCGACTTGGTGCACGTCGTGTCTCCTGACGTCGGCGGTGGCTTCGGAGCAAAGGCCTCTGTCTACCCCGAGGAGATCGTCGTCGGCTGGTGCGCCCGCCGGCTCGGCCGCACGGTGCGCTGGACCGAGACGCGTTCGGAGTCGATGGTCGGGCTCGGCCACGGTCGTGCCCAGCTGCAGCACGTCAAGATCGGCGGCGACCGCGACGGGACAGTCAAGGCCTATCGAGTCAAAGTCCTGCAGGACACCGGTGCCTACGCCGGCTTCGGTGCCGTGCTGCCGTTCATGACAAGGACCATGGCCAGCGGCGTCTACACGATTCCCAAGGCCGAGTGCTCGAGCGTGTCTGTCGTGACCAACTCCACTGCAACCACGGCCTATCGGGGCGCCGGCCGGCCGGAAGCGACGGCGGCTATCGAGCGCGCCATCGACTTGTTCGCCCTCGAGCTAGGCCTCGACCCGGCCGACGTCCGGCGTCGCAACCTGATCGGCAAAGACGCCTTCCCGTACACGACGCCGACTGGCACGGTCTATGACGTGGGCGACTACGAACGGACCCTCGACCTGGCGCTCGAGGTGGCAGGCTACGAAGAGCTGCGTGCCGAGCAAGCGCGTCGCCGGGCCGCCGGGGACATCCGGCAACTAGGTATCGGGCTGTCCTGCTACGTCGAGATAACCAACGGGCTGCCCGATGGCGAGTTCGGAGCCGTCGAAGTGCGGCCGGACGGCAGAGTCATCGTGCGCACGGGGACATCCCCCCACGGGCAGGGTCATGTCACGACTTGGTCGATGCTGGTCGCCGAGCAGCTCGGTGTGCCGATCGAGCAGATCGAGGTGATCCACGGGGACACCGACATCGTGCCCCGCGGGGCCGGCACGATGGGCTCGCGGTCTGTGCAGATCGGCGGCGCAGCCGTCAACCAGGCAGCCGTCGAGGTCGTCGCCAAAGGCAAGAAGCTGGCTGCCGACCTCCTCGAGGCCGCACCGGAGGACATCGTCCTCGACAAGGCGAACGGCCGCTTCCACGTCGCCGGCACGCCGGCGGTCGCCCGTAGCTGGGCAGAGCTCGCACAGAGCGCCCTCGCCAACAACGGCCAACCCCTCCTCGCCGAGGTCGACCTCGCCTCGCCCGGCGCCACGTACCCCTTCGGCACTCACGTGTCGGTCGTGGAGGTGGACACCGAGACCGGCAAGGCGACGGTGCTTCGCCACATTGCCGTCGACGACGCCGGGCGCATCATGAACCCCCTTCTCGCCGAAGGGCAGGTGCACGGCGGTATCGCCCAAGGCGTCGCCCAAGCACTGCTGGAAGAGGTCGTCTACGACTCCGAGGGCAACCCGCTCACCTCGTCGCTTGCCGACTACTCGATGATCTCGGCCGCCGAGCTGCCCAGCTATGAGACGCGCTTCACCGAGACGCCGACCCCGCTCAACGCCCTTGGCGCCAAGGGGATCGGAGAGTCGGCAACGATCGGTTCGACGCCGGCAGTGCAGAACGCCGTCGTCGACGCCCTGTCCCATCTCGGTGTGCGCCACATAGATATGCCCACGACACCCATTCGCGTCTGGCAGGCGATCCAGGATGCCGCCGGTGCCAAAGACCAGCCTGGAGGCGACTGACGTGCAGATCGACATCATCGTGAACGGGGCCCCTCAGTCCCACGACGTCGAGGCGCGGACGCTGCTCGTCCAGTACCTCAGGGACGTCGTCGGCCTGAAGGGCACGAACATAGGGTGCGACACGACTTCTTGTGGAGCCTGCACCGTGCTCATGAACGGGGAGTCGGTGAAGTCCTGCACGGTGCTGGCTGCCCAGGCGGGCGGGACCGAGGTGACGACCATAGAGGGCATGGCCGGTCCGGACGGCACCATGCACCCCGTGCAGCAGGCCTTTCAGCAGTACCACGGCCTGCAGTGCGGTTACTGCACACCGGGGATGGTGATGGCGATCACCTCGCTCCTGGCGGAGCAACCGGACCCCACTGAGCAAGACATCCGCCTCGGGCTGGAGGGCAACCTCTGCCGCTGCACCGGTTACCACAACATCGTCGCCGCCGCCCTGGCTGCGTCCAAGATCCCGGAGCTGCGCAGTTGATCCCGGCCCCGTTCGACTACGTGCGGGCAGGTTCGGTCGCCGAGGCGATCGAGCTCTTATCCGAACTAGGTGACGACGCCAAGCTGCTGGCCGGAGGACACTCGCTCCTCCCGCTCATGAAGCTACGCCTGGCGACACCCGCCGTTGTCATCGACATCAGCCGCCTCTCGGAGCTGAGCTACGTGCGGGAGAACGACGGCCACGTCGCCGTCGGCGCCCTGACTCGCCATCACGACGTAGCCGGCAGCCCTGTCGCGCTCGCCGCCGTCCCCGTCCTCGCCCACGTCGCCGGACAGATCGGAGACCCCCAGGTCCGCCACCGCGGCACGATCGGGGGGTCGCTGGCCCACGGCGACTCGGCCTCGGACCTACCGGCAGTGGTGCTGGCACTGGGCGGCACGCTCGTGGCGCAGGGCCCCGACGGGCAGCGTGAGATCGAGGCCGGCCATTTCCACAAGAGCTTCTTCGAGACTGCGCTCGCACCCAACGAGCTGCTCGTCGAGGTCCGGCTGCCCCGTGCGCCCGGCGGATGGGGCTTCGAGAAGCTGACCAAGCGCGCGCAGGACTGGGCCATCGTCGGGGCTGTGGCGGCCCGCACGGAGAGCGGCTTCGGCGTCGGCCTCGTCAACATGGGCCCGGTACCGCTGCGCGCTCTCGCCGTGGAGGAAGCTCTCGCCGCCGGCGGCAGCGCCGCCGAAGCAGCCGAGCTCGCAGCCGACGGCACGGATCCCGCACCGGACTTCAACGGTTCTGTGGCCTACCGTCAACACGTCGCCAGGGTGCTCGTGCGCCGGGCACTCGAGCAGGCCGGCGTCTGATCGGAGCGTCCCCCGATGCTGTCGCGTCTCCCGAGGCGTTGGCGGAGGTGCTGGCCGAGCACAGCTACCTCGCCGACGAGTCACTGGCGACGGTGCTCTTCCTGGCCCTTCGACTCGGGCGACCGCTGCTACTGGAAGGCGAGGCCGGCGTAGGCAAGACCGAGGTCGCCAAGGTGCTGGCGCGCTGGACCGGTGGAGAGCTGCTCCGTCTCCAGTGCTACGACGGCATCGACGTCGCCCAAGCCGTCTACGAGTGGGACTACGCCCGGCAGCTCCTCCATTTGCGCGCCGCCGAGGCGACTCGGACGGGACAGGGTGAGCCGTCCGATCTGGAGCGCTCCCTGTACTCCGAGGAATACCTCGTGCGGCGCCCACTGCTCCGGGCGATCGCCGGGACCGCCGGGACGGGGCCTGTGCCGGTGCTCCTCATCGACGAGATCGACAGGTCCGACGACGAGTTCGAGGCTTATCTGCTCGAGATACTCTCCGACTTCACGGTCACTGTCCCAGAGCTCGGGACATTCAGTGCCGAACGGCCTCCGGTGGTGATTGTGACGTCGAACCGGACGCGCGACGTCCACGACGCCCTCAAGCGCCGATGCCTGTACCACTGGGTCGAGCACCCGAGCTTCGAGCGGGAGGTGGCGATCGTCAGGCTGCGCGTGCCGGAGGCAGCCGAGCCGATCGCCCGAGAGGTTGCCGCCGCCGTGGCCCGGCTTCGCAAGAGTGGCCTCTACAAGCCGCCGGGCGTCGCCGAGTCCATCGACTGGGCACAGGCGCTGACGGTCCTCGGATCTGCCGAGCTCGACGAGCGGACCGTCGAGCGGACGCTCGGCACCGTGCTCAAGTATCGCGAGGACGCCGAGCGCGTTCGGGCGACCGGTCTCGCCGACCTCGTGGCGGAGGCCCGTCGCGCCGGAGCCTGAGACTGCCACTGGCATGCGGACTGACGGGCCCGCTCATGTGCCGACGGATGTCGCCGCGCTGGCGACCGGCTTCTCCCGGGCGCTGCGTGCGGCCGGGCTGGACGCTCCACCCAGCGCCACGGTCGACTTCGCCCAAGCGCTCACCCTGCTTGGGACCACGCAACCGCAAGGGGTCTTCTGGGCCGGCGAAGCATGCTTCGTGCGTGGCCCCGAGGACATCGAGCCATACGCGGTGGTCTTCGTCTCCTACTTCGGTCATGCCGCACCGATCATCGCCGGTGGCCGCCTGACGACCGTGCCGCCGTCCATCGCTCCGCCGCGCCCCCGCGCCGTGGATGCCGACCCTTCGGCCGGGGACGCCGGCGAGCCGCCAGGCAGCCAGCCGCCAGTCGCCGCAGCCTGGAGCCCGCGAGAGATCCTGCGCGCCAAGGACTTTGCCGACTGCAGCGAGGCCGAGCTCGCCGAGGCTTCACGACTGATGGCCCACCTCCGGCGGCAGGTGCCTATGCGGCGCGGCCGCCGGCTCGTGCCTGCCGGCCGCGGCCACCAGGGTGTCCCTGACGTTCGCCGCACCCTGCGCGAGGCGCTGCGAACCGGCGGGGACCCGGGGCGGCTCGCCCGCCGCGTAGCCAGTGAGCGGCCGAGACGGGTCGTGTTTCTCTTGGACGTCTCGGGGTCGATGAGGCCGTACGCCAGGGCGTTGCTGCGCTTCGCCCACACCACCGTCGTCGCTCAGCGCAGGGTCGAGGCGTTCACACTCGGCACGCGCTGCACGCGCGTGAGCCGGGAGCTGTCCTGGCGCGACCCGGATGCAGCGCTCCGCCGCGCCACGCAGGCGGCTCCCGACATCGACGGCGGGACACGTCTCGGAGAAGCGGTCCGGGCGTTCAACGAGGGCTGGGGCATCGGTGGCCTTGCCCGTGGCGCCATCGTGGTTCTCTGCTCGGATGGGTGGGACCGGGGCGACCCGAAGGTGCTCGGCTCCGAGATGCAACGGCTCTCCCGGGTGACCCACCGCCTGGTCTGGGTGAACCCGCTCAAAGCTTCCGACAGCTACGAGCCGCTGGCACGCGGGATGGCCGCCGCCCTGCCCTACGTCGACGAGTTCGTGTCGGGCCACTCCCTCGGTGCCGTCGAGGAGTTGGCGGACTTGATATCACGCTGAGCGCCGCCCACACCCGGCGGAGATGCACTGCGCAAGCATTGCGCAAGGCAGCGCCAGCCGGCGCCCACAACCGACACTGGTCGACCCAACGGTACGCTCGCCGGATGTCCGTGGCTGCTGTCATCTTGGCCGGTGGTGGCGGCAGCCGTTTCAACGGCGACGATCCCGGCGCCCTGCCGGGGGCCAAGCTGCTCGCACCTATGCGAGGAAAGCCCGTCGTCACTTGGGCGATCGAGGCCGCTGCGGAGGCCGGCCTGGATGAGCTGATCGTGGTGAGCGGGGCCGCTGGTTTGGCTGGCATCGTTCCCGCCACAGCGACACTGCTCTACAACCCTGACTGGGAGAGCGGCGTGGCGACTTCACTCCAGGCGGCATTGGAGTGGTGCTCCCGGCAGGGTCACCAGGCAGCTGTCATCGGTCTCGGAGACAACCCGGGCCTTAGGCCGCAAGCGTGGAGAGATGTCGCCACTGCTCCCGGCGGGCCGCTCGTCTTCGCCAGCTACAGAGGGCGCCGCGGCCATCCCGTCCGGCTCGACGCCGAGATCTGGCCGCTCTTGCCGGTCAGGGGCGACGAAGGTGCCCGTGTCGTGGCTCGGGGTCGGCCCGACCTCGTCACGGACGTAGCCTGCGAGGGTATGCCTATCGACATCGACACCAAGGAGGATCTCCGCCGGTGGAGCTGACCAACGAGTTCGAAGTAGCCGTTCCCGTCGCCCAGGCCTGGGAAGTGCTGACAGACATCGAACGGATCGCGCCGTGCATGCCGGGCGCCCAACTCACCGAGGTGGAAGGTGACGAGTACCGCGGGCTCGTGAAGGTGAAAGTCGGGCCGGTGACGGCTTCTTACGCAGGGGCAGCTCGTTTCGTCGAGTTGGACGAAGCGGCCCATCGGGCGGTGTTGAAGGCCGAGGGACGCGACACCCGCGGGCAGGGCAACGCCACCGCCAACATCACAGCCACGCTCTCGGCCACCGAGGAGGGCACGAAAGTCGCAGTCAGCACCGACTTGGCCATAACCGGGAAGGTTGCCCAATTCGGGCGGGGCGTCCTGGCCGACGTTTCCGGCAGACTGCTCGACCAGTTCGTCGACAACCTCTACTCGACCGTGCTGAGCCCGCAGCCGTTGCCTGAGGAGGCGGCAGAGGCGGAAGCGGCGGCGGAGGCGGCGGAGGCGGCGGAGGCGGAAGGTCCTCCCGAGAGCGGCGCCATCGCTGCCGGCGAGGAGCCTGTTGGCACCGAAGTGCCACCTAGCGCCGCCGACCTGCCTACCGGCGCTCGCCAGATCCACTCGGCTCCGGCCGAACCGGTGGATCTCATGGGCGTCGCCGGTTCGCCTGTCCTGCGGCGGGTGGCTCCCTACCTCGTTGTGCCTGCCGTCCTGCTGGTAATCCGCCTCGTGGTGCGCTCGCTTCGCCGGCGCCGGGAGTAGCACCTATAGGCAACGGCTGGCCGCCTGAGCGCAATCCGAGCATGCTGGGCGGGTGCCGAGCAGGTGGGAATGACCCCTCGCCAGAGCGTGGAAGCAGAGTGCCGGCGTCGTGGGCGCCAGGCGGTGATCGCCGGCTGCGTCGACCTTATCGCCGGGCGTG
Organism: Acidimicrobiales bacterium; assembly: GCA_050744865.1. Taxonomy (GTDB): domain Bacteria; phylum Actinomycetota; class Acidimicrobiia; order Acidimicrobiales; family Bog-793; genus JAKACA01. Next base: position 1,849 of record JBOGHW010000009.1, on the reverse strand, counting down.
AAGCGGACGACGCGCTCATCGTGGCTCTGGGTGGCCCCCCAGCGGAGTACGTGCTGAGCGGTCGCGAGGGTGGAAGGACCGGATACTGGCCGAGAGTGTGGGGGACCCGGGGACTCCTCCATGTCTGGGACGACTTGGCGACTCCGGCAGTCGCCGAGGCGACCGGAGATCAGGCCTGGAGAGTGCGGGAGATGGCGTGCAAAGTGGTCGCCCGCCACAAAGTCGGCGATGCCCTGGGAGCCGTCGTGGCGCTGCTTGACGACCCGGTGCCCCGGGTTCGGCGCTCCGCCGAGCGAGCCGTCGAGGTCCTCACGGCATCCCTTGCCTAGTCCTACTTTCCGCCCTGCTCTCGGCCGCTAGCCCTCGTAGGACAAACTCGGAGCACCGGGCGGAGCACCGCCGGATCGCCAGGAGGCGAGTCCGCCGTGCGCCGCGCCCCTGTGGCACACGAGATCGAGGAGATCCGCCGGCGGCCTGGCGTGGTCGGCTGCCGGCGCCGTTGGGACGTCCAGACCGACCTCGACAGGTGCTGTGCCGTACGGGGCCATGACCCGAGCGCCGAAGACGACAAGGTTCTCGGTCCCGGGCAGCGCGGCGGACGGCACTACGAGGGCCGTGTAGCTGGCGCGCAGTACTCTGCCCAGATCCTGGCAAGCCCGATGGTCGTCGGCAACGAGGTCGGCCGGATCCATGCCCCAGGTAGAGGCGGTCTCAAAGGAGACGATCGCTATGGCGTCGTCGGCGAATGTGAACTCGGCAGCCCAGGTACGGCTGGCGACACCAGCCAAGCCGGCCCGATCACGGACACCATGCCAGCGCAGGTACTCCGCCCACGGGCCGAGGGGGTGAGCCGACCAGTACTGGGTCGGTTCGGAGCCGGCTACGTGCCAGCGCCCCGAGACCCGATTAGGGCTGGCCCATAGTGGCGTGTCGTAGTCGGCCCAGCGATAGGCGACGATCTCCGGCACGCGGCCGCCTAGCTGGCCACCATCGCTCGTGTGGCTCCGGCGAGCCTTGGGAGATCGCCGTATGCCCCGGGCTCCCCCAACAGCTCCAACGGCCTGCGGCCGTCCATGTAGGGATGCGGTCGTTGCAGCCACTGAACGACGCCGGCCGGTGTCATCGACCACCGGAGCTGGCCGACCACGCGGGCGAACGTGCGCAGGCGCATCTCGTCCTCGCCAGACGGCCCGGCCGCTTCGGTCTCGGACACCCAGCGCTGGAACGTGCGGGTGCCGACACCCACGATGCCGGCCAGTTCGTGCTGAGGGATGCCAGTGACAGTGACCAGCCAGCGGGCAACATCCTTGGCGGGCTGGTCGGCAACAACGTCACGCTCGTCGAGCAAGTCCCGCAGCGCCTGGCGGGCGCGCTCCAATGGGACACGAAGCCGGCGCCTTTGCTCGGCCTCCTTGCCCATCCAGAGCGCGCTGGCGCAGGCCACCGTCCCCGTCAATAGTGCCTCTACCAGGTACGGGTCGGCCCCGGCGAAGTCCTCAGGCGAGAGCGGTGCCACTACCCGCACCAGCTGGTGGACTGCCCCGCGGACCGCTTGTGAGACCTGGCGGGCCGCCGAGAGCTCGGCCGTCGCCCGATTGACGGCTGCCAGCAACTCTGGCGCCTCTGCCCAGAACGCGGTCTTGGCACTTGGCGTGATCATGTCGTTGGTAACCGCCTGCATGCCGCCAGGATAGCAGCTCGGGCCGGCGGCCGGGGTCTTCACTGTCGCGGATCACGGAAGATGTAGGTCGGCGATCACCGAAAATGTAGGTGCGACCGGTGCCGTGGGTGGCTCGGTTTGATGATAGTCAGCGGCTGGCGATCACCTCCTCTCCGAGGAGCTCGTTGA
>JBOGHW010000008.1:0-10263 GCA_050744865.1 Acidimicrobiales bacterium | reverse complement strand
GCACCCAAGAGGGCGACGGGGTCGCCCTCGCGTCGAGAAAGGAGGCGACGAACGCGCTAGAAACTGACAGGACCGGTTGTGGAATTACGTGATCGACCCCCTGGGGAATTACGTGATCGTTCACAGCCGGCAGCCAATACACCTCGATCGCCTACACCGAGCGCCTCGACGACGTCGGTGCCGCACCGTCGATCGGCACAGTCGGCGACAGCTATGACAACGCGCTGGCGGAATCGGTCATGGGGATCTACAAGACCGAACTGCACCGCAATCCTGCCGCCCTGGTGGCCAACGGCGGTCCGTGGAAGGGACTCGACGACCTCGAGCCAGCCACCTGCGCCTGGGTCTCGTGGTTCAACGAAGAGCGCCTGCACTCCGAGCTCGACGACAGGACGCCGGCCGAAGTGGAAGCCAACTATCGTCGAAGGTCTCAAGCTAGTGCGGCATGAGAGAGCCAAACCGAAGAGCCTCCGTCAAACCCAGGCCGGTTCAGAAAGCCTGCTCCGCGGTATAGGTGTTACCGTGCTCGATACGCCGCCCTATGACATCGATACGTCGGTCGACGAGCCGGCATTGGACCAAGTACTGGTCGACGAGGTGCGACAGGAGCGCGATGACACGCGGCGATGCGATCTTGAGTCTTTGACTGCTACATACCGCCTCCGCCGCGGGCGACGCCAAACGAGGTTGGAATCGAGTCGGGCGATCTTCGTGACCACGAACTCGTCCCTGGCGCGGGCCTCGGCGATTTTCTTTCGGGAGCAGGGTGAAGCGCAGACTGTGCCGATCTGTGCCCTCGACCACGAGTTGGCCACTGTCGCGTGGCTCAAGAGGCCGGTGTCTGCGCCCGATCTTCCGAGAAAGCAGATTCTCGCAGACTGCTACGCCGCTCTCCAGCCATCGGATGAACTCTGGCGAAAGTTCATGGTCGAAGCCGAGCGGCTCTACTCGGACGAGACCCTGACGGAAGAGGACTACTTCACTCTCAGATTCTCCGTCGACGCGAGACGGGCCCTGATGGATCGTACGCTGGGCGACCCCGACGCCTTTTCGCTGGGCACGGTCGAGGAAGTGCTCCAACGCGCCCGCGAGAATCAGCACGCGGAGCTTCGCGCCCAACTCCGCGAGGCGCGTGCGGCTAGAGCCGAGTCCGCTGCAAGGGCGGACTCTGCTCTTGAGGCCGAAGCGTCGGCAAGAGTGAAGCATGCGTCCGAGGTCGCGGCCCTTCGCGCTGCCCAAACCGGCAAGGTTGAGCGTGTTGCGGACGTCACCGCGCGGTGGACCGGGCGCGCCGTCTTCGCGGCCGGGGTGGTCCTGATTCTTACGGCCGGAGTTCTTGCGCTTCCGAGGCCATTCCCAGACGTTATTGAAGGCGCTTCGAGAATCGCCGCGTGGATCGTTGCTGTGGTCCTCCTCCTGGCGTTGGCAGTTACCGCTCTTCACGTATCGATCGGCGTATCCATCAGCGACCTTGCGGCGACGATGCACCGACGTACAGCACTGCGACTCAGGCAGGTTCTCTTGCGGTGGTTCGGACCCGAGGATGTGTCGACTGTTGCACCAGGCGAACTGGACCCCGGCCCCGGAGCCTCGACGAAGTAGTCCCGGCAGACACCGCAGCGAGGGCGAAGCCGTTCAGCGCAGGTATCTGACATCACCATCCCTTCGACTCGCGGTTGTGGTCCGGGCTGCTTTCGCCGGGAGCCGAGCTTCCACCGACTTCCCGAGGAAGTCCTCCCTTGCCTAGAGCGCTCCACTAGATACACTAAGGACATGGTGATCACTAGCAAACGGGAACAACCTGACGACTTCCGCGACGCCCGACCCAAGACACAGCCCATCGAGGTGTGGCTATCGCAGCCCAATCTGCAAGTCTCATGCCGCGCCGTCTATGAGGACGAACGAACTGCAACGCTCGACGTCGACGCGTTGTCCATGCGTGGTGCTCAGCGAGAAGTTACGGGGTTCCTCATCGAGAGGGGCTACACGCCGGCTGGCCGCTGGGAGATTGAGCGCCTGCTCGAAGGTGATCGTGAAGGCGTCGCCGCCGAGACAAGCCGCCGCTTCAAGCCTGGAAGTTCTGTGAGGAACCTCTTGGAACCCGAGCCGGAGAGCAACCGGCCTATCGGGAAGCCGACCGAGGGCGACGCAGGAGAGTTCTTCATCTACGAGAACTGGACCAACACATTCGCGTTGATTCATCGCGGCTCGTGCTCCTTCTGCAACCACGGCAGAGGGGTTCAGGGCCGAGGGAGTAAGACTCGGAACGGCCAATGGCATGGACCCGTTGTCACGCTTGACGAAGCGATCTCAGCTGCCCGCGACGCAGCCAGCCGGCACTCGAACTGGTCTGTCTGGACCGTTCGGCCCTGTGGTTCTTGCCTTCGTAGCGAGCTTCGAGGGCTGCAGTAAAGGTGTTGCGTACCCGTCGCAGCCAGCTTGCATGACCACAACGAGCGCCTTGCCTACTCGTCGTCGTCGCCGTCGTCGTCAGCTTCGTCTTCGCCGACGTCCTCCGCAAAGGACTCCAGGTAGTCACGACGAACGTCGCGCAGCGACCGCTTGGTTGGCACGTCCACCAGAAAGTACCACCACCCACTCGTTGGCACGCCGTTTACGGCCTTCGCCGCCTCTGATGGAGTCGCATAAATCCCGCCAGCAACGTCTAGCCGGCCGTCAGGGAGCAGCGTCGCCTCCATGTGTGCGAACTTTCCTCTCGGGACCACTGGCATTCCCGGCTGGAGCCAGCCAGCGCTGATCAGGTCCAGTAGGTCCACGCGGTGGCCGGACACGGACTTCTCATGCGCGAAGCCTGAGTGATGACCCGCTGGAACGGGCCAGATCTGGATGATGAGCGACGCCAGCCAGTCGGTGCGACCGCGAATCGGAGCGTCCGACCATTCCTCCTTGGCCACCTCCAGCAGTCTGCGATTCAGCATCAGCACGTCGTGGGCTTCAAGCCCTTGGCGCTTCCCGTCCTTGCCCATCCATGGCCCGTTGGACACCTTCGAGTTGAGGCGGGCTGTGAGGAGCGTGAGGTTGCCGAGCGTATGGATTAGGCGATCGCGGTCTCCGGCTCCGTTAGGACCTGCCGTGTGGGGCCAATGGACTTCCCACTTCCGTGGCATGACGTGCTCGATGTGGAGCTTGCCCCTGACCACCCGTTCTTCGCCGAGGGGAACCTTGCTGCCTTGCCATCCCCGTAGGTGGTCCTCGATTGCTTCGAGAACCATTCGTAAGCGACCTCGGCCGAGACGGCGGTACGCCTGAAGGGTCTTCAGTTCTGCACGCACCTCGTCGTCGTCTGGCCAGTAGCGGCTCGCACTGGTCTGGCCAACGAAGTACGTCTCAATGGCGTCACCGGCAACTGCTCGGTCCGTCTTGCGGAGCTGGGTGATGATCTCAGCGACGGCCTGCGTGTAGCTCTTGGTCGTGGCGCGGACGAGCATTCGGCGAACCATCCAGCTCTCGACGACATCAAGTGCCTTCACGAGCTGATCGTTCGGGATCGCCGCTTGCTCGGGATCGAGTAGATACAGCACCAAAGGCTTGATGACCTCGCTCTCAAGGACTCCGGTGCGATAGCCGAACAGACCAAGCCGATCAATCGTTCCGGTCGAGGCGCTCGACCGCTCAATGAAGTCCCGATAGATGTTGGCGGCGCGGTCAACCTCTTGGAGCAAGTCCACCATCGGACGGCCGTCGTCAAAGAGGGCGAATGACTTGAAACGGTTGAAGACTTCGCGGGCGACGACCTCCTCGCCCGTCTTGGCTATCAGCCAGTGGTTGAGGAAGATCGACGAGCGCGGGTAACGAAGGCGACCGAAGCTCAGCTCGTTTTCCCAGAACGCCGTCTCGAAGCCCTTCCAGTACTTCTCATAGGCTTGTTCGACGTCGGTTCCGGATTCCTGAAGTCGCTGGAAGACGAAGTTCTTGATCAGATCTGCGGCCGTAAGAGGCGCGCCACGCGCGTTCAGCGTCTCGAAGATTTCCTGCGCGTTCTCATCGGCCGCCAGGTCGATAACGACCATCTGGAGGAGGTCCCGCGTGGCCGTCTCGATCGCGGTCGCCCTCATGGCGACATCGTCGTCACCATTCAGAGTGAGCCACTCCTTCGCCTGCTCACGGAAGTAGCGATGCGCATCGACCATTCGTTCTCCGACGTGACCCATGGACTCGTGACTCTGCGTCCCCATCACTGCGTTGAAGGCGGGCCGGTCGCGGTTTGTCGGCCATACCTTGAACCGGTCCTCGGGCTGGGAGCGGAACGGCTCCGCGTTCACCACCAATGGCTCGATCCGCATCGCGGGTGTCGTGGCGCCGGCGGAGAGGAGCTCGGTATGTAGTGCGTCAAGGAGAAGTTGGAGAGTAGTCAGACGCTGTTGCCCATCGATGATCGTGCGTTCCTGCATGAGGCCGGTCTGACTCTGGAGCTGTTGGAGTACAACCGCGCCGAGGAAGTGGGGAAAGTGCTTGGTGGTCGGCTGTTTCAACAGACGGTCAGCGACCCGAACAACGTCGTTCCACAGCGGCTCCCACTGGTTCTTCTCGTTCCAGACGTACGGCCTCTGGAATAGGGGCACGACCAGCCGCTGCGGCTGCATGAAGACCATCTGCGGCGTCCGGACCTGGGTCTCCATGCAAGCCTCCTGACTCCTCTATTCAGTGATCTGCCGAAGCAGGCGGTCGGGTTGCCACCATATCTATCTGTAGGCCGGCTACGGCACCGCCGCGCGATGAACGCGCGATGCGGGACCTCCAGTAGCTCGGGCGAGTAAGCAAATCTCGCTCGCTACCAGCCAAGACAACTGGAGCGGGCGACGAGAATCGAACTCGCGTTCTCAGCTTGGGAAGCTGATGTTCTGCCGCTGAACTACGCCCGCGACGAGTGACAGCTTACTTGCGTTCCTGCAGGCCGCTGAGCCCAGGAGACCACCCGGCCGTCTGACCGCAGCGTCAAGCGGGCGTGGCCGCTTGGTGCTCGAACTGGGTGGTGTAAAGCTCGGCGTAGAGACCACCTTCGGCCAGCAGCGCCTCGTGCGTGCCGCTCTCGATGATCCTGCCGGCGTCGACGACCAGGATGAGGTCGGCGTCGCGCACCGTAGACAAGCGATGGGCGATCACCACCGACGTGCGCCCCTCCAGCGCGGTCGCCAAGGCTTCCTGCACGGCCGCCTCGGACTCCGAGTCGAGATGGGCAGTCGCCTCGTCGAGCACCACGATGTCGGGTGCTTTGAGGAGGAGGCGGGCGAGAGCGATGCGTTGTTTCTCGCCGCCTGAGAAACGGTACCCCCGGTCCCCCACCACCGTCTCCAGCCCGTCGGGCAGGCTGTCGACGAGCGGGAGGATCTGGGCAGCGGCCAACGCTTCGCGCAGCTCGAGCTCCGTCGCTTCGGGACGTGCATACATCAAGTTGGCGCGAATCGTCTCGTGGAACAGGTGGGCATCCTGGGTGACGACGCCGATGCTGGACCGAAGGGACGTGAACGTGGCATCTCGAACGTCGATGCCGCTTACCTTGACGGCGCCGGCGCGCACGTCGTAGAGCCTTGGCACGAGGTGGCTGATCGTGGTCTTGCCTGCGCCGGACGGGCCGACGAGAGCGACCATCTGGCCCGCCTCCACTCGAAACGACACGTCGAACAGCACCTGCTGCGACGGCGCCTGGTCGAGCACCGCCACGGACTCGAGGGACGCCAGCGAGACCTCCTCGGCCGTCGGGTACCTGAAGTCGACGTGCTCGAACTCGATAGTCGCATGTCCACGGGGGATGTCGACGGCCCCTGGGCGTTCGTCGATCATGGGAGCCAGGTCGAGCACCTCGAACACGCGGTCAAACGACACCAGTGCTGTCATGACATCCACCTGCACGTTCGACAGGGCAGTAAGCGGTGCGTACAGGCGCGTCAGGTAAAGCGTCAGGGCAACGACAGTACCTATCAGGGCGACGCTCCCCTCGGCGGCGCGGGCGCCGCCCCAGCCGTAGACGAGGGCGGTGGCGAGAGACGCCGTTAGAAGCAGCGACGTCATGAAGACGGCCGAGTACATGGACTGGACGACGCCGATGTCCCGGACTCGGCCCGCCCTGCCTTCGAACACCCGCCTCTCGGCAGGAAGGTCGCCGAAGAGCTTGACGAGTAGTGCGCCTGCCACGTTGAAACGCTCGTTCATCGTGTTGGTCATCTCGGCATTGAGCCCGTACGACTCTCGAGTGAGGGCGGCCAGGCGCCTGCCGACCCAGCGGGACGGGAGGATGAACATCGGCAGGAGAGCCAGCGCCACGAGCGTGATCTCCCACGACAGGAAGAACATGGCGCCGAGCGTGAAGACCACGGTCACGATGTTGCCGATCACCGACGAGAAAGTGTCCGTGAAGGCCTGTTGGGCGCCGAGAACGTCGTTGTTGAGGCGCGAGACCAGGGCGCCCGTCTGGGTCCTCGTGAAGAAAGCGATCGGCATGCGCTGGATGTGCGAGAACACCCGCGTCCGCATGTCGTAGATCAGTCCTTCGCCGATACGGGCCGAGATCCATCGCTGCCACAGGTTGAGACCGGCGGTGAACATGGCCAGGCCGGCGATGACCAGCGCCAGCTCGACGACTAGCCCGACTCGGTGCTCGGCGATCCCGTAGGAGAACACTGCCCGCACCACGAGCGGGTTGGCGGCACCGGCCAGGGCGCTCAGGATGATCAGGACGAAGAAGACGGCAAGTTTGGCTCGATAGGGCCTGGCAAAGCCGCCGATCCGCCGCACCGTGCCTTTCGGCAGCTGGTGCTGCTTGATGGCCTCGTCGCGGCGGAACGAGCGCATCAAACCCCAGTTGGCGGCCCCTGGGGCACCCATGTGTCTCATCACGATCGCATCATGCCAGTCAAGAACGCCTAGCGGGTCGTTTGACTTCCCTGCGCCGGCTCGGCGCCGGCGATCGGAATACCCCGACTGGCCAATAGTGTTTGTATGAGCAACAAAAGGAGAGGTCGTGACAGACCAAGAAGAGCAGTTGACCCTTCCACTACTACCGCTCACGTCGGGCGTCGTGTTGCCGGGCATGGTGTTCACGCTGGCCCTGGAGACCGACGAGGCACGCGCGGCAGTGGAGGCCGCCGGCTCGGCCGGCGGACAGCTGGTACTGGTGCCTCACATCGAGGGGCGATATTCGAGCGTCGGTGTCGTCGCTGAGATCATGGAGGTCGGCGACTTGCCAGGCGGGCACCGAGCGGCCGTCGTGCAGGGTGTGAAGAGGGCCATGATCGGCACCGGCGTGCCCGGCACCGGCCAGGCCCTGTGGATACAGGTCGACCCCATCGCCGAGCCTGAGCCGACAGACGAGGACCTCGAGATCGCCCGCGAATACCGGGCTGTCCTCGAGAACATCCTGCTGTCGCGCGGGGCCCGCCAGATGGCCGAGCGCCTCCGTGAGTTCACGGACCCGTCACAGATCGCCGACCTCGCCGGCTACTCGCCCGACCTGACGCTGGAGCAGAAGGTAAAGGTTCTCGAGACGACAGACGTCACCGAGCGCCTCCGCTCCGTGCTCGGCTGGGCGCGCGACACGCTCGCCGACCTTGCACTTCGCGCCCAGATCAAGAACAACGTCGAAGAAGGGATGGAGAAGACCCAGCGGGAGTTCCTCTTGCGGCGCCAGCTGGAGGCGATCCGCAAGGAGCTGGGCGAGCTGAGTGAGGACGACGACGACAGCGCCGCCACGCCTGAGGGGTACCGCAAGCGACTCGACAAGCGTGACCTCCCCGAAGGGGTGAGGACCGCCGTCGAGAAGGAGCTCGCCAAGCTGGAGCGCACGAGCGAGCAGAGCCCAGAGCACAGCTGGATCATCACTTGGCTCGACACGGTCTTCGAGCTTCCCTGGGGAGAGGAGTCCGAGGACCGCCTCGACATCGCGCAAGCCGGCACCATCCTCGACGAGGACCACGACGGCCTCCGTGACGTGAAGGACCGCATCCTCGAGCACCTGGCCGTCCGCAAGCTGCAGTCCGAGCGTGGCCTGACCCCCGTCAAGGGCACCCGCGGCGCCGGTGCCATCCTGGCCCTGGTCGGGCCGCCCGGAGTGGGCAAGACTTCGCTCGGCGAGTCCGTAGCCCGTGCGCTCGGCCGCAAGTTCGTCCGCGTTGCCCTCGGAGGCGTGCGTGACGAAGCCGAGATCCGCGGGCACAGGCGCACCTACGTGGGTGCCCAGCCGGGACGCCTCGTCCGCGCCTTGAAGGACGCCGGGACCATGAACCCCGTCATCTTGCTGGACGAAGTGGACAAGCTCGGCTCCGACTACCGCGGCGACCCCTCCTCAGCGCTGCTCGAGGTACTCGACCCGGCTCAGAACCACACGTTTCGCGACCACTACCTCGAGGTCGAGCTCGACTTGTCCAAGGTCTTGTTCATCGCCACGGCGAACGTCCTCGACACGATCCCTGGCCCTCTCCTCGACCGCATGGAAGTGATCCGTCTCGACGGGTACACAGAGGACGAGAAACTAGCCATCGCCTCACACCACCTCCTCCCGCGCCAGCTGGAGCGCACAGCCCTCCGGCCCGACGAAGTCCAGGTCACCACAGAGGGCCTGCGCCAGATAGTGGCCGACTACACCCGGGAGGCCGGCGTGCGCTCGCTCGAGCGCGAGCTTGGACGCCTGCTGCGCAAGGTGGCGACGAAGATCGCCGCTGGCGAGGTGGTGGCGCCGGTCGTGGTCGCCGAGGCGGACGTGCGGGGATGGCTGGGCAGGGCGCGTTTCTTCTTCGAAGCCGCCGACCGTACTGCCGTGCCGGGAGTCGCCACCGGCCTTGCCGTCACCGGCGCCGGCGGGGACGTCCTTTACGTCGAGGCCACCGCCATGCACGGTCCCGAGGGCCTTGTGCTGACAGGGCAGCTCGGCGACGTGATGAAGGAATCGGCCGAGATCGCCTTGTCCTATGTTCGGTCGCACGCCACCGAGCTCGGGATCGACCCGGGCGCGCTGGCCGGGCGGCGCATCCATTTGCACGTGCCGGCCGGGGCAGTCCCCAAGGACGGCCCGTCAGCGGGGGTGACGATGGTGACAGCACTTGTGTCACTGCTCTTGGACACCCCCGTGCGCTCCGCCGTGGGGATGACGGGAGAAGTCACCCTGCAAGGGCTCGTCCTGCCGATCGGCGGCCTCAAGCAGAAGGTCCTGGCTGCCCACCGGGCTGGGCTCACCGAGGTCGTGCTGCCGGCTCGCAACGAGCCCGACCTCGAAGACGTCCCCGATGCCGTGCGCGAGCAGATGACGTTCCACGTCGCTGCCGGCATCGCCGACGTGCTCGCCGCCGCCCTCGGGCCCTCCACCGCTGTGACGGGTGCAGCCGGGGCCGGCAAGAAGGCGCAGGCTGCCTGAGGCCACCGGAAGGCGCCCGGTGGAAGCAAGGTGCCTGCAGGCCCGGCGGCTCAGGCGGCCGCTTGGCCGTGCCCGGTGGTCCTAGTAGCGGTAGGCCTCCGGCTTGTACGGACCGTCCACCGACACGCCGATGTAGTCGGCCTGCTCAGGCGTTAGCTGTGAGAGCTGGACTCCCAGGGCGTCGAGGTGGAGGCGGGCGACTTTCTCGTCGAGGTGCTTGGGGAGCACGTGCACGCCTAGCTCGTAGTCGGCGGTCTTCGTGAACAGCTCGATCTGGGCGATCGTCTGGTTCGTGAACGAGTTCGACATCACGAAGCTCGGGTGGCCCGTCGCGCAGCCCAGGTTCAGGAGGCGGCCTTCTGCGAGCACGATGATGGCGCGCCCGTCGGAGAACACCCATTTGTCGACCTGCGGTTTGATGTTGACCTTGGTGACGCCCGGAATCTTGGCAAGGCCGGCCATGTCGATCTCGTTGTCGAAATGGCCGATGTTGCCCACGATCGCCTGGTGCTTCATCTTTGACATCTGCTCAGCGGTGAGCACACCGAAGTTCCCGGTAGCCGTGACGAAGATGTCAGCCGTCCCGATCACGTCGTCGACGGTCGTTACCTCGTAACCGTCCATGGCCGCCTGCAAAGCGCAGATCGGGTCCACTTCGGTCACGATCACGCGGGCGCCCTGGCCGCGGAGGGACTCGGCGCATCCCTTGCCGACGTCGCCGTAGCCGCACACCACCGCAACCTTGCCGCCGATGAGGACGTCGGTAGCCCGGTTGATGCCGTCGATGAGCGAGTGGCGGCAGCCGTACTTGTTGTCGAACTTGGACTTGGTCACCGAGTCGTTGACGTTGATCGCGGGGAACAGCAGCGTGCCGGCGTTGGCCATCTCGTAGAGCCGGT
>JBOGHW010000007.1:0-4119 GCA_050744865.1 Acidimicrobiales bacterium | reverse complement strand
GCACCGCGATGCTCAGCTTCGGGTTCAAGGTCGCGGGCATGAGCAACTCCTCGGGCGTGATTGCCACGGCGCTCGCGTTCGGCCTAGTGCTACTGGTGCTCGTGTACGCGATCGGTCCGATCTCCGGTTGCCATGTGAACCCGGCGGTTACCATCGGCTTTCTCGCAGCGAGACGAATATCTGTCTCGGAGGCCATCGGCTCCTGGATCGCCCAGTGCGTTGGAGGGATCGGCGGGGCGGCGGTGCTCTACGGGATCGCGTCGGGTACGCCCCACTACTCGGTCCATACCATCGGCGTCGGTGCAGACGGCTATGGCTCCTACTCGATGATCGGCCTGAACGCAGCGGGCGCGTTCGGAGCCGAGGTCGTCCTCACCGCCACCTTCGTGCTCGTCATCCTCGTGGTCACCCGCCACCAGGTGAACGTGCCCGTGACCGGGCTTGTCATCGGCTTCGCGCTCATGCTCATCCATGTGATGAGCATCCCCCTCGACGGCACCTCGGTGAACCCGGCGCGCAGTCTCGGTCCGGCGGTGTTCGTAGGGGGAGGTCAGCTCAGCCAACTCTGGCTCTTCATCGTGGCCCCGCTCGTAGGCGGCGTCATTGCCGCAGCAATCGACCGCGTCCTGTACTCAAGCGCTGAGGCGACGACTAACACTGACGCGGTTCCTGGCACCCAGGCCTCGTAAGCGCGTACGGGCTGGGCGAGGTCCCCTCTCGCCGAGTGAAGGATGACGCCCTCAGGCGAGCGTTCTCGGTGACGTAAGAGTGCTCCTCCTCCCAGACGCGAAAATGATGCTGGAGCAGCAAGTTTGCAGCATCTGCAAGTATCTGGATAGGGTGGCCTCCGATGAGCAACACGACTATGACGACCACCGAAGCAGCTGTGCTGTCCCTGCGGGAACGCAAGAAGTGGGCCACCCGCGCCGCGTTGCGCCGATCGGCGGTCGCTCTCGTGTCCAGTCGGGGACTGGCTGCGGTGAAGGTCGAGGACATCGCCGCGGCCGCCGACGTGTCGCCGCGGACGTTCTTCAACTATTTCCCTTGCAAGGAGGACGCCATCTGTGGCTGGGACCCGATCCTGCTCGCAGAGATGGCCGACCGTCTGCGCGGTCGTCCCGTCGGGGAGGCGGCTCCGGCCGCACTTCAGGCGGCGCTGCTCGAGGTGATGGCGCCCTTCGATGCCGACCACCGGGATCTGTTGGAGCGATTGTGCGTCATCCGATCGGATCCGAACCTGACCTCGCACCACGTTGCCCGATGGGCCGAAGCCGAGCGCCGGCTCGTCGCTGTGCTCGCCGAGCGGCGGGACGCCGGCACCACCGATGACCGCTACGCCCAGCTGGTGGTCGCCGCCACGCTGTCCGCCAGCCGCGTGGCCATGCAGTCGTGGTGCACCAAGGAGGGAAACGTACCGCTCGCCGAAGAGATGGCTTGTTGTTTCGATGTGCTTCTGCACGGCTTCTCCGAACCTGGGCGGGCCACGTCATGACCGACGCAAGTGCGCTGGCAGTGCCGTCAACGAACGGAGCATCGGGAGAGCCCGTCGATCCCTACAAAGGGAAGTGGGGGACGCTCTCCAACACCACGCTCGGGATGCTCATGGCCTCGATCGACGCATCGATCGTGCTGATCTCGCTGCCCGACATCTTCCGCGGCATCCACCTGAACCCGCTCACCGCCGGCAACACCAGCTACTTCTTGTGGATCCTGATGGGCTACATGATGGTGACGGCGGTGTTGGTGGTGAGCTTCGGTCGTCTCGGCGACATCTTCGGCCGGGTCCGCATGTACATCATGGGCTTCGTCATCTTCACCGTCTTTTCCGTCATGTTGTCGTTGACGTGGATGCACGGGCCCGACGCCGCCTTGTTCATGATCATCATGCGGGTGTGCCAGGGCGTAGGCGCTGCGTTCATATGGGCGAACTCCACGGCCATCCTGACTGATGCCTTCCCCCCCAACCAACGCGGGCTGGCCCTCGGGACCAACATGATCGCGGCCATCGCCGGCTCGTTCATCGGACTGGTCTTGGGCGGTTTGCTCGGCCCCATCGACTGGCGCTTGATCTTCTGGATCTCGGTGCCGGTGGGGGTCGTCGGCACCGTCTGGGGCATCATCAACCTCGAGGAGAAGGGTATCCGGACCCCGGCCAAGATCGACTGGGTGGGCAACGCCACCTTCGCCGTTGGACTGGTGGCGGTCCTGGTCGGCATCGTCTACGGCATCGAGCCCTACGGCAGGCACACGATGGGCTGGACCAGTCCCTTCGTGCTCGGCTGTGTGATCGGCGGGGTGGCAGTCCTGTGCCTATTCGTGTGGATCGAGACCAAGGTCGCAGCCCCGATGTTTCGCATCCCACTGTTCCGCATCCGCAACTTCGCGGCCGGCAATGTGGCGGCCCTGATGTCCGCGCTCGGTCGTGGCGGGCTCATGTTCATCCTCATCATCTGGCTCCAGGGGATCTGGCTCCCCGAGCACGGCTACAGCTTCACCCAAACCCCTTTGTGGGCAGGCATCTTCATGCTGCCCTTGACTGGCGGGTTCCTGATCTCCGGGCCGTTGTCGGGATACCTGTCGGACCACTTCGGGGCCCGACCGTTCGCCGTCGGGGGCATGCTCGGCGCCGCTGGCAGCTTTGTGCTCCTTGAGCTCCTCCCGATCGACTTCTCCTACGGCTGGTTCGGCCTGCTGTTGCTGACCAACGGGCTGGCGATGGGGTTGTTCGCGTCACCCAACCGGGCTGCCGTCATGAACTCCCTTCCCCCCGACCAACGGGGTCAGGGCGCAGGCATGGGCGCCGTCATGATGAATTCTTCCATGGTGCTCTCCATCGGCATCTTCTTCACCCTCATCATCGTGGGGCTGTCCGGGACCCTCCCGACCACGCTCTTTCACGGCCTCACGGCGCACGGGGTGCCCCCAGCGGCCGCCCACAAGGTCGCCAGCCTTCCACCCACCTCGTCGGTCTTCGCCGCCTTCCTCGGCTACAACCCGATCCAGCAGCTGCTCGGTCCATCCGGCACGCTGGCCCGGCTCCCGCACGCACAGGCCGCCTACCTGACCGGCCGGTCGTTCTTCCCGAGCCTCGTCGCCGGACCGTTCGCACACGGCCTGCACGAAGCACTCGACTTCGCTGCGGGCGCATGCCTGCTCGCTGCGTGTGCCTCGCTCACGATCAGCAAGAAGTACTTCTACGAGGCACCGAGCGTTGAGGGTTCCGTCACGCCGGCTGCGGTCGCGGTCGCGTCGGTGTCGGCGTCCGAGCGCCCGGTCGAGGCGGTCGAGGCGGCGCACGACGGCGACGGCCACGTCGAGCTCTCGACCGCCGACGCGAACGGACACGCTGAAAGCGGTGCGAGCGTCGGTGGCGCGGGCGGAGGCCGCGATCGAAACCGAGAGCGCGAGGAGTGAGCGAGCGCCTGGGTGTACGAGCTGGCTTCGAGCGTCCAGCGGCCTAGCGGCCCAGCGGCCCAGCGATCCTGATGAGCGACGTTGCTCGGGTCGTTGGGACCTTGGTCCCTGCCGGCTCGACGGAGCTCTGGAGACGACGGAGGTACGTGGGGTCGACGATCTTGGCTCTGAAGTGCCCGGACTTCCCGAGTGCCGTCGGCTGCAGGCGGTGGGGCACCCACCATTCCGCTTGGGCGTTGTCCTTCGGCGAACGGACGGGCGTGAGGATCCTTAGGGCCCCGATCGAGGCGGTCGACACTGGAGAAGTCGGTCGCGACGGTGCCTTTCGCCTGGGCACGGAGGAACTCGACCCAGGTCGGCCCGCAGCGCCGTGGAGCGGGCCGGAGGCCATGGCGCCGGAGCACGTTCGCGATGCTGCCCTTGGACTCTGTGATGCCAGTAGTGAAGTCGGTTGGCTGGACGCCAGTCGGTGCCGCGAGTGACGACGGGAAGGGGACCATCGCTCCGACGCGTAGCACCATCGCCACTCGGAACTGACGTGTTTCCGAGTTAGCGATAGGGATCCCGGCTGATTCAAACGGGTGCGGCTCTTCTGAAGTGACGCTTCGGCGCCTGGCGTAGCCCCTGAGGCGGCCTCCCTCCTCGATCCACCACTGGGGCCTTCCGCGTGAGACAATCTGCCAGTGAGGCGCTAGCATATTGGAG
>JBOGHW010000006.1:0-18005 GCA_050744865.1 Acidimicrobiales bacterium | reverse complement strand
GTACATGAGCACCGTCCCGGGCGGCACCCGGTGGGTCACCGCCGCTCGGGCCACGGTCACCCCGTTGCGGTTGTATGCCTCGATCCAGTCGTTGTCGGCCACCCCGATGCGAGTGGCGTCGAGGTCGTTCACCCAGATGACCGGTCCTCCCCGGAACAGGTTGAGCATGTGGGGGTTGTCCTGGTACTCCGAGTGGATCGACCACTTGGAGTGCGGGGTGAGATAGCGGGCCACCAGTTGAGGCTCAGTCGGGTCGCCGCGGCGCTGGTCGCCGAAGGTGGCGGCGATGCCGAGGGGCGGCCGGTAGGTGGGGAGCCCCTCGCCGAGCTCGGTCATCCAGTCGTGGTCCAAGAAGAAGTGCTGGCGACCGGTCAAGGTGTGCCAGGGCTTCAGCCGGTCGACGTTGACGGTGAAGGGGGAGTAGCGGCGACGCTCGGACTCGGCCCCGGACCACTCCGGTGAGGCGATGACGGTTCGGGGCTGGGTAACGGTGTCGGCGAAGGTGATGCGGTCCCCCGCCCGCTCGTGGGCGAGGTCGGCCAGACGGACGCCGGTGCGCTCCTCCAGGGCCTGGAAGCCGGCGACGGCCAGGCGGCCGTTGGTCGTGCCGGACATGGCGAGGATGGCCTCGCAGAACAGGTTGTCCCGGTCGATCCGGGGGCGCCCGTCGGCGACGCCGCCCCGGATGGTGCCGTTGCGCGAGGCCAGCCAGCCGACCTCGGAGCCGACCGGCAGAGTCACGCCTTTGGTGGTGGCGCCGGCCATGTCGATCAAAGGCCCGAGGGCCCGCCAGCACTCCGCCAGGTGCGGGTAGTCCCGCTCAACCACGACCAGGCGCGGCATGGTCTTGCCCGGGACGGGCTCGCACTCGCCGGCCACCCAGTCGAGGGCCCGGCCACCCGGCTGGGCGCACTCGTCGGGGGAGTCGTGGTTGAGCGGGACGGCCATCACGTCGCGGCGCACCCCTAGCCGGCCCTCGGCCAGACGGGAGAACTCGGTGGCGAGGTCGCCGAAGATGTCGAAGTCGCTGCGGGCATCCCACGGAGGGGCGATCGCCGGGTTGAAAGAGTGCACGAAGGGGTGCATGTCTGTGGAGGAGAGGTCGTGTTTCTCGTACCAGGTGGCGGTCGGCAGCACGACGTCGGCGTAGATGCCGGTCGACACCATCCGAAAGTCGATGTCGACCAACAGGTCGAGCTTGCCGATCGGGGCCTCGTCGCGCCACACGACTTCTCGGGGCCGCGCCTCGGGCGGGCACTCGGTGGCCGCCACGGCGTTGTCGGCTCCCAGCAGGTGGCGGAGGAAATACTCGTGTCCCTTGCCCGACGAGCCGAGGAGGTTCGAGCGCCACACCGTGAGCACGCGGGGGAAGTTGACCGGGTCGTCGGGATCATTGGCGGCGAAGCGCAAACGGCCGGACTGCAGCTCCTCGATCACGTGCGCCTCGACGCTCTTGCCCGCCGCCTCCGCCTCGTCGGCCAGGTCGAGGGGGTTCCTGTCGAAGGCCGGGTGCGAGGCGATCCAGCCCTGCCGGACAGCGTAGGCGTTGAGGTCGGCTACCGAGCGCCCGGCGAAGCGCCCCTCGCCGAGCGGGGAGGACAGGCTGTCGGCCGGAGCACCTTCGTAGCGCCACTGGTCGGAGGCCAGGTACCAGTACGGGGTGCCCGGCATGTGCCGGGTCGGCCGCACCCAGTCCGAGGCGAAAGCGAGCGTCGACCAGCCCGTCAGAGGCCGGACTTTCTCCTGGCCGACGTAGTGCGCCCAACCACCGCCGTTCACCCCCTCGCAGCCACCCAGCATGAGCAGCGAGAGGAAGGACCTGTAGATCTGGTCGGAGTGGAACCAGTGGTTGGTTCCCGCTCCCATGGCGATCATCGACCGCCCGCCCGAGATCTCGGCGTTACGGGCGAACTCGCGTGCCACCCGGGTGCAGGCCACCGCCGGTACCGAGGTGATCTGTTCCTGCCAGGCCGGCGTGTAGGGGGCCGAGGCGTCATCGTAACCAGACGGCCAGTCACCCGGGAGGTCGGCTCGCGCCACCCCGTAGTGCGCCATGACGAGGTCGAAGACCGTCGTCACGAGGCGCCCGCCCAGCTCGAGGGCTGGTACACCTCGGCGCAGGACGTCGCCCCCGCCGTCGCCGACGTCGAAGCGGGGGAGGTCGATCGCCACGCTTTGGGCACCGGGCCGGCCGTGGCAGCTGAGGGCCGGGCGGATGTCGCCGAGGTCGAGGTTCCAGCGGCCCTTCCCCTCCTCCCCCCAACGGAAACCGATCGACCCGTTCGGCACCACCGGCTCTCCGGTCACCTCGTCGAGCACGACGGTCTTCCACTCCTCTGCTTGCTGACCGGTGGCTTCCCGGTCGGCGTCTCCGCTGTCCACGGTCAGGTCGGCAGCGGTGACGAAGTGGTCGGGCACCCATGCGTCGCCTCTTTGCTTCAGCGACACGAGACAGGGCAAGTCGGTAAAGGTCCGGGCGTAGTGCTCGAAGCGTGGCACCTGGCGGTCCCGGTAGAACTCGGTGAGCATCACGTGACCCATGGCCATGGCCAAGGCGGCGTCGGTGCCCGGGTTGGCTGCCAGCCAGTCGTCGGCGAACTTGGTGTGATCGGAGTAGTCGGGGGAGACCACCACCACCTTTTGGCCCCGGTAACGTGCCTCGACCATGAAGTGGGCGTCGGGGGTCCGGGTGATGGGCAGGTTGGTACCCCACACGATGAGGTAGGTGGCGTTCCACCAGTCGGCCGACTCGGGGACGTCGGTCTGGTCGCCGAACACCTGAGGGGAAGCGGGCGGCAAGTCGGCGTACCAGTCGTAGAACGACGGGATCGTCCCGCCCAACAGCGAATAGAAACGCGTGCCGGCTGCATACGAGGCCATCGACATAGCCGGGATGACCGTGAAGCCCGCCGTGCGGTCGGGGCCGTATGCGGCGACGGTATGGACGTGGGCGGCGGCGACCAACTCGAGGACCTCGGGCCAGGTGGCTCTCACGAACCCGCCTCGGCCCCGTGCCGACTTGTAGGCCGAGGCGGTCTCGGCGTCCGAGGTGATCTCGGCCCACGCCGACACCGGATCCCCGGCGTGGCGGGCCTTGGCCTGGCGGAACAGCTCGAGCAGGACGCCGCGCACGTAGGGGTAGCGGACCCGGGCGGGCGAGTACGTGTACCAGGAGAACGACGCCCCCCTGGGGCACCCCCTCGGCTCGTACTCGGGAGAGTCCGGGCCGACCGACGGGTAGTCGACGGCCTGGGTCTCCCAAGTGATGATCCCGTCTTTCACGTAGACCTGCCACGAGCACGAACCTGTGCAGTTCACGCCGTGGGTGGAGCGAACCACCTTGTCGTGGCGCCAGCGTTCACGGTAGAACTCTTCGGCCTGCCGGCCGCCCCGCCGGTGCAGCTCCCGGGCGTCCGCCGAGGCTTGCCCGGGCTGGAGGTACCGGGCGGCGCGCACCAGGCCCGTCCCGGCCAGCATCCCTGCCTGAGCCGGCGCCGTCTTGCCGCTGCCTGCCATCGCCCTCCGTTCGTTCCGAGCCGTCCGGTCCCGCCACCTTAGGCTCGTCTAGTCAAGACTTGAACTACCCCGGTCTGTTATATCCACTGCCGGGCTAAACTAGCTGTCATGCACGTCGACTACAGGCACGTCTATCCCGAGGCGATGAAGGCCATGCTCGGGCTCGAAGCGGCAGTCCACGCCAGTTCCCTCGAGGCCGAGTTGCTCGAGCTGGTGAAGGTCCGCTCCTCTCAGTTGAACGGCTGCGGGTACTGCCTCGACATGCATACCAAAGATGCTGCCGCCATGGGTATTACCCCCCAGCGGCTGCACCTCGTCGCAGCCTGGAAGGAGGCGCCGGTCTACTCCGAGCGGGAGCGGGCTGCTCTCGCCTGGTGCGAGGCTCTCACCCTGCTGGCGTCCTCGGGTGCTCCCGACGACGTCTACGACGAAGTGGCCAAGCACTTCGAGCAGGAGGAGATCGTCGCCTTGACCCTGGCGGTCGTAGCGATCAACGGCTGGAACCGCTTCGCCGTCGGGCTGCACTCGCCGGTCGGCAGCTACACCCGTCCGACCGACGCTTCGTGAGCAGCACTTCACCTCGCCGCTTGTCAGCGGGCCATGACGACGCCGATGGGCACGCTGAGCGCCAGCAGGACGAGCGCAGCCCTAAAGGCGACGATGAGCAGGCGGCCCCCACCGCTCGACGTCCTGGTCGCCCAGGCGAACAGCCCTAGCGAGCCGAGCAAGACCGCGCTGCCGACGTCGAGCGCCGGCAGCACTCCCGCCAGCGTGCCTGCCACCACGCCCGCATTGCCCAGGTTGAAGGCGACGAGCTCCCACGCCACCATCCGTGGCGTGGGTGAGTCGGCTGCTACCAGGAACTGACCAGCCCCGAGGAGCCCCTGAGCCAAGCCGCACACGAGCACCAGGTATGCAGCCGCCCACGAAAGATGCCGGCTGGGCGCCTCGCCACCTGCCGCGGCGACGAGCCCCCCGGCCAAGACGCAGATGATTCCCACGGTGACGAACAGCGTGCGAGCTTGGGCCGGTGGTCGTTGGTCGGTCTGCAGGACGCCCGGCTCCATGCGCCGATTTGCGCTCGTTCGGCTCATGGTCAGTGGGAGATCGCCACTGCAGCCAGCACCACGATGGCCAGGCTCACGACTGCCATCAGACCGCGGAGCGCGTTCGCCACGCGCCGGCCACGGCGGACCGCTCGGCCCGCACCGGGATCGCCTGGTGAGCTGATGGCCCGGCGGCGGACGCCGGCCATCGCCCGTGCCTGGGCCATGCCGGCGACGGTGGCGAGAACGAGGACCCCGGCAAGGGCGACGGCGGTGTCGATCGTCTCCGACCAGGTCGACGGTGGCCAGGACAGCGCCAGGCCAACCCCGATGGCCACGAGCAGCGAGGTCGTACCAACCACCGAGTAATGCCGTCCGATGGCACGGAACACGTCGACTTGTGAGCGCTCGTCGAGCACCTTGCGGACGGCACTGGTGACCACAGCCAGGCACACGAGGCTGCCGACCCAGACACAGGCGGCCAGCAACTCGACGGCCACCAGCGGGGTGCTCGTCGCCACCATCACCTCTCCTCACCTCTCGTCTCGCCCTTGGGGACTGACGTTTTCTCCGGCGGGCTGACCGGGCCACTCTTCCTCTAGCATAAACTAGAGATACTGCTGAGTGCTACCGGTCGACAGAAGGAGCATCACGTGACGACGACCAACACCGAAGCCTTCGAGACGATGATGGCCCATCACTCGCCTGCGTGAAGTGAGGTTCCGGCGATGCTCGTGAGCCTTGGGAGGCACCGTGCCGCGCTCCTCTTCGACGCCGGCGGCTGGCGTAGCCGCGCTGCCTGCCGAGACATGGGACCGGATCTGTTCTTCCCGGCGGGCGAGCGCGCCGAGGACGCGGTCGGTCAGGTGGCGGCGGCCAAGGCGGTGTGCGCCTGCTGCCCGGTGCGCCTCCACTGCCTTACCTACGCGCTCGTCGCCAGCCCCGAGGACGGGGTGTGGGGCGGCCTTGCGCTCAGCGAGCGCACTGCTCTGCGCCGCCAGCGCCGCCTGCGAACATCGAGGTTCGACGGCGCTTCTTCGCCTGCCGCGTCAGTGACGGTCTCCCGCGCCGGCTAAGTCGTGGCTTTTGAAGCAGTTCGCCTGACAGTCAACAGGCGCATCGGGCGGAAAGACAAGTTGATTCCCGCCATGATGCCGGTAAGAGCCAGCAGCAGCCCGCCCGCCGCCGACAACGGCGCCAGCGAGACCCCCAAGCCACTGCATAACAGGGCGAGGCCGGCCGTAGTGGTGACATACGTGGCAGTTGCCCAGCCGTGGTGGTAGAGGTCTGCGAACATGAGCTGCCTGCCGGACGGGGCCGCCGCGACGCCCCGTGAGCGCAGCGCCGACCACACGATGAACGGCACCACCTTGTGGGCATGACCGACCACGGCCTGGAGCAACCAGCCCCCGAAGGCGACCATCGCCGCTGCCACCAACGCCACCCCCTGGCCGTCGTGGTCGGGGAGCACGAGCGTGCCGGCGAGTGCGAGGCCGGCGCCGGCCAAGAGCCAGACTGCCGAGGTCACGAGGAAGACAAGGTGCAAGTCGGCCGCCCGGCGGCGATGGCGGACGTGGGCCAACAGTGAACCGAGGTGAGCGCCGAGACCGATGGCGAGGACCGCCGCCCCTGCCACTGCCAGGGCCGGTACGGCCCAACCCAACCCGATGGCCAGGGCTCCCGAACCGAGAGGGATGGCCCACACGGCCAACCGCCCGGCCCGATGTCCTGCGGGGAGGTGGGCGAGCATGAACATCGGCCACAGTTTCTCGGCAACGCCGACGTAGGTGACGCCCAGCCAGCCGAACATCCCTGTCACGGCCATAGCAAGGTCGACGTGCGGGGACAGAGAGAACCAGTTCCCCTGCCGGTCACCGATGAAGGCGATGCCCAAGAACGTGGTCAGGACTGCCCCGGCGACAGCGAAGCGAAGGGCGACAACCGGCGCCCCCTTCCCCCGCACAGCCAGGGGAGCCGCCAGGTTCACGGCCAGTGCCACGATGGCGACGCCAGCCAGCACGCCGCTCGCCACCGTCACCCCGACCTGCTCGGTGGCGACCCCGAAGGGCAGCATCCACGAAGCGGCCAGCCAGACTACGAACGTGGCACGAGCCAGGGGGAGCGAGCTGAGCGGCTTGCCGGTGATGACCGGGGTGAACTGGTGGGTGGCGCCGAGCACCGCCATGGTCAAGGTGGCGAGCACCCCGAAGTGCACGGCGGCGACGACAGGGTCCGAGGTTGGGTCCTGAGCGGCCGCCTCGGCGGCCCAGATCCAGGCGATTCCACATGCCACCAGCCCGGCCGCTGCCGCTGCAAGGAATGATAGAGGAACCGACGGAGGGGGTACCGCGGTCGGCAGTCCCGCCGGCCGGGCCGCCCACGAGCCGCCCGGCTCCGACGTTGGTTGCGCGGTGGTGCTGGTCATCGCACGCCTGCTCTGGCCACGACAGAGCAACTCTGTCCATGAGGGCATCAGTCGTACTTCTCCGTGGCGATGGAGTGACGGTCGACGCCGAGGAGGTGGAGCGCCGCCGCCACCGACTCGACCATGGCCGGTGGCCCGCACAGGTATGTCTGGCACGGCCTTGCCGCCTCCAGCGTCTCGGCCAGGACAGCGGCGTCCACCCGTCGGTGGTAATGCGCCCGGCGCTCGTTCGGGTCGCGGGTGATGCAATGGACGAGCCGCAGCCAGCGGTGCTCGCCGGCTAAGTCGGCGAGCTCGTCGCGGTAGAAGGCGTGCTGGTAGGTGACAGCCGAGCAGATCAGCCATACGGGGTCCTGCCGGCCCTGGTAGGCGGCATGGCGGACCATGGACATGAGCGGCACGAGCCCGCTGCCCGCCCCGACCAGCAACGCCGGTCCTTCGTCACGGCCGTTCCAGGTGAACCGGCCGTACGGGCCGCGTACCGAGAGGCGCCGGCCGGCATCGAGCCTGACCAAGAGGGGAGACAGCAGACCCCCCGGGACCTCCCGGATCCCGAGGTCGATGAGCGACGGGTCGGGCGCCGGCGAGGATCCGACCGAGTAGGCGCGCTGTACCGGGCGCTCTCGTCCGGGAAGCGCCAGCCGCACGTTGTAGTACTGGCCGGGCAGAAAGCCGCCCGGTCTCTCCAGCTGGAAGCGCAGGGTGACCGCGTCGGGGGCCTCGTCGAGGACGGCGGCCACCGTCGCCTCCTGCCACACCGGCACCGTTCTTTCCTCTCGGCGCTTCGCAGCGACGTCCACACTTGCCACCCTGCTAGTATATCTCTAGTTGTTAGCAGATTTACAAGATGTCCCTGTCGTCTACGAGCCCTCACGGGTCAGCCTGACCGGCGCAGGATGGTTGTCACGAGGGACCAGTAGTTACACGGTTCCAGTGGCGATGCAGCTGCACGCCGCCTGTCCTCGAGGAGAAGATGGGTTCGGGTGCCCGGAGAGCGGCTGCTACTAATAATATCTAGTGTATACTAGAATAATGAAGCAGCTCGGGTGCCCGATGCTGCAGGAAGCGAGGAGGCGATGGCTACCGTCGATGCCCGTCCGATCGTCGCCGCCGGCGACGAGCCGTTCGAGACGATAATGGCCGCCGTCGGCACGCTCGCTGACGGCGAGGAACTGGTCGTGTTGGCTCCCTTCGAGCCGGTGCCGCTCGAAGCTGTCCTGTCTTCTCAGGGGTTCGGCTACGAGGTCGAAGATCTTGGCAGCGGCGACTGGCGGGTCAGGTTCCGGCGGTCGTCGTGAGACGGCTGCCGCCCGACATGATTGATACCGCCTGGGACGCACTGCAGGGCGTGTACGACCCGGAGCTGTTCCTCGACGTGGTGTCGCTCGGGCTGGTATACGCCGTACGTGTCGAGGACAGGGCAGTGGTCGTGGAGATGACGATGACGACCCCTGGGTGCCCGGCATCTGAGGTGTTGCCCGAGATGGCCCGCGCGGCCATCGACGAGGCCATCGACAAGAGAGCTCCGGTGGACGTGCGCGTCGTGTGGGACCCGCCGTGGAGCCCGGAGATGATCGATGACGAGGCCGCCGCCGCTCTCGGGTTCCGCGTCCGATGAGCGCGGCGGACAGCAAGGCCGGGGTAGCGGTTGTGCGGGTCTACGACGCCCAGGGTCGACAGCAGGGAGAGCACAGAGTGCTCGTCGACCGTCTGTGGCCCCGTGGGCTCGCCAAGGCCGCCGTCGACTACGACGCCTGGGACAAGGACGTGGCCCCGAGCACCGAGTTGCGTCGCTGGTACAGCCACGACCCGACCCGCTTTCCCGAGTTCGCCCGCCGTTACCGGATCGAACTGGCCGCCGCACCAGGCGCTTCGAGCGTCGAGCGGTTGCGGAGTCTCGCCGCCGAGCGGCGTCTCGTGCTGTTGACGGCTACGCGGGACGCCGAGCACTCGGGAGCGGCGGTGCTTCAGGACGTTCTCACCGGGATCCCGGAGAAGTAGCGCGCCGTGGGCATCCGCCGCTTGTCACTCGAGGTGCGCCCGCCCTTCCGCCTCGACCTCACCGTGTGGGCGTTGCGGCGTCGCCCGCACAACACTGTCGACAGCTGGGACGGCACCACATACCGCAGGACCTTGCTAGCCGGAGGTGCCCCGGTGGCAGTTGCCGTCCGGCAGGAGCCCGACGATTGTCCTGACAAGGCCCGGCTGGCCGTCGAAGTGCGGCGCCGGGTCGCCGCGCCGAGCGACGCTGCTCTGGACGAGGTCCAGCGCCGGCTGGGACGGATGCTCGGCCTCGGGCTGGACCTTGCCGGCTTCTCCGGCCTTGCTCGAAACGACGGCCGCTTGGACGAGCTTGCCCGCCGGTTCGTTGGTGTGCGCCCGCCGCGCTTTCCGACCGTCTTCGAGACGCTCGTCAACGCCGTGGCCTGCCAGCAGGTGTCCCTCACCGTCGGCATCCACCTCCTCGACCGGCTTGCCCATCTGTACGGTCCGACCGCAGGGGTGCGTGGCAGCGCCCCCGGGTTCCCGAGCGCCGAACGCCTCGCCGAGGCGCAGATACCAGAGCTACGCCGCCTCGGCTTCAGTCACGCCAAGGCGCGGGCCATCAGCCTGCTCGCACCGAAGGTTGCATCGGGGGCGCTCGACCTCGAGCACCTGGAGCATCTCGACGACAACAAGGCTCTCGCCGCCTTGGTCGCCCTCCCCGGGATCGGTCGCTGGAGCGCCGAGTACGTGCTCCTGCGCGGGCTTGGGCGCCTGCACGTCCTCCCCGGTGACGACGTCGGCGCCCGCAACAACCTTCGCCGACGGTTCGGCCTGCCTGTCGACGCCGGCTACGACGAGGTCGCCCGGGTAGCAGCCCAGTGGCGGCCCTATGGTGGCATGGTCTACTTCCACCTCCTTCTGGACGGTCTGGCCGGCTCTGGCCACCTGGCGGCTGACGACAGCAGCGTCCCGAGGATCGCGGCCGCGACGGAACCCGCCGCCGACCTCTACAGAGGGGAAGTGGCATGAGGACGGCGGTGCACGGCATGTCACGCATCGGTCCAGGGCGCGAGCTGAAGTGGGCGCTCGAGGCCTATTGGGCCGGCCGCGCCTCGGTTGCAGATCTCCACCAGGCGGGAGCGACGATTCGCAGGGACGACTGGCAGCTGCTGGCCGGCGCCGGTGTGGACTTCGTGCCGTCCAACGACTTCTCGCTCTACGACCACGTGCTCGACGCCGCAGTCGCCGTCGGTGCCGTGCCGGAGCGGTTCGGCCCCCCCGGCCGGGCCGTCGACCTCAGCCGGTACTTCGCCATGGCTCGCGGCGCCACCCTCGACGACGTGGCCGTGGCGCCGTTCGAGCTCACCAAGTGGTTCGACACGAACTACCACCAGCTGGTGCCCGAGGTCGGCCGCGGCACCAGGTTCCGGGCGGGCCCCAGCAAGGCGATCGCCGAGTTTGAAGAAGCTGCCGCTATAGGGCTGTCGACCGGCACGGTTCTGCTCGGCCCGCTCACCTTCCTGCTGCGCTGTGCCGTGCCGAGGGAGTTCGACCGGCTGGCACTCCTTGACCCGCTGGTCGAGGTGTACGTCGAGCTGCTCGCTCGGCTCGACGCTGCCGGAGTCGCCTGGTTAAGCCTCGAGGAGCCCGCCCTCGTCGAGGACCGGAGCCCGGCCGAGCTCGCCGCCTTCCGTGCTGCCTACCGGCGCCTCGGGGAGTGCTCGTCACGCCCCAAGATCACCGTCTCCACGTACTTCGGCCACGTCGGCGAGGCTATGGGGATCCTGGCCGCCCTGCCTGTCGAGGCGATCGGCCTTGACTTCTGCCGAGGGAAGGAGAATCTGTCGCTGCTCGAGCAGGCCGGCGGGATCGGCGATCGATTGCTCTTCGCCGGGGTGGTTGACGGCCGCAACGTCTGGGTCAACGACCTCGAAGCCTCCTTGGACATCCTGGCCCGTGCTATGCCGATCTCAGTGCCATCCTCGATGTGCTCGCCGACCTCGACGTCGACGTTGCCTCGTTCGAGGCGGCCCGCTCGGACATGGCTCTCCTTACTGCATTCGCGGCCGCCGGCTACGCGGGCGGCGTGGGACCTGGGGTCTACGACGTGCACTCGCCGCACGTCCCGACCGCTGCCGATATGACCGTGCTCGTGCAGCGAGCCGTAGCCGACATCGGTCGCAGGCAGCTCGGGGTGAACCCGGACTGCGGCCTCAAGACCCGTCGGTACGCTGAAGT
Source organism: Acidimicrobiales bacterium (assembly GCA_050744865.1). Classification (GTDB taxonomy): domain Bacteria; phylum Actinomycetota; class Acidimicrobiia; order Acidimicrobiales; family Bog-793; genus JAKACA01. Next base: position 6,794 of record JBOGHW010000006.1, on the reverse strand, counting down.
CACTGAGTCCCTCGCCCACCTGGTCGCCGCCGCTCACGCCGTGCGGGCCGCGGCACTGGAGGAGGAAGCATGACGTCCGACACCTTCGGCGCTCGGCGGTCCCTCGAGACGATGGGGGGCACCTACCAGATATGTGCGCTGTCGGCCCTCGACGGCGTCGGCGACCTGAGCCGGCTGCCCTACTCGATCAAGGTTCTTCTGGAGAACCTCCTTCGCCACGAGGCTGGCGGAGACGTGACCCACGACGACGTGGTTGCGCTGGCGCGCTGGCCCGGCGACCCTGCTGTTCCCGGCGTCGTGGCCTTCTTCCCCGAGCGGGTGCTCCTCCAGGACTTCACCGGGGTGCCTGCCATCGTCGACCTGGCGGCGCTTCGCGACGCTCTGGCCGACCTTGGCGGGGACCCCCGTCTCGTCAACCCAAGAATCCCTGTCGATCTGGTTATCGACCACTCGGTCATCGCCGAGGTGGCAGGGCGTCCCGACTCGTTTGCCCGCAACGCCACGTTCGAGCACGAGCGCAACGCCGAGCGTTACCGGCTCTTGCGCTGGGCGACCCAGGCTTTCGACAACCTGTCGGTGGTGCCGCCCGACACCGGTATCTGCCACCAGGTGAACCTCGAGTACCTGTCGAAAGTGGTCGTGGCGAGGCCTGACGGGGAGGCGTTCTGCGACACCTTGGTTGGCACGGACTCCCATACTCCGATGGTCAACGGTATCGGGGTGCTCGGGTGGGGGGTCGGAGGCATAGAGGCCGAGGCGGCCATGCTCGGCCAGCCGCTCCCGATGCCGATGCCGGCCGTGGTCGGTGTGGCGCTGACCGGTGAGCTGTCACCGATGGCGACCGCCACCGATCTCGTGCTCACCATGGCCGAGCTGCTTCGCCGCCATGGCGTGGTCGGCAAGTTCGTGGAGTTCACCGGGCCAGCCCTCGCGGGCCTGCGCGTCGAGCATCGGGCGACGCTCGGCAACATGGCCCCAGAGTACGGTGCCACCTGCGCCATCAGCCCTATCGACGACGCCACCCTCGCGTACCTGCGCCTCACGGGCCGACCGGCCGCCCAGGTCGACCTGGTCGAACGCTACGCCAAGGAACAGGGCCTTTTCCACGAACCTGGCGAGACAGCTGCCTACTCCGAGCTCCTCAGCCTCGACCTGTCGACTGTCGAGCCGAGCATCGCCGGGCCGTCACGCCCCCAGGACCGGATCGCCCTCTCGCAAGCCCGCCGGGCCTTCCGGATGTCCTTGGCGGCGCTCGAGCCGCTCACCTCCGTCGACGCGACCGTCCAACCGGGCCGCGGCGTCGCGGACGTCGTCGACGGCAGCCCGGAGGAGGCCTCCGCCGAGTCCTTCCCGGCCAGCGACCCCCCTGCCGCCATGGCGGGGATGACCGGATCAGGGTCGCCCGACCCGGTCCTTCAAGCTCGTTCGCCGACGTTCGTACTCGAGGAGCCGGGCCGGGTGTCCCGTTCAGTGACGGCGGTGGTGGATGGCCAGGACGTCGACATCGACGATGGGCACGTGGTCATCGCCGCCATCACCAGCTGCACCAACACCTCCAACCCTGAGGTCATGATCGGTGCCGGGCTGCTCGCCCGACGGGCCGCAGGCAAAGGGCTGCGCCCGAAGCCCTGGGTAAAGACTTCCCTCGCACCCGGATCACGAGTGGTGAGCGACTACCTCGGGCGGGCGGGGCTTACCGAGCCCTTGGCCGAGCTCGGCTTCGCCCTGGTCGGCTACGGGTGCACGACCTGCATCGGCAACTCGGGACCGTTGCTTGACGGCGTCCCTGCGGCTGTGGCCGAAGGGCAGTTGGCTGTTTGCGCCGTGCTCTCGGGCAACCGCAACTTCGAGGGCCGCATCCACCCCGAGGTCCGCATGAACTACCTGGCATCACCGCTCCTCGTCGTGGCGTACGCCTTGGCCGGAACGATGGACGTCGACTTGGCCACGGAACCGGTGGGCTTCACCCCCGCTGGCGAGCCGGTGACCCTTGCCGAGCTTTGGCCCAGCCCCGAAGACGTGGCCGCCGTGGCCGCAGAGGCCCTCGGGCCCGAACAGTTCGCCGCCTCCTACGCCACTGTCTACGACGGCGACGAGCGGTGGGCGGCTCTGGCCGCCGGCGGTGGGTCGCTCTTTGCGTGGCAGGAGGGATCGAGCTACGTGCGGCACCCGGCGTTTCTCGACGGTGTGACCCTGGCGACCCCGGCGCTGGCTGACGTCAGCGGCGCCCGCGCGCTCGCCGTCCTTGGCGACAGCGTCACCACTGACCACATCTCACCGGCCGGAGCCATCCCGGCGGCGGGTCCCGCCGGGCGCTACCTCATCGAGCGGGGCGTCGAGCGCCGGGACTTCAATTCCTTCGGCGCCCGCCGCGGCAACCACGAGGTGATGGTGCGCGGGACTTTCGCCAACCTTCGCCTCCGCAATGCCCTCGCCCCGGGCCACGAGGGAGGGGTGACCCGTCACCTGCCAAGCGGGGAACTGCTCTCCATGTTCGAAGCCGCCCAGCGTTACGAGGCCGAGGGGACTCCCCTCGTCGTACTGGCAGGCAAGGATTACGGGGCGGGGTCGTCACGGGACTGGGCGGCCAAAGGGACCATGCTGCTCGGTGTCCGGGCCGTCATCGCCGAGAGCTTCGAGCGCATCCACCGCTCCAACCTGGTCGGCATGGGCGTTCTTCCGCTCCAGCTCGAGGCCGGCGCCTCGATCGCCGGCCTCGGCCTCAGCGGCGAGGAGTCCTTCGACGTCGTCGGCATCGACCGATTCGTGAGCGGCGACGAGGCGCCGGTCCAGGTCCTGGCCGATGGGCGACCCATTCCCGCCCGGCCGCGCCTCGACACGGAGCTCGAGCGCCAGCACTACCGCCATGGCGGCATCCTCCCCTTCGTCTTGCGCCAGCTGGCGGCCGTGGCTCCGAGTGACGACCGATGAGGCCGTGGCCAAAGGAGACGTCGATGGGACTGCCAGCACTGACGAGCCCAGGAGGTACCGCAGACCTCGGCTCGGACACGGACCAGGCTCGCTGGTTGGCGGCCGATCAGGCGGCCATGTGGGAAGTCGCCTCTGTCGTGGCCGTCGGTCGAGGTGCCGCCTCGACGACGCTGCGACTGCGTCTTGCCGAGCCGCCGGACGTCCTTCCCGGCCAGTACTACCTCGTCCGTCTCGCCATCGAGGCGCCCCCCTTTGTGATCGAGCAGGCGTACTCGCTTTGCTCCTCGCCCTACCCGCCCTCGGCCGAGATCGAGATCGTCGTTCGCCCCGTCCCAGGTGGACGCGCCTCGACGACCCTCGCCCGCCGGGTGGAGCCGGGTGATCGTCTCCAGATGCGAGGGCCGTTCGGGTTCCTTACCTGGACCGAGAGCGACGGCGGGCCAGTCGGCCTCGTCGGGGCGGGCAGCGGGGTGGCGCCTTTGGCCTCCATCGTGGGTTACGCGGCCGCCCGCCATCTCGAAGTCCCGATGACTCTCCTCTGCTCGAGCCGGGACCGAGGCACGGTGCTTCTCGGTGAGCAGCTTCGGGAACTGAACCACCGACACGACTGGCTCACGGTCGTCCACACTTTCACCCGCAGCCCGCATGACCCCTCCGCCGCTCACCATCGACGCATCGACCTCGACATGCTCGCCGAGGTGATGGCCAGGACGAAGGGCCGGATCGGGGAGGGCCCCTTTTACGTCGCCGGGCCTGCTGACATGGTGAGCTCGGTGCGCGGGGCGCTCGGCGACCTTGGCGTCCCCGATGCGGCGATCTACAGCGAGGATCACGCATGGACGACCGGAAGATGACAAAAGGAGCAGCGATGACAGATACCCTCTATCCCGCAGGCACCGCCGAGATCGCGGCGCGGCGCAAGGAGCTCGCACCCGGGATCCACGATGCCTTCGAGGCCTTCAGCCGTGCCGTCTTCAGTCCCGGCGCGCTTCCTGAGAAGACGAAACAATTGATCGCGGTCGCCGTGGCCCACACGACGCAGTGCCCGTATTGCATCACCGGCCACACCAAGCTCGCCAGGCGTAAGGGGGCGAGCGACGAGGAGATCATGGAGGCGATCTGGGTCGCCGCCGAGATGCGAGCCGGCGGTGCCTACGCCCATTCGACTGTCGCCCTGCACTGCCTCGGAGCGCCCGAGACGAAGTGATCGACGTCGACCTCCGGCGCCTTCGGCCTCCGTTGGGCTCGTCGCCGGCATACACACCGATAACCAAGCAAAGGAGGACCCAACATGCCATCGAGAACCGCCAAGGCGCTGTGGGAAGGATCAGTGAAGACGGGGCACGGGACGATCTCGGTCGAGAGCGGGCGGCTCGACGCCCCGTACTCGTTCGGCTCACGTTTCGAAGCGGACCCGGGAACTAACCCCGAGGAGCTGCTCGGCGCAGCGTCGGCCGGCTGCTTCAGCATGGCGTTGTCACTGGCGCTCTCCGAGCTTGGCCACCCTCCGACACGCATCGAGACCACAGCTCATGTCACCATCGACAAGACGGCCGATGGCTTTGCGATCACGTTCATCGAACTTCGCACCGAGGCCGCCGTCCCCGGGCTCGACGAGCAGGCGTTTCTCGGTGTTGCGGAGAAGGCCAAAGCGGGCTGTCCGGTCTCCAAGGCCCTGGCGGCCACTGAGATCCGCCTGCAGGCGCGGCTGACCGACAGCTGAGGCGTTGCTACCTGTTGGGCTGAGGCGTGAGACGAAGGTAGGGCTTGAGGACTCGGAAACCCTTGGGGAACTGCTCCTTGGCCTCTTCGTCGGAGAGCGCCGGAGAGATGATCACCTCGTCGCCGTCAGTCCAGTTGACAGGTGTCGACACGGCGAAGCCAACGCTCAACTGCAGGGCATCGATCACCCGCAGGATCTCGTCGACGTTGCGCCCGACATTGGCAGGATAAGTGAGGCTCAGCTTCACTTTCCTGTCCGGACCGATGACGAACACGGTGCGCACGGTGGCTGTCTCGATGGCTTTGGGGTGGATCATGCCGTAGAGATTTGCCACGGTGCGGTCCTCGTCGCCCACGAGCGGGTAGTTGAGGCCCTGTCCCTGGGTCTCGGCGATATCTCCCGACCAACGCCGGTGCGAGTCGACGGAGTCGACGCTCACCCCGATGAGCTTGGTATTGCGCTTGGCGAACTCATCGCTTCGCCGGGCGAACTCTCCGAGCTCTGTGGTGCACACCGGGGTGAAGTCGGCGGGGTGCGAGAACAGGAGACCCCAGTGATCGCCGAGGTACTCGTGCAGGCTGAGACGGCCCTCGGTCGTCTCAGCTGTGAAGTCGGGGGCGGTGTCGCCTAGCTGGATCGCCATTGCGTTCCTCCTTGTCGTCCGAGATTTTCTAGTTGCAGCTAGTATATCTGGACGAGGCTCGAATGTCGACCGAAGACGTCGGGTTTTAGACGTAGAGGCCTGAGGTGAGCCCCGGACTCCAAGTGCTAACGGGGCTGCGCCCCAGCCCGACAAGTCGGAGTGGTGATGCACTCACGCCGGTGGTGATACGGCCGCGGGCTTTGGTGGTTTCAGGAACGCCGTAGCACTCCAGCGCACCTGATCGTAGGCTCCAGTCGAACGGGGCATGGCAGGCCGTGGCCCACCGTCATGTGCCGCTCGAAGCGAAAGGTGGCCCCTCCAAAGAGCTGCCTCCCCGAACGACCGGAGCCCAAGATGACCGTACCCCGCAGCGTCGGCGAAGTGCTCGCCAACCACGTCAGCCTCGAAGTGGAGTGCGTCGACCGGATGTAACTCAACCTCTACGTCCCAAAGCTCGTCTACCCGGCCGGGGTGGTGGGGTTCTTCAAGTACCACCGGGACATGCCGGTCGTCTCGGGTGCCTTGATGGACCCGATCTCGAAGGACTTCGTGGCGTCGATCCATCGCTTCGTCAAGGCCGAGGGCCTCGACCTGGTGCACTTGGCCAAGGGAGTCCGCAAGGACGACGTGGCCCATGGCTATCTCGCCGGCCACGACGGCACGGAGAAGATCTTGTTCGTCGGGCGGGCACAGGAGAAGTGCTCGGTCTTCCGCACCGAGCGCCGTGTCAACCAGGTGACGGGCTCGAGGTACCAGTTCTTGGTCAAGGCCTCGGCCGTCGTCAACCAGTTCTACTTCTACGGCTTCGACGACGACTTCGGCCCGTTCTTCATGAAGTTCGGGACGTACTTCCCCTACACGGCCAAGTGCTGCCTGAACGTTCACCACTGGGCGCAGCGCCAGGCCTTGAAAGCCGGCATCGGCTTCGAGGCGCTCGACAGCGGCTTTGCTGCCTGTGACGACCCCCCGGCCCTGCAAGAAATCTGCGACAGCTTCGGCCCCGACGTCGTTGCCGCCTTCGTCTACAAGTGGCTCTCGCGCCTGCCGCGGCCCCTCACCGAGCGGGACCGGGCAGCAGGCTACGACTACGACATATCGGTCCTGCAGGCCGAGTTCTCATTGACCCAGGTGCTCGACCGGCCCTTGGCCGGGACGGCCTTCTTCGAGGAGGTGATCCGTGACAACCTCGACGCCGGCCGACCCGACCAGGTGTCGCTCATCTTCGGCCGCCAAGTACGCAGGCGGGGCAAGAGGCCCACCCCGGGCCGCTTCCGCACCCGGGTGATCACCGAAGGAGTGATCCCCTCGATCCACGTCGACTACAAGAGCTCGCGGATCAAGCAGTACTTCAAGCTCGGCCACGCCATAAGGACCGAGACGACGATCAACGACAGCACCGACTTCGGCATCGGCCGCAGGCTGCACAACCTCCCCGTCCTCATGCGGGTCGGCTTCAAAGCCAACCGACGTCTCCTTGACGCTCAAAGAGTCAGCTGC
>JBOGHW010000005.1:0-7174 GCA_050744865.1 Acidimicrobiales bacterium | reverse complement strand
GGGGAGGACTCGTGCTTCGACGTCACCCGTGGCGGCACCGACCAGTACCTGTTCGACGAGACGACGGGCGACCTCGTCTCTGAGATCGACCCCAACGGCAACACCGTCTCGCTCGCCTACTCCTCGGGCGTGCTCCAGACCGTGACAGGTGAGAGCGGGGTGCGCCAGCTCAGCTTCACCTACTCGGGCGGCAAGTTGAGCGAGGTGACCGACTCGGCCGGGCGCACGGCCAGCTTCGCCTACACGAGCGGCAACCTTACGAGCATGACGCTTTCGGCCTCTACGACGCATGACCCGCTCACCCACGAGTGGGCGTTCTCGTACATCTCGTCGGGTCACCTGCTCTCGGATTGGTGGAGCCCTGACAACCAGGCCGCCTACGCCGGTAACTCGAACTTCGCGAGTCGGGTCAGCTATGACTCCTCAGACCAAGTGACCCAGGTGATCGACCCTGACTGGCTGACACAGTGCGACGGAGCATCCGGCAGCCCGGCCTGTGCCCCCACAACGAGCTTCGACTATGCCTCGTTCGACCCGAGCACGGGCACTGGGACCATCCTCGTATCGGACCCGGATGAGAACTACGACACCTCGGCCGGCCTAAACGACGGGAACGGTAACACCACCCTCGATACTTATACCGACGGCGTGCTCACCGCGCAGTCCAAGGGCTACGGCTACGAGACGTCGACGACGGCGCCTTACGACCAGTACCCGATGGCATCCCAGGTCACATATAGCCTCCCCGACCCCTCCACGTTATTGCCGGCGGCCGCCTTAGACGGCGACGGCAACTTGACCCAGACGAGCTATGGGGCCTCGGGCAAAGCCATCGAGAGCATCGACCCACTGGGCAACGTCACGACAGACGTCTACAACAAGTTCGGTGAGGTCATACAAGAGACCGACCCACTGGGCAACGTCACGAGCTATGCTTACGACTCGCGGGGCAACTTGCTCAGCACAACCAACCCCCTAGGGGACACGACCTCGAGCGCCTATCTCTCCGACGGGCTTCAGTGCGCCTCTTTGTCGGCCGACGGCTACGCGCTGGGAGACCGCCTGACGTCCTGTCCGTCGGGTGCGGAACCCTATACCACGCTGTTTGGCTACGACTCGGAAGGGGACCAGACATCGCAAACAAGCCCGGACGGCGACGATGTCACGGTCCTCTACAACGCCGCAGGCCAAGCCTGTGCAACGTTGTCGGCCGACGGTTACGCGAGCGGTGACCGCCTGCCGGTCTCCTGCCCGTCGTCGGCGGGGGCTTACGAGTCGGTCATGCCGAGCTACGACGTCTTCGGCACGCCCCTTGAGACAGAGGGGCCATCCAACGCTCAGTACGGCACCGCCACCACGTATACGACCACCGACTATGACGGTAACACCGTCGCTGCGACGAGCGCTCTCGGTGAGCCGCCGAGCCTTTGCGACCCGCTCAGCAACGCCGCCTGCCCGTACACGTCGTACACTGTTTACAACACAGACGGCGAGCAGGTCGGCAGCGTGGAGGCACCGGACCCGCCTGGCTCGGGCGTCGCTGGGCCGGAAAGCGTCTATTCGATCGACCCAGATGGGGGGTCGCTCGCCTGGACGAATGCTGACGAGAGCGTGAGCACGTGCAACCCTTTGCTCGTCGACCCGGTTAACGGCAGCGAGTGTGCCGACACGACGTACTGGACTCTCGACAACCTCGGGCGCCAGGTCGGAGAGACTGACTCTTACGGTAACCTCACCACCTTCTCGTACGACGCCGCTGGCTACGAGACGGCCTCGACCAGCCCGGGCACCACTAATGCCCCAGGGGGCACTACGACCGCTCTTGCCTATGACGCCGACTACAACGTGGTCAGCACGACTCAATCTGGAGGAGGGCTCGGCGACAGCGTCAGCCTTACGACCACGTTCGGTTACGACGCCGACGGCAACCAGGTGTGCGAGAGCCAGCCGGACTCCAACCCGAGCGACCCATGCCCGCCCGCTCCAGCCGAAGGAACCGTCACTCCCGATACCTCGACGACGATCTACAACGGCGCCGGCCAGGTCAGCGAAACCGTGAGCCCGTCAGGGTACGACACCTGGCAGTTCTACGACGCCAGCGGTAACAACATCGCCACCACCACCGGGTCCGGCAACCCAGCCACTTGCAGCCCGCCTGCTGCAGCCTGCCCCTACACCTCGTACAATGGCTACGACGAGGCGAACCGGAAGGTGTCGGCCACGACGGCACCCGAGGCCGGAGCACCGAACGGCGAGAAGACCACGTACGCCTATGACGCGGACGGGAACATCTGTGCAAGCACGGATCCCGAGGGCAATGAGACCGTGAGATCCTTCGACGGCGCCGACAATCTAACAGCGGTCGGGTACGCCGACGTGAGTTGCGGCGCCACCTTCACGCCGGCAGTCTCTTACTCGTACAACGCGGACCGCTCCCAGGCAACGATGACGGACTCGTCCGGCACCACGACATGGGTGTACAACGGAGATGGTGAGGTGGTCTCGCTCGAAGACGGCGCCGGGAACCTCGAGACGTACGGCTTCGACCCGGCAGGCAACATGACTTGCATGACCTTTGCCGGCGCCCCCAACAGCTGTGCCGAGCCCGGCGGCTCCAACCCCGAGATGGTCAACTACACGTTCAACTCCGACGGGCAGATGTCCACAGTCACGGACTGGCTCGGGACAACGTTCACCTACTCGTACAACGCCGCCGGTACTGAAACCGGCTATGCCGTCAGCGGCAACGGCGGCGATATCGACGTCGCATACGGTCTTGACGGCGCCGCTAGGACTACCAGTCAAGACGCCACCGACGGGTCGACCGCCGTGCTGGACCTCGCCTACACCCTCGACGACGACGGGAACGTGACGGCTGATTCGGCAACCGGCTCGGCTCTCCCGTCAGGCGGGACGACAGGCTATGCCCAGTTCAACTCCCAGGACGAGTCGTCCGGCTATTCGCCTGTCACCGATCCTGCTCCGAACAACATCTCCTACACGCCCGACGGACCGCCCTCGCAGTGGCCGCTCCAGGACACGTCTACCGAAGCGGATGCCGCCTACGACGAGGCAGGCGACTTGTGCTGGACGGCGACGAGCGCATCAGGCTCCTGCTCATCACCGCCCTCCGGGGCGACGTTGTACGCCTACAACGCCGACTCGGAGCGCGTCTCCACGACGCCTCCGTCCGGCGACCCTTCGAGCTATGGCTGGAACTCCGCCGCCGAGACCGACTGCGTCAACACTGACGGGACCACCTGTTCCACGTCAGCGCCAACCGCGACGACCACCACGATCGCCTACGACGGGGACGCCAACCCGGTCTCGGAGACGACAGGAGGCACCACGACGGCCCTCACGTGGGCGCCCAACCCTTCCGGATCGGGCATTGCAGCCATCGGGACGGAGGACTACATATGGGGTGTCGGCTCAGAGCCGCTCGAGCAGGTAGACACCACCAACTCGCACGCCCTGGCGGTAATATCCGATTCCACAGGAGCCCGCGGCCTGATCAGCCTCTGGGGCTCGACAAAGAACTCGCTCGTGAACTACACGGACTACTCAGCAACCGGCGAGCCTGAGAGCGGGGTCGCCGGCGTCACCTCGGCAGGGCTCAGCGGCGCTAATACAGGCTTGAGCTCCACCTTCACGCAGACCTCTCTCCTCGGCTACTCAGGCGACATAACCGGGCCGGGCGGCCTCGACCTGTCGGACGGTCCGCTGTACGACCCGTCCACAGACCAGATGATGGCCGGACCAGGAGCAGAGCTGCAGCCCTTATCACAGATGCCCGAAGGTGTCTATGATCCCTTTGAAGGCGCGAAGAATGCTGGGACAGACCTTCATTACTGTCCCGATACGCGGATGGACCCCTATAACGTAGGTCACACGGGGAAGATCTATCACTTGCCTCCCGATGCACAGTTTAATATTCCATGTAACATTACTGAGTCCCGCGCCGTGCGGACTGTAAACGACGTATGGGGTTCAAGTGGTGGACTCGGCGACTTGGACAAGCAACCCCAGGCTGTTTTCGCCTACGAATATTACTCCGGCTGTGGCACGGGCTGTAATCTCTATACTCCAGCTGGTGTGTTTTTCAACGTGAACCCTAGCGGCTGCAATATGACCGCTCTTAACAGCGTAGTTTATTACAATCTTTACCAACCGATTCACTTTGCGAACCTTCCAACCACCGGGGTAGCTAGTGGGTATCTAATCTCCAGTACATGCTCCACGGATGAGTTGGATGCTCCGGGTAAAGCCGGAGGCTACGTGCTTACGTGGCCGTGCTACGGAGAGTTCTGAGCTATAGGTGCTAATGACGGGACTTCCGAGGATGCCTCGCTTGCTATGATTGGTGCTGCCGCGAGTGCTGCGGCCACGACCTCAGAGCTCGAGAAGGTCATGGAGAAGTGGATTGAGAAGGCGCTGGAGGGTGACGAGTGACGAGGCGAGCTAGCGCTAGCCGAGGTGGGGCGCTCATCAACCGGATCGAGGTGGCCAAGGGAGACGAGCCACTTGGGTCGCGTGACGGTCACAGACCGCCCCGCTCGAGCCGGACGCGACGAGCCCGATGAGCCGTGCCGGGCGGCGCTCGGCGCTCACAGTGGGGTGCGCACTGCTAGTCTGCGTCGCCAGCGGCTGTGGAACCCGCCCTCCGGCGACTACGGGCCGCAGTGACCTGGCGGTGCCCGGCGAAGGCGAGCTGGGACCCGTGCTCACCGGCACCCACGTCCTCGGCTGGCACTTCTCGGGCCCTCACGCCTTTGCCGTCGTCGGTAGCGATGCCTACGTCGTCAACGCCGCCGGCGCTGGCCTCGTCGAGCTCAGTGCCAGCACTGGCGACTTTGTCAGGATGGTCACAGGTTCCAAGTACAAGTTCGCCGACGTGCAGGGCATAGCCGCAGTAGGCGACGATCTCTTCGTCGTGAACGGGCAGACCACCAACGGTGCTGGCTCTGTCACCGAGGTTGACGCCACGAACGGCGATCTCGTGAGGGTGATAGCGGGTCCCGGTTACGCTTTCGACGATCCGAGCCTCATCGCGGCAGATAGCGGCAGCGTCTTTGTCGCCAGCCCGCAGGCAGACCTGATCTCGGACTTCTCGGCCTCGACGGGTCGGGCCATCGGGGTGCTGCGGGGTTCGACCGATAAGTTCGGGGTCCCGCTGGCCCTGGCTGCTCGCCAGGGCGACCTGTTCGTGTTGAGCCAGAGTGCCGTCACCGAGGTCAACGTCAGCACGGGCGCTTTGGTGCGGGTCATCGACGGCCCGCAGTACGGCTTCTCCGAACCGGCCTCGATCCAGGCCTACGGCCCGGACCTTTTCGTTGGCGAGGCCGACGCCGTCGCCGAGATCAGGGCCTCGACCGGTGGCCTCGTGCGGGTCATCCAGGGCCAGCGGTACGGCTTCGACCAGCCCGGATCGCTCGCCGTCGCCACAGGCGTCCTGTTCGCCGTCAACGTCAATGGCTCCGTCACCGAGATCAGGACCTCGACGGGGGGCCTGGTGCGGGTCATCTCCGGCTCTTCCTACCACTTGGGCCAGGGCGGGCCGGCGGCCGTGGCGGGAGGTCACCTCCTTGTCGCCGACACCAGAGGCAACACGATCACCGAGATCAACGCCTCGACCGGTGCCCTCGTGCAGGTGCTCTGGGGCTCGTCTGCCTACGGCTTCAAAGGCCCGGACGCCGTCGTCGGTGACGATGGCGACCTCTTCGTGGCCAACCAGGGAGAAAACACGACTCCCGCCACCTGCGTTCCGACCCCCAATGTGACCGGCGACGTCACCGAGGTCGACGCCGCCACGGGGGCACCCGTAAGGGTCATATCCGGCCCGGCCTACAGGTTCGACGATCCCATCGGGATCGCCGCCTATGGCAACGACATCTTCGTGCTGAACGCCGGGAGCGGCGACGGCGTCACCTGCGCCTCGGTGACCGAGCTCGACGCCACGAGCGGTGCCTTGGTCCGGGTCATGCGCAGCACCAGTTACGGCTTCGAAGGCCCATCCGGGATCGCAGTCGACGGCGGCCGGGTGTTCGTGGCCAATGGTATGGGCGACTCGGTGACCGAGATCGACGCCGCCAGCGGGAAGCTCGACCAGGTGCTCTCTCAGTCGCGCTATGCCCTTGGGTTTCCTATTTCGATCGAAGCGGACGGAAGCTCGGTGTTCGTGGCAGACCAACGCGGCGCAGTCACTGAGTTAAAGGCCTCGACCGGCGACTTCGTGCGGGCGTTCACGAAGGCGAGCTACGGCTTCGACGAGCCGTGCCGTACGGCTGCCGTCGGCAACGACGTCTTTGTCACCAACATTGGTGACCTTGCGGGGTCCTCGGTGTCGGAGTTCAACGCTTCGACTGGCGCCGTCGTACGGATCATCCGCGGGACCATCTACGACCTTGACTTTGCCTGCCAAGTCGCAACGGCCGAGGGTGACGTGTTCGTCACCAACTCCGAGCACCACTCCGTCACCGTCATCGACGCCTCCACCGGAGCTCTCGTCGGAGTGAAGTCGGCCGCCTATTATCAGTTCAGCGATCCCCGCGCAATCGGCGTCATCAAAAACGAGCTGTTCGTCTGCAATCCAGTCGGGAATTCGGTGACGACATTTACGGGGTAACCAGCCCTAAGAGCCTTCGGCGATCCCTGTGAGCTGCCAAGGGCGCCCACTGGTCTCTGCTGCTTTGTCAGCACGCGACCTCCTGACAGTCTGAAGCCAGGGCCGGTCAGCGCGCTCGCTCTCCGGCCGACATTGCTCGTCGCGCCGCCGACAGGACCAGCTCGTCGCCATGGCGGCGGCGCTGGCGGTCGGCCTCGGTCGCCTCGTGAAGTTCGCCGGCCCTCCCGGCCGCCTCGTTGATGGCCTCCACGGCACCATCGAGCTCTTGCCTCATTGCAACCTCGAAGTGCCTCCTCGCCCCGTCCAGTCTCTGCACCAAGTCCCACCGGGCGCGCCCGGAGTGCTTGTCGAGCTCGGCGGCCAGGTGGGCCTTGGCCTGTTGTAGCAGCCCAGCCCTTCGCAGCCCGTTGCACGGAGACGTTGCTTGCAATCCTCCCCGATCAGGCGCATACTGCCAACTGGGCGAACCATAACGCCAGACAGGCTGGCACTCAGGTCCTCTAGCGCTCCTCTGCAACCTTGTCGCCGGAGCCTCGGAAGGGTGCACGG
>JBOGHW010000004.1:0-11095 GCA_050744865.1 Acidimicrobiales bacterium | reverse complement strand
GAGTCGAAGAGCCGAACAGTCCGGTCAGCTGTTGTCCCCAGATCCGTGAGTTATCCACCCTTCCCCCCGGACCCCCCATCCACAGCTACTCCTGGAGTTGCAATATCCGACTCCGCCATAACACTTCCTACCAGAGGCTGACCGTGAGGCTGCGGCGAAGATGGGGGCGCTGTTCGGCGCAGCACTCAAGCGCGTCGAAACGACCAACGGGTGATGGGAACTCGACTGTGAAACGCGTTACTGACTGCACGTCCCTCGACTCGACCGCTCCCCTAATCAGCGACACCGGCGGTCTGCCTGGATGGCGGGCTACGGAACTGGACGAATTTACAGCATGACTGCCAGTCAACAAATCGGTGTTATTGGCCGTAGCCTCGTGTCTATTTGGGCAGGTCACGTCCCGTGCTGGATCCGGCTGGTTCGACCTTGTCCAGTCAGTGTGACGACATTCGGTCAAGTTGGGTTGCAAAAGTGGTTGCAAGTCGTGCAGCTGCGAACCCAAGCAGCGCCGTGCCCGCCGAGCCACAACGAGACGTCGATGACGGGCCTCTACTGTTCCGAGCCAGACCCTGCGCACGTGCCGACGCATACTCCGAGGGGACTCAACCCGGGGAACCTCCGGAACTGGCGAGAAGGTCGGGTGTAGCCCTTCGCCGTGAAGTGAGCGGCGAGGCGCCCCGGTTGTATCTCTGACGAGGCTGCAGGACTCCGCCTGGTGGCGCTACGCCCGCACGCTTGCTCCCTCCAATGTCTACGAAGGCAGCGGCTGCGGCGCCAGCCCCGGCACCCGGCGGGAAGATCGGCTGTCGGCGAACTCTGCCTCGACGAACCTCTGGCAGTGGCAAGCTCCTGGGCGACTGAGCGAAGAGGGTTCCCGGAACTAATACCTCCTCGCCAGTAGTGCTACCGTGCCGAAAGCAGCAGACGCGTCGGTGGGTGGGGCCAGCCTGCCCTGTCGGCAGCTGCGAGCATGTGGGGCTATTCCATCGACTCGCGGGAGCAGCATGACTCGGTTCTCGGCAGCAGGCTTTCTTCAGTCCGCAGGTTCTCGGCCGGGAGGGTCTCGCCGAGGAGGGGCCCCTCGGTTGGTCTCCAGGCTCTTGCGAGTTGTGGTGGTGTCGGGGCTAGCAGCCGGCTATTTGACAGCGAGCCCTACCCGCTCCAGTCTCCAGCTCACCGCCGACGCGAGCTCGCTTCAGATACACACCTTCGCCGGCGACGGCTCTAACGGATACTCAGGCGACGGTGGGCCTGCCACCAGCGCCGAGCTAGGAGCCAATTCTATCAACTCCGGGATTGCCTCCGATGACAACGGCGACATAGCCATCGCAGACAGCGGGAACAAACGTCGTACGCTTCGTGCCGGCTGGCACCGGTAGCTACTTCGGACAGCAAATGAGCGCCGGAGACATCTACACAATCGCAGGTAACGGCACCGCCGGCTACTCCGGCAACCGTGGGCCGGCAGTCTCGAGCGAGCTCGACGGTCCTACATACGTGGCCTTCGACGCAGCCGGTGACCTCTATATCTCGGACTCGGGTAATGACGTTGCCCGCTTCGTGCCGGTGACGAGCGGCACCTACTTCGGTCGGGCCATGACGGCCGACTACATCTACACGCTCGCCGGCGGCGGCACCGGACAGCTCGGTGGGCCAGCAACAAGTGCTCAGCTGGGCAACATCCAGGGCATCGCCGTCGACCCCTCTGGCGACCTGATTTTGGCCGACTCAGAAGCGGACAGCGTCGACATGGTGGCCGCGAGCACCGGTACGCGCTATGGGCTCTCGGTCACAGAGGGCGACATATACGCGATTGGCACCGAGGGATACTGCAGCCCTGACGCTCCACGGCATCGTCATGGAACGGTTGAGCCAATCGTCAATCAGTCGCCTCAGGCTGTCGCCGTCGACGAGTTTGGAAATGTGTTCTTCGCGAGCGATAATCCCGGCTGTGACATCAGTCAGGTCTATGAGATACCTGCCGCAGGGCAAACTACACCAGACACTCTCCCATCCATCGGGCCTCGTTACGTCTACCCAGAGCTGTACGGGATAGCAGTCGACGCTGAAGACGACGTCTTCGTCTCCCAGTCGTATGTTCCCGGGGGTTCGTACGGTCCAGCCGCCGGAGACGTCGTCGACGAGATAGCAGGTGCGGGCTCATCATCGGTCGTCTTCGCAGGCATAACCGGCGAGGCAGGTTACAACGGCGATGGAGAGGCGCCCGACGACGCCGAACTCTTCGATCCCGGAGGTTTGGCGCTCGACCCGGGCGGCGATCTGCTCATCGACGACACCGGCAACGCCCGCATCCGCATAATCCCCGGTGCCGCCCCTGGGTCGCCCGAAGGTGGCCCATGCGGCGGCTCGGAGACATACGGCACGGGCAACGAGGCCGAGAGCGCCTGCCAAGCGGCCTCCTCGATCACCAGCATCGGGCCCGAGTCGGGCTCCGTCTCGACGCTGACGGGCGACTTCTCGCTCGCTCTCGGCTCGTTCTCGCTGCCTGCGCCAGGCGGCCCTTTGCAGATCTCAGAGACCTACAACTCGCTTGCTGCCTCGCTGAGCGGGCCGCTCGGCCCTGGCTGGAGCCTCTCGCCCAGCGAGACGCTGGATGTCGCCGGCAGCTATGCCACAGTCCTGCAGGGCGACGGGGCGACGGCATCGTTCGCCGAGCAAGGGGCCTCCGGCTGCAGCCAGGCCGGCTATAGCCAGGACCCGCCCGGGCCGGCTCCTGCCGGGGACACCTATTTCTGCGCGCCTGCTCGAGTCGAGGCGTCGCTTGCCTACTGTGCCGCCAACACGACCGGCACCTACTGCGACGCCGGGGCTACCACGCCGTACTACCTGTACGACATCGACAACACGACAAGCATCGTGTTCACCCAGGCGGGCGGGCAGTGGGTGATCGCCTCCAGCACAGACGACGACGACAACACGACATCGTTCTCCTGGAACACCGCCTCGCCGCCCCAGCTCGTCGGGATGACCAACGCCGACGGTCGGGGCGTCACCCTGGCCTACTACTCGAGCGGCCTCCTCCATACGATCAGCGACGACCAACTCGGCGCCCGCGTGCTCAGCTTCGCCTACGACGACGGCAACCTGCAGTCGGTGACGGATCCCGACCAGGACGTGACCTCCTTCGGATACAGCACGGCCTCGCCGCCCGAGCTGACCTCGATCGTGTCCCCGAACGACCAGTCCTCTGGCGCCGAGACCACAGTCGCCTACCAGCCTTCTCAGCCAGGCGCCGTCTCCCAGGTGACAGACCCGATGTCGCTCGCCTGGCAATTCGCCTTCGCCGGCGTCAACACCTCGCTGCTCGGCGGCAACGTCACTGTCACCGACCCGCACGGAAACGAGACCCTCGACGGCTATGACTTCGGCGAGTTCGTCAGCTCGACGACAGGCTACGGGACAGCCGCCAGCCAGACCACCCACTTCGGCTACGACCCGGTCACGACGATGCTCACGTCCTACGTCGGTCCCGAGGGCCAGAGCGGCAGCTACAGCTACACCCCCAACGGGAACCTCTGGTGCTCGGCCTCGCCGAACGAGGTCGCCCAGGGCGTGACCTGCCCGGCCTATCCGGCGACCCCTCCGAAGGGCACCGCGGCGTATACCTACAACGCCGACAACCAGGTGACGACAGCTACGCCACCGACGGGCGCCGAGACGGTGAACACCTACGACCAGGGCGACAACGGCCCGGACATATTGACCTCGACAGTCCAGGGGGGCGACGGGGCGCCGAGCCTGGAGACGCAATACACCTACTGCACGACCTGTGGCTACGACGGCCTCGTCTCGCAGGTGGAGACGCCCGACGGGGCGGTCACCTCGTACGGCTATGACGGCCAGGGCGACGTCGCCTCTGTTGCCACCGAGCCCTCACCGGGCACGCTGGACAAGACCGAGAACACCTATGACCCCGACGGCGAGCTGTGGTGCAGCGCCTCGCCGGACGCGACGGCCGCTGGCACCAGCTGCCCCGCCTACCCGGGCACGCCCCCGCCCGACACGACGGCCGACAGCTACGACGACGACGGCAACCTGCTCACCACGACCGACCCGCTCGGCAAGCTCACGACGAACTACTTCGACAGCGACGGCAACCTCTACGAGACCGTGGCTCCGGGGACCTCGGCGGGCAACGCCACAGAGACGACGCTCACGACCTTCGACAGCGACGACAGGCCGACAAGTGTCACGACAGGTGACGGCAGGAGCGCGGCGGCGACCACCGACTACCTGTACGACCTCATGCCGGGCACGGGGGCCTGCCAGACCGGGGTCCCGGCCGCCACGTACTGCGACGCCACCCAAGAGCCCGACGGGGTGGCTGCCGACAGCGGCTACTGGACAGTTCAGTACTACGACGCCAGCAACCGTCTCGTCGAGGAGTCACAAGCAGGTGGCGGGGTCACCACGGCTTACACCTACGACCTTGCCCCTTCGCAGTGCCCGAGCGGGATGCCCTCGACGACGCTGTACTGCGACCAGGCCGAGAACACCGCCAACAACGAGACGACAGACAGCGGCTATGACGCCGACGGCAATGTCAGCGACGTCTACTACTCTTCGGGCAGCCCGGCCAACGTCGTGTACTCATATGACACCGACGACCGCATGGTCGAGATGGCCCAAGCCGACGGCAGCTCGCAGGACACGACGAGATACAGCTACGACAGCGACGGGCGCGAGACCTCGGTTGCCTACACGCCGGCAGGCGGGGCGACGACGACGACCAGCTACGGGTACGACGACGACGGCGACGTCACCTGCATCAGCTACCCGACGGCCAGCACACAGTGTGCCGACTCTGGCAACACCACCGGCACAGGCTTGGCCAACTACGACTACGACGGAGCCGACCAGCTGGCCAGCGTCACCGACTGGGCGACGCCGCCTGACGTCACGAGCTACAAATACGACGCCGATGGCAACGCCACGACCGTCGACCTGGCGAACTCGGACGCCATCTCCTCCAGCTTCGACAGCGACGACGCCATGACCTCAAGCTCTGTGGCCGGGCCGGTCGACCCGCCAGCCTGGTCGACGACCAGGTACCCGGACGAGGCCATGGAGAACGCCACCGGCTCAGGCGACCTTGCCACGTCGGACTCCTACAGCTACACGGCTCGCAACGAGGTGTCGGCAGACGGTGGTTCTTCCTACGACTACGACCAGGACGGCAGCCTCACCAACGGCAACAACGGCCTTGTCGAGAAGTACAACTCGAACGACCAGCTCGTCTCTGCCCACAACGGCGGCTACTCGGCCGATTACACCTACAGCGACTTCGGCGCCAGGGCGACGGCCACGCCCGACATCGGGCCTTCGCTCTCGTATGACTACGACCAGGCGGGTGAGCTGACCTCTGCGGCTGCTGCGGGCAACGATCCCGAGACGGTGTCGGTGTCCTCTGACCACAGCCTGTTCGCCCTGTCCTCGGGCGAAGTCGAGGCTGCCGGCTCAGACACAGACGGCCAGCTCGGCAACGGGACGACGTCGACCACGCCCTACACCAGTCCGGTGGCCGTGCAGTTCGGCTCCAACGCGGACGTAGTGCAGGTGGCAGCAGGAGTCGGCTTCTCGGTGGCCCTCGGGAAGAACGGGCAGGTCTGGACATGGGGGTCGAGCAGCGACGGCGAGCTCGGCTGCGGTAGCTGTGCCAGCACCTCGTCGCCAACCGAGCTGCCGAAGTCCGCCTTCGGCAACCAGACCGTCACAGCGGTGGCCGTCGGCGACAACTTCGCCCTGGCGCTGGCTCACAACGACGAGGTCTATGCCTGGGGGACCAACTCGTCGGACCAGCTGGGTGACGGGACGAGTGGCGGCAGCTCGACGACCCCGCAACTGGTCTCGGGCGTCTCCAACGTGGCGGCCGTGGCGGCCGGTGCCGAGTTCGGGGCGGCTCTGACAGCAGCAGGCAAGGTCTACGAGTGGGGCTCGAATGCCTACGGGCAGCTCGGCAACGGCACCACGACAAACCAGGACTCGGCCGTCAAGGCCGACACGGGCGTCGCGGCGATCGCTGCGGGCAGCGACTCGATGCTGGCGATGTTGAACGCAGGCCAGCTCTACTCCTGGGGCTCCAATGCCGGAGGCGTGCTCGGCGACGGCGACTCGTCGGGGCCGCAGGCCTGCGGATCGAAGGGCTACTGCAGCCAGGTCCCGGCCAAGGTCGGCGACGGGCCGAAGGTCTATGGCCTGTCCATCGCCGAGAACGACGACACCGCTTATGCAGTGTCGCCTTCGGGAGAGCTCTATGCCTGGGGGGACGACGCCAAGGGCGAGCTCGGTAACGGGACGGACTCGCCTGCCATCAACTACCTACCTGTCCTTGTCGGCTCGGGAGTCGACTTCTTGGGATCGAGCGCCAGCGCCGCTGCCGAGGTTGCCGTCTCGCCGAGCGGCGCGGTCTCTGTCTGGGGTTCCAGCACCGGCGGCAAGCTCGGCTGCGGCTCCTGCTCTGACACCTGGTCGCCCGTCGCCCTGGCCGGCATCGACTCAGACGGCCAGGCAGAGGGCTCGGCCAGCTACAGCTACGGCGGCAATGGGCTGGAGACGACAGAGACGACGGCTGCCGGTACAACCGTACTCACCTGGGACGACCTCAGCTCAGTGCCCGAGCTGCTCTCGGACGGGAGCAACGACTACATCTACGGGGCAGGCGGCCTCCCCCTCGAGCAGGTCGGCCCGGCCGGCACCTACTACTACTTCCACGACGGCCTCGGCTCGACCAGGGCCCTGCTCAGCCAAAGCGGTGCCGTGGCCAATACCTTTGCCTATGACGCCTCCGGGGCGCTCTCGCAGGCAACGACAGGCTCTGTGACGACCCCGTTGTTGTTCGGCGGCCAGTACTACGACGCCGCCTCTGGGTTCTACCACCTCGACAGCCGCTACTACGACCCGGCAACCGGCCAATTCCTCTCGGTGGACCCCGACATAGACCAGACCGGCCAGGCCTACGTGTACGCCGGCGGCGACCCGGTGAACAATGTCGACCCGAGCGGTCAGGAGTTCCTAGACGAACAAGATCCCGCCGGAGGCGACGACGCATCCGGCGCCTACGACGAATCGTCTGGAGGCGGCTCGTCTGACGGCGAGACTTTCTGGGACGGCGTTCGAGCCGAATATGAGGGCGTCGGGAAGCCTGGTGCCATCAGCAGCTCGGAGCAGGAGTCCATCGACGAGGAGGCGCGGGCCGCAGAGGGGGATCCGGAGTTCGTCAACCTCGCCAGCGGTGCGCGTACGACCCACATCCTCGACGGCCACATGCCGCCGGGCGAGCCGGGGAACAGCCTCTTCCCGAGCAACTGGTCTGGCGAGCAGATCATGCACAGCGTCTCGGACGTCGCCACCGACCCGAGCCTGACCTGGGTTCAGCAGACCGGAAAGCTGGGCGCTGAGTTCACCAAGAACGGA
Source organism: Acidimicrobiales bacterium (assembly GCA_050744865.1). Taxonomy (GTDB): domain Bacteria; phylum Actinomycetota; class Acidimicrobiia; order Acidimicrobiales; family Bog-793; genus JAKACA01. The sequence continues at coordinate 3,661 of JBOGHW010000004.1, read as the reverse complement.
GCACCGGTTCGATTATTTGTCGACGGAGTGCGTGACGGTATCAACATCCGGGTGATCATCGAACCCGGTGGCGAAGGCATCATCACCGCCTTCCCGATTCCATGACGGCGGGACGGGACCGCATCCTGCTGGCGGAGCAACTGCGCACCGCCCTCGCTGACACCGGTGGGCTTCCCGCGCGAGACATTGACTCGATCAAGGTACTCATCGAGGCGGGCGAACTTGGCATCGCATTGGAGACACTGTGCACGCAGCTGTACGAATACGACATCGAGGTCACTGGGGAACAGCGAGTTCGGCTCGAAGAGCTCGGTCAAAAGCTGGGCGTGTCAGCGGCCTACCTCCTGGGCGATCCTTGGGCGGATGCCCCGGATCCGGATGGCGACTGATGGCGTCCCGACTCCTCAGGCTCGTCCTTCTGATCATCGCGGGCTTGGTTCTCCTGCCTCTCGCAGCCGCGGCAGTGCCGGTCGATGCGGGCGGGTTGACCCCGGCTGCTTCGGAAGGCTCGCCGACCTGCAACTACGACGGTCCGCTGACCAACGCGCCGACGTGCGCTGCCGGCGAGTTCGGGCGCGCACCGCCTGAACTCCGGCAGGAGACAGCAACACGGACCTCCGCCGAGCTCAGGCCGATCCCTGGCGCTCTCGTTGTTGCCGCAGAAGGGGGAGCCGGTTCGGCTGCTTTCCATTACACGACCGACGAGGCAGTGCAGTCGATCATGGAAACAGGCCTAAACGAAGGCACCTATGCGACCCCAACCGGGGATCTCAGCCCGCTGCAAGCGCATATCGATCTTGCTCTGAACCCCGCTGGCGGCCCTCGCAACGCGCTGATACAGATCGATCTGAACGACCTGCGGAACGCTGGCTATGACATACCTCAGATCACACGCGTGACGGGTGCGTACGGCATGCCCGGAGGTGGCTGGGAGATGCAGTTCCCATACCGGATTCCACCTCAGTACCTGACAGTGATCCGCCCATGAGCGCGATCACGCGTGAGGACGTTGAGATGCTGTGGCAGCGATTCGACCAAGAAGAACGAGACTGGAAGCTCGCCAACCACACGCTCGTTGAGTTCGAAAAGGTGTATCAGGCGCTCGCCGCGGAAGATCGCGTCGTTGTAGACGAACTTCTTGCTGAGTGGATGGAGTCGGACAATTCACGAAAGCAGTTCGATGCTGAGGGCCTCGCTCGCCACTTCAGGATTCGCTCCTTACTTCCCGCGGTGCAATCACAGCTGATGAAGATCTCGGGTGCTGTTGACGCGCCAACTGTGGGTCGAAGGAAGATGCTCCAGGAGTTGGTCGCTCGGTTGGACGGCGAAGGATGAGAGCAAGCCGTCACGAGTGGCCTCGTTCTGGCGTCCTTGGTGAACGTGCCGGTCGTGATCAACAAGCCCTTCTCGCCGCGGCCGACCATCGCCCCGCGGAAGTCGCGGACTTCGCCGGCCGTCACCGAACCCTTGTAGCGCTTGCACTGGAAGTAGACGGGAAACGACACGAGCGACATGCGGTACACGCCGACGCCGTCGTCACCGCTCTTGCCCGTGACGGTGATGTTCACGAACCCGGCTTCGCGAAGGATCCGCTGAGCGAGGCGCTCGAAACCGCCGGGAGACACGTCGAACAGGCGGGCGCTGAGTTTGTCACGCCATGATTGGGCGACTTCGTCTTCGTCGGCCTCCACCTCGGCGGGTTCCAGTTCAGCCTTGTGTTTGGCGTCGATCTCGGACCGCTTGGCTTCAACTCGGCTCGGATCTGGTCGCGGGTGAGGGTGCGCCCCTTCTCTGTGATCGTCCACACGCCGCGGCTGCTGTTCTCTACGGCGTCGATCTTCTTCAAGTAGCTGCGTGCCCAGTGCAGCCGGTCCGAGATGAGCGTGAGCTTACCGTCGTTGCGAAGGACTTGACCTGAGGCAACAGGTGGTCTTCGCTGAGGTGCTTGTCCTCGACGACCCACTCGGTACATCTCCTGGTGGTTGCGGAGCCCCCTAACTAATGCCTTCAGGGCTTCCAGGCACGGCCGCATGAACTTGTGGTAGGGAGGAATGGACTCCGCGTCTGTCACCGCCAGGCCCTTCCCGCTAGACGACATCGCGGGGCGCCGCTTGGAGCCTGCGACGCCGGCAGACGACAAGGGCCAGGCATGGGAAGTGCTGACGCGTAGGCGTTCGCATTCGGGGCCGAATACCTCGGCTACGAGGCGGCAGGCGCGTAGCGGCGGGCCTCGTGGCGTAAGAGCACGCTCTCGATGACGGTACGGACGACTGCCTTCTCGTCCTCGTCGAGGTGCTGGATGGCTTCGAGGTGGAGCCGCAGGTCCCCTTCCGGCCCGCGTTCGTCTGTGTCGAACAAGAGCACATCTGCGCTGACGTTGAGGGATAAGGTATCTCGGTGCACCTCGCCAGCTGAGCTGGCCGCCGCCTCATCGTCCCCCCTCCGAAGAGACCCGCCCCGCCGGCGTCACGGCGCGAGACTGCGTCAGTGAGCAGACAACCGGCGATCAAGCCTCGCACAGCAGCCAAACGCCTCGCGCTGGTCGCCCTCGTCACCGGGTTGCTCGTCGCGATCCTCGCCCTGTTGGTCCCGCCGTCGTCGGCCAGCCCGTTCCTCCGCCCACAAACCCGCGTCGCGGCCATCGCCACCCCGGAGAGCCAAGTCGTCGGGCTGAACGAGACCGTTCTCCCAGGTGGGAGTCGGCCGAGAGCCCCGAGTTGCGACCGGTCCGCGACCGGTTCGTCTGTTGCCGCAGAGGGAGGAGTCAACATTGAAGACGCCAACTTCGCCCAGACGACAGCGAGCGAGGCATTCCACCCTGAAGGCAACTACGCCGGGCAGACGATCACTGGAATGGCCAACGAGCTGAGTTCAGGAGCGTTGTCGCCTGCTGACGTGCCCGTTCAGGTCGCCGTGGTGGATGGCAACACGCTCATCCTCAACACTCGCTCGGCTCTGGCACTTGAGGAAGCCGGTATCCCGCGAGCAGAGTGGACGCTCCAGAATGTGACTGGCGATCCAGAGGCCATGCAACGTCTTGAAAACCAACTAGCGAACAACGGCTTGGCAAGTTCGGGAACGCCAACCGTCCGGATCACCGGACGATGACGGGCCCGAAGGTCGCCGTTGGGGCTCTACCAACGCCTTCGACAGCCATGACCTCCGATGTCGAACTTGTGAGAACCGGAGGGTCAGCTGAGATCCGCTACGAGTTCGATCGAAACGGCGACTTGCTGCGCGGTGTCATTCGGTTTCACAGGGTGCGTGCTGGACGATGGCGAGCCGAGGGTCACTGCACGGTGTGGCACGTCCAGGACTGCTACGACACGGTCGCAGAGGTCGAGGAGTCCGAGTGGGTCCAAGAGCTCCGGACCGCTCAGAAGCCGAATAGTCGCCCTTGGGTGATGAGGCACTTCATGATTTACCTCGACAGCGCAGGATGCTTCGAGTTCGTCGCCGAATCGGCCGAGGTTGGATCCGCGGTCCTCGTCAATTGATCGGTCGCCGGACACGCGTGACTTCTTGACCCTTGAGGGGTGCGGCTCTCCTGAAGTGACACCTGTCTTGTGCTTTGTCGGCCTGGCCTGAACGTCCGTTGACCAGGTATCCACCACCCGAGGGGGTGTTTGCGGTCTACTTGTCTGTAGGGAGATATCGCTAC
>JBOGHW010000003.1:0-182187 GCA_050744865.1 Acidimicrobiales bacterium | reverse complement strand
GCACCGTTCCACTCGGCACCGTTCCACTCGGCACCGTTCCACTCGGCACCGTTCCACTCGGCACCGTTCCAGTTTGCGGAGTTGAACGTCGATGCGCCCCAGGTCCCGGCGAGGGAGATGACCCCTGTCCCGCCGGCCCCAGTCGTCTTTTCAGACACCTCAGCCGGCACTTGGTTCAGCGAGAGTCCAGCTCCTGCGGCGCTGATCGCACCCGTGGCGTTGGCAATGCCATGCCCGTCGAGGAAGGGGTTACTGACAGGGCCAGCTGTGGTGCCCGCCAGCAGTGCAGCTTTGACCTGGTCAGGTGTCATGTACGGGTGCTGCTCGAGTATTAGCGCAACCATGCCGGACACGATGGCGGCCGAGAATGACGTGCCCGAACCGACGAAGTTGGAAGTGCCGATGCAGGCATCGGGGTTCTCGTCGGCAATGGTCGAGCCAGGTGCCTTCAGGCTGATCACGGAGCGGCCAGGAGCCACCAGATCCGGCTTGAAAACACCGTCGTAAAGAGTCGGGCCGACGGAGGAGAAGGAAGCGATCGAGTAGTCAGCAGGGTTAGTGCCGCCACCGTCGTCTAGAGCTCCGACAGTGATCACGAGCGGGTCGTCGCCAGGTGACGTGATCGTCCCGCTGCTTGGGCCGGAGTTGCCGGCGGACGTCACTACGACGATCCCGGCACGCCAGGCCTGCTCGACTGCCTCATCGACCGGGTCATCCCAGCTCGGCTCTGACGGCAGAACCCCGAGCGAGATGTTGAGGACGCGGATGTTGTCCGCGTTCCTGTGAGCTATGGCCCACTCGATTCCCTCGATGACGGCTCCCTCGGAAGTCGAGCCGCTCGCTCCGGCCACCTTGATCGGTAGGAGGTTGGCTTCGGGCGCCTCGCCTGTGTACTGACCACCCGAGCTGGCGCCATTGCCGGCGATCAGACCGGCCACGAAGGTTCCGTGCCCGTAAGCGTCTTGGTCGGCGTTACGGCCACCGCTCAGGTCGACGCCAGGCAGCAGCCGGCCCTGAAAGTCAGGGAGCGCGTCGATGCCCGTGTCGAGGACGGCAACGGTGACACCCTGCCCGTAGTCACCGTCGGCGAACTCCGAGGTGGCTCCGGTCACACCGAGGAAGGCGTCACTGGGGTGCGAACCCGCAGGAAATGCCACGCCGTTGCAGGCGGTCGTGATAGTGCCTGACAAGTGCATTGACTGGTCACTGGTAACCGAGAAGCCCTGTCGCTCTGCTTTGGACACCTGGGACGACGAGAGCTGCGCGACGGCTCCTCGAACACCCGGCAACAGGGTCCCGTGCTCGTGCTGTGAAGCCAGCCATCGCATCGAGGCAGCGCTGGACGAACCCTGAACTATGTACCTCGCGGTGTTTGCATGTTGCGAGGCGGACGCACCCAGATGCGACACGACTCCGAGCGTCGGCGCCGCAGCGAAGGCGACGCCTGGCGCGGCTGCGGCAAGAGTCGCCGGGACGAGACGCCTCATCCAGGCCACGGAGCGGCCCGGCCGCGTCCCAAGCCCCGGCTTGCCTGCGGTCATCCACGCCACCGAGCGCGATGTCCATGCCACTGACGGTGACATCCACGCCACTGACGGTGACATCCAGGCCACAGACCTGCGCATCCAGGCCACAGACCTGCGCATCCAGGCGACTGAGCGGTCACCCTCGTCCGGCGCGGCCATCCAGGCCACGGACCGATCGTCCGGCGCGGCCATCCAGGCCACGGACCGATCAGTCTCGGCTCGTGTCATCCAGGCGACTGATCGGGCAGCCGCGTCGGGAGGGGCCATCCAGGCTACCGAGCGGACGTCGGGTTGTGTCATCCAGGCGACCGAACGCTGACGCGTCCAAGGCGACTGGATCCGGGCGGGAACGATCTTGCGTTGCATCGCGCGCTCCTTGCGCCTTCTCGTCGGCATCGCAACGACTTGCCTCGGCGAAGGCTTATAGAGGGATATGAGGGAATACCCCGCCGGGAAAGGTACCATCACGCTCAGTGGCCGACAAGACTCACTTAGTGATTTTCTTTGCCGGCAGGCTGTTGCACTCCCATACTGATCGGCCAGTCACTTAGCGCCCGCCACAGACTCGATCATCTCCCCTCGCAGTAGGCAAGCCTTGCGGTAGGTTGCGCGGCGTGCCACTCGTCCAACTCGAAGTCAAGATGCCCGCCGCTGAGACCGCCTGCAAGGTTGCGCTCGTGACTCTCAACGAGCCGGCGCGGCGCAACGTCATGTCAGCCGGTCTTGTCAGCGAGCTGATGGAAGTCATGGACGAGGTCGAGGCCGACGAGAGTGTTGGCGCTCTCGTGGTCACCGGGTCACCGCCTGCATTCTGCGCTGGCGCCGACCTCGGCAATCTGGCCAACGAGGGCGCCAAGGCAGGCGCAGGTGGCGGGCAGGGTGGTCCCGAGGCTGGTCTGCGTGGCATCTATGAGGGCTTCTTGCGCCTCGCCAAGTCGCCGCTGCCGACCGTCGCCGCAGTCAACGGAGCGGCAGTCGGGGCTGGGATGAACCTGGCGCTGGCTTGCGATGTACGGGTGTGCGGGGTGTCGGCGCGCTTTGATACCAGGTTCCTCCAGCTCGGGCTTCATCCCGGTGGCGGACATACTTGGATGCTGCAGCGGGCTGTCGGTCCCGAGGTGGCAGCCGCCATGGTGTTGTTCGGCGAGGCGATGGACGGAAGAACTGCCGCCGCCCGCGGCCTGGTCTACAGATGCGTCGAGGACCAGGATCTGCTTGACACTTCGCTGGCTCTGGCCAACCGCGCAGCCGTAGCCCCAAGGGAACTCGCCGTGCGTGTCAAGCAGACACTAAGGGTCGCCGGCACGCTGTCCTCCCACGAGAAGGCTGTCGATGCCGAGATCGAGGCTCAGATCTGGTCTCTCGGCCAACCAGTTTTTGCCGAGCGGCTGGCTGGACTGCGAGCCCGCGTGTCGGGCCGTGCTCAGCGGTGAAGCCAGGTGATCGAGAACTCGCTCTTCGACTGACCCGACTGCTTGGACAGGGCCGACTCCTTGGACAAAAGTGTGCTGGCCCTCTTTAGCGAGGTCTTGTGGGCTGTCCCGGCGGCCGCGAAGGCCTTGCCGCTGGCCTGCAGGTTGCGGAAGTTCTCGACGCGGAAGTCGTCGACATACGGGGCCGGAGGCGAGTTACCGAGATCCTCCAGGATGGCCTCGGCCGAGGCTTTGGCCGCGCTCGCGGTCTTGTGGAACGTCTTGGTCCAGCGCTCGGCGTAGTCGCTCTCGGTGAGCACCCACGACGACCCCGACACTGTCACCTTGGCAGCCAGGACGTCCCCGGCCTTGACCGTCTCGGTGAAGTAGATCGAATTCGCCGGGTACATCTCGACCCAAGTGTGGTAGCTGGCCTTCCCGCCCATGCAGTCGTAGTCCACACCGATCTGCTCGACGGTCTCGTTGGCCCATCCGTCAATCCCGATCCAGGGCGACACAAAGCCGCTCCCCTTGGCACAGTTGAGCGGCGGGACCGACCAGCTGCCGGAGATCGACGTGTAGGGCTTGTCGCCCGTCACGGCGTAACCACTCCATGTCTGGCTGGCGTGCGGCGAGTGGTGAAGGTGCGGGAATGCCTGGTTCACGTGGGCCGGCCGGGCCCCCTCCTCGGCTCTGGGCGGGAGCGTGCTCGCGACGAGGACAAGAGCGCCGATGGCGCCCAGCAGACCCAATCGGCGCAAGGCGGTTGCTGGCTTGATCGGCACCGCTTCAATCCTCTCTCCCACCCGACCCCGGATCGCAGCCGAGCGTACCAGCGCCCGGGATCTCATAGCCTGGCTCCATGTACCCGACGGCACGCAAAGGCGACGTAGTCGATGACCTTCACGGCGAGAAGGTGGCGGACCCCTACCGCTGGCTCGAGGACCTCGACAGTGACGAGACTGCCGGCTTCGTGGCGTCGCAGAACGAGCTGACGGGAGCAGTCCTCTCGGCTGTTCCGAGCCGCGCCGATATCGAGCGGCGCTTGACCGAGCTGTGGGAGTTCCCCCGGGCCAGCGTCCCGTTCGAACGCGGTGGGCGCTGGTTCCAGTTCCGCAATCCCGGCCTCGCCAATCAGCACACCCTGCACGTGATGAGCTCACCGGATGACGAGGGCAGGCTCCTGCTCGACCCCAACACTCTGTCGCCAGACGGCACGGCCGCCTTGTCAGTCGTCGAGGTCAGCCCGGACGGGCGCCGGGTCGCCTACTCGGTGGCGCGGGCAGGCTCGGACTGGCAGACCTGGCGAGTGCGGGATACCGGCACCGGCGAGGACCTGGACGACGTCGTCGAGTGGTCGAAGTTTTCGGGAGCGGCCTGGCTGAAGGACGGCTCGGGCTTTTACTACGCGGCGCCGGACCGCCCGGCCCCCGGCACCGAGTACGTGGCCGAGAGCAGGCACCTCCGATTGCTGCTGCACCGCATCGCGACACCGCAAGGCGCTGACGAGCTCTTCTTCGAGGCCCCCGAGGAGCCCGAGTGGATGCCGCACGCCACGACTACTGAGGACGGCCGTTTCGTCGTGGTGTCGATCGGGCGTGGGACCTGGCCGGAGTCGCAGATAGAGGTATTCGATCCCGAGCAGCCAGAGCTTGGGTTCCGCGCACTTGTCGCCGGCTTCGAGGCGCTAGCGGAAGTCGTGGGGAACGAGGGGGAGAGCTTCTTCGTGCTTACAGACCGTGGCGCCGAGCGCCGGCGGCTTGTCGAGATCGACCTCGGCGACGCTTCGCCCGAGAGCTGGCGCCAGTTGATAGGCGAGACCGACGACACGCTCGTCGGCGTCGATCGTTGCGGTGACGCCTTTGTCTGCCATTACCTCCATGACGCCTGCTCGTTGCTGAGGGTCCACGACCTGGCAGGGTCGTTCCGCCACGAGGTGCCCTTGCCTTCCTTCTGCGCAGTCGACGACCCAGACGGGCCAGGTGCCGGGCTACAGGCCAGCCCTCGGAGCGAGGTCTTGTACTGCAAGACCGTCTCCTGCCTGGAATCCGGGTCGACCTGGGCGCACGACGTGGTCAGCGGCGAGACGACAATCGTCCGGCCGTCCGCCTCGCAGTTCGAGCCGGCATCGTGCGTGACCGAGCAAGTGGTCATAACTTCCGATGACGGCACTTCGGTGCCAGTTCTGCTGTCCCGTCGCCGTGACGTCGTGCCGAGCGGAGACGTCCCGGTGCTCATGCACGGGTACGGCGGGTTCAACGTCCCCAACACGCCCATGTTCCGGACGTTCGTAGCCGTGTGGCTGGAAGGCGGCGGTGTCTTCGCCGAGACGATCCTGCGGGGAGGTGGCGAGTTCGGGCGCAGCTGGAACGAAGCGGGCAAGCTCTCCAACAAGCAGAACGTGTTCGACGACTTCGCAGCCTGTGCCCGCTGGTTCGTCTCTTCCGGCTGGTCGTCGCCTGGGCGGGTCGCCATATGTGGGGCCTCCAACGGCGGACTCCTCGTGGGCGCCTCGGTCACCCAACACCCTGAGCTGTTCGGGGCTGCTGTGGCCGAGGTCGGCGTCCTCGACATGCTGAGGTTCCACAAGTTCACCATCGGGTGGGCCTGGACGAGCGACTTCGGAGATCCTGACGAGCCCGTCGAGTACCAGTGGGCGCGGGCGTACTCGCCGCTCCACAACCTGCATCCCAGGACTGCGTACCCGGCCACGCTCATCATGACGGGCGACCATGACGACCGGGTCGTCCCGGGCCACTCCTACAAATTCGCCGCCGCCATGCAGGCTGCCCAAGGCGGAGAGGCGCCGGTGTTGTTACGAGTCGAGACGTCGGCGGGCCACGGGCTCGGGAAGCCGACGTCCAAGCAGATAGCCGAGCGGACGGACTTCCTCTGCTTCTTGGAGTTGGCGCTAGGGCTACCTGAGCCTCAACAGCGGCTCGCCTAGTTGAGCGCTGCGTGCTCGAAGTCGAGCTGTCTTGAGCCTTCCGAGGCCGAACGACTTGCGATCTCTAGCTCCTCTTCGACTATCTCGATCAGGCGGGACCGGAACCGCTCCTCGCCGTAACGCTGTGCGTGCTCTATGAGGGTGCCCGGCGGCAGCGGGTGCGCCGAGAGCCACTCGAGCGCTTCGGCGACCAACTTCGGTTCCGGCAGGTCGAAGAACTTGCCAGTCTGTCCCTCGATGACCGAGTCGAGGAACCCGCCGGCGCGTAGCACGGCCGAAGGCTTGCCGAAAGACGCAGCCTCTAGGACGGTCAGGCCGAAGTCCTCGTGAGATGCCGACACGAGACCCTTGCAGTTGCGGTAGAGCCAGCGGAGCTCGGCGTCGTCGACCTTGCCGACGAGGCTGACCGGACCTCCCATGCGACGCAGCCTCCCGTCGTCCGGGCCCTCGCCGACTACCACGAGGCGAGCGCCGGGCATCGCCTTGACTGCGTCCACAGCCACGTCGACGTTCTTGTAGGGCATGAGGCGGGCAACCTGGAGCCAGTAACCTGGCTCGATGCCGTCTGGCTGCTGTTCAGGCCCTTCCGGACGCATGCCGGCCGGTGGCGGTAGGACTTCGGCTTTGATACCGTAAGTCTCCTCGATTGCTGTTGCTGCGCGGACCGACTGGGTGATGTAGCGGTGCGCCGTCTGTGCCGCTTCCTTGTCCCAGCGGCGAAGCGATGGGCCGAGGAAGCCGATTGCGCATCGGGCCGCCAGCAGCCGAGCGCGCGCCTTGGCAGTCGACTGGGCGCTGGCACCGGCGCTGCCAGGCGACCTGCCACCAGTGACGTCACCCAAGTATTGGTCAGTCTCGTAGAGCCAGTGAGCAGTGGTATGGCAATAGACAACCTTCCGGCCGGTTGCCAATATTCCGTGCGCCCAACCGCTCGAGCTGCATATCGTCACGAGCGCGTCGCTGCGCATCGAGTTGTAGGTGTGGGCGAGGACCGGCAGCCCGAGACGAAAGTTCTCGCGCAGAATCTTGTGCCTGTTGAGGCTTGACGGCTGCACGTTGACGTCCGCGAAGTCCGGGAACGTACGTGACGGCTCGTAGAGCGATGTGTAAAGGGGGGCGTCAGGGAACGCATTGGCGAGGGACATGGCCACACGCTCGGCACCGCCCCGAGACACCAGGTAGTCGTGGGCGAGCGCGACACGATTGGATGGCACGCCGTCCGAGGCTAGCAAACGATCCAGTCCAAATGCGGGTTTGCTACGTAAGCTCGTGCCGTCGATGTGGCTACTGGGCGGGGCAAGGGAGCAAGTGCAACCCGGAGATGGATCGGCCTATCGAAGTGGTCGAGGGCTCCGTCGCCGAGACCAGCGGCGATGAGACCGTGAGGCTGGACGTCGTCGCCACCACGTTCGCCCCGGACTTCATGAAGCTGGACATCGAGGGTGGTGAGGGAGTGGCCCTTCGGGCTGCCGAGCGCGTGCGCGGGGCACCTCCGTCGACACTCATCGAGGTTCATGGCCCGCTGCCGGAGTCTGAGTGCACGCCCATCCTCCGCGCACAACGGCTAGGCGGAACCGGCGGCTGTGAGCATGCGCAAGTGGCTTCCGGACCGGCGGCTGATCGCCCACAATGGGTGGCTTGTCTACTCCCGGTCGGCTCCTCGTAGATGGCGACACCGGATAGCTTCGCCAATGGATTGCTGTCCGGAGACAGGGGATCGGCTAGGTTCTAGCTGGACAGCAGTCGTGGCGACGATGGATTGGACTGAGCACGAGTGAACCCGGCAGGCGGCGATAGCGTGGCTGTCATCGGTGCCGGGCGAACGGGCTTGGCCACTGCCCTGACGCTTGCTCACCTCGGTCACGACGTCATCTGCACAGATGTCGACTCGGATCGAGTCGCCATCCTCAAGGGCGGCCGGTCTCCCTTCGACGAGCCCGGCATCGCCGAGCCACTGAGGGAGTGCCTGGCCTCAGGGCGCCTGAGGTTCGTCCCGGGCGCAGGCGGTACGGCGGGGCTTGTCGGAGTGGCGATCCTGTGCGTGCCTACTCCCAGTCGTCCGGACGGCTCGTGCGACATGGCCTACCTCGATACCTCGATTGCAGAGCTCGAAGGGTCTCTGGCCGTCGGCAGCATCGTCGTCGTCAAATCGACAGTGCCTGTAGGCACCAATGTCGAGCTGGCGACGAGGCTCGGGCCGCGCGGCATAACCGTTGTCTCGAATCCCGAGTTCCTGCGCGAGGGCACGATCATGACTGACAGCCTCCGACCCTCCCGCATCGTGTTGGGGGGCTGTGATCAGGCCAGTCTCGACCGGGTCGCGAGCCTGTTCTCGGGACTCGGGGCTCCGATCGTCGAGATGTCCTACGAGTCGGCGGAGCTCACCAAGTACGCCGCCAACGCTTATCTTGCCGTCCGGTACAGCTTTGTAAACGAGCTGGCCACCCTGGCTGCTGCGGTCGGGGCAGACATCGACGAGGTGCTGGCTGCCATGGCCCTTGACGGCAGGATCGGGGGCTCGGCACTCCGGCCCGGGCCGGGTTGGGGCGGACCTTGCCTCCCGAAGGACTCGCGTTCGCTGCTATATCAAGCCGGCGAGGCGGGGGAACAGCTGGAGGTGCTTGGCGCCGCAGTGGAGGCTAACCGGCTCAGAGTCGACAGAGTGGTCGAGCAAGCTCGCTCGGCATGCGGAGGCCAACTCGAGGGCGCAGTCGTTGCCATCTGGGGCTTGTCGTTCAAGGCGGGCACAGACGACTGGCGAGAGTCGCCGGCCATGGCAGCGGTAGAGGCGCTGGCGGCTGCGGGTTCCCAGTGCCGTGCCTACGACCCCGCTGTGCCGGTGGGCGCCGAGCCTGTCGGTGTCGAGCGAGCAGCTTCGGCCGTGGCCGCCTGCGTCGGGGCCGCCGTACTTCTGGTATTGACCGACTGGGAGGAATTCAAGGTCGCCGACTTGCTCGAGGTCGCCAATGTTCTCGCCGGGAACGTAATCGTCGACTCGCGCGGCGCAATAGACCGTGAGTCGGCGAAAGAGGTTCACCTGAACTACGTGCAGATCGGCCAGCCGGTGTCATCGGCATCCATGGTGGCAGTCGGTGGGCCGGAACTCTGATCAGAGTTGCTGTGCCGAGCGCGGTGTTGCCGGCCTGCGTCCGGGCAGCCGGTCATCGGACTGATGGCCGGGATTGAGCACGAGCGAAGCTTCGGGCGACCAGAGTCGTGACGGGCCGAACGGCGGTCTGGCTGTGACCGGAGCACCTGTGTTCGTGGTGGGCGCGCCGCGCTCGGGTACGACGTTGATGCGACTCCTGATCAATGCCCATCCGAACATAGCCATCTCGAACGAGACTCACTTCTTCCCTCGCGTTTACGAACGATTCGCTTCGGATGCTGCCACCGGTTGGTCGATGGCCGTCGAATTCTTCATGCAACGGTGCTCTATTGAACGCCCAGCCGACTACACAGTGTCTCGTGAAATGCTTGAGAACCTTCTCGAACCTGACTACGCACGCTTACTTTCCCTTCCGCTTCAACAGTGGGCTATCTCGCAGGGAAAGTCCAGGTGGGGTGAGAAGACGCCAGGCCACGTATTCTTCACTGATCTTCTGATGCGATTCTTTCCAGACGCAAACTTCGTGGTAATGCAGCGCGACCCGCGAGCGGTCGTAGCTTCAATGAACCGATTCGATTTGATCGCGTCGAACGATGCAGTGTTCAACGCACGGCTCTGGTACGACACTTGGACTCGGGGCAAGAAGATCCTGTGCGACTCTGTGCCTACGCCGCAGCGAATGACTGTAAGGTTTGAAGAGTTGATCTTGGAGCCGGACGCGGTGGTCCGGCGTATATGTGACTTCCTTGGCGAAGAATTTTCACCAGCAATGCTTAGGTTTTACGAGACCGCTAGGGAGGTTGCCGGAGCGAAGAGACAGCCCAATCTCATGCAACCCATAGGCGGAGACCCATTCGCGTGGCGCGAGCAGCTGTCGAAGCGGGAGGTGTCGATCGTGGAAGCTGTCTGCGGCTCTGTTATGTCCGAGCTCAGGTACGAGAAGGAGGGCCAACCTTTGGGTTTGACCCAGCGGGTTCAGGTTCGAGTGAAGATCGCCTATATAGATGCGAAGCAGTTCCAGCATCGTGGAGAGAGGTACCACCCGGTGCTCTATCCGCCGTTTGGGCGTCTGAAGGACTCACTACGGGCATTTTCCGCGCCGTGCCGTCGGCAGCCGAGCGCCCGGTGATGCCGCCCAGCTGCGTCATCGTGGGAGGTAGGCGGTGGTGCAAGCCGCGATAGGCAGGGAGCAGCTGTGCTCACGCGTGCCGGACTTCTTCGTCGTGGGCCAGGCGAAGAGTGGCACAACCGCGCTCTACGAGATGCTGCGGACGCACCCTTCGATATTCATGCCCGCCGTCAAGGAACCTCGCTACCTGGCGAGTGACGCCTTCGTGCGGCAAGCTCGCTTCTCGCCGGGCATAGAAGCCGACGGGTACGCAGCGCTGTTCGGAGGGGCCGCCTCCGACCAAGGGTCTGACTCAGCTCTGTCGCACGACCTCTACGCCAGAGAGGCCCAGCGCGCGGTGAGCGGCATCGAGACATTGACTCAGTACCTGGCCCTCTTCGAACCGGCCGAGCCGGGCCAGCTCCTGGGAGAGGCGTCGCCACGCTACTTGCCATCGCGAGCAGCACCCAAGGCGATAGCCGCGCTCAACCCCGGTGCCCGTACGGTCGCCATCTTCCGTGAGCCGGCTTCGTTTCTCCGGTCGTTGCACTTGCAGCGGGTACAGTCCGGCCAGGAGACCTCCCCGGACTTGAGCTCGGCCTTACGCCTGGACTTGGTGGCGTCCGGGCGGCAACACGACCCGGCCTTCACGTATTCCGACGTGAACTACTGGTCGCGCATACAGTACACCGAGCAGCTTCGTCGCTACCACGCCGTGCTCCCCAGAGAGCAGACACTCAACCTGATCTACGACGACTTCCGCGACGACAACGAGGCTACGGTCCGGCTTGTTCTCGCATTCCTCGGCGTCGACCCCTCGGTCCCTATGACCTCTTTGAAAGCGAACCCTACTATCGGTGTGCGCTCGATTGGCCTGCGGGAGGCGGCGTACAGGGTTCGCGACGGTCGCGGAAGCCCCGCGGCGACTGCCACCAACAAGGTGGTGAAGTCGATCATGCCGCGCCTGGCGCGGCGCTGGCTCCTGCGCACGGCTGAAGACAGAGTTCTGTACACCCGGTCGCCTCAGATCGACGAGGAGGTGATGGCAGAGATCCGCCGGCAGGCGCGACCGGAGGTCGAGCGATTCAGTCAGCAGATGGGACGGGATCTCCTGGCGCTATGGAAGTACGACTGAGAGCTCACGCCGAGCCCAGCTGAGATTTTCGAGCCTGCAGGGAGGTCAGTCGGGCCCGGGCGGCGCCGGCCAAGCAGGCGCTTGGCAGCGCTCTGGGCCGGGTGGATACCGTTGTCCCAGAGGAAGCGGTTCGAACGCCAGCGCCGATACTGCGCCGCCTCTGACCATCCCGATGGGCGCGTCTCCATGATCTCTTGGATCGCCCCGAGCCAGCGGCGCATGAGCACAGGTCCGGGCTTGATCTTCTCGTCCCAGGCGGCTCGTGCTGCACGCCCCATCTCAGCGGCGTCGGGCCGGTGGTCCTCGAGGATCTGAGGGAGCTCGGCGCACCGGCTCTCTGCTACGCGGATCGAGAAGTCTGGCCACGCCACGCCGTCCGGTGGTACCCAGTCGTCGGACAGGATGACCGGCACTCGCCCCAGCTGCATCGTCTCGTATGTCCGGCGGCTCTGCGGGGCGAGCCCGCGCGGGCAAAGCACGAACAGGCTGTCCCGCAGCTCGTCGAGGTAAACGCGACGGTCCTTGTCCTCGGAGGCCTCCCCGTAGTCCCACCACCGGAAGGTCCTAGTGATCCTCGCCTCCAAACCCGAAGTGTTCAGGGCGTAGAGGCTCTCCCGGACCGTCGCCGAGTTCGAGCCTCGGAACGAGAAGAGCAGGCTCGGCTCGCCCCGGCGCCCGAGTAGCTCGGCCACGGCGGCCGGCTCGATCTCAGACCATGTGTCGGCTGGCCGCGTGCGCACGGGGTCCACGCGTTGGCGCGGCATGTTGCTGTAGAGCCCGGACAAGAAGAAGACAGGATGGTCGCCGTAGTCGTAGATGAAGACCTTGTCAGGGTGAGAGGTGACGGCGCTGTCCAGCTCGAGCGTCTTGGCGAAGCTGCGGAACTTGTTGCTGCCGGACTCGGCGCAGAACACGATGTCTGCTTGCCCAGGCGACGACACCAGACGGTGCTTCGGCGCCAGGCGGTCGATGGACTCGCGGTACCAGGTGAGCCGCTCCGGTAGGGTGCCGTGCCCGGTCAGGAAGATGCGCACTCAGTTGCGCCCTCCCGGCCGGCCAGTTCACGAGTCATTCCAAAGACTAGCAAAGGGCGTGCAGAAGCCCCGGTAGCATGCCCCGGATGGCGAAGCCGCGAGTTCCCGACTTCTTCATCGTTGGCCACCCGAAGTGCGGGACCACGGCGCTCTACGAGACGCTCCGGCGGCACCCAGGGATCTTCATGCCGGACGTGAAGGAGCCCCGATACCTGGCGAGCGACGCCTTCGTGAGGCAGGCCCGTTTCTCTGCCGGGTCGGAGCTGGACAGCTACGCCGCTCTCTTCGCGGCGACCGATGACGACCGCGCCGCGCCGGCCGCTTCACCGCAGCTCGCCTACTCACGAGAGGCTCCGAGGGCGATCGCAGGCATCGAGACGCTGGGCGACTACCTCGCGCTCTTCGCTCGCGCCGGGAACGACCAACTGGCCGGAGAGGCCTCACCCCAGTACCTCGCTTCACGGGCCGCCCCGAAGGCAATCGCCGCCCTGAGCCCGCAAGCGCGTGTCATTGCCATCTTCCGGGAACCGGCCGCCTTCCTGGCGTCGATGTACCTGCAGCTTGTCCAGAACAGGGCCGAGAAGGCGCCAGACCTGCGCGCCGCCCTGCGGTTTGACGAGTTTGAGCCCGCCGGCGCCCGAGACGGCGAGACGCTCACGGTCGCCCAGCTTCGCTACTGGTCACGCCTGCGGTATGCCGACCAGCTGTGCCGGTATCACGCCGTGCTGCCGCGCCACCAAGTGCTCGACTTGGCATACGACGACTTTCGAGACGACAACACGGCAACGGTCTGCCAGGTCCTGCAGTTCCTCGGCGCCGACTCCTCGGTCCCACTCGCCCTGCCGAGGCCAACCCGACCGTCCGGGTGCGCTCGGTGCGCCTGCGCGAAGCCGTGTACAAGCTGCGCGACGGGCGGGGAGGCCCGGTGGCCGCCACCGTGAACCGCGCGACGAAGGCGCTCATCCCCGCTTTCTATGCGACGCCGGCTCCTCGGCGCCGTCGAGGACAACCTGCTGTACACGCCGCCGCAGCCGGTCGACGATGAGCTGATGGACGAGATCCGGCGTCACGCCCGAACCGAGGTGGAGAAACTCAGCGAGTACACGGGACGCGACCTGCTCTCGCTGTGGAAGTACGAGTGAGACTGGTGTGGCGTAACTTGCCAGCCTCCCGCCGGCAGTGCACCCGATCTGTCAGGTGCCGGATCCGCCGTCGACTACCGTGCGATCCATGCTGGCAGAGTCGCTCGGGAACCCTCACCTGGCCGTGGCTCTCGATCTGACGACCCTCAGCACCGGGCGCCGGCGTTGAGGGATCCCCGTCCTCTCGGCGTCAAAGCACGATACCGGCTGGCATATTTCGCCAGCCGCCGGCTGCCTTTCCTGCTACCCGACCGCCACCTGCGGATTCGCGGCCAGGACGGGCTTATCTACCTGAACTTGAGCGAGTCGCCGATGATGATCCACCGGGCGCTCCGCGTCTTCGAGTACTGGAACGGCGCGCTCGTACGGAGGCTCTTGCAGCCTGGCATGGTGGCGGTCGACGTGGGTGCCAACAAGGGCGACTACTCGCTTATGTTCGCCCGGGCTGTCGGCCGGCGAGGTCGGGTCGTTGCCTTCGAGCCTGACCCGGAGAACCTGCTCTGGCTGCGCAAGAGCCTGGCCGCCAACGCCTGCCAGTGGGTCGAGGTCCTCGACGTGGCGCTCGCCGAGCACGCCGGCCGCGCGACCTTTTACCCCGGTGCCAAGTCAGGATGGGGCTCGCTCCGGGCGGATCACAAGCGGTCTGACGACCGAGATCCGTTCGAGGTCGCTGTTCGCCCTCTCGACGACTGCCTCGCCGATCTCGAGATCGCTGACATCGATCTGCTCAAGGTCGACGTCGAAGGTGGCGACCTGGCAGTCCTCGAGGGAGCCCGGTCGTTGCTGTCGAGAAGCCAGCGCTTCACCCTGCTCGTCGATGTCGACATGAAGCTGTCTGCCGACGACCGAGCCTCGATGCTCGACCTGCTCAGATCATGCGGCCTCACGGCGTGGAAGATCGGGCAGCAGCTGCAGCCCGTGCAGATCCTGGAGGCAGGCCAGGCGATCTGTGCTTCCAGGCTGGCGCTCGGACCCTCGCAAAGGTGACGGCGATCGCTCGGGCGAGCGCACCCAGGCGGCGCCTGGTCGTCGTCGCCCACGACATCGGCATGTACGGCGGCATGGAGAAGGTGCACGCTGAGCTGATCCGGCGTCTCGCAGGAGGCTGGGACATATCTGTCGTCGCCGCCAGGCTGGATCCCGATCTCCGCCCCTTGGTGACGTGGCATCGCATACCAATCCCGAGCCGACCGATGCCGCTCAAGTTCCTGACATTCTTCGTGCTGGCCGGCCTGAGGCTCCGCCGCCTCGGCGACGGGGTAGTCCATACTTGCGGGGCGATAGTGCCCAACCGGGTCGACGTCGCCAGCGTTCATATGTGCCACGCCGGTGTTGTGGCTATTACAGGCCACCTGGCTCCGCCGGAGGCTACGTCGCTCCGGCGCCTGAACACCGGTGTGAAGCGACTTCTCGCCCTTGCAGCCGAGCGCTGGTGCTACCGCATTGGTCGCGTCCGCCTGCTGCATGCCGTGTCGGTTGGCGTAGGCAGCGAGCTGGCAGAGCACTATCCCGGCGTGCCCGTGGCTGTGATTCCGAACGGAGTCGACACCCGAGTCTTCCGGCCCGACGAGGTTGCTCGTGCCGCCGCGCGGGCCGAGCACGGCGTCCCCGAGAGCGCGCTCGTAGCGGTGTTCGCCGGTGGCGACTGGGACCGCAAGGGGCTGGGCCTTGCCATCGACGGCGTACGTTCGGCCCGGTCGACCGATGCCGATGTGCGGCTCTGGGTCGTCGGATCCGGCGACGAGCGCCGTTACTCGGCGCGGGCAGGGTCGGGGGAGTGGATCCGCTTTTTTGGGCATCAAGCAGACGTGAAGCGCTTCTACCTCGGTGCTGACGTGCTCTTGCTACCGAGCGAGTACGAGACGTACTCCCTGGTGGCGCATGAGGCTGCGGCGTGCGGGCTTCCTGTCGTGGCGACGGCCGTGCACGGAGTGACCGACCTCGTAGGCAAGGACGAGGCGGGTGTGATCGTGCAGCCGCGGGCCAGCGACCTGGCGGCGGCACTAGTCCGGATGGCCGACGAACCTCAGCGGCGCCGGAGCCTCGGCGAACAGGCGCGGCGACGGGCGATGGCTCTGGACTGGGAGACGATCGCCGCGCGTTTCGGGGAGATGTTGGATTCAGTCTCGACCGGGAGAGGGTAACGGTGTCGCGGCGCGCTCGGACTCGCACTTGCGGCGGCCAACTGCCGCCTGCTCCGCTTCGGCGGCGGTCGCTCTGTGGGTCGGCGGTCTCGCATTTATCTCGCGTCGGCGCACCTGCTGGTGAGCTCCTCTATGAACGCCGCAATCGACGAGGCCACGACTCCGATGCCTTGGTTGCGGTCGTAGAAGGAGCGCCCCCTGGCTCCTAGCGCCTCACGAGAGCGCGCGTCGCCCGCCAGATCGATGAGTGCGGCAGCCAGCAGCTCGGCGTCTGGCGGTACGAGGCGCACAGCCCGTTCGGCGACGAGGGCCGGCCAGGTGTGCGGTCCGTCCACAGCCACGAGGGGCCGGCCTGAGGCCAGCGCCGCTGCAAGGGTCCCCTTGCGCGACACCGGTCCGTCCCCGTCGTGGAACAGGAGCATGTCGCAGCCCGCCATCTCGGAGGCCAGCTGCTCTGGCGGCAGCACGCCCGAGAACCGCAAGGCGCCGGTTGTTCCGGAGCAAGCGCCGGCTGACTCCCACTCTGCGGCCGCCGGGGATCCCGGGCCAGGCGATCCGAGCAGCAACAGCTCTGCGGGTTGGCCGCCGCCCAGAATCCGCGACAGCGCTGCCGCCACGAGCTTGGCCGACGACCCGGGGTACCCGAACATGCCAATCCGTATGTCCCCGTTCAGTCGCCGGGAGACCGTGACCTCGGGAAGGTTCGAGAAGACCGGCGACGTCACGACTGGACGGCGGGGTAGGTACGGTCGGCTCTGCAGCCAGCTCGCCCTCTCTTCGACCGTCACGACGAGACCGGCGGACACCCCGACTACGGCGGGCAGCGCCATCCGTTGCGAAGACGCCCACAAGGTACCCGTCAACCCTTTGTGCCCCCACGGGTAGACAAGCTCATGGAGGACGGTAACGACGGGTACCGGGATGGCCCGCAGAGCCATGGCATAGGGCCAGACCATTGAGGGAACGCCGCGATGTGAGTAGGTGAAGACCGAGTAGTGCCAAAGGACCGCGTCGAAGCGCCCTTCTCTTGCCGGCGCCAGGGCCACCTTCAGCCGGTTGCGGGCCGAGCCTGGCGGCAGTGGCCGCTGCAGCCACTGAGTCTCGATGTCGTGACCGAGGCGGCTCAGTTCGCCTGCCAGCAGCGTGGCGTAGTCGCGTGCTCCGCAAAGGGTTCCTTCGGAGGCTCCGAGATTGAGCAGGCGCATCAGCCGCCATCCCGCGGCTGCGGTAGACCGAGCGACGCGCCGACGTCCTGGCGCACGGCGTCGGTCGCGGAGTCCACGAACTTCCCGGACGACTTGAACTCCTCCAGCAAGCCTGAGGCTCGAGAGGCGACGCGGCGCCAGTACCGGTCCTGAGCCGAGGCGATCAGCTCGGCTGGTCGCGGGGAGGAGACCGAGGCTTGTCTGCCAGCCCACCTCGCCATGGCGTCGGTGTCTCCCACCGGGAAGAGAGTCGCCTGTGGCCAGTCCGACGCGCTCCCGATGTCGAAGGTGCCAAGGGGCGCCCCGAACAGCTGGGCGTCTATCCCTACGATTCCCCCAGGTTCCGGCCACAACGAGGGAGACAGGACACTGCTCGCCCACTGCAGCAACCCGGCTACTCGCCGTTGTGGCACCTGCCCGCCGAGACAGGTCGGTATCCGGTCGCGCAGGAAGGAGTCGAGGTAACCCTCGCCGAACACCCTGAGCGGCGTAGGGGTAAGCCGCGAGGCAAGAGCGGGAAGGAGATGCGCTCCCTTCGTCTTGCTGAGGCGGCCGATGTACACGGCAGTCGAGCGATATTCCGCGGCCGTGGAAGCCGCAGCCTTACGCAGCTCCGCAGGCGTGAGGCGCATGCCGAGGTTAGGCAGCACTGCGACCGATTGGCTCTCGACCCCAGCTCCTCGTAGCAGGCTGGCCTGGTGGCTGCTGATGGCGAGCGCTCCGACGGCGCCACCGCAGACGAGCTCGCCCAGGCGGCGCCGAGCCAGCACCGGCTTGACGGACGTGGCCCGTGCCAGGTTCGTGCAGCCCAGCAAGGGTCGCATGGCCAGGCACTTCCAGCCGGCTTTCACGCTGCACTCCCGGCCGAGTCGGCTCCAGTAGCGGGCGTCATCGGGGCAGGCGACCGAGTGCACGTGGCAGTGAAGCAGCGTCGGTGCCACCCTGGATGCCGCGACGAGCAGCCCGCTACGACCCTCTGCCACCACGACGACGTCGGGCCGATCTACGGCCAACTGGCTGGACAGCTGATCCTGTGATGTGAGCGGCTCTTGGGACTGCGGGAGCGCCTCGATGCCGCGGACAGGCACTTCCCAGGCTCCCGGTTCAACGTCCAGTGACCCCGGCACGACGATGTCGCAGGCGTGGCCGCCCTCGCTCAGCGCCAGCGCCAGCCGTCGGGTTGCCAGCGCCATGCCGCCGTGGACGAGGGGTGTTGTCAGTACGAACCGTACTCTCAGGTCAGTTCCGATCGCCTAAACCGAAGGTGGATGGCGGCGGCCGGGTGCGTTCAGCGGACCCATGCGCGCCCATAGGCTGAATCTATAGCGTCCACCAGTGCACTCAAGTCGCCGGTCGGCACGACTGTCATCGGCGTGCTGCCCCCGGCGTGCTCCTTGACGGCGGAGTCCTCGCTCACGACTAGCGGAACCTCGCAGGCGAGCGCCTCTGCCGCCGCGTAGCCATAGCCCTCCTCGTAGCTGGGATGGACGTAGACGCCGGCCTCGTGGAGGTGCGGCAGCGGGTCGCCCGGCTGGACCGAGATGCGGCGGTCGGCCTCCATGGCGGTCTCAATGAATCGCCTCATGCCACGGCTCGACCACCCGCCCACGAGAACTAGCCGGAGGTCGGAGTGTGAGATGCGCCGGACCGCGTCCACGAGCAGTGGCACCCCTTTGTTGACGGACAGGCTGCCCACGTACATGACATTGAAGGTGCCGGGCGACTGCCCGGCCGGACGCGGCTGGAACCGGTCGTGTGGTGTGAGCGGGAACATGACCAGGCGGGCTGTAGGGAACCCCTCGGCGACGAAGCTGTCCCATGCGTACTGCGACGACACGTACACGCGGTCGGCAGCCTCGTATTCCGCCAGGTTGCGGGCGACGAGCCGAGGTCCCCAGGGCCGCTCGATGGGGTACTGGCGCCACGCTTTGCCGTGCTGGCGGGCGACGTTGTTGAGATGGCTGTTGGCCGAGAGCAGTCCGACCGAGCGATATCCCTTCCGTCGGGCGGCGGCGATCTGTTGCAGGGCGGCGCCGTTGAAGGCCAGTAGATGTTCGGGGCCGCTGGGCAGGTGGCGCGCTGCAGCCGCGTCGAATCCTCGGCTCTCGAGCAGCACTCGGCGGCCGGCGGATGATCGAGCCGGCGGGAGTCGCATCGCCCAGGTGCTCACCTTCGCCAATGCCACCGTACTGCCCGAGCCCGAAAGCTTTCCGGGCAACTCTGCCGCGCTGAGACATCCTGCCAGGCGATCCCGGCAACGGAGGGCCTCGACGACTTCGGCCAGGTGCCTGCCCAGCCCCCCTGTGCCATAGGGCCCTTTTCCGGACACGACCGTCGGCCCTTGCGGTACGGCCTCGCCCTGCAGGCGGCGCCCGGCAGCCCGCCAGTCGCTCGCCGGCGGCAACCCCGTACCCTCAGCCGGCATCGTCGTAGTGCCAGAGCTTGATGAGATCGCGGTCCATGTAGTGACTGAAGCGCTCCACTTCGGGGCGCACCCAGGCCTGCAGTTCGGCCACCAGGCGTCGGTCCACGAAGCGAGGCTCGCCATGGACGACCTTCGACTGGACGCCGCCGAGGAGGCGGCGGCGAGCAGATGGCGGAACTGCTGCCTTGATCCCAGCCTTGACGACCCTGGAGACCGGGTCCCTGCCCACCGAGACCCGGTGGACCGTCTCGTCGAGCAACTGCGACCGCACGGCCACCGTCGGGTTCGCCTCGGTTGCCGCAAGCGGGACAGAGGCGTCGACTCCGAGGAAGTCGAGCACGCGCCGTAGCGTGCCGGCGTTGTCGCCCCGGTAGTCGTCGTAAACCAGGGCGAGGATCTGTCCTGGAGGGAGGACTTCGCGGTAGCGGCTCAAC
Organism: Acidimicrobiales bacterium; assembly: GCA_050744865.1. Taxonomy (GTDB): domain Bacteria; phylum Actinomycetota; class Acidimicrobiia; order Acidimicrobiales; family Bog-793; genus JAKACA01. The sequence goes on along the minus strand of JBOGHW010000003.1, from coordinate 162,566 downwards.
TGGTCCGTGTACCGGATCTGCTCGGAGTACCGCAGGAGCTGGGGGCAGTAGGACCGCGGCGGCACCCGCCGCCCCTGCTCCCGATCGGCTTCGAGGGCGAGCGCCTTGCGCAGGCTGCGACGGCTCTCCTGGTGGTCCTGTCGGTGCTGGAGGTGGAGGGAGCAGAGGAAGGCGGCCGGCTCGCGGAAGATGGCTATCACCCGGGCCGCCGGGTTGCAGGCAGCGATGGAAGCTGCAGCAGTCCGGGAGAACAAGTAGAAGGCCGACGCCTCTCCGAGTAGCTGGCCGGGCAGCGCCGCTGCGAACAACGACACGTAGTTCTCGAGCGTCACCGGCAGCAGTCCCTTGTGGGGCGCCTGGAAACGCGGCCTCAGATCCGTTGCGAAGAACATCGGCTCCTTGAGGTCAGGCATGAAGATCTGCGGGTGCTGGCGCAGCATCTCGTAGAGCGCAGTGGTGCCGCTCTTGGCGTGGCCCACCACGAAGAAGTCAGGTACTCGTGGTCCGGCTGGACGTTCGCAACCCGGAGACGGCTCAGCCATGGCGAGGGGAGCCACTCCGGGCGGCAGTCCTGCTGTTCACTGGGCGATCTCCTCGAAGATGTTGGAGTCCGAGAGCGAGGACGCTTTGCGGTAGAAGTCGTTCGTCTTCAACAGCTCTGCGGCGGGCGCAAAGGCGTCGATCACACCGTCGCGCATGACCATGACACGGTCGCAGAGGTCTAGCGTCGAGAGGCGGTGGGCGACCACGATCAAGGTCAGGCGGCCCTTGATAGCTGCCAGCGACTGTTGCACGAGGGCTTCGGAGCGCGCGTCGAGGGCGCTCGTGGGCTCGTCCAGAATCAACACGAACGGGTCGCCGGCGAGTGCCCTGGCGAGGCAGAGGCGCTGGCGCTGGCCACCAGAGACTGCGTTGGCCCGCTGGCTGACGAGTGTGTCGTAGCCGTTAACCCATGTAGCTATCTCGCCGTCAACATGAGCGAAACGTGCCGCCTGGGTCACCGCTGCCTCCTCTATCTCCCGCAGGAAGGCGATGTTCTCGGTGACCGTGCCTTGCAGCAAGCGCGGCTCTTGTGGCACATAGGCGAAGGCCCGCGTCCAGCTCTCGAACGTCCAGTGTTCGGCGGGGACATCGCCGACCGAGTACGTGCCGCACTCAGGCACCCGGAGCCCCAGCAGCAACTGCACCAAAGTCGACTTGCCTGCTCCGGAGGGTCCCACGACTCCGATCGCCTCACCCGGCTCGACCCGGAAGCTGACCCCACGCAGGACGGGCGTCCCCGCGTGGTAGGAGTACGAGACGTTGTCGAAGGCGATCGGGGGCATGGTCTCCAGTACGCCCGCTCCTCTCGTGACGGGCGAACAGTCATACTTCTGGCCAGCCTCGTCGAGCCTCTCGAGGAACGGGAGGCTGGAATGGACCGACTGGATCCCGCTCTGGAGCTGCTGACCATAAGACGAGGCTCGCACGAGCAGCAAGATAACGGCCGCCAACGATGAGAGATGGCCTGCCCCGGTCGCGTCGACGACGCTTAGCCCGACGACGAGCAGCAGCAGCACGATCGCCTGATAGGTGCCGGGTACGAGTCGCCCGATGAACTGTGTGGAGAAGAATCGGCGCCTGGCTGCCTCGACGAGAACGCCGAGCTGGGTCTCCTGGGCGCCGCCGACGCCGAAGACCTGCGTCTCTTCTGCCACGTTGACCGAGTCGTGGATCCCTCTGGCATAACCCACCTGGGCCGCTGACAAGGCCCTCGCGTAGCGCCGGCTGACTTTGTTGAGGGGTCGGAGGAGGAAGAACAGACCCAAGGCGGCTGCGATCACCACGAGAGCCGTCGTGAGACCGACGAAGATTGCCGACGTCACGAGAACGAGGAGCAGTACTCCCGACGAGATGGCCGTGGTGACGCTGATCGAGGCGGACGTCGCCTGTAGGACCTGGCTTGTGGCCAGCTCCTGGAAAGCACCCTCGCCGTCGGTTGCCTGGATCGCCCACGAAGCGCGCCTGAACGACGAGAAGAGCCTCAGGCGCATCGAGGCTTGCACGTCCGCGCTTATGCGAGACGGCAGGTACGAGAGCACGACCTGCAGGGCCAGGCGTACCAAAGCGGCGACCATTCCGGCTGCCAGCAGGGTGTCCACTCTGGCCACGATCTCGAGGGGACCTACTCCGAAGGCGACCTTGGAGTGACCGCTGACCAATGCGCCGGCCGCCGTGGCGACAAGCGCCAGCACGGTCGACTCGCACAGGCCGGCAAGGAGCGAGGCGAGCACGAGACTGATGACGAGCCACTTTCGGCCGCTGAACAGCGCAGTTGCCCGTGACCATGTCGGGCCCTGCTTGGACGGTGCCATCGCACTGGGCTTGGCTCGGCTCTCTCTGCCGGCTTGGTGCTTACCGCTCACCGTGCCTGCCTCCGTCGCTGCTACCGCCGGGCGGTTTGTCGTCGTGGCTCGGCCTGGACTGGATTGCCCTGGGCTGAGTCGACAGGAGATCCGCCGGCTGGTCGCGGAGGTTCATGTGGCTTCTGTCCACCCAGCCGAGAACCAGCCAAGGCAGCCATGCCACTGCGTACTGGCCACCGTTGCTCCATTGGAAGAAGGTCACGACAAGCAAACCGAGCGCTGCTGCCGTCCACCACTGCCTGCGTGTGGCAGCGAGGCGATAGGCGGCGGTCATGCCTACGGCGACGACTACGAGATATGCCAGCAGGCCAGGAAGACCGAGCGCCACGCCGAAGTTGGAGGGGTCGAGCTCGGTTCCCTGCGACCTGCCACCGAAGCTTGCCGCTGCAAGTGATATCGAGCCCGACCCTTGCCCGAACGGCTCGGTGATGGTATCCCGCAAGCCTCGCAACATCTCCCCGACGTGTGGCAGGAGAGTCGAGTCCTGAGTGTTCAAAGGGTTGGCAAGTCCTTGGATCTGGTGCTGAGCCAGGGCCGACCCCGCCGATGCCTGCGCCGGTACGGGCGCCGAGGCGGCCGAGTGAGCCACGAGGAACAGCAGAGCGACGCCGGCCACGCCCGCGAGCAGCGCCAGCCCCGGCCGGAGGTTGCTGCGGGCGGCCCACATGACCGCCAGGGCCAGGACCGCCAGCACCACGATTCCCCGGCTGGACTCGTAGAACAGCCCGAAGCCGAGGAGCCCGCCGGTTATGAGGCACAACAGTGCGAAGCGGGGTCGAGCCAACCCAGCTGCGCACGTCACTAGGGCTATGGCGATGAATGTGGCGTACTCCGCCGCCGATGTAAAGGGCCCGAATGACCTGACGGTGCCCCCGACGGTGAGAGCTGTGTACCCGTATGCGGTGATCCACGCCTGGTCCCAGCTCGGCATGCCGGCCAACTGTTGGAAGAGGCCATAGACCACTGCCGGAACGGCCAGGACGGCTATGAGCACGAGCAGATTGCGGAGAACCCGGTCGTTCACGAGCGAGCGGCCAACCCAGAAGGCAAGCATCGGCACCAGGAGGAAGAGCAACCCGGCAGCGCCGACGAGAGGGCTGCCTTGCAGCGGGTTGGCGACCTCGACGAGCGCCAGAACGTTCAGGAGGAGGACGGCGTTCGCCAACCGGGTCCGGCCCTGGAAGGCACCCTTTTGGAGAGCGACGGCCGTCAGCAGGACCATCGCTCCAGGTTCCACGAGCAGGAGCGGGTCGCCGAGCCCTCCAGAGGTGGCGTTAGCCGTCGTGTCGACGAGGCGCCTCACCAGGCCGAGCACCACCAGCCAACCCGACAGGCTGTAGAGGAGCGCCGTAGGCGACCAGAGGGCCAGGCCCGATGCGGTTACCAGGAGGGATACCAGCAGTACCACCCTGACCAGGCTCGGTTCGACGACAGCGACCCCGAGGCCGGCCGCCGCCAGGGCAGCCGCCACCGGCACCATGGCCTGGCGGGGCTCCCAGCGAGCCGACCCTCCCCCGATCGCGCGACGACGGAGTGCGATCATGCGAGCCTCACCGCCCCGCCCGTCACCTGCCGACCGGTCATCTACCGAGCACCGCTCGGTACAAGGACAGCACTTCGGTGGCCACCACCTCCGGCCGGTATCGCTTGGCCGATTGGCGGGCGGCCTCGCCGAGCGCATGCCTCAAGCCGGTGTCGGCGGCTAGGCGCTCCATCGCCTCGGACAGGGCCGCCTCGTCCCCCATCGAGTAGGTGAGACCTGTCACCTCGTGGTCGACGATCTCGTTGGGGCCGCCCCGATCGGCTACGAGGACAGCAGCGCCCGCAGCCATAGCCTCGACGACGACCTGCCCGAACGGCTCCGGCACTGTCGACGCGTGCACGGCTAGGTCGATGCGTTCCAGCTCATGGCCTATGTCCTGGCGGAACCCGCGGAACTCCACCCGCCCGTCGAGCCCCAGTGAGGTTGCCAGGTTCTTGATCTCGGCCTCGAAGTCGTCCTCGCCGAAGAGTGCCGAGCCCACGATCACGGCTTCGTTCGGACCCGTCGGGAAGGCCCTGGCAAAGGCGCGCAGGAACAAGTCTTGCCCCTTCCAGGGCGCCAAGCGGCCGACGATCCCGACTCGCAGCGGGTGCCCGCTGACAGCAGCCGGACGGCCCTCGGACGCGACCTCGATGACGACCGGGCTGGGGATCGCCACCGCAGGCACGCTGAGGCGTCCGAGCGTGTCGAGCGTCGAAGCCGAGTTGGCGATCACGGCCGACGGCAGTACTTTTGTCGCCAGCCTGACGAGCCGGATGGCAGAACGGGGCATGTAGTCGTCGGCGATCCTGTCGCGGACGTGCCAGACGACCGGGACGCGGGCCAAGCGCCCTGCCGCCCCCCCGTAAAAAGCCGCCTTGAGAGAGTTGGTGTGCACGATGTCAGGCCGTAGCCGCTTGAGGAGCCGGCGAAGGCGGAAGACATAGGCAACTGTGCTTGCGAATTGAGCGACTTGGCGCGTCACCGAGCCGCCAAGTCGGTGCCGGGGCAAACGGCGGACATGGTCGGAGAGGGGCAGGACGTGCACCTCGGCTCCGGCCTCCTCGACCATCTGGCGGAGCGGCCCGTCCTCGGCCAGTATCACGTGGGATTCCACGTCGAGAGCCTGCAGCAGCCTGGCAAGGGCCAGCTCGCCACCGGACAGCACCGCCGTGTGGTCGACAAAGGCGACTCTGAGGCGCCGTCCCTTGCTTGGCGCAGCTCCGGCCACCTCGTGCAGCAGCTCGGCGTGGAGCCTGGCAACGTCCGGCCAGGAGAATCGCTCGGCGTGCACCCTGCACGAGCTCCTGGTCGGTAGCGCGCCACCGGCAGCCTCCACGAGCCGCGCCGCCAGGGTCGAGACGTCGCCGGCTGGTACCACGAGGCTGGCGTCGAGGTCGTGCACTCCCTCGGCGAGCCCGCCGGCATCTGTCACAATTGGAGGCGTCCCGCACGCGAGCGACTCCAGAACGACGAGGCCGAATCCTTCCAGCCAGCGGGTCGGCACCACCGAGCAGTCAGACGCTTGGTAGAGCGCGAGCAGGGAGTCGTCTTCGACTCGGCCGAGAATGCGTACTCCTGCAGGCTGCGGAAGCTGTGCAACCAGTTCTTCCAGCCTCGCTCGCTCGGTGCCGTGACCGGCGACCAGCAGTAGCGAATCGGGTACTGACGCCTGCACGCTTCGCCAAGCGTGGAGGAGGACGTCGACTCCCATGCGGCGCTCGAGCCGCCGCGCACAGACGGCCACGAAAGTCTCGGGGCCGAACCCGAGGGCCGCCCGCGCCGCTAGGCGGTCGCCCGGAGTGAAGTGCTCGACGTCCACACCCGGAGCGATGACGTGGATCCGGCTGCTCTCGACGCCGTAGCTGTCAAACAAGATGGAGCCAAAGGCTTTCGAGAGAACCACAACCGCGCTCGCTCGGCGGTAGACGGCGCGCTCGATCTCCCGCTTGGCCGCCGCTACGAGCTTCGAGTTCCCCGCCGCCCGGCTCTCGGCCGCCCAGGGCCCGTGGAAGTGCACGATGTACGGTGTCTTCCGCAGCCGGCCGAGCAATAGCGGCCCGGCGGCGTAGAGGGCGAAGTGGGCGTCGACCACGTCCGTCCTGCCAGCTCGGGCACAAGCCGCGCGGTGCACACCCAGGACTCTTTCCCGCAGCGAAGCGTCGGTCCGCGAGACAGCCTCGAACCGGTCACCGGCCGTCAGCGCCGGGCCGAGCACGATGGCGCCCGCGTCGATGCCCTCGTCGACCAAGGCGGGCACCAGGTCCTTCAAATAGCGGGCCAGGCCACCAGGCCGGTCGTCGAACCATTCGGTGCCGATTACCAGCACTGAGCTGGGAGCTATGACTCGTCCCCATCTCTCCAGAAACCGCCGGATGGCGAATCGCTGGCGGCGATGGTCTCTCGTTCACCACCCGCCACCATCGAGCCGTTACCGGCGTGTGGCGCGCCGTTCAGGGTCGACGCCAGTGGCAGGACGCCCGAACGTTCCTTCTTGTGAGCCGCCTTCTTCCGCTCGGACGACGAGTAGCCGTAACCGCTGTAGTTCGCGTAGCCGTAGGGCGACGTCCGGCTGACCTCGTTCAGGATTATCCCCACCACCGGGACGCGGGCCGTCTTGGCAGCCTCCAGAGCGTGACGCAGCTGCCGCTTGTGAGTCTGTCCGTAGGTAGCCAGGATGAGCGTCGCGTCGGCGATCTGCCCTAGCGCGAGGGCGTCTGCCACGGGTAGCAACGGAGGGCTGTCGATCAGAACGATGTCGAAGTGATCCCTCAGTTCTTCGAAGATCGCCTGCATGCCAGCGCCTACGAGGGCCCGGTGCGGATCGGGTGGCAGAGGACCCGTGTCTAGGAACCAGAGGTTGGGGACGGGGTCGACCGGTGCTATCGCCTCTTGCAAGGAGACGTCTCCGAGCAGGACGGATATGAGACCGGGCAGCATGGGCTCCTTGAAGAAGTTCCCGAGACGGGGGCGCCGCAGGTCGCAGGACACTACGAGAGTCCTTTGGCCGCCTTTGGCCAACACGACACCGAGGTTGGCGATCGTCGTCGTCTTGCCCTCGCCCTCTGCCGGGCTTGTCACGACGATCGATCGCATGGGGCGCTCCTGGTCGAGGAACCTGAGGCTGGCCCGGAGCGACCAGTAAGCCTCGACCACCGGCGACGTCGGGTCGGCCAGTGCCACGACGAGCGTGTCCTTGCGCCGCTTCCAGGAGGCCACTATTGGCACCGCAGCCAGAACCGGCACCCCGTCGGCGACTCTCTCCACGTCGACGGGGGTCAGCAGCCTGTCGTCGGCGTAGTCCAGCGCCAGTGCCAGCCCGAGACCTACGAAGACACCTGCGAGCAGTCCGAGGAGGGCGTCGCGTGTCTTCTTGGGTGAGCTCGGAATGGTCGGAACTCGCGCCGGAGCGATGACAGAGATGCTGCTCGGGGCGTTCTGAAGCTCGGCCTCGTCCTGGTTCAAGGCCTGCGAGGTGTTCGACAGTTGGCTGTTGTCCTGGATCTGCAGCTGGGTGTTCTTCGCCGCTACGGCGGTCGCCAGGTCGGCCTGCAACCTCTTGTACTCGGCGGTCTCAGTGGCTATCGAGGTCTCGAGGGTCTGTTGGGTGACCGTGTGCTCGTAGGACGCAAAGGCGTCCGCGTAGGCTGTTGCCACCCTGGCGGCCAAGGCGGCATGAGGGCTCGTGCATGCGATGTCGATGAGGTCGGTCGAGTTGACGACCGAAGCCACCGGGTGAGCGATCGGATGGTTGACGTTCAGCTGCTTTTTTGCCAGGGCGGTGACGGCGGGGCTGGTGACCAGCTCCGTGTAGGTCGCCAGCTCAGACTGGCCGAGCGTCGGAACAGCACCCGTCTGGTAATTCGGCTGGGCTTGCGCCAGCACCTCAGCCGTGGCCGTGTACTTCTTGGTCTCCAGCTTGGTGTACACGATCGACGACCCGACGGCGAGCACGACTACACCGATGATCCACCACTTGCGCCGCCGGAAGATGTCTAGGTACTCGGTGAGCGACCTCTCGGTTGAGTCGACGGGCATGGCGCCGTTCATCTGAGCCGCCCCGCGGCCCGAGATCTGCACATTTGACCCCTAGTCATGCCCTTCCGATCTTGAGCGTCACCTAATCGCGCGCCCGCCCAGATTGCCACGTTTGGCACCGCTGGGCTGACATGCTACCTAGAAACACACCCCCCTCCGCGGCCATCCCTCTCGCAGCCAACCCCCGCTCACCGCGCCGGCTGAGTAGGCTGGCCTGCGATGGAGGCGGTCCTCGATGTCTGGGTGGGCAGCCGCATGCGAGGAGCCTCTCGGTGACGACTGTCGGGCCGGACACGGTTCGCGTCGCTCGTACTCTGGCCTTGGACGTTGCGACCGCCCGGGTGGTCGAACGGTTCGAACAGCTGGCGATCCCTTCCGTGCTGCTGAAGGGGCCGGCTATGGCCACGCGCCTTTACTCCGAAGATCCCTCTCGGCGCGCCTATGCCGACATCGACCTGCTCGTGCCCCCACACCGCTTCGCGGAAGCGGGCTTCGCTCTGGCAGGGCTGGGATACGGGAGGGTTCCCGTCGGCCCGTCTCACCGGCTCGGGGCTCAGGTGTACGAAGAAGCTTGGATGCTCGGCAACCCTCCGGTGACCGTTGACCTGCACCGGGGCTTCCACGGGGTGGGCCGGCCGAGAGTGTTCTGGGACGTCGTGCACGCTGGCGCGACACCGCTGAGGGTGGGAGGAAGAACGGTCCGGGTGCCGGGAGATGCAGGCTGTGCACTGCTCGCGGCGCTGCACGCCTGGCCCGACGACCGTGCCCGGCGTCCGATGCTGGACCTGGACCGTGCGCTTGGCATCTTCGGCGATGCACTGTGGCGGAAGGCTGCAGACCTGGCGACCGAGTGCGACGCCCTGCCGGCCTTTGTCGTGGGGTTGGGGAAGAGGCCGCAGGGCGCCGAGCTGGTGGCTCGCCTCGGCATCTCGCCAGCCGTGCCGCCGTCGATCTGGATGCGTTCGGGTCACGTCCCGGATGGGGCGACGGCGATCGCCGAGTTGTTGGCCCTTCCGACGTGGCGGCGGCGTATGGCGGCTCTGCCTCGCCTGGCCGTGCCGAGGGTTGACTTCATGAGGCGTTGGGCGGGTGCCCATCCCGTAGGCCATCCGCCTCATCCACCAGGTCTCGCCTCTGCCTACTGGTTCCGCTTCCTGCAGGCCACGAGAGCTTTCCCGGCGGCTGTGAAGGGCTGGCAGGAGTCTTTGCACAGCGCTGCAGAGAGCGGCTGGGTCCAAGAGCGACGTCCCGGTGGGTCTGCCGACCACCGGACCTCAGGATATCTCTTGGTGGCCCATGGGCCTCGCTTGGTCGTGTGGGCCAGGCGCTCACTGCGGCGGGTGCACGGGGAATTGCCGGTGGCGGGAATCGACGGGAGCATCTCGATCTCGCCGCCGCCGCTGTCAGGCTCGCTGTCCGCCTTGGAGGGTGACAGAGTGCTGCGAGCCGTGCTCGGGCGCAGCGGGGCAACCTGCCTCGAAGAGGCGATCATTCGCCAGGCGTGGTACGCAAGCAGGGGCGTAGAGAAGGAGGTCGTTGTCGGGGTGACCTCGCCCGCGGACGACTTCAAGGCGCACGCCTGGCTGAGCGGAGACGCCGGCTCGCCCGGTTACGTCGAGCTGCTCCACAAGCCGGCAGGCGCACCAGGGCGCCGCGCGCCAGCCGGTGACTCAGCCGCCGACGGAGGCTGAGAACGATACGTTGGTGTCGAGTTCGAACCGTGCCGTCGCCTGGCTGCCTGCAGCTGACAGCGCCAAGCCGCTCGAGCAGGTGAAGCCCTCGCCTGGAGGGAGCGTCACTGATACCTGAGCCTGGTCGGCGTTCACCATCGGCTGCCGGCTCATCGTCAGCCGGTAGGCAGTGCCGGTTGGCAGACTGCCCTCCACGCGCAGGACGATCGTGGTGGTGCCGCCGGGCGGGACACTGACGAAGGCAGAGTCTGCCCACACGCCGAGCTCGCGACTCGAGTTGACAGGCAGGACGCGGCCGTCGACTGTCGCCCATTGGTATAGCCAAGGCGTGTAGATGGTCAGGTAGCTGCTGTTCACCCCGTCCTGCTTGGTGAACTGGCCGTCGGTCCCGATCACGACGGCCGACTGGCCGGTCGTCGGCGCCGAGTTGCGGAGCGTCACCTTCACCGTCCCGTTCACGGCGCCTGTCCGCGGGTTGTAAGAGACCTGGTAGTCGACCGTGCGGTGGAGGAACCAGTCGACTTTGTTCTCTCCCGTGTTCTGGGTCGTCATAGCCAGAAAGTCAGACTTGGCAGGCGGCGAGAAGACTCCCGCGATGCCTGTCTGTCGTAGCAGCCCCTCGGTGCTAGTCGTCGTGAGTGGCGGCGGACACCTTGACGATGGCCTCGTTCAGGCGGCCCGAGATAGGCGGCAGTAGGAGAGACGACCTGGCACCGCCGACCTGGGTTTGCGCGGCGTCGAGGCTGGTCTGAGCGGAGGTCAGGGAGGAGTCGAGGCGCCGCAGCATGGCTATGAGGGCACTGCCGCGGGGGAGGCGCCCGGAGTTGAGGACGTCGTTGACCCCGAGGCCCGCCGAGCAGACGTCGCCGCCCGCCGCCGCCACGGATCGCAGGGCACTGAGCTGCTGCGAGACGCCGGGGACGGCTTCGACAGGTTCGGTCCACGACGCTCCGAGCCTGGAGTGTGCCCGGGCGAAGTCTGTGCTGGCGCTCAGCAGCGCCCCGACGAGACAAGTGGTTGGCAGGTGCCAGTCGGCGCGGCGATGATTACAACCGTGCGCTGGCGGACGGGACAGCTGTGAGGACCACGATCCGCGTCGGCGGGACCATTGCGGCCAACTCCTTGGTGCTGTTCGACTTCGTGGCGAACTACCAGCAGGCGCCGATGTTCATCGAAGGCTTACAGTCCCTCCAGCCGACGAGCGACGACACCGCCGGGGAAGGAGCCAGCTTCGACGCAGTAATGAAGGTCGGCCCGAAGGTCTTCAAGGCCATCGTCACCATCGCCGCCCTCCGCGAGGGCCGGAGTGTGACGTGGGCGTCGGCCGGCGACAGCGGGCAGACGGTCACGTTCATGCTCGAGCCGACCGGCGAAGGCACCCGAGTCGTGATGGAGGTCTCGTACGAGCGTCCGAGCGGGCTAACCGGGCTGTTGGCGGCGCCCGTTGTCGAGGAGACCGTTCGTTCGAGAGCCCATGCCAGCATGAGGCGGCTGCGGGACCAGGTCACCTCGGTGGGGGACTGAGGAGTCGTGACGACCCGCGCCGCGTGCCGGCGTCAGGCCGCTGCGACGTTCAGCCTGTCGACTGCGGCGGGCCCCATCAGGTCGAGGAAGTTGTCACAGTAGAAACGCTGCCTCGATGCCTCGCCAACTCCTGCCAACGACGACTCGAAGCGCTCGAGAGGCCGCCGGCCGCCCTCGACGTGCGGGTAGTCGGAGGAGAACATGCATGTCTCGTTGCCGGAGTTGGCGATGATCCAGCCGACGTCCTCGGTCGGGTACGGCGTGAATCGCATCTGGCGGCGCACGTAGTCGCTCGGTCGTAACTGCAGCCGCTGCAGCCGTTCTTCGTGGCGGGAGAACGCCTCGAAGGCCGACTCCATCTGTCGCATCCACGAAGGCACCCAAATGGCTCCCTGCTCGATGACGCCGAGCTTCAGCGTCGGGAAGCGGTCGAAGACGCCGTCGAAGATCATCGTTGCCAACGTCTGAGCCGGCGGTCGGGGAATGCCCATGTAGTCGACGGAGCGAAAGTTCTCCTCGCCGCCGTGAAAGTCGGGCGGAACAGGAAGGCCGTTGTCGAAGTAGTGAGGGTCGATCAGCTGACCCGTGCCGCCGACATGGAACACGACAGGGATGCCCGCTTCGGCGGCTCGCGCCCAGACCGGGTCGAGGCCGATGTGGCTGTGGGAGTGGCCGGCCGGACAACCGGAAGCAACCAGGAGCGCAGCCGCTCCCATCTCGATTGCCTCGCCCGCCATGGCTGCCGCCAAGTCGAAGTCTGCCAGGGGTACGTAGCAGGATGGCAGGAGCCGTCTGTCGACCGAGCAGAACTCGACCATCCCCCGGTTGTGGGATCGGGCGGCGCCATAAGCGAGCTCGATGTCCGAAGAGTGCTCCCAGCCGTGGAGGCGGCTGTTGTGGAACGTGTTGAACACCAATTGGCTGGAGAAGCCCAGCAAGTCCAACGCTCTCGGCCTGTCCTGGCTGAGGAACGAACCGGTGGCGGCGAAATTCTTGCGGTTCATTATCTCGGCTTCTTCGACCGCCCGGTACTCCGCGCTGGCATGGCGCGCGGCCAGGCGCTCGAAGGCGGCCTCCAGGTCCCGTTGCTGCTCGTCGGGATCACCTGTCTGCCGCAGTTCGTTGCCGCCCGGGTAGCGCAGAGGCTCGATACGGTCTCTTACCTGCGGATCAGCGTGGTCCCGCAGCCAGCTCGGCGTCTCCATGATGTGGGCATCGGCGTCGTGCACGACGCGCCCGGTGTTGTAGGCCATGTCCGCTACCTCCAGAGACAGCAGTATGGCACTTGACGCCAGCCGGTCGAGGCGGGTCGGTAGCCCCATCGAAGGGACTCAGAGGGATCGGCGAATCACGAGCACCAAGGAGAGGCTGACGAGTGTTCGGATCAACGGCAGCCGGGTACAGGAGACAGCGAGTCGGCCGTAGGTCTTACCGAGGTAGGGCGTGTCGAGGAGCCTCTGTACGTGCGAGTTCAGGAGGCCGCTTCCCAGGTACCCCACGTGTATCAGCTGAGAGTTCGGCGGGACGTGGGAGCGGAGCTCCAGCAGCGTGTAGGCGAAGAGGTGATGCTCGCCTCCTGGCCCGAACTGCTGCTCTTCGATGCGAGGCAGGTCGCCGCTGGCGATGATGTCGGAGTAAGAAGGCAGCCTCTCTCGGATGTACCTCCCGTTCGGCGTGGTGACGACGAGGACTCCACCAGGTTGCAGCAGCCCGACGCATCGCCGGATCAGCGCATCGGGATGTGCGACGTGCTCGACGATCTCACCCAGCACTATCCCGTCGAAGGACTCGCTCTCTTCGACCAAGTCGAAGATGTTCCCGCCGTGCCAAGTGAGGTCGCCGCGCTCGTACTTCTTGCTGCCGTACGAGAGAAAGGACGCGTTGAGGTCGAAGGCGTCCACTCTGTAGCCGAACTCTGCCAGGGTGATCGCGATGTTGCCCTGTGCGCACCCGATGTCGGCGATCTTCGCACCGAGCGGCAGGAATCTCTTCACGGTCTTGATGATGTAGGCCACGCGCTCCATGTACACGAGGCGCGTGAACGCCATCTTGTTGGGGTTGTCAAGGTCCCTCTGGTCGAACGACCAGACATATCGCTCGTCGTCGTCGAGCGGCTCAATGCCGTCCGACGACTTCATCGGCAGCAGTCCTGGCCTTCTGGCGCTGGATTGAGCCAGAAGGCGATCTCGGAGGCTCCCATGATGGTCGGAGACTCTATAGGGAGGCCCGCGACTTGCTTACCCGCCACTGGCCGTCCGGTGGTACGCCGGCCGTGCCCGGCGGCAGGATCAGCTGGCTCTCTCGCCAGTGTCGCCAGGTGGCTGATCGGAGTCGCAGAACAGGCCGCATGCGTCGTACGCGTCGGGCGCTTGTGTGGTCGGCTCCCAGCTTCCTGATGCCATGCCGAGGGAGTAGCCGTCGAGATAGGCGTCGGCCTCGGTCATTCGCGGGTAACGGCCAGCCAGGGAGTGGAATCGCGCCGAGTGAGAAGCTTCGATCAGATGTGCGAGCTCGTGGACTATGACAGAGTCGAGCACCCAGTCCGGCACCACCTGCAGCCGGTCCGACAAGCGGATCGTACGTGTCGCCGGGGTGCAAGAGCCCCAGCGGCGGCGCTGGTTCGATACCCAGCGGATCGAGTCGGGGCGCACGCCGTCGAGGTACCGATGGGCCAGCGTGGCGGCCCGGGCCTCGAGGCCGGCGTCGGAGCTTGTAATGCGCGTCCTACGCTTGAGCAGGCGGTTGACGAGCCGCTCGGCGGTCTCCTCCCGATCGGGGGAGCCGAGGCGCGACGGCACGAGCACGACGATCCTGTCGCCCTCGTAGAAAGCAGCCGCCGTCTTGCGGCGCCGGTTGCTGCTGCGGATCTCGACTTGCGGGCGCACGGGTTGAGCTTGGACACCGGTGCCCGCCGAAGCGGGGGGCGTCGAGGAGGAGCGGGTCGTGGCCATTGCGGTGTCCTCCTTGGTAGTGATCGTTCGGCCGGGAGCCAAGCTACAGAAAGGGTGTAACCGACCGGCGGATGCCCGCTCGGGCCAGTCTCTCTTCGCCGCTTGCGCCTGCGGTCAGCGCCGGCGCTGCTTGGTCGCCCTCCGCCGAGCCATCAGCCTGCGGAACTTTCTGTAGAGGTAGCCCATCGGCGCATGCTACGCGCCTTCGGTTTGGCGATGTCGCCGCCTCATTGCAGGGATCTGAACACCATCTCGCCGCCGACGACAGTGGCCACTACTGGTACGTCGGAGATCTCTGCCGGCGGCACCTCCCTCGGGTCGGCAGCCAGCACGGCGAAGTCCGCCAGCATGCCCGGGGCAAGCCGTCCTCTCTCGTGCTCTGATCGGGTCGGCACGGCTGAGCCGACCGTATAGGCATACAGCGCCTGCTCGGCCGTGAGCGCCTCGGACGGCGAGAAGGGCGCTCCGGACTGGGTCGAACGGGAGACCATGTCCCTGATGCCCAGAAGCGGCCGCCCGTCCACGACGGGGCGGTCGGAGCTCCCAGGCAGGATGATCCCGGCGTCCAGCAAGGAGCGCAGCCTGTAGGCCCGGGGTACTCGTTGTTGGCCGAGTGCTGCCATCATGCCGTCGCCGATCTCACCTACGAAACGTCCCTGCGGCACGGCTATCACCCCCAGTGCCGCCATCTCGGCGACTGCGACATCGTCGGCAACGCCGCAATGCTCGATGCGGTGGCGGTGGTCTGCCCGGGGCATCTTCCGCAGTGCCTCGGAGTAGCAGTCGAGGACGAAGTCGACGGCGGCGTCGCCGATGGCGTGTGTGGCGACTTGCCACCCGGCGGCGTGGGCGTCGAGGATCGTTGCCCGCATCTCGGCAGGATCGGCTTGCGGGTAGCCGGTGTTGCCGGCATCGTCGGCAAAGCCGTCGTGCATCCAACACGTGCGACCTATCAGGGAACCGTCGCTGAAGACCTTGAGTGCGCCTATGCGCAGCCACTCGTCGCCGAGGCCGCTCCGGATGCCGGCATCCAGGCCGACTCTGGTGAGGCCATCGTTCGGGGCACCCACCAGGGCGCCGTCGGCATTGCCACCGAGTTCATGAAGCACCGAGGCGGAGATCATCGCCGTAGTCCTCACGCCGAGTCGCCCGCTGTCACGGGCAAGCTGGTAGGCGCTGAGCTCCAGTGGGCTCTGCGACACCCAGCCGCCTCCGACGCCCGCCTCGCAGACGCTCGTCAGACCCTCCGACAAGTACCGCTGATGCGCCTGACCGATGGCGGCGGCTATCTGCTCCACAGAAGGCGCCTGCCGCAGCCGCTGCACCAAGCTCTGAGCCTTCTCCTCGAGCAGACCAGTTGGCTCGCCGCTGCTTCCCGTGGCGACTCTCCCGCCCTCTATCGGGTCGTCAGCGGCCGAGCCGATCATTGCCAGCACGGCCGAGCTGACGACGCACATGTGGCCTGACGTGTGTTTCAGCCAGACAGGGCGGCCACCGGCGGCCACGTCCAGCCGCTGGCCGGACGGGTGCGATCCTCCGAGCTTGTTCTGGTCGAAGCCGGAGCCGACGACCCAATCTCCCGGCCGCAGCCCGGCTGCCCGCTCGGCAACGGCCGCGTAGAGGCCCTCGAGCGACGTCAGGGGCGGGCTGGAGAGGTCGACCTCGGAAAGGCCGAGCCCGAATGCGGCCGTATGGCAATGGGCGTCGTGGAAGCCGGGGAACACGGCGCACTGGCCGAAATCCTCCTGGACCGGCGCTTCAAGCGCCTCGGCCTCGTCGTCCATGGCCACGATCCGACCGCCCAGTACGGCGATCAGGACCGCCCGAGGATGCCGGTGGTCGAAGGTGGTGAAGTTCCCGCGGAACAGGGCGTCCACCTTCACAGCCCAAGTCTCGCTCACGGCCGTGGCCGTTGCCACGGCAGGCTTGCCGGCTCCGCCCGGCACTAGTGTCCGCTTCGTGGAGCACGACCCTGCAGGAGTGCTGCGGCGCATCGCCTATCTGCTCGAGCGCGACCTGGCGGAGAGCTACAAAGTGCGGGCATTCCGCAAGGCAGCGGCAACTGTCGACGCCACCGAGCCGGACCACCTGGCGCGACTGGCGCAGGTGAAGAGGCTGAAGGATCTTGATGGCATCGGGGACACGTCGGGCCGGATCATCGCCGAGGTCCTGGCCGGAGTGGTCCCGCCCTACCTGGCCGAGCTGGAGGCCACCACGACGCTCCCAGTGCTCGAAGAAGCGGGCCTCAAGATCCGTGCCCAGCTGCAAGGCGACTGCCACTCGCACTCCGACTGGTCAGACGGCGGCAGCCCAATCGAAGAGATGGCTTGTGCCGCCAGGGCGCTCGGCCACGCCTACGTTGCCCTGACTGACCACAGCCCGCGGCTGACGGTGGCACACGGCCTTGACAGCACCAGGTTGCTCGCCCAGCTCGAGGTGGTGGAGGGGCTGAATGAGAAGATGGCACCGTTTCGGATCTTGACAGGCATCGAAGTCGACATCCTCGAAGACGGCACGCTCGACCAGGACGAAGCGCTCCTGAGCCGGCTCGACGTCGTAGTGGCGAGCGTGCACTCCAAGCTGCGGATGGAGCCCCGCCAGATGACCAACCGAATGATCCGGGCGGTCGAGAGCCCTCACACCGACATCCTCGGCCACTGCACCGGCCGCCTCATCGTCGGTAAGGGCCGGCCGCAGAGCACGTTCGATGCCGAGGCGGTCTTCGATGCCTGCGCCCGCACCGGGACCGCTGTCGAGATCAACTCGCGCCCCGAGAGGCGTGACCCACCACACGAGCTGCTTGTGAGGGCACTGGATCAGGGATGTGTAGTCACGATCGACACCGACTCGCACGCCCCTGGCCAGTTCGAGTGGCTGCCGTTCGGATGCGAACAGGCCGCGGCGGCAGGCTTGGCCGGTTGCGTCGACCGGATCATGAACGCTAGGTCAGCAGAGGATCTTCTCGCTTGGGCGGCGTCGCACGCCGCCTAGGCGGCCACGCCTTGGAGCTAGGCAGCCGAAGAGCAGAGCCGCTCGGCGACCGCCAGCCCATCACCGATGGAGTCGGCTATTCCCTGGAAGTGCCACGACCCGTAGCGACCAACCTGGATGATACCTTCGTCGGCTAGTGCGGCCATCGCCCGGTCGCGCCACGTCGAGCCGGGGAGCGGCCAGGTGTAGGCAATTTCGACCCAGCTGGTGTCGACGACGTCGGTGGGCCGATGTAGTCCTGTTCTTGCAACTCGCTGACGACTTCGTCGGAGTAGGCACGAGTCTGACTGGCGGTCGGAATGTCGCCGCCACGGTAGGCGCGCTCGACATAGAGAGACACGTGGCTGCCCGTACCGCGGTACGCATTGGGCAGGAATGACTCGGCGACGTTGCTGTAGTAGCCGATCCGGTTGTCGGGCGGAATCCGGGACCCGGATTCGCATAGAGTTCATCTTGGCACGCAGGCCCGGATGCCTGCATAGAAATGGGCCGCGGCTGCTTGGCCACCCTGTATCGGAAGGGCTTGTGTGTTGCGTGTTTACCTGACAGGCCACGGGACCCTCCCGGCCCGTCTTGCCGGCTATCAGGCAGCACTTGCCGAACTTGAGCCTAGATACCGACCGGTGTCTTCTCCTGCAGGCGCCGACATCATCTTGTGCGCGGAGCCGGGCCACAACAAGTTCCGCGCCTGGGCAGGCGTGCTCGAGCGCGACCCGTCGATATGGGCACATCCCGAGAAGGTCTTCGTATACGAGTTCAGCGATCGGCCTGTGGGACACCTGTCCGGGCTGTACTGCGCTATGCAGCCCGCCACCATCGACTGGGTGCGGATGCGACCGGCCGACATGTGGGGACCGAGTGACGGAGCCGTCGAGCAGGAGCTGCTTGGCAGGATGGGCGAGCCTCGGTGGCTCTTCTCGTTCCGAGGGTCTAACTCGGCGGGAGTCAGGGAGAGGCTGTTCGAGATGGACGTCTCGGCGCTAAGGGCCAGCATCACCCGGACCTACCGCTGGTGGGACTACGGCGAGGCCGCGAATGACGAGGGGAGGCGGGTCTACCTTAACGAGATTCGTGACAGCTCGTTCGTTCTCTGCCCCCGGGGGCTCAGCCCGACGACTCTTCGCGTCTACGAGACGATGCAACTCGGCCGCGTCCCTGTGATCATCTCGGACGACTGGCTGCCACCGAGCGGAGTCCCTTGGGCCGACTTCTCCCTACGCGTCGGCGAGGACCGGATAGCCGACCTGCCGGAGATCCTCGAGGCCCGTCGCGACGAAGCCTGCGAGATGGGCCGGGCAGCCCGTGACGCCTGGGAGCGATGGATCAGGCCCGGCCCGGTGCTGATGCGCCGTTGGCTGCGGGCTATCGAGGAAATAGTCCAGATGCGCCCGGCAGGATGGGACGAAGCAGCCGTGTACCGCCAGTGGCACTCCAACAGATTCTTGTGGGACAACAGAATCCATCCCCTGCAGGGAGCAGCCCATCGTCTTCGCAACCTGATGCACCCCACCACTGACCCAAGCTTCGGCGAGGGTCCTGGTCCTGGCGGCGGACCTGCCAGCTGAGGCTGTGACCGCCTGCTACCAGGCAGACTCGCCGCTGCCGACCGGTCCAGGGTGCGCCTCGCCGAGCGGCAGGGCCTGCAGCTTCAGGACAGAACCATGCGAGTCGATCCACGACATGCTTATGTCTGTCCCGTCCATCCGGACCCGGGGGCGCGGCAGGTTCGAGGGTCCCATCTGGTCGGCGAGGCTCCGCTCTGGCCACGGTTCGTGCTTTACTCGCATGGCGAACATCTGGGCCTCGTCCATCATCTTCAAGCAGGCCCGCATGGCACGCTCGGACACGTCGAGTGGAGGAGGCTGCAGTATCGACCCGAGGTTGATGCGCCTCACCTGCTCGCCCTTGCGCAAGACGAGCGACGAGCCGCTTCCCTCGGCCGTGTAGCCATCGCCGAGGGCATCCTGGAGGCGGACGGAGACGTCGACGATGAACCCTGCCCAGTCGAAACCCTTGGCTGCTTGGGCGCCTTCACGGGCCGACTCTCGCTGCGAGGCAGGCAGATGGAGGCCGATGTCTGTCACTTCGGGCCGGATGTGGCGCCGTTCTTCCCACTCGTCGGTCTCTGTCGGGGCCTGCTCGGACCGTTCGGCGAGCTTGTTCTTACCGAACTGCGAGAGCGCGTCGGCGACGGCACTGCCGATGACCGGGACGATCACGTAGCCTCCGACGGCCAATGCCCAGACTGCGCCGATCAAGACGTCGATCAGGGCAGGCCAGCGAACCTCGAAGGAGTAGACCAGCAACGCCGTCAGCGCTGCGGTGATGGCCAGGATCGTGAGGGCCTGGCTGGCACCGATCCCGAGTTGCAACTTGGCACGGCGATTTGCATCTCGCCCTCGGGTATCTTTCAGCCACTGCCGGTCTTCCACCTCCTAAGCGTTGCAGACGGACGGTGGTCCGACACGATTACTCGTTCCTTGCCCAGGTCCAGGCGTATTCGGCATCCTCGACGAGCTCGGCGGCCCCGGCGATCCGCAGCGGCCGGAACGTGTCGACCATCACGGCGAGCTCGTCGGTCCCGGGCTTCTGGAGGGCTTTCTCGACGCTGCCGGGCTGGGGCCCATGGACGAAACCCGTCGGGTGCAGCGACACAGAGCCCTGCCCGATGCCCGAGCCCGCCCGGCTCATGAAGTCGCCACCGACGTAGAACAGCACCTCGTCACTGTCGATGTTGGCGTGCGCGTAGGGCACGGGCACGGCGTTCGGCCCGAAGTCGAACGGGCGTGGCACGAAGGAGCAGACGACCAGCCCGGGCGCCGCAAGGGTCTGATGGACGGGCGGAGGTTGGTGGACCGACCCGACGATGGGCTCGAAGTCGTGGATCGAGAACGCCCAGGGATAAAGGCAACCGTCCCAGCCGACGACGTCGAATGGATGGTTCTTGTAGGTGTATCTCGTCAGCCCCGATCTCGTCCTCACGATGACGCTCACGTCGGTGCCGGCCTCGAGGAGCGGTTCGCTCGGACCCCGCAAGTCGCGCTCGGAGAAGGGAGCTCCTTCCTTCAACTGGCCGCGCGTCGACAGGTAGCGCGCCGGGATGCTCAGGTGCCCTCGGGTCTCGAGGACCAAGAGGCGAACGACTTCGGCGGGCACGAGACGGTAAGTCGTATTCGTCGGGACGACGGCATAGTCGCCCTCGCTCAGCTCGAGGCTCCCGAATTCGCTGTCGAGCCTGGCGCCCCCGGCCTCGACGTAGAACAGCTCGTCACCAGTCGCGTTCCTGAACAGTGGGCTCGCCGAGTCAGCTGCCACGTACGACATCCGGACGTCCTCGTTGGCCAGGCACAACTGCCTGCCCATGACGGCGTCGCCCCCGACTTTCAGCCCGTGCAACCTGAAATGACGGGGGAGCAGAGGTTCGTTCTCATGCTGGCACTCGGCTGCGACCTCAAGGGTCTCTGCTGCCACTATCGCCATCGGCGAGTTGAGGTGGTACGAGAGCGCACTCTCTTCGGAGAAGCCCTCACTCGACATCAGCTGCTCGGTCCGCAGCCTCCCGTCTGGCCCGCGGAACTGCTGGTGGCGCTTCGGGGGGATGTCCCCTACTCGACGGTAGCTGGGCATCTTCAGAGGTTGCCGCGCAGGTCCTGCTCGCGCTCGAGCGCGACGAACAACGCTTTGAAGTTGCCGTTGCCGAAGCCGAGCGAACCGTGCCGCTCTATCAACTCGAAGAACACCGTCGGTCGGTCTTGGTTCATACGGGAGAAGATCTGGAGCAGGTAGCCCTCGTCGTCGCGGTCCGCCAGGATGCCCGCGCGTTGCAAGCTGTCGATGTCGAGATCGATGTCGGCGAACCGCTCACGCAACTCTTCGTAATAGGTATCCGGCACGCGCATGAACTCGATACCCCGCGCCTCCAGGGATGCCACTGAGGCGACGATGTCATCGGTGGCTATTGCGATGTGCTGCACGCCGGGGCCGTTGTAGAAGTCGAGGTACTCGTCCACCTGGCTGCGCTTCTTGCCTGGGGCTGGCTCGTTTATCGGGAACTTGATGCGGCCGCGGCCATCGGAGACGACTTTGGACATGAGGGCGGAGTACTCGGTCGAGATGTCATCGTCGGTGAATCCCTGCACGAGAGTGAAGCCGAGCACCTTCTCGTAGAAACCTACCCAGAAGTCCATGCGGTTGAGCTCCACGTTCGCCACGGAGTGGTCGAAATCGAGGAGCCCGACGGACGGGCCCAAGTCTGCGACGGCCGTGCGCGCCTCGTAGCCGGGCGCATACGGCCCTGAATAGCCGCTGCGCTCGACGAAGCTGTGGTTCGTCTCCCCGAAGGCGCCGATAGCAGCACGACGGATCACGCCGTGGTCGTCCTTTTCCTCCCAGGGTGGGCGGGCGGGCACTGCGCCCCTCTTCACGGCCAAGTCGAAGGCTGCGCCGGCGTCGGCCACGCGCAGGATGATGTCGCGGACACCGTCGCCGTGGCGCGCCACGTGGCGGGAGATCTCCGTGCCCTCGCGGAGCGACGACGTGAGCACGAAACGCAGCTTGCCCTGCTGGAGCACGTACGAGCACCGGTCCTTCACGCCCGTCTCCGGCCCGGCGTAGGCCACCAGGTCAAAACCCCAGCCTGTCCGGTAGAAGTGCGAAGCCTGGCGGGCGTTGCCGACCCAGAACTCGACCGCGTCCACAGCTTCCAGGTCAAGTGCGTCCGAACCACTTGCGTCCGCAATCGTCATCGCATTGCCTCCCCGATGTCACCGAATTTCGTTGTCCCTGGTGACGTTAGTAGCCCAGCCTCGCATCGGCGCACAGGCGGCCGGGCTCGTTCAACCAGATGTCCGAAATCCGCTAGTGCGATGCACGGCTCCCTGTCATACTGCTCACACATCATGCCGTCGTTCCCCGCTCCCCGCACCGCCGTGCCGGCCCCTCCTGGCACCGCCGCGCCAGGCCCTCCCGGCACGGCTGGTACCGCCGCTACGCGGGCTGCCCCGCACGCAGCGTGGGCGAGGCTTGACGACGAGCACCGCTACTCGGCGGTGAAGGCGAAGGACGCGCGGTTCGACGGGTGTTTCTTTACGGCAGTCACGTCGACGGGGGTCTACTGTCGTCCCAGTTGCCCGGCGATCACTCCTCGACGCGACAGGGTGCGCTTCTTCCCGACCTCCGCCGCCGCCCAGCGTGCGGGATTCAGGGCTTGCAAGCGTTGCCGGCCGGATGCCTCGCCCGGTTCCCCCGAGTGGAACCTACGAAGTGACGTCGTGGGAAGGGCGATGCGCTCCATCCACGAGGGTGTTGTCGACCGCGAGGGAGTGGCGGGGCTGGCTCGCAAGATGAGCTACAGCCCTCGCCAGTTGCAGCGCCTGCTCGTGGCCGAAGTCGGCGCCGGGCCCGTCGAGCTGGCGCGTGCGCAACGGGCCGACACGGCCAGGATCCTGCTCGAGACGACAGACTTACGGGCCGGTGACGTGGCGTTTGCGGCCGGATTCGGAAGTGTCCGCCAGTTCAACGACACGATCATGACGGTCTTCGGCGACTCACCCTCTGCGTTGCGCCAGCGGGCCGGCGGCCGCGGATCGACCGTCGTGCGGAGGACTGGCGAACCGGTGCCCGTTGTGTTGCGCCTTGCCTACCGGCCACCGTTTCGGGCCGATGTGCTGTTCGGGTTCCTAGCCGCTCGGCTCGTTGCCGGTGTCGAGGAAGGCGACGCAACCTTCTACCGGCGAGCTCTCGATCTGCCGCACGGAAGCGGCGTTGTGACTGTGAGGGCAAGCCAGGACGGCATGCTGAACGGCACGTTCGCGCTCGAAGACCTCCGTGATCTCACGATTGCCGTGCGGCGTGTCCGCCAGATGTTCGATCTTGACTCCGAGCCCGGTGCGATCGCTTCGGTGCTCGAAGCTGATCCCGTGCTCAGACCGGCCGTCCTTGCTCTTCCTGGTCTCAGGGTGCCTGGCCACGTCGACGGGCACGAGGTGGCAGTCCGCGCCGTTCTGGGCCAGCAGGTGAGCGTCGTCGGCGCTCGCAAGCTGGCTAGTCGCCTCGCCTTGCGGTACGGGCGCCCGCTCGCCAGCCCAGCCGGAACTGTCGAGAGGCAGTTCCCGTCGGCCGAGACCATGGCCGGCTTGCGACCCGAAGACCTGCCAATGCCAGCCGGCCGGGGCCGCGCCCTGATCGAGCTGTGCGGGCTGGTGGCCTCCGGAGAGCTGTCGCTCGACGCCGGAGCCCATCGCGACGAGACGAGTGCCCGCCTGCTCCAGATCCCCGGGATCGGTCCTTGGACCGTCGCCCACCTGCGCATGCGCGCCTTGGGCGATCCTGACGCCTTCCCGGCCTCGGACCTCGGCGTGCGCAAGGCCCTTGATCGGCTTGGCCTCCCGAGCGGCGAGCGCCACGCCCTTGAGTTGAGCAGGAGGTGGCGACCGTATCGAGCCTATGCCCTGCAGTATCTCTGGTCGCTGCCGATCGGAGACGACACCATGTCCGCAAGCGATAGGAGCAATGGAGATGACTGTGATGACAACGCCACGCTTGGCGACCAAGGACGAGTGGCACCCGATCGAGACCCCGGTCGGGCAGATGCTGCTTGTCGGAGACACTGAGCATCTTCACCACTTGCTGTTGCCGGACTCCTTCGACTTGTCCGAGCTCCCCCCAGAAAGGCGAGGGAGGCCGGCCGCCGTGGAAGAGGCCGGGCGGCAGGTCGACGCATACTTTGCATACAACCTGACACGGTTCGACGTTCCCTTGGACCCGGCAGGCACTGAGTTCCAGCGCAGAGTCTGGTTCGCGTTGGCAGACATCGCCTATGGGGAGACAGAGAGCTACGGCAGCCTGGCGGCTCGGGTGGGTAATCCGAAGGCGTCCCGCGCCGTCGGCATGGCGAACGGCCGCAATCCGATCCCGTTGGTTCTTCCGTGTCACCGAGTCATCGGGTCGAACGGCTCTTTGACGGGCTACGGCGGCGGGCTACCCCTCAAGGCCCGGCTCCTGCAGCACGAGAGGTCGTTCTCAGGGGAGTAGGCGAGTCGGGACGGCTGTCTCGACAGCCGCCCCATTTTCGCTCCGTTCGACGGACCAGGCGGACTGGCCCTCGAGCTCGGACACAGCTTCGACCAACTCGGTGCCCACATAGTGAAGCCCCGTGCCGTTGTCGGTGCAGTAGGTGAGGGGAAGGGTCCCTTCGGCGACCAGCTTGTTGACCAGTGGTCGCCGTTGTTCCTCGCCGTCGTAGTGGACCCCGTTGCCGAAAGGGAGCAAACCGAGCCCATTCGTCACCGGCTGGAGCTCCGGCCCGAAGGAGTCAGTGGTGCCCGAGGCATGCCAGCAGATAGAACCGGCGCTCACGCCGGCCAGGACGACGCCACCCTCCCAAGCCTCCTGCATCGCCTGGTCGACGCCGTGAAGTCTCCATAGGGCGAGGAGATTGGCGACCGAGCCTCCTCCGACCCAGACGACGTCCATCGAGCAAAGGTGGGCGGCGACGTCGTCGACGTTCGGCATTGTGAACAGCTGGAGGTGGAACGCATCAACGCTCTCACCTTGTGCGGCGGAGTAGCAATATGCGAGCCACTCGCCGCTGTCGCCGCCCGCAGTGTTGACGAAGCACAGCCGCGGCCGCAGCTTCCCGGACAGGCGAAGGGCATGGTGAATGAGGCCGTCGAAGTGCACTTGGCCTCTGGCGTCTCTGCGCCACCCACCACTGGTGGCAAGAATTTGTCTCTGCGGCATCTTCGTTGTCTATCGCAGGGTCGGCGAGTCCGCCCGATCGGGCGGCCTGTATCGTGGCCCGATGCCGTCGATCGCCCAGTCTGAGCGGCAGGCTCTCTGCGACCTGCTGGAGGCCAAGGGACCCTTGGCACCCACGCTGTGCGAAGGCTGGACCACCTCGGACCTGGCTGCCCACCTCTACGTTAGGGAGGCGAAGCCGCTGGCGGCTCCAGGCATAATGCTCCCGCAATTCGCGGACCTGACTCAGCGGGCTATGGACAGGGCCAAAGGAGACCTTGGTTACGGCAGTCTCATTGCCAAGATCCGGTCAGGCCCGCCGTATCCGATGCGCCTCCTCGACGCGTCGGTGAATGCCATCGAGTACTTCGTCCACTTGGAAGACGTGCGCAGAGTCGATGGCGATGTCGAGCCACGAGTCGACTCTTCTATAGACCGCCTGCTTTGGTCACGGGTCAAGCTGGGTGCCAGGGTCATGTCTCGCCGGTTCAAGGCAGGCGGTCTTCGGCTGGATGCTCCCCGCCACGGCACCGTGACGGCTCGGGCCGGCGAGCCCGGGCTGGTCGTCACCGGAGGTCCGCAGGAGCTCATGCTCCTGCTGTTCGGCCGGCAGGGGGCAGCCCGGATCGAGCTTGACGGTGCCGAGGCACTGAGGGGCGCTCTGTACGCGACCAGCTTCGGCCTCTGACGCCAGCCAGCTCTGCAGCGGGGAGGCGCCGCAAGAGCCCTACCATTCTGGCGATGCCTCCTGCCGACTCCACAGACGCCGCCGTCCAGCCGGGGCGTGCCGATCGAGTCGACCGACTGGAGAGGATGACGAACCTGGTCATGGTGCTGCTCGAGGCCGACCGTCCTCTCACCATCCGGGACATCTCGGACACCGTCGCCGGCTATCCCGAAGGCGAGGCCGGTCGGCAGGCCTTCGAGCGGGACAAGAAGGCGATCCGCGACCTCGGAATCCCGCTGAGCATCGAGCCGGTGGAAGCAGCCGCCCAGCAGGGCTACCGAATCAGGCCCGAGGACTACTACCTTCCCGACCTCGATCTCGACGAGGCCGAGGAGCAGGCGCTGGCCTTCGCGATCGCTGCCGTGCAGCTGGGAGGCGCAGCAGGCGCTGACGCCCTCGCCAAGCTGGGCGGCCCCGTGACCGAGGCTGCCCTCGAGCGCGCGGGGCTGGCCACGGCGAGCCACGGTCCAGGCGTGCCCCCGGTCGCCGTCCTGCCCTCCCTCCCACAACTCGGCCCCATTCACGAGGGCCTCCGGCGCAAGGCGGTCTTGAAGTTCGGCTATCACGGGCGGGAGAGGGAGGTGGAGCCGTACGGGCTGATGTTTCGACAGGGTGCGTGGTATTTGGCCGGAAGGGATCGATCGGCGGCGGGCGGGGCTGCCCGGCGCACGTTCCGGGTGGACAGGTTCGAGAGTGTGCCGCAGGTGGGCGACGGAGCCGAGTTCGATCCGCCACCGGGCTACGAGCTGCGGGACGCCGTGCGCCTGTTGCCCTGGAGCCAGGTTGACGGTTCGGAGGACGTGCCGGTTGCCGAGCTGGTCGTCGACGCCCGTATGGCCAGGGTGGTGGCTTCGCAAGCACCCAGCGGCGCCGTCGTCGGTTGGGAAGCAGACGGGAGTGCCCAGCTGCGCCTACGTGCCGGAGACATCGATGCCTTCGTCTCGTTCGTTGCCGGGCTTGGCGATACGGCCGTGGTCGAAGGACCACAGGAGTTGCGCCGAGCTGTGGTCGCCCGCCTGGAGGAGCTGGCCGTGGCACCGGCGCCGAACGAGGTGGGCGTCCCTTCTCGCACCGATGAACCGTCTCCGGCGGTCTCGGCGCCGAGCCAGCCTCGGTCGTCCCAACATTCCCGTTCTGGCTCGAGCGTGATGGCCGGTGAGCGCTTACGGAGACTTCTTGCCATCCTCGTCCATCTCGCCCGAGTGGGGGAGGCGGACTTGGGGGAGTTGGCCGCTCGTTTCTCGATGGGAGCAGGCGAGCTGGTCCACGACCTCGAGCTGGCCTCGTGTTGCGGGGTGCCGCCGTACTCGCCCGATCAGCTGATCGAGTTGTACGTCGACGGCGACAGGGTCGTAGCCGAGAGGCTGCGTGCCTTCGCCAGACCGCAGCGCCTGACGCCGGAGGAGGGCTTCGTGCTGGCCGCCGCCGCCCGGGCGCTTCTGTCCGTCCCGGGCTCCGACGACGAAGGTGCTCTCCGATCAGCCCTCGGCAAGCTCCAGGCTGCTCTTGGCACCGAGCGGTTGGTCGTCGAGATCGAGGAGCCGGTTCACCTGCGGGAACTGCAGGAGGCGGCGCGGCGTGCGGTCTCGGTGGAGGTCGACTACTTCTCCAGTGCAGCGCTGGAAGCCGGCACTCGAACAGTCGATCCGTACCAGGTAGTGCTGCGCGAGGGCCGCTGGTATCTGGACGCCTGGTGCCATACGGCCGACGGTTTGCGACGGTTTCAAGTGGACCGCGTGCAGGCAGTCCGCCCCGGCAATAGCCACTTCAAACCGCCGCCAGGGTTGGAGGACTATTTATCGAGGCCGGGCGCCTTCCTCGGTGGCCCCGACGCCGTCGAAGCCGAAGTCGTGTTTCCCGCCGGCGCCGAGCTCGCCGTCGAGCAGGTCGCGCTCGGCCCTATAGTTCCCTCCGGCGAGCTATTGAAAGTCCAAATCCTCGTCGGCGACGCCGAAGGCTGGTTCGCCCGGCTGCTTTGCCGGCTCGGCCCTGGGACTGTGGTTCTCTCGCCGCCCGAGCTAAAGGATGTAGGGACCGCTATGGCCCGAAGGGCACTCGCGAACTACGGCGAGCGGATCAGCGACACCGCAGGAGCTCCGAAACGATGACTGCGAGCGTGATCCTTGCCCTGGCCGTGTTCGGAGCAAGCGCCGTCGAGATGGTCGAGGCGCTGACCATCGTGCTCGCCGCCGGGATTTCGACGAACTGGCGCTCAACACTGCAGGGGGCGGCGACAGCTGTCGCAGTGCTCGCAGTGCTCGTTGCTGCGGTCGGGGCGCCTCTGATCCACCTTGTCCCTCTTGACGGCCTCCGGGTCGTGGTCGGCGGCCTCCTGCTCGTGCTCGGGCTCAACTGGTTCAGGAAGGCGGTGCTGCGCGCCAGTGGCCACAAGGCAGTCCACGACGAGGACGCGATCTACGCCGACACCGTGAGGTCGTTCTCCGACGAGCGGAGAGCGACGGGCTTCGTGGTGGCGTTCAAGGGCGTATTCCTGGAGGGTCTCGAGGTAGTCATGATCGTTCTCACGCTGGGTTCGAGCTCCGGCCACCTCCTGCTGGCGGCCCTGGCGGCGACGGCGGCCGTCGTAGTGGTAGGCATCGTCGGACTCGTGGTGGCGCGCCAGCTCTCCGAGGTGCCGGAGAACGCCATGAAGATGGCCGTGGCGATCATGCTCACGAGCTTCGGCGTCTTCTGGATCGGCGAGGGTGCAGGTCTGCAGTGGCCCGGCAGTGACCTGTTCCTGCTGGCTCTCGTTGCGCTGTTCTG
Source organism: Acidimicrobiales bacterium (assembly GCA_050744865.1). Lineage (GTDB taxonomy): Bacteria > Actinomycetota > Acidimicrobiia > Acidimicrobiales > Bog-793 > JAKACA01. The sequence continues at coordinate 134,214 of JBOGHW010000003.1, read as the reverse complement.
TGCCACGGCGGCGCTCGGCACTCGTCTCATGCGCCGGGCCCTGCCGGCGGGTGCTGGTCCGGCGGGTGCTGGTCCGGCGGGTGCGCTGACATGAGCGCGGTCAAGACTGAACGGCCGAACCCGATCGTTCGGGCTCTGACGGCCTTTGGCAGATTCTGGTGGGACTTCCTGGTCGGTGACACACCCGAGTTGCTGGTTGCGACGCTGGTCGTGATCGCCGTCGCTTTCAGCCTTCACCGGGTCAAGGTACTTGGCATCGTCGTCACGCTTGCCTGCGTGGTCGGCTTTCTCTCGCTAAGCATCTGGAGAGGGCGTAAAAGTGGGTGAAATACTAGGAAACACTATGTAAGCTTTGGCGGTGCTCACCTGCTGCAAGGTGTCTGGCGACCGAGTGGGGTATTACCTCGATGTCACTGCGTCCGGCGCTGACCACCCTGACGGCCTTGTGGAACCTGACGGGGTATGGAAGGGAGCTGGCAACTCGGCCCTGGGCCTGATCGGCACTGCAACGCCAGACGAGGTGCGGGCCGTGCTGTCCGGTGTGCATCCGGCGACCGGAGAGCTTTTGCAGGCGGGACCTGAGCGCCGCCGGATCGCGGCCTTCGACTTGACGTTCTCAACTCCGAAGACCGTCAGCATCCTGCATGTTCTCTCGAAGCTGGCGGGAGACGCCGAAGCATCGGCGCAGGTGAGCGCCGCTCACGACAGCGCCGTAGCAGCGACTCTCGGCTACCTCGAGGGCGTCGCTGCCTGCTGTGTCCTGGGGGGCTCGAGGGACAGGCAGGTAGTCGAGGCATCTGGGCTGCTGGCGGTCGGGTTCCTGCACCATTCCAGCCGTGCCCCTGACCCGCACCTTCACACTCACCTGCTCGTCGCCAACCTGGTGTTCCCCCGCGACGGCGGACCGGCGCGGCCCCTCGACGCCCGGTCGCTTTACGCCGAGGTCCGGGCGGCCGGTGCGCTCTACGAGGCCCATCTCCGGGTTGAGCTCACGCGCCGCCTTGGCGTCGAGTGGGAAGTGACCACCGGATCGTGGGCCGACATCAAAGGCTTTCCCGTCGAGCTCAAGGAGAGGTTCTCGCGGCGGGCCATCGAGATCACTACCGAGGCCAAGGAGAAGGGATGGACGAGCCGGCCGGCCATGAACCTGATCGCGCTGAGGACCAAGCGACCGAAAGACCTTCGGATCTCCCGTCGAGAGCTCGAGGCTATGTGGGACCGGGTACGGCTGGCGTGCGGCGTGTCAGACGAGCGAATCCGCAGCGTCATGGGGAGGGTCGACGGCGCCGCGGTTCTGGCCCGCGAGCAAGCGGACTGGAAAGATCAAGCGCTTCGCTCGCTCCTCAGCGCCAACTCGACAGGCACCTTCGGGCGCCGGGAGGCGATCGTTGCCCGCTGCTCGGCATCCACCGCCGGAATCGAGGTTGCCGTGGCAGTTGCCGACGTCGACGACTTGTTGCTGTCGGCGGCGGTAGTACACGTCCGCCATGAACAGGGACGGCTGCGGGCTGCCGGTGTGCCGGGCGTCGGCCGCATTCCGACTGGACGCACTGAGGACGTCTACACAGCGACGACGCTTTTGGAGGCTGCGTCTCGTGTCAATGACCTGGCCACCGAGCTCGGGGACTCGCTAAGCGTGATCAGCTACGGCCCAGGGGAGAGAGTCGCCACGCTCGACGGCCTCTCGTGCTTGGCCTGCCAGTGGGCGGCGCCCGTCGAAGGCAGGCGGGCGGTCGGCCTGGCGCCTTCCCGTTGGGCGGCTGCGTCTTTCGAAGCAGCGACCGGCATCGAGACCTTCGAGCGCCCCGGGCGACAATCGCGGACGGGTGGTCCTGACTTGTCCCGGCTCGAATCGGGTTCGGTTGTCGTGGTCGCCGAGGCACAGGGTTATGGGCCGCTCGCCCTCGAAGACATCTTTCGCACCTGCCACTCGACAGGTGCGAGCGTGATGCTCGTGGGCTCGGACCGCGGTCTGGCCGTCCGGCCCGAGCTCCGGGCTGTGAAGGCGAGCGGCCCGGCGGAACTGGGCTTCCGCCAGGCTGCAGGGGAGGGAGAGGGAGTGTGGCCGGTGGTTCGTTTCGGCGAAACGACAGCCGTCGGAGTGCCCACGTTGGCGGCGGGTCTGCACGAGCTCTCTCGCTTGGGGGAAGACGGGTCGCTCGTCGTCACTGCAGATGCTGCGGTACTCGAATTCTTGCGTCGTGACGTGTCGGGGGACCTCCCACCAGGCGCTGCGGCGCTGCGCCGGGACGTGCCGGGCAAAGTCGAACCAGGTGGTGTGACACACCTGGTGCACGCCAAGGGCCTAAACCGGTTGCTGGAGTCCATGCCTGTTGACGAGACGAGCAGGACACCCGTGGTCATCCTCGGTGGCACATCGTCGCTGCGCAAGGTGGTGGGTCGTGCGGACGGTGTGGACCGCACGCACGTGGTGGTCGTGCCACAACTGGCGAGGTGGTCCCACTCCGAGCCCTTGCCAGACGAGGTAGTCGGCCGCCTGGCCGAGGCGACTAGGCCCGCCTACCTCGTGAAGGCCCTGAAGAGGGCCGGCAGAGACCCGGCGACTCGCGAGGCTTGGCGAAGAGGGGCTGTCCTTGTGGAGGAGTGGCGTGGCCGACATGGGGTGACGGACTCTCGGAACCCGTTCGGAGTCGAGCGTCCGAGTGCTGGCGCAAAGAGTGCCTACGACGAGCGAGTCGAGGACCAGCGCTCCGTTCAGCGCCAGCTCAAAGCGCTCGGCTTCGTGGTCACGGTCGGCCGGGGAGGCGAGCGAGATGTATATCGGGGAGTGGACCGGGAGCGTGGCGGGCCCGGTCTTGAGCGCTGAGGCGTCCGGGGGTGGGGCTAGGTGGGCCGGCGGACGTACGTTTCTGCGCCGAATTCGGCGCGTGAAGCGGCCCACCTTGGGTAGATGGCTGGGGCGGCGGCCATGAGCGGCGAAAGAGTGCGCAATGTCTTGAAGTCCCTGCAACCCGCTGCCCGGCGCCAGTACGGGGTCGTGACTCGAGGTCAGCTGAACGAGGCGGGAGTGGACTGCCGCTGGATCACGCGGCAGGTCAAGAGCGGAGCCTTGCAGGCTCTCGAACGGGACGTGTTCCTGCTGGCTGGGTGGCCTGGCGGTTTCGAGACCGTGGCGATGGCTGCGTGCCTGCAGCGTGGTCCAGCAGCCTGGATCGGGTGTCTGACGGCGGCACGGGTCTGGGGGCTCGCAGTATCGCGGTCCTCGGGCGAGCGCATCGACGTCGTCGTGCCCTGGCGGGTTCATTGCCTGTCCACGACGGCGGTCGCTGTTCACCGCGCCCGGCGATTGGACAGTGCCGACGTAGCCCTGCGAGTTCGCCTGCCCATAACGACGGTCGCCCGTACGATCATCGACCTCGCCGGCGAGCTCGTCCTCAGCGAGCTTGTGACGCTAGTGGATGACGCTCTCGTGCGCGGCCAAACCACGCTGTCGCTGCTCCGGAACTGCCGGACCCGTACCGCTGGCAGCGGTGTCCGGGGCTCTGGCAACCTCACCCGCGCCATCGAGCCCTGGTTGGAAGGGCTCGGGGGCGTCGAGAGTCACGGCGAAGCCGAAGTCCTTCGTTGGTTGCTAGCCCAGGGTTTCGAGCAGCCGGTCTGCCAGTTCGTCGTGGTCGGCCGGGACGGCTTCGTTGCCCGGGTCGACTTCTGTTGGCCGCGGTGCAAGCTGGTGCTCGAGGTTGACGGGTATCTCCACCACCACGGGCCGTCGAAGCTGTCCCTCGACCACGAACGCAAGAGCGCAGTGGCTGCCGAGGGCTACCGAGTTCTTACCACTACGGTCGCAGAGGTCCGCCGCGGTGGTCCGAGATTGAGAGCTGCCTTGTTGGCGTGCCTTGATACGAGGACCTGAGCTTCGCAATGTTCTGGGAAGGTGGGCCGGCTGACGTACGTCTCTGGGCACAATTCGGCGCGTGAAGCGGCCCACCTTGGGCGGAGCCGGGCGTCGGGGCGGGACCGGGCAGGCGGCGGGGGAAGGTGGGCCGGCTCACGTACGTTTCTGGGCACAACTCGGCGCCTGAAGCGGACCACCGGGCTACCGCGAACGCCCTAGACCTCGCTCGCGCTCGTGTGCCCCCAGCCCTGTGAGTTCGCTCTGGCGACCGGGGCTCTGGCGACCGGCTATCTCGGACCGCCGGCACGAGCCGAACTCGACTACCGAGCGCAGGAAGGTGTCGTTGAACCAGGGCACGACCGGCATCCACTGAGGCTTTACGCCGTCGATATGGAGTGCCTGACCCGGGCGACCGGCAGCTATCGCGTCGACTGGCAACGTTGGTTGGGTGCGCGTGGTCACGGTGATCGAACGGGACTGACCGCGTCCGAGTAACGTCGCCAGGACCGGGCTGCGCGTGGTGGACCGGTGGGGAACCTCGACCTGGCCGGCAAGGCGGGACAACCTGTCCAGCGTGCCGACGTCGGCGATGCCCGGGAAGACCAGCTTCGTCTGACAAGTGGTCAGGTAACCCTCCCAGTCGGCCGGCCATCGCGACTTCGCCTGCGAGAGGTCCTGGAAGCATGCAAGCGTCACGACCCCCTGGCTGGACCCCTCGGACAAGATCGACGGCAGGTCATGGAGCGGAGCGATATTCGCGACTTCATCGAGCGCCAGCAGCATCGGGCTCCCATCCGTCCGGCCCTGTAGGTTTCCCCCCGCCCGGCCCCCCGCCAGCCCGTCTGCTCTCCCATCCGCCCGCTCCTCAGCCTCACGAGCTTGCCTCGCCCCGAGGCTCGCTCGGGTGTAGGCAGCCGTCTTCAAGTCGTTCACGAGGCCGGCCACCACGGCACCCGTCAGGCGTTGCTGGTCGCTCGCGGCACAGATATAGAGCGTCGACCTGCCGCTCGCGAACGCCTCCGGGTCGATCATGCGGCCCTTTGTCGTAGCTCTGGCGGCCTCGGTCTCGTATCCGGCCAGGACCGAGCTGGCCGTTGACCAGATACCACTCATCTCCCTGCGGTCGCTGGTCGAGTAGCCCTCGAGGGTTCGCAGCGCCGTCTCGACCTTGTGGATGGCCAAGGGGGTCCTGATCTGGTCGAGATCCCGGCTGTTGACAGCGTCAGCGACCTTGCCGAACGACATCCCGGCGAGGGCACCCGAGTGGAAGGCCGCCGCGAGCAGCCGCTTGGCGTTCGTGCTCCAGTGGACGCTTTCGCCGCGGTCGGCACCGGGTCGGGCAGCCTCGACCATTGCGAGCGCAATCCGGTTGGCGCCGTCCCAAGTGCCGCTGGCAAGAAGGGGCGACCAGCCAATGCGTTGGACACCGTCAGGGACGGGAACCTGACCGCTCGGGTCGAAGAGGTAGCAAGGTCCGAGGCTCGAGCGCGCCTTGGCTGTGGTGCGCATGACGTCGTCCTTGGTGGACGTGGACACGACCGGCCCCGCGCACGACAGCACGTTTGGGACCACTACGGCCGAAGTCTTTCCGCAGCGCGGCGGACCGAGCACCATCAGCCCGCTCGCAGGCTGGGCAAAGACTGCCCCACCGCGCACCGCGCCGAGGTACAGTCCGCAGCCGCTCCTAAAGCTCATATCGAGGAGCTCGGCGAGGTAGGAGTTGTCGGAGCGTGCCGCTGCTCTGTCGACTTGTGTCATGGCTGCAGTGTGACTGATGTGTCTACCGTTTTACCTACCGTTTCTCTTCCACAGGTCTTCACCATCGCCGTCACCTAGGCTCGCTCGAGAGGCCGATGAAGTGACCGTGGAAGAGACCGTTTGCTGGGTGTGGACAAGCCGCTCCGGTGACGGCGAGTCGTCGGTCAGCCCAGAGCGTCATCGGCACTCCGGCCAACTTGATCCCGCCTAACTCGAGAGTTCCCGACACGAGAAGGAGAAACAGTGCAGGTCCCCTTGACGATCTCCGACTTCATCGACCGAGCCGCCTTCAGCTTCGCCCACAGGACAGCTGTTGTAGACGAGCCGGGCGTCCCTAGTGGTCTTGGCCGTATCACCTACGGCGAATTGGCAGCGCGGGCGAGCGGCATGGCCGTTGCCCTCGACGACCTTGATGTGCCAGACGGTGGCCGCGTGGCGATAGTGAGCCCGAACGCCGCCCGCTTCCTCGTCGCTTTCTTCGGTGTTAGCGGCTTCGGCAGGGTTCTCGTGCCGGTCAACTTCCGCCTGAACGCGGCCGAAGTCGCTTTCATAATCGAGCACTCCGGCGCCGACGTGCTCCTTGTCGACCCGGAGTACGACGAGGCGTTGGCCGGCGTCAAGACTCGTCACCGCATCGTGCTCGACGGTGTCGCAGATGCCGATCTCTTCGCACCCATGGCCGCTGGACGCCAACCGAGAGGCTGGGACCCCGACGAGAACGCCACCTGCTCGATCAACTACACGAGCGGCACGACGGCGCGCCCGAAAGGCGTCGAGCTCACCCACCGCAACTGCACTCTGAACGCCATGTCGTTCGGGTGGCACACGACCGTGACCGATCGAGACGTCCTGTTGCATTCCCTGCCCATGTTCCACTGCAACGGGTGGGGTATGCCCTACGCCGTCACTGGTATGGGCGGGCGCCACGTGGTGCTGAGAAAGGTCGACGGCGAGGAGATCCTGCGACGGGTCGCTGACGAGGGTGTGACGCTGATGTGTGGTGCCCCCGCAGTCGTCGCCGCTGTGCTGTCGGCGGCCGAAGTTCGTCGCCAGGCCGGCGTCAGTATCCCCGGCAACGGGCAGGACTCTGACAGAGTCCGCATCGTCGTGGCCGGAGCACCGCCGCCCAGCAGCGTCATCGAGCGGGTCGAGACGGAGCTGGGATGGGAGTTCATTCAGATTTACGGGCTAACCGAGACGGCTCCGCTGCTCACGATCAACCGGGCGCCGGCAGAGTGGGACGGTCTCGGGCCCGCCGAGCGATCCAAGCGCCTGGCACGGGCCGGTACCCCGGCTGTCGGGGTGAAGATGGCTGTCGACGAGGACGGGGAAGTGCTGGCCCGCTCCAACCACGTGTTTGCGGGCTATTGGAACCAGAAGGCCGACTCCGACAACGTTCTCGTCGACGGCTGGTTCCACACGGGAGACGGCGGCCTGCTCGACGGGCCTTACGTAGTCATATCCGACCGCAAGAAGGACGTGATCATCACCGGCGGCGAGAACGTGTCGTCGATCGAGGTGGAAGACGCGCTCTACGGCCATCCCGCAGTCGTAGAGGCCGCAGTGATCGGTGTGCCGGACGACCGCTGGGGAGAGACCGTGAAGGCACTCGTTGTTCTGCGCCCGGAGACGACGACAAGCGAGGAGGAGATCGTCGCCTTCTGCAGGTCGAAGCTCGCGCACTTCAAGTGCCCTACGTCTGTCGAGTTCCGCCAAGAGCTCCCGCGCACGGCCACCGGCAAGTTGCAGAAGTTCAGGCTGCGCGAGCCCTACTGGCAAGGAAAGTCGCGGCAGGTCAACTGACCGGCAGTGAGAATACCCAATGTTCGTAAGGGTTATCTCCCCTCCCTGTTGGCTGGCCACTAGTTTCGCCAAGCCGAGACGGGGTGCCTCGCGGAGCCCCTCTTGGAGGGTTCGAGGGAGAATCCCCCACTCCACTTGCATTTCATGGGAAATTGCTCTTGTATTTCCTAAGTTTTCGGCTCGCACCAGGAGGTGACGGTGAACAGAACAGAGCTCATCAGCAAGGTGAGCGAACAGTCCGGGTTGTCGAGGCGTGAAGCCGAGACGGCCCTCGAACACATCGAGTACGCGATCACGTCAGCGGTGAAGGCAGGCGACGCCGTGAGGATCACGGGCTTTGGCTCCTTCAAGCTGAGCCAGAGAGCCGCCCGCACAGGTCGCAACCCTCAGACGGGCGCCGCTGTGAAGATCAAGGCCTCAAAGGGGATCAGGTTCACGGCTGGCGCCACTTTGAAGTCGGAGCTCAACTCTCGCGGTGCCGTCCCGAAGCCCGGCGGCGGTACCTCGGCTGCTGCCCCGGCCAAGAAGGCGGCTGTCGCAAAGGCCCCGGCCCGCAAGGCCCCGGCCAAGAAGGCGGCTGTTGCAAAGGCCCCGGCCCGCAAGGCCACGGCCAAGAAGGCTGTCGCAAAGGCCCCGGCGCGCAAGGCACCGGCCAAGAAGGCGGCGCCGGCCCGCAAGGCCCCGGCCAAGAAGGCTGTGGCAAAGGCCCCGGCGCGCAAGGCCCCGGCCAAGAAGGCTGTCGCCAAGAAGGCACCGGCCCGCAAGGCTTCGGCGGCCAAAAAGCGCTGAACAGCCGGCCGTTGTCGGGCCGGCACAACGTGAGCGAGTAGAACGCCTCGGGGGCACCTATGGTGTGCTCGAGGCGTTCTGCCGCGACTGGGCTCAGCCACGTCGAGCTGCTGACGCGGTTCACCGCACAGCTCATATCTCGCGATTAGGACCTGTGCGACGGTCGGAGAAGGTATTACAGTTCACCTCTGGACCGGGCATCCGAGCGCCGGTCGAGGCCGGGGAGACGTGCGATGCGGTCGAGGCGGGGAACACGTTCAGTTGTCGCCCTCGGGGTCTCAAGCGCCGTAATTGCGGGGACTATGAGTGCGGGCCAAACCGCGGCAGTCGCCTTCGGGAGAACTGTTGCCGGTTCGAGGGCTCGTCCCTCAGCCGTCGCGGCGGCGCCGTTCGTCGAGTCGGTGACACCTTTGGGCTTGGGGCTGGCGGTGGCCTGGGCACCTGATGCCTCGAGCGACGAGGTCTCCTCCTACAAGGCGACTGCTACGCCCGCGAAGGGCTCAGCTGCTCCCGGGTGCCGTTCGCCTCAGGCCGCCCATCTTTCGGTGCCGTCTTCGGACACGGGCGCGATGTTGAGCGGGCTCTGCGCGGGCGTCGTCTATACGGCCTCGGTCGAGGCGGTGAACTCGGCTGGCGCAGGGCCGGCCAGCCCGCCCTCAGCCCTTGCGGTGCCACTGGCGGCGCAGGTGCCGGGCAGCCCGCTGATTGCCTCTGTGACGTCTCGCCAGGACAGCCTCGTCGTGGTCTGGAACGCCCCGGTTTACGACGGTGGCGACGCCATCACCGGCTACGCCGTCACGGCCACTGCGGGCTCGCAGGTCGTATCGGTGAGTACCCCCGCCAAGGCACGGGCGACCACGATCAAAGGACTCACGGACGGGACGGACTACACGGTCAAGGTCTCGGCTGTGTCGAAGGTCGGCACGTCCGCCGCCACCACGTCGTCGGGGACACCCGAGGCTCTGTATGCCCCCTCGGCACCTGTCCAGTTTACTACCATCCCGAACGGTTCAGGTGCTGTGACTGCCGCTTGGCTGGCTCCCGCCAATGACGGAGGCGCTTCCCTGACGGGCTACGAGATCTCGTACCAGCAGGAAGAACAGTCGACTGCAGGCGTATGGTCGGCCGTGCCGGGCGCTCCTACCGAGACCCTCGACGAAGCAGCCACAGCCACGATGGCGACCGTGACGTCGTTCCCCGTGACGCCGGCCTTCTACCTGTTCTCGATCACGGCGTCGAACGGTGCAGGCCCTGGCGCTACGGCGGCAGCGGCGGCGCCCGTGTCGCCGACGACGGCGGTCAAGTCGACGACGGTCGTGCTGACGGCGGCCTCGGTGTCGGCGCTCGACTCCGTTACGGCGAACAGTCTGGTGTGGAAGGACCCAGCGCCAAGTCAGGTGAGAGCGATCAAGGTCGGCGACGTCGTCACGTGCTCGAGCGAGGGCCTGATTCCCGACGGCATGTGGCTGTAGTTGCCGAGCTCACCATATTGGTGTCGGTAGGCATAGACATCAATGTTCGCACGGGCTTTGCCGACGTCCCAGACGGCGTGTCGGTGAGCGCCTCGGCGACGTGTTCTGTGACGCTCGAGTCCTCAGTGACACTCCTGCTCAACGCCGCCGACACAGAAGCCAACGGCACACCCTTCGACGAGGAGCTCGGTGAGATCGACTTGGGCGAGATACCGCTCCCGTTTGCCATCCCTACCGTCGTCGTGCCGAAGGTCCCGGTATACCTGGACTTGGAGGGCTCGGTCAGTGTTGGTGTGGAAGCAAGCGTGACGGTCGGAGCCGGCGTCTCGTGGACCTCGACGCACCCGGGCAGCTTGTCTGTACGCAACCTCTCGGGCAAGCCGAGAGTCGGAGGTGGCCCAGTTAAAGGTCTTACCGCGAGCGGCAGCGCCTTTTTCGGTTTGGAAGCCGAGCCGACTCTCGCCGTCGATGACGCCGGTGGTCCCTCCATCGACGCCGATCTTGGTATGCAAGCCAAGGTGAACCCGGACCCGGGCCCGGGTGAGTACTTCTTCGAGCTCGGTCCCGCACTGCTGTTGAAAGCCGGCTTTTCAGCCAGCCTCTTCGGCTACAACCCGCAGCTCGTTTTCCAGTTCGCCCAGTTCACATATCCGGGCTTCATCATCGACAAGCCGCCGGCACCCAGCTACACGCTCTCGCCCGCTGATCCGGCGGTGGCGCCGGGCAAGAGCGTGACCTTCACGCCGACGCGCTCGATCGGCACAGGCAGCGGGGTTATCTGGCGCCTCATCGGAGCAACGCCGGGCGACAAGATAACCAGTGGAGGCACCCTTACGGTCGCTGCACCGGCGGGCCGGACACTCACGGTGGAGGTGAAGGACGGCGAGGGAGCCTTCGGCGAGACAGAAGTCACCGTCGGTACTCCGTTCGACGGTCCGAGCGGGTTGAGCTATTCACAGGTGAACGGGCACCCCTTCAGCGTCGACCTGTCATGGTCTCCGCCTGCCCAAACGGGCGGCTACGCGGTCACCGGGTACAGGGTCGTGACAGAGCCGGCGACTGTCACCAGCGCTGTCACGGGTACGAGTACCGACTTGACCGGGCTGAAATTCGGCTCGTACGCGATCGAAGTCTTTGCCATCAACAAGGAAGGGCTGGTGTCACCTCCCGCAGGCGTGTCCGTGGGGTTTCTCCCGAGCGGAGGCCTGAACCTGAGCCCTGCGGTATGGACCGCCTCGGAGGTACAGTTGCCCGCCGACGCCACCGCGCAGCCCGAGGCGTCGATGTCGGCGATCTCCTGCGGCGACGGCGGGCTCTGCGTGGCCATCGGCGGCTACAAGAGCACCAAAGGCTCCGTCGGCGTGCTGGAAGCACTGGTCGACGGCATCGCCTCGACGAGCGAAGCGCCACTGCCCGCCAACGCCGACAGGTCGAGTCGAAGCGTCGAGTTGAGCGCCGTGGCCTGCTCAGGAAACGAGTGCGTGGTGGTCGGCGACTACCTCGACACCAATGACAACGACGAGGGCCTGATCGACACTCTGTCGGGCGGCAGGTGGTCGTCGGCCGAGGCGCCATTGCCCTCCAACGCCGGTGACCCTGGCGGGAACTCGTACGGGGACCTCGATTCTGTGGCATGCCCGGCCGCCGGGACTTGCTTGGCAGTCGGCACCTACGACGACGACGAAGCGCGGCTTGGGCTCAACGAGACCCTGTCCGGCAGGGTCTGGACACCGTCTGAAGCGATGCTTACTAGTGGCGACCCGAACCCGGACGTGACCCTGAGCTCGGTGACGTGCCCGGCAGCGGGGTCGTGTGTGGAGGTCGGTTCGTATGACAACGACTCCGGCCAGCAGGAGGGTTTGCTCGGCGAACTGTCCGCGGGAGCATGGACGCTGACAGAGGCACCGTTGCCGAGCAACGCCAACGACGAAGGACAGCAAGCCGGCGACCTCGTGTCGGTGTCTTGTGGAGCTGTTGGCTCATGCGTGGCCGTCGGGGACTACCAAGATCAGAGCCTGACTCGCAACGACGTCATCGAGACGCTGTCCGACGGAAGCTGGACGGATATCGAGGCTCCGGTCCCCCCTGATGGCGGCGGCCCTGAGCCGTTCGCAACGCTGCTGCAGGTGGCGTGCGGCGCCGCCGGCTCCTGTGCCGCCGTGGGCACCTACGACAACAACGACGGCGAGGTCCAGGGCTACATCGACACCCTTGCCGGTACCAAGTGGACCGCGACAGAGGTTGGTGCTGAGGCTGAATATGGCCCCGGACCGGAGCCAAACTCCGTCTCGTGCCCGACCGCCGGGGACTGCGTGGCCGTTGGCGGCGACGGTGAGCCGTTTAACGTGGGCACTCAGGTCTTCGCCGAGACTCTCTCCGGCCGCACTTGGGCCACCGCCGTGTTACCCCTGCCTTCCGGTGACGACAGCAACGGGCCTTCGCCGTATCTGAACGCAGTCTCCTGCATGGCACCCGATCTGTGCGCGGCCGCCGGTGCCTACCCAGACAGCTCCGACGACTATCAGGGCTTGATCGACCAGCAGCAGTAGGCGGACATCCGGTCACCGTGCCACCAGAGAATCCCTTCTGCCTGGCGACCTCCGCTGGCCTGGCGACTGGCGCGCTCCTAGAGGTTGTCCATGCGGTGAAAGGCCTCACCTTCGGCGAACCCCGCCAGGGCACCGCGAGAGGCGAGACGCTCGCGGACGTGAGCCTTGAAAGCCGCGACATCCGAGCTGTCAGTACTCCCGTCGCCCTCGCTGCCGGCGCTCCCGCCCTCGATGCCCATTGTTGAGCGATGCTGGCTCTTGTGCTCCATGAGGGCGGCGATCTTGGCGGCGGAGTAGCCGGTGACATCTTCGACGTGGTCGATCTCGTCAGGCTCGAACAAGAGCAATGTCGTCGGCCTGTGCGGGGGTGAGTCGAGCTCGGGAAAGAACAGGGGATCGCGGGCTGCCACGATGCCGTCGGTGACCAGCCAACCGGCGTTGCGGTGGTCGGGGTGCAGGCGGTAGCGCTTCCAGGGGTCGTGCCCGAAGACGACGTCGGGGCGCAGCCGGCGTATCCAGGCGGCGACTTCCCATCGCTGCCTCAGTCCGGACTCGAGCTCGCCGTCGTGCCATCCGAGGAAGACGACCTTGGCAGCCGGGTGCAAGTTGGCGGCGGCACGGTGTTGCTCGGCACGGCGGGTGACGACGAGCTCGGCCGGGTCGGTGCCGGCGTCCCAGGTTCCCTTCGAACCGTCGGTGCACACCAGGAGCGATATCTCGCAACGCGCCGCTGCCCACTTGGCCAGCGTGGCGCCGCAGCCGAACTCGATGTCGTCAGGGTGGGCGCCAATAGCCAGCGCCCGCGCCGGGACGGGCAGGTTCGTGTCCATCGGATGAAGCTACAGCTCAGGCAGCGGGGGTGGGATTCGAAGACCGGCCAGGGCCCGGATGCTGCTGAGCTCATCCTCGCCAAGTGCGGCCAGGTCGGCTGGCAAGTCGACGTCCGCCGCCAGCTTGTCGTCGATCACAACATCGCAGCGCAGGCCCAAGCGCGCCGCCTCGGCTTGGTGGCGACCGAACGATCCCGGCCCATAAGCGAAACAAAAGCCGGCGCCAGCCGGCACCGCCACGACATTCGTGCCATCCTTCCGCCGGTCGGGGACGAGCGTGACTGTGCCGACTTCCCCGATCTCGTCGAGGCCGGCGGCGAAAGGCAAGTCGGCATGGGCCACGACGACGAGATCGACTCCCTCCGCTCCGAGAGCGGCGACCCCGGCCGCCACGGCGCCGGAGAGCCCGAGCCGCGGGGTCCAGATCACGCGAGCGCCGAGACTCGTGGCCCAAAGCGCCACCTCGGCGTCTTCGCACACGACGTTCGGAGTAAGAGAGCCGGCGGCGCGCAGCACGCCGGCGGCAAGTCGCCGGGCCAGCTCAGCTCGCTCCGGCGGGCTGAGTACAGGCGCCAGGCGAAGCTTGGCGTCGTGGAAGGCTTTGACAGGCACGAGAAGCGCTCGCACACGGGCGAGTCTAGGAAGCAGCAGCCGCTGTAACTTGCTGCGTGTGCGACATGACGCGATCTGGGAGGAAAGAGGCGAAGGCGAGGGCGATCTCGCTCGGTCTGAGATCGTGTCTGCAATCTCCTCGCTACTACGGGCCAGGGGCATCGACGAGGCGGAGATAGCGGCCGCCGGAGCGGAGGATCGCCTCGATCTCCTCGTGATCGACAGGCTCCTTCTTCCTCGGTCCCGCCAACTCACAGGTTCCGAGGTCATAGAGGAAGTGGGGATGCCGGCCGAGGTCGCCGACAGGTACTGGCGTGCCCTCGGGTTCGCGGAGTCGCACGGCAATGACACGTTCAGTGACGCCGACGGCGAGGCGCTGCTGACCATACAGGGTTTGACAGAACTGGGAATCGCCAGCCACGAGACTGCTACGCAAGTCACCAGGGTCCTCGGTTCGTCGATGGCCAGGCTGGCTGACGCCTTCGTGTCGGCCGCCGACGCCTCGACTGAGGAACAGGGCACTCCGGCGTGGGTCGAGTTGCCCGAGGACGAGGGTCTTCGCCTGGCCGAGGCGCTGGCGTTCTCGGCCGAGGTCGTGATGCCCAACGTCGAGCAACTGATCCTGTATGCCTGGCGGCGCCACATCCAAGCCGCCGTCCGCAGGCGTGCTTCGCTGCGGAGGGCCGGCACGCCGCACAGCCCGATGCTGGCGGATCTGACCGTGGGCTTCGCCGACATGGTCGGCTTCACGGCACTCAGCTCGCAACTGGGAGCCACGGCCTTGGCGAAGGTGGTTGATCGTTTCGAGGAGTTGGCTCACGGCACCGTCGTGGAAGGCGGCGGCAGACCCGTCAAGATGATCGGCGACGAGGTCATGTTCGTCACCGATGAGCCCCGGGCAGCGGTGTTGATCGCCCTTGCGCTCGTCGACGCCTACGCCGACGACGACCTGCTCTCCGACGTGCGGGTCGGGATTGCGACAGGGCCGGTGCTACAGCGCGAGGGCGACTTCTTCGGAGCTGTCGTCAACCGGGCGAGCCGGATCGTCAACATCGCCGATGCCGGCACCGTCCTTGTCAGCGCCGAGGTGCGCGACGCCCTGGTGGCCGGGGCGCCCCCGGACGCTCGCAGCGGAGCAGGCAGTCCCGCCGCCGAGGCGGGCTTGACGATGGTGCCTCTCAAACCTCGCGAGCTGAAGGACATCGGCCGGGTCAGCCTCTGGTCGGTCACGCGCACAGGAAGGGTCGACGCCACCGAGGAGCGTCGCAACGGCATCAGGTGGCGCCGCTTGCCGGCGCTCGGTGCCGAGCTCGAGAGCCTGCGCAGCATGGGAGAACGGGCGATGGAGACGCTTGCTCCGCATCGCCCGTTGCCTCCGCAGTCCGCAGGGGCCGGCGACCTCGCCCAGGCAGTGGAGGGTGACTAGCCCTATTGCTCAGGCTGCCAGGATGCGGCCACAGGGCTCGGCGTCGTAACCCTCGAGAGCCGCCAGCTGGGCAGGCAGCTCTCGCCCGCCCAGGACGTCGAGCAAGGAGCGCACTTCCACGCTTCCCATGAGCGACCTCGGGATGTGGAGTTCGCATATCTCGTCCTGCCAGGCCAAAAAGCCCAGTCCGTAGGCGAGCGCCGCCGGTTCGGTCGTGACTCCGACATCAGCCAGTCCCGAGCTGATCGCCGATGCGACCAGGAGGTGCGCGTTGCAGGTGGTCCCGTAGCCGCGGATCGCCTCCGGAGCGATACCGTGACGCTTCAGTTGCTCGTCGAGAATGCTGCGTGCCTCGGAGCCAACCTCGCGATTGGCGATCCGCAGGTCGAGCTTGGCAACATCGGCGATGCTCTTGACCCTGCCTGCAAAGGCGGGAGACACGGCAAGACCTTCGCGCCACCGGGCAAAGCCGACCACTTCGACGCCTGAGCGGTGGCGCCCTCGGCCACCGAGGCTACGGTGCAGGGCAACTGCATGAGCTGCGCCACTGTCGAGCAACTCGGTGGCGATGTTGTTGCCGCACGGCCACCAGGCCAACCCGACAGGCGGGTCGTGCCGTTGCAGCGGTCCTTGGAGCAAGGACAGGGCAGGGTCACAACCGGCGATCGCCAGCGTGGGCGATGCTCGCGCCACCCGGACGGCGTCGATGCTGGTTGGGCCGGTGGCATCACGTCTTCCCGGCCCGTTGAGGGGCGGCGCGATCACTGCCGTGGTCTCTGCAATGCCCAGCGCAGGCACGAAGCCAGGCACAAGAGACCGGTCACCGATCAGGGGGAACGCCACGACGTCGCCGGCGATCTCGCTCAGAGTCACTCGGCGGGCAGCCGTTGCATGCTGCGGCGTCGAGCGTGCGCCCAAACGTGCGCTCACCGGCTCGGTCTCGGCCGGAGCGCCGAAAAGCTCTTCGACTGTCGTCTCGAGGATGCCGGCGAGGGCCATTGCGACATCGAGCGAAGGCGACCAGCGCCCGGACTCGATTCCTGAGATTGCCTGGCGGGTAACGCCGGCGACTCTGGCGAGATCTCCCTGGGAAAGACCTCTGGCAAGGCGCGTCAACCTCAGGCGGTCGTCTTGGCGACGAATATCTGGCAATTCATCGTTCCTTCCTCCGCCTAGCGTCTAACCCTAGTCACCAACGGGGGATCGAGCGCTGTTACGTGGTGATGACTACCCACAACCGGGGGGGCATCAACCGGAATTTCCAGGCGATCCCCCGTGTCGGTGGTGAGCTCGTAGCTGAAGCTCAACCCTGCCACCCGGACGGCGGTAACCGTTCCGGCGAGCACGACGCCCCGATCGGGATGGCTTCCTTGGACACATCGCTGCGAGTGGACAGCCCAGGCGCTCTGCTCGTCGCAGGCGACGAACGTGGAGTACCCGACGAGCTCGGCGGCTCGCTCGGAGGCCGGGGCTCGCGCCAGCTTCTCGGGATCTCCCAGTTGGAGCAGCTTGCCTGCGTCGACGAGAGCCATCTGGCGCCCGAAGGCCTGGGCTTCATGCAGGTCGTGAGTCACGAGGATCGCCACGGCTCCTTGGCTGGCCGCTGATCGAATCGCCAGGTCTCTCAGCTCGGGTCGGGACCGTACGTCGACCGCAGAGAAGGGCTCGTCCAAGAGCAGCACCTGGAACGGCCGGGCGATAGCCCGGGCGAGAGCGAGCCGTTGACGCTGGCCGCCTGAGAGAGAACCCGGCGCCGCCTCGGCGAGGCCACCCAGTCCGACGGCGGCGAGCCTGCTCTCGGCAAACCCCGCTGCCGTACGCTCCGGGACCCTGGCGCCGTAAGTGACGTTCTCGCCCGCCGACAAGTGGGGGAACACGGTCGTCGGTTGCCGAACGTAGCCAACGCCGGCGTCACGGGCGGCTACTGGCGAGCCACTGGGCTGGTGTCGCCGGGGGAACGGCGACAGGCGGGATGGCCTGGGCGCGTTGACTACGACGCCACCCAGCCGCACCTGCCCGGACTCGAGGCGGGCGACTCCTGCTATCGCGTCGAGTGTCGTCGTCTTGCCGGCTCCGGAGGGGCCGAAGATCGCGAGGCGTTCGCCAGCTTCCAGGTCGAGCGCCATGGCGACGGACATGGTCCTGCGCGTGACGCAGAAGTCGGCGTCCAGGCTCACGCCGGCTCCGTGACGACGTGCTTGCGGGCGCGGGCGCTCCAGAAGAAGGCGATCAGCGGCACGGGGAGGGCCGCTACAACGAGGAGCAGAGCGAACGGGAGGGCGCCGGGAAGCCCGTACTCGACGAAACTGGTGTCGATCCGGATCGGTAGCCCCGCCGGGTTGTACGCCACGATCAACACGGCCCCAAAGGCGCCAACGGCTCGCGCCCAGGAGATGGCGACGCCCGTTGCCAGGCCGGGCGCAGCAAGTGGGATCGTGATCTTGCGGAAGGCGGCGAGTGGCCTGTCCCCGAGGAGCTCGGCGTCCTGCGCCAGCCTGTAGTCAACCGTGGAGAAGGCCGCCGCGGCGGACAGGACGTAGTAGGGCGCGGCTTCGTAGAACTCGGCAACGACGAGGGCGAAGAACGTGTTGACGCCGAAGACGTTCGGGTTCGCCCCCGACACAAATTGCCCGACCGGGCCGGCTTGGCCGATGAGGAAGATGAGGAGTAGCCCGATCACGAGCGGAGGCATCAACAAGGGGGCGAAGATGCCCGCTTCGACCAGTCGCGGCAGCGGAAGGCGGCCTCGTGCCAGGAGATATGCGAGGGGGGTGCCGAGCACGACCATGCAGCCAATTGCCACCGCGCTCGCCTCGAGCGAGGTCCACAGCGGGTCGAGGGCACCAGGCGGGCCGAGGGCGGACCGGATGGCGTGGGCGGGCGTCTCGGTGAGGAGCACGACGACGGGCGCCAGCAACACGATCCACACCAAGGCCGCCGCAATCGCGGCCAGCCAAGACGAGCCGGCGGTGCCGAGGCGGCGCCAAACCGGCAAGCCGCCGTGGACAGAAGGCGGGAGCACCATCGCTCAGGTCGCCATCACACCGTGGTCGCCGTCGAAGGCTGCCAGCACGGAAGTAGGCAGAGCCGAGGTCGTAGTCTCCCCGCCCGCCAGCACGATGGTGGGAGCCTGCACCGTGTAGCCCGCCGTGTGCAGGACGGCACGGCCGGCACTGCTGAGCAGGTAGGTCACGAAGGCATCGTCGGCGCTCTGGTCCGCTGCACTCACTGTCGTGCCTGGCGCCGGCAGCACGAGCGTCGCGTCGAGCGTGACCAGCGTTCCCTTCACGGCTGCACCGCTCACCTCGAGGTGGACCGAGGAGTAGGTCGAAGCGTCTGCCGGATCGGAGAAGTTGAGGTCCGAGGGCAGGGTGATGTACTTGAGCCCGTACTGAAGGGCCTCCGACAAGTAGGAGCTGCCGGCGTCGACCTCGCCCTCCAGTTCGTCGGAGGGCAGGACGTCCTCGTCGAATTGCTGCGAGGCCGCGCCGTAAGGAGAGCTGGGGGAGATGCCGAGGATCGCGTCCGCCTCTCCCGCCGGCAGGTCGAGGCTCGTCTGGGCAAGCTCCATCATCAGGATGAAGAACTCACCTTGGGGATCCTGGGTCGGGTCGGTACGCCCCAGTTTGAAGCCCGGTGTCGCCATCAACCTGAACAGGTCCGAGACAGGCTTGGAGCCTGACGCGATGGCGTCGAGCTGAGAGGCGTCCCTGCTCTTGGCCGAGTACGCCACCACGAGTGGGTCGGTGGCGAGGTTGATGACGAACTTTGCTCTTGTGGGGATCAAGGTCTCGATCGGACTGACCCCCACGGCCAGGAAGACTCCTGGTGAGATGGCCTTGCTCTTGATCTCTTGCGCCAGGTCGGACGAACCGGCGCAGGGCGGGCCGCCGAAGTGGTCGCCTGTCGCCTCGGCGAACTTTGGCCCGAGAGTCGTCCCGTACAGCTTGGTCAGAGAGCCTGCACAAGCCACTGACGCCGTGCCGCCCGTAATGTCGGTCGAGCTCGTCTTCGTGCCCGAAGTACTCGACGGCGACGCTGAGCTGCAACTTGCCGCCAGAAACGCCACTCCGCAGATCACCGAGCATCTTGCAAACCTGCGACGCACCCGTCCCTTGAGGCGCGCCTGCTTCATGTCGTGAGCCTAGCTGAATCGCAAGTAGGACTGCCGGCTGGCAAGTAACGCTATCCAAGAGCACTCGGGCTACGGTCAGCGGTGCCATGGGGTTGCCGACGATGCGGGTCGAGGGCAGGTGTTTTGCCGAGGGGTGCTCGGCTGTGGCAGGCGTCGACGAAGTCGGTCGCGGAGCGTGGGCGGGGCCGGTGAGCGTAGGGGTCGTCGTGGTCACGCCAGGCTCCGGTCGCCGCATCCCCAAGGGTGTACGGGACTCCAAGCAGCTGACGTTTGCGGAGCGAGAAGCGCTCTTCGAACCGCTGGCTCGCTCAGTTGCCAGCTGGGCAGTCGGCCACGCCAGCAACGAGGAGTGCGACGAGCTGGGCATGACCGCCGCCCAGCGCCTGGCTGCCCGCAGAGCCTTCGACCAGTTGGACGTCGCGCCCGACCTCGTGCTCCTCGACGGCAAGTTTGACTTCCTCCATCACGAGCCGCCCGAGCTTGCGCAGCAGTCGCTGTTCGAGACGCCGCTCGCAGCCCACACCCGCCGGAGCGGCCGGGAGGTCGGTACCGACTTTCCGCCGGCGCGCATGATCGTGAAGGGAGATGACAGTGTGAAGGCCATCGCCGCGGCCTCCGTGCTGGCCAAAGTCACCCGCGATCGCGTGATGGCCGAGGAGTCCGAGCACTACCCCTGGTACGCCTTCGACCGGAACCGCGGTTACCCCGCCCCGCACCACAAGATGGCGCTGGCGACTTGGGGTTGCACGCCTTTTCATCGCCATAGCTGGGCATTCATGGACGGCCTGCTGTGGCGCCCGGCGCTGCCCGACTTGTCCAATGGGTGGGGAATCGATGGGTGAGGAACCGATGGGTGAGCTTGACGAGGCAGGCCTGGGCGAGTCTGCTTCCA
Source organism: Acidimicrobiales bacterium (assembly GCA_050744865.1). Classification (GTDB taxonomy): domain Bacteria; phylum Actinomycetota; class Acidimicrobiia; order Acidimicrobiales; family Bog-793; genus JAKACA01. Next base: position 114,092 of record JBOGHW010000003.1, on the reverse strand, counting down.
GCGGGTTGCCAGCGGACGGCCCAGACAAGGTCGAGCCCGACGCCGATGCCATCTTGGCGATGCTGGCCGCCACCCGGGCTGCTGCGAGCTCACGCAGCTCTCGTAGCACCAACTTGCTGGTGGCCACGTCTCTAATCGTCGTCGTGCTGGTGATCGGGATCATCTTCGGCGCTTTGTACCTCAAGCACACGGCGGGGAATGACGGCTTGTCGACCGCCCCCGCCAGCGCTCGTGTCTCGGTCGCCGCAGCACTGTCAACGGCCAAGATGTACGTAGCTCAGAACGGTTACCCAGCTCTGGTCGCCGACCCGGTCAACTTGTTCCAACTGCTGCCTGCCGGTGACGACATCAACCTAGGCACCGTGTCCGCTTCCGACACCGAAGTGGCGCTGTACGCGGCCTCGGCCTCGGCCGTGGTCTTCGTCGCCCTGCAGAACCAGACCTGCTACGGGGTTGTCGACGTCTTCACGGAGCAGGCGTCGCCTGTGTTCCGGCACTACCCAGCGACGGTCAACCCGGGCGTCTACTACTTCGCCGCCTCGCTCACTGCGCCCGGCACGTGCTCGGCTTCGGTGGTCACACCTCCAGGCGGCGCCCAATTCGTCTCCACGGCGGGGTGGCCAAGCGCGACGCCCTAGAGCCCCTTGACCGTGTCCCGGGCGCGGACTCAGAAGCCGGCGCGGACGCTCAGGTCACGCCTTCAGATGCCGAGCTTCCGGCTGAGCCGACTAGAGCCAGCTCAGCTTGCGGCTGTTCCTCCGGCTGCCAGAGGCGGTTGAGGGCGAGCGAGCCGACGAGACCGACCACGACTGAGATGCCTGCTGCCCAGGCGAGGGGATCGGGCGTGAGCCCGAGGTACTTGAGGCCGGCAAGCAGGATGACGAAGGTGATGGCAGGCCGGATGAACTGGTCGGGGGCCCGGGAAGAGAGCAGCGAACCGAGGATTGCCGCCGGCACGCTCCCGATGATGATGGAGGCGGTGACCGCGAAGTCGACGTGGCCGAACAGCAGCGCACCAAGGGCTGCGGCCAAGGTCAGCGGCACCGCCTGGCAGAGGTCGGTCCCGACGAGCTGCTTGGCACCGATGGTGGGGTAGAGGAACAGCAAGAGGACGATGAGCAGGGAACCAGACCCGACTGATGTCATGCCCACGATGAACCCGCCGACCATTCCGATGAGGACGGTTGGTACTGGTCGCGTCGTCAGCGTCCTGATGTCGCCGCTCTTGGCGGTGCGGCCGCGCTTGTCCAGTACATAGCGCAGGACCAGGGCGGCTGCGCCGAGCACGAGGGCCGCGCCAAGCGCCACCTCGATGTTGGAGACGTCCGACTGCCCGAGCGAAAGCTGCTTCAACAGGTAGGAGCCGAGGAGGGCCGTGGGGACAGACCCGGCTGACATGAGTGCCACGAGCTTCCAGTTGACCGTCTTCCGCGTCATGTGGACGAGAGCGGCCGGCGGCTTCATGAACACGGCTGCAACCAGGTCGCTCGAGATGGCCTTCTCCGGCGTGATCGAGAACAGCAGGATCAGCATCGGCGTCATGAGAGCTCCGCCACCGGCACCTGTGATGCCGACCAGAAGGCCGACAATGGCGCTGCCGAGAATCATGAAGCCATCCAGGTGCACCGACTGCCCTCCTGATGCCTAGACCGTGTAGAGCACTAAATCTATCTTATCAGTGGAGAACATGTCAAGCACATCAATACTGAGATACGAGGGAGTTACTCGAGAAGTCCCTAGCGCCCGACCGGGGGCTCCTTGGGGAGGCCGAGGACGCGTTCGCCGAGGATGTTTCTCATTACTTCGTCAGTGCCGCCGGCCACACGCAACCCCGGGACGCCCAGCACGTACTTGGACCACACGAACGTGCCCCATTCACCCGAGTCGGCAGTCATCCGGGCCCCGAGGATGTGGCCGGCAAGCTCAGCGTTACGTCGCATGTTCTGGGTGAGCGAGAGCTTGGCGATCGACAGCTCTGGCCCCGGGAGCTGTCCGGAGCGGATCTTGGCGAGCGCCCTGTCGTTGTTGTACCTGGCTACCTGGGAGTTGATCCAGGTATTGGCGATCTCCTGGCGGATGAGCGGACGGTCCGTGAGGCCGAGGTGGCGGGCGAGGGCGATGAGCCGGCGAAGCTCGCCGCTGCCGGAGGACGTACCTCCGCCGCCACCGCCTATGGCCGCCCGCTCGTTCATGAGGGTCGTGAGGGCGACGGTCCAGCCGGCGTTGACGTCGCCGAGCAGGTGGTCTGCCGGGATGCGAACGTCGGTGAAGAACACCTCGTTGAACGAGGCGCCGCCGGTCATCTGCCTGAGCGGCCGCACCTCGACGCCGGGAGCGTGCATGTCGACGATGAAGGCGGTGAGACCCTTGTGCTTGGGAGCGTCGGGGTTGGTGCGGCAGAGGATCTCGCCGATCTCCGAGTAGTGGGCGCCGGACGTCCAGACTTTCTGCCCGTTCACCACCCACTCGTCACCGTCGAGGTCGGCGCGAGTCTGCAGGGAGGCCAGGTCCGAGCCGGCTCCTGGTTCCGAGAACAGCTGGCAGGCGATGATGTCGCCGCGATAGAGGGCTCGCAGGTAGCGCTCCTTGGCCGCCTCGGTGGCATGGGCGAGGATCGTCGGGGCAACCATCCCGAGACCAATGCCTCGCGGGCCTTGGCTCGGCGTTGCGTACCGTGCCTCCACCGAGCTGTAGATGCTCTGGAAAGTCTTTGGCAAGGCTCGGCCGCCGTAGCGGGTGGGGCCGGTGATCCACCCGAAGCCGGCGTCGTACACCTGCTGCGCCCAGACCTTGGCTGCCTCTACGTCCTTCATCTCTTGCTCGAGCGTGCGCTCGGGAATCACGAAGACTTCTTCAGTACCTTCTCCGAACCCGGTGCGCTCCTCAGGCTTCAGCTTGGCGTGGGCCGCCAGCCACTCCTTTGCCTGCCCAGCGAAACGTTCCTCGTCCACACCCTCGTCGCTCACTTCTCGGGTCGTCTCAGTCACGCCAGCACTGTAGTGGTGGGCCGGCGCGGGCGGCTGGCCGGCGGCTCCGCCACCCGGCCGATCGCCCGGAGTAGGTTGGCCTCACCGGGACATGGAGGTCGACTGGAAAGTGTCCGCAACAGATCCGTGGGATGCGATAAGAGAACGAATTGACGACGGCGCCAAGCTGATCGGGCTCGAGGAAGACATCCGGCGGATGCTCTTGACCCCCGCACGAGTGCTCGAAGTCGCCGTGCCGGTGCGCATGGACAGCGGCGACGTGGAGGTGTTCACAGGGTGGCGCGTGCACCACGACGTCAGCCGCGGGCCGGGAAAGGGTGGAATCCGCTTCCATCACCAGTGCACCGTGAGCGAAGTCAAGGCCCTCGCAGCTGAGATGACCCTGAAGTGTGCCGTCGTCGACATCCCCTTCGGTGGCGCCAAGGGCGGTGTCCAAGTGGACCCGCGGCGGCTGTCCGATCGCGAGCTCGAGAGGCTCACGCGCCGCTACACGATCAACATTGCCACGCTGCTCGGTCCTGACAGGGACGTGCCGGCGCCCGACGTGAACACCGACGCCCGCGTCATGGCGTGGTTGATGGACACGATCTCGATGTTCAGGGGCGAGTCGGTGACGGGCGTCGTCACGGGCAAGCCGCTCGCAGTCGGCGGAAGCCGCGGGCACGTGGGGGCCACGTCGCAGGGTGTCCTCATCCACAGCCGGGCAATCTTCCACCGGCTCGGTATCCCGATGGCCGGTTCGCGGGCCGTCATTCAGGGCCACGGCAAGGTCGGTGGTCCGCTCTGCTACTTGCTGTCGTCAGCCGGGATGCGGGTCGTCGCCGTGACCGACGCCGACGGCGGCGTCTACAACCAGGCCGGCCTCGACACGGTCGCCCTGGCGGAGCACGTGTCGAGGACGGGCTCGGTCGAAGGCTTCGCCAGGGCTGACCATCTCGACCCGGCTGAGCTGTGGGGGATCGAGTGTGAGCTGGCCGTGCCGGCCGCCCTCGAAGGGACCATCACCGCCGAAGTAGCAGAGAAGCTCGGCGCCAAGGTCATCGTCGAAGCTGCCAACGGCCCGACCCTCCCGGAGGCTGATCCCGTCCTCGACCGCCGCGGCATCATCCTGGTCCCCGACATCCTGGCGAACGCCGGCGGTGTGACGGCGTCGTACTTCGAGTGGGCCCAGTCGCGGCAAGGCTTCGCCTGGGAAGAAGAGATCGTCGCAGAACGGTTGCGGCGCATCATGGAGGCAGCGTTTGACGCCTGCTGGAAGCGCTCGAACGAGCTGAACGTGACGCTGCGGCGCGCCGCTGTCGCCCTCGCGCTGGAGCGGGTCGGTGAGGCTATTCGGCTGCGCGGCTTGTTTCCCTAGGCGCCGCCGGCTGATGACGACCGCACTGCTTTTCCTAGGCGCCGCGGGCTGATGACGACCGCACTGCGGTCGGGCACTGCACACCCTGTCGCTGCTCGCGCCGCGGCTGTCCTCCTGGTCGCTCTTCTGTTAGGTGCCTGCTCGTCGCGAGATGCGAACGCCGGGACCAGTTCCAGCGCGCCCGGCTCGTCCGCCGCCTCGACAACGTCGTCATCGACGACGTCTCCTCCGGGCAGTGGGTCGACGACACCCTCTACCGCCCCGACGTCAACGACCGTGGCGAGCTTCCCTGCATGCAGCATGGCCTCTCTCAACGTGAAGATGGGCAAGACGTCGGTGTCGACGTCGGTGGTGGAGATCGGGTTCGAGGTCGTCAACCACGGGGCGTCAGGCTGCAGGATCGAAGGCGACCCGACCCTCAGGTTGCTCGGCGCGAGCGGGGCGCTCGCAGCCTCTATCTCGTTCTTTGGTCCTTCACCGCCGGAGCTCCCCCTCCTGCCGAGCGCCAGCGGCGGCTTTGTGATGCAGTACACGGCGGCCGGTGGCATCACCACATGCGACGAGGCTGACAGCGCCCACGTCGTTGGCATCGACGTGTCACTGCCCATGGCCACCGGTTCGGCTCAAGACGTGAAAGTCGGCCTGCACGCTTGCCCCGCGTCGTCGCCTACGGTCAAGGTGAGCGCCGTCCTCAGCCTGGCGGACTACCACGACCTCCTGCACGTCACGGGTGGGTCCACGACCACCACCACCACCAGTTAGCCCGCCCACCGGGGGGATCCCATGTCGAAGACCGCAGATTTGGCGCTGTTCGGGGGTGTCGTGCGCACACTCGACCCCGCACGCCCCCTGGCCGAGGCGATCGCCGTGTCGGCAGGCCGCATCGTCGCGGTCGGATCGCAGGCCGATATCCGGGCGATGTGCGGCCCTGCGACCGAGACGATCGACCTCGGCGGGCGCCTCGTGCTACCGGGATTCCAGGACGCCCACGTCCACCCCCCCATGGGCGGTGTCGAGATGCTCCGGTGCGACCTCACCGCCGGCAAATCCCGTCACGACTATCTGGAGATAGTCGGGGCATACGCTGCCAGCCATCCTGACGAGGAGTGGATCCGCGGGGGAGGCTGGCACATGCCCGTGTTTCCCGGTGGCCTGCCGCTGGCGTCCGACCTCGACGCTGTCGTCGGCAACCGGGCGGTCTACTTGCCGAACCGGGACCACCACAGCGGCTGGGCCAGCTCGCGGGCGCTTGACCTGGCTGGTATCTCGGCGACCACTCCGGACCCCCCTGACGGCCGCATCGAGCGCGACGCTGCCGGCAGCCCTACGGGAGCGCTGCACGAGGGTGCGATGACCATGGTCGAGCGGTTGCTGCCGGCGCTCTCGAAGGCAGACTTCGTCGAGGGTCTCGTCGCCGCGCAGGCGTACCTGCACTCGCTCGGGATCACTGCCTGGCAGGACGCCTGGGTCACGACCCACGGCGCCGACAGCGCCTTCGAGGCCTACGTCGACCTAGACGGAGCAGGCCGATTGACGGCCCGCGTGGTTGGGGCCCTCTGGTGGGAGAGGGACGCAGGAGAGGAGCAGGTCGAGGAGCTTCTGCAGCGGCGGGCCGACGCTTCGGTGTGCGACCACTTCCGTGCCACGTCGGTCAAGATCATGCAGGACGGTGTCTGCGAGACGTTCACGGCCGCCATGCTCAACCCTTATCTCGACTCTCACGGACACGAGACTGACAACTGCGGCCTCTCGTTCGTCGACCCGGAGGCCCTGAAGCGCTACGTCACGCGTCTCGACTCCGAGGGTTTCCAGGTCCACATCCACGCCATCGGCGACAGGGCCGTTCGCGAGGCGCTCGATGCCGTGGCTGCCGCACGTTCGGCAAACGGGGCGAGCGGGCTTCGCCACCATTTGGCGCACCTGCAGGTTGTCCATCCCTCCGACGTTGGCCGCTTCGCTCCGCTCGACGTGGTGGCGAACTTCCAGCCGCTCTGGGCATGTGCCGACGACCAGATGGTGGAGCTGACGATCCCGTACCTGGGCGAGGTGCGAGCGGCGACGCAGTACCCGATCGGGTCGATTGCGCGCCTCGGTGGCGCCCTCGCCTTCGGGTCGGACTGGCCGGTCTCCAGTCCCGATCCGTTGGCCGAGATGGAGGTCGCGGTCACCCGCTGCGCCCCCGCGGGGTTCCGCTACGCCTCGGATGCCGCCGGTTCGCTTGGCGCCGCCGGTTCCAGCCAGCCGCTGCTGCCCGCCGAAGCCATCGACCTCGGTTCGGCCGTGAGGGGCTTCACCTCAGGCTCGGCCTTCGTGAACAATCTCGACGACTGCACCGGCACACTGGAGGTCGGCAAGTTCGCCGATCTTGCGGTTCTCGACCGTGACATCTTCACTACCGACGCCGCCGACGGCGGGATCTCGGGTGCTTCAGTTGTCATGACCATGGTCGGGGGGTTGGTCGTGTTCGAGGCGCCGGGTTCCTAGGGCGCCTTGTCCCTAGGTCGGCGCCAGGCGGCCGACTCTGGCCTCCGCTGGCCGCCCCCCCGGACTTGTGGGCACTTGGGCGGGTCCGGCCCGGCGCTTATGTCCACATGTCGCAGCCCCCCCGGACTTGTGGGTCGAGCGCCGGGCCCGAGTAGCACCCGAAGCTCATGGCAGAATGAGAGCCGGTAGCCCGCGGAGCGGGTCACGGGCGCTTAGCTCAGGTGGTCAGAGCAGCTCGCTTACAACGAGCAGGCCGGCGGTTCGAGTCCGTCAGCGCCCACCTACCTACTTACTTTCCTCCGACAAAGCGCGAGGATCTGACCAGCACAAGCGCTGGTCAGAGGGTTGTTTGAAAGAAAGTCACGGAAGGTCTGGAGAACGGCTCAAACCGGTAGCCAGGAAACTCCACCTAGTGCCATCGGCCGGGCCGAGCGAACGGCGTCAACACATAGGCCGTTATGACGCATCCGAGATGGCCATGGTGCAGGACTCGTGGGCAAGGATCGCGTGCTAAGTGGCAACGTGCCTTCGCCAGGGAGATCGGCAAAGTCGGCTCTACACCCTCAACGACCTGGTCGTCTAACACCTGGGCGGACGGTTCTGCACAAAGCGCCACATCCCCTGGGTGAGCGCGACCTTGCCGATCAACCTTTCACCTAGCCCGAGCTGACCCGCTCGGGGACCTCGACGACGGCTGTGGCGCGGGTGCGGAATCCCGAGGACTCAGCCATCGCCTCGCGACTGCCCGTGCTCCTGGGCCGGGGTGACCTTGGCACTACGGCTGCTCAGCGTCTTGTGGGTTGGTTGACCGGCTGCCAGCCACGGACCTACCTTCGGTGCTACCACCACCGCCAGGAGAATCCCGATGCACAGAGCGCCGACGACTGCCCACTGGCGTTTGGCGGCGCCAGTGACCTGGCGCCTGGTCCGCCAGTAGAAGTCCCTCGGCGCGAGGTGCGCCATGTCGAGGAAGTGCCCAAGCACGTGAACGGTCATGGCGGCGAACCAAAGCACGAAGGTGACCTGATGGACCAGCAACAGTTCGTTGCGCATGCTGGTGGGACCGAGCAGCAGAGCGATCCCGCTCCCCACGACGGCAACGGTCGATACCACCACGAACGGCCCGAGGAGCCGAAGGAGTGCAGGCGGGGGGCCTTTGCGGCGGTACGCGGGTGACCCGAGGTAGTAGCGGGCGAAACGCCAGCTCGCACTGCCGATCTTCAACAGGATGAGCGGCACCACAAGCATGCCGATCACGACATGCAGCGTGAGAAGAGCACCCACACGCAGGATGGTGAAGCCCTCGATCGCCAGCAGGACCAACAGGACTGCCCCCGTCATAGCAGTGAGGCGACCGTTTCCCTCTACCCCCTCGTCAGCCCGGTCTTCGTCTTGGGGTGCGGGTTCCGTTTTCCCACGCGTCACTACGGCTTCCCACGCCGTCACCGGAGATCGCGCGAACTCTCCGCTTCGGGCAAGCGGCTTCGGCGGGCCTCCGGAGGAGCTGGCGAGCCACCGGTCCGTTCCGGCTCTTGGACCCGGTCGCGAGCGACGGGCGGCGTGCTGCGGACCACCCTGGTCCATCAGTTCACCCCGCTGGTCATCGGGGTTTCACGTCGTCGTACTCCAGCCGGACATGTTCCTGACAACGTACGGCGCAGTTGTCACTAGCGCATCGGTCACAAGTCGGATTAGTGGCTACTCCCAAAGGATGAACCCACGGGACACCGCACCGTTAGAAACACAAAGTGGCCGATTGCCGGGTGCCGCACCCGCGTCGATCCAGGCCCCGTCGTCGCTGACGCTTGCGTGGCCGGTCGTGTCGTCTCGCTCGTCGGTGCCCGGTGCTCCCGCGCCTTGCTGCCACGGTAGGCGAAGGTGCGTCGCCGGTCTTCGACGAGGACGACTGTCGCTGCAACGCCTATGCCGAACCGCTGGCGAGGAGGTGACGCGGATCAGAGGGAAACGCCTGTCCCAGCAGCGCCTCACGGCGGCCACCGCCAGCATCGGAACTCGCTCACGACGAGCCCTCTCCGCGCGATGACGACGTCGACGCCGAGACGGGCACCACGTACCAGTAGCCACCATTCAGGTCGATGGCGTTGCCGTTCGCCTGACCGGGAGCCGTGTCGCCCACGTAGGTGTAGAGCGGATGCCCGTCGTAGCTGGCCTGTTCCAAGCCGCCCGACCGTCGGACGGTGCCAAGGCGCCCGGTGACGCCCGGACCTGCCTCGGGCTGGCCGAGAACAGGAGGCCAGTAGGCGGCGCACTCGCCATAGCAACGGGACGCGGAGGAGCTATCGGGTGCGAAGAGGTAGAGGGTGTAGCCGGCGGCGTTCGCAAGCACCACGCTCCCGTGGAGGCGTACCGCTTTCAGTTCGACGCGCGCTCTCGTCGGCACGAGCGGCGCTCCGCTGGCCGTCGCAAGGGCCGAACCGAGCACCGCGGCTGCTGCGAGAGAGACCAGGGCGACCGCGCCGGCTCCTGCTCTCTCGTACTTTCGAAGCCCACCAGCACCTCCCGTCGATTTTGCGCCCTTCGGCTGGACCGGGACGAAAGCGAGCGCTCCGAGCACTGCGAAGGCCGCCACCTCGATGACTCCGGCGGAGAGGCCGGCGGTCGTTCGGACCTCTTTGAAGCCGAAGAGGCCAACCCAGATCGAGAGCAGGTAGCCGCCGAGGGTCGCGAGTGAAAAGAGTGCCCCGCCGAGCGCGAGCACGCGTCCGCCGAGCACGAGCAGCGCCGCGGCGAGCAAGAACGCCACGACCACCTGGAGCAAGAAGAGCCACCCAATCGTCGGGATCGTCCGGTACCCCGTGAGGTAGAGGTCGAGGTGGACCGCGCCGGTGGCCGCGAGCAGCGCGCCTCCCGCGAACCGGGCGAGGCGCTGGAGGATCGGACCTTGTGTCACCGACGGACCATCGTTCCACCGTCCAGGGAGCGAAACCTGTCGCGGTGACCATGATCGAAGTCGTGCCGATCGTCTGATACCCGGCGCAGATGCGACAGGAGCGTCGGGTTGCCGTGACCGGTGGCGAGTCCCAGCGCGCCGCGCTTCGGCGCGAGCAGGCTCTTCAGTTTGCGTCACTCGATGGAGCTCTGGCCCAGACGACTGCGACACCCAGGCGATGCCGAACAGTACGCCAAAGGCGACGTCGCTGAAGAAGCGCACGCCGAGCACGAGACGCGTGTCGGCGACGAAGAGCGACGCGACGAGGGCGAGGATCCACGGCCACCAGACGCGGTAGGTGTGCGCGCGACGTACTCGTCGACCCAGGCGCGGGGTGCTCCACCATTGGCCATCCGGTCCCTTTGGGCTTTGAGCCGGCCGCGCTCGATGGCGCGATGAGCGTGAACACGCTTTGGGACTTGGTGGCCAGCGCGACGATCGTCACCAATCGGTGGGCCCAGCCACCTCGGCGACGACGAAGCGGTAGAGATTGTGGGTCACCGATCGGGCGACGAGTTGGCTGAGAGGTCCCGGTTCGCCGGGTCGGTTCGCCGCATTGCTCTGAGGTACCGGTTGCGGTCGCGGGCGTAGATGATGGCAGGAGCTAGCCGAGGCGGACCAGCAGCAGGTTGAGGAGCAGCCGGTTGAGGAGCAGCCTGCCGGATGGGATGTTGCCGTCCCGCTCCCAACCGGCAGAGGGGAATACAGCTATCGCCTTCGTAGGAGCATCCGACCTACCTAATCGTCAGACCGGTGACCGATTCGGCTGTTCGGAGCGTGTCTCTCCCGAGAGGTTGCAGGTGGATCTGGGTGCAGAGCAGCCCGCTCGACAACCGCTCGACAACGCCCCACTCCCACGTGGCGACGGGATCGAGGCCTGTGTGGGCGGCCAGCCAACGGACCCGGTCGAAGGGGTCGCCGGTCAGTAGCTCGACTGGGTCGCCACGCATGAGGACCCCCAGGTCGTACTCGGCCTCGGCGAGAAGACCGTTGGGATCGACGAGTTTGAAGCCTCCGTCGCTCTGGAGGGCATTGTATTGGTGCACATCGCCGTGCACCAATACGGCCGTCTCGCTGCGGTGCGCCTTCTCGCGCCGGACGGCAGCGTCGAGGGCGTGGTCGACGGCTTCTTCGGAACATGGGTGATCGAGTTCCTCCCACAACGTCACGATGAAGTCGGCGAGCCACCGGGCCTTCTCGGCACCCGTGGGCAGTCCGCAGTCTGGCGCCGGCCGCCAGATACGTGCTGCGGCGGCGCAGAGAATCTCGAGGCGGCGCGATAGTGGCAGGCTGAGCTCGTACATGGGCCGGCCCAGCCGCTCGATGAGCAGCGCACCCCGGGCGGCGTCGTATTCGTAGAGCTCGGGGCATCCATCCCCGCCAGCGAGACGGAGGACGGTCGCCTCGTTGGAGGGGTCGTTTCCCGCGCCGGGCAGCAGCACCTTCAGGACTGCCGAAGACCCGTCCGCCCGGGTCGCTTCGGCCACGAGGGCCTCAGACCCGCCCCCGAAGGAGCACCCCATCGCTATCGACCAGTCAGCCTCTAGGCTGGAGACAAGCTCGGGCAGTCGCTCGAGCCAGTCTTCGGCGCCGACGGCGAGAGCCATGTTCCGCACGACGGCCGGCACTTCGATCACTCTGGCAGTCTCACACGCCGTGGTTCGCCGTTCATCACAGGATCCAAACACCGGCGTTCGACGACGGCCAACGGATGGCGCGTGTATCGGCAATCGACGGACCCCCGCTGACATTCGTCCCCGCGAAGCGATAGTCCGTTTCCGCGCGGCGAGGTTCGAGTTCGACGTCGCCATCAGCCAGTTCGGGATCATGTTCTTCGATGATCCCGTCGCAGCCTTCGCAAACATCAGGTTCCAACTGGTTGCAGGCGGACGCCTGGCCTTCGCCTGCTGGCAGGCAATGGACCGCAATCCCTGGTTCGTTGGCCCTGCCCTGGCATCGTTCATAGCGCCACGGCCCGCACCGGCTCCAGGCAAATCTCCGACGGGGCCATTCGCATTCGCCGAGCCCGACCACGTCCAGTCGATTCTGACTGATTCCGGCTGGTCGGAGATCCACAGGACGGCTCACCAAGTGCAGGCCGTGGTGACCGAGGATGCCATCGTCGACGACGGCCAACTCGTCTTCCTCGGTGTCGCAGACGACTTGTTGGCAGGCGCCAGTGCAGCCGTCGACTCCCACTTGGCGCCTCTACGCCTGCCCGACGGGCAGATGAAGGCACCCCTGGCCTTTCAGATCTTTACCGCCAGAGCCTGAGTCCGCCCCCACAGAGGTCTCGTGCGCCCGCCTGGGTGCCGACGCCCGTGTGCAGGCTGCCTGCAGGCGGCCGCCTAGCTGCGGGTGACATCGGCGGAGGCGGAGGCTCGGTCCCCGCTCGTGTCTTCAGCCATCTCCGGAGCGCCGGGGAAGCCGTGGGGACGCTGGACCGGGCCGAGACCGGCCCAGGTCCCTGGCACGTCGAGTGCCAGGCGATCGAGCTCTTCGAGGTGGAGCGCCGAGAGCGCTTCGAGGCGCGACGCGCCTTCGGCGGTGAGGTGGAGCCGGACCACCCGGTGGTCATCTTCGCTGCGCGTTCGGGAGAGTAGGCCGGCGGACTCGGCACGGTCGATGAGTCCGACGGCGCTGTGGTGGCGCAGCAACAGGTAGTCCGCCACCTCACCGATCGTCGGGCCCGCGGCGTCGCCGTGCGCGCGGATCGCGAGCAGAAGCTGGTGGTGGGCAGGCGTGAGTCCTGCCGCCTGAGCTTGTTGAGCGCTCCAGCGCTCGAAGTGGCGCAAGCCAGTCCGCAGGGCGAGGAGTCGAGCGTAGTCGGGATCGGACGACAACACTCCCATCACGATAACATCTGGACACGATGAAAACTACCTTTCTCCTTTGCGCGGCCCCCGCCGGGCTCGGGGCAGCGCCGGCGGCCCCCGCCGGGCTCGGGGCAGCGCCGGCATGACCGACGGCGAGGAGATCCGGCCGGACCCCATCGAACCGGAGCGCTCCGTAACCACAGGTGCGGAACCGGAGCCTCGGGAGGCACCGGTGCGGAGGTCCCCAAGCGACACCGATATGGACGTCGAGACAATGGCGATCCACGATGTGCCCGAAGGGGCGGGTCGAGACGAAGACCTTACCTACCTCGGGGCGGACCGTCGCCCCCGGGACACCTCCGAGCGAGGACTCGGAGACTTCACGACCAGGCCGGAGATCCTGCGCCTCGTCCCACTTGGAATCCTGGTCGGAGCGCTCGGGGCTGGTATCTCGCTCGGCCTCTTGGACATGATCGGGTTCTTCACCAACCTCTTGTACTACCAACGCCTGAGCGTGCACCTGGTATCACCCAACGCCAACACCCTTGGCGCCATCGCCGTCCTGATCCCGGTCGGCGGCGGCCTCATCGTGGGCTTGATCGCCCGCTTTGGGTCCGAGCAGATCCGCGGCCACGGCATCCCCGAAGCGATGGAGAACATCTTGCTCAACGGCTCCAGGGTGCAGCCGCGCCTTGCGATCTTGAAGCCGATCTCGAGCGCCATCAGCATCGGGACCGGCGGGCCGTTCGGCGCCGAGGGGCCGATCATCCTGACGGGCGGCGCAGTTGGCTCGATCGTCGGCCAGCTGTTCCGCTTGACGGCAGCCCAGCGCAGGGCGCTCCTCGTGGCGGGGGCGGCAGCCGGCATGAGCGCGGTGTTCGGGACGCCGGTGGCGGCGACGCTGTTCGGGGTGGAGCTACTCGCCTTCGAGTTCAAGCCCCGCTCCATGGTCCTCATCGGTCTGGCTGCCGCGACTGCCGACGGCCTGCGGATGGTAATGGCAAGTGCGGGGCTGGTCTCTCCCCAGCCGCTGTTTCCTGTGCCTGGTCACGCCCCGCTGGGCGGCGTGGTACTGCTCGGCGCAGCGGCGATCGGGATCGCCACGGGACTCGGCGCCTGGCTGATGACCCAAGCCGTCTACCGCTGCGAGGACCTGTTCAAGGAGCTCACCGGCCACCTGCACTGGATGTGGTGGCCGATTATCGGCGGACTCATCATCGGCCTCGGTGGCCTCGTCGATTCTCGCGCCCTCGGGGTCGGCTACAACACCATCCACTTAGAGTTGCTCGGCAAGCTCGGTCTTGGCGCGCTCGTGCTGTTGTTCTTCGTGAAGATGGTCATCTGGGCCGCCGGGCTCGGCGGCGGGACGAGCGGGGGCATCCTTGCGCCGATCCTGATGATGGGCGCCGCGATCGGGGGGGTGCTCGGACACGTGTTGCCCGGCGCTTCGGTGGGAGTGTTCGCGCTCATCGGGATGTCCGGATCGTTGGCTGGAGTGACCCGCTCGCCGTTCACCGCCATCATCTTTGCCTTCGAGCTCACCCACGACGAGAACATCCTGTTGGCTCTCCTCGTGGCGGCGACTATCGCCCACCTCGTGAGCGTGCTCGTGCTGAAGCGCTCGATCCTCACCGAAAAGGTGGCGCGTCGGGGCTTCCACGTCATGCGCGAGTACGCCGTCGACCCCCTTGAGGCGACGTTCGTTCGTGAGGTCATGGAGACCGACGTCTACACCGTCGAGCCCGACCGATCTCTCGCAGAGGTCTACCGGGCCTTGCCCGAGGGCTCTCCTGAGCGCCGGCAGCGGCTCTATCCGGTCTTGGACCCGAACGGGAGCCTCGTGGGTGTATTGCCCTGGTCGGCGGTCCTCGCAGGACGATCGAATGGTACGCGGGTGAGCACTGTCATGGTCCCGCCTGCCTCCGTGGCCTACCCCGACGAGATCCTGAGGAGCGTCGCCGACCGTATGGCCGCCACCGGCCTTGGCGTGCTGCCAGTGGTCGATCGCGCTGACGTCGGCCATCTCGACGGCCTCGTCACCCAGTTCGACCTCCTCGAGGCACGCCAGAAGCTCCTCGAAGAGGAGCGGCGGGTCGAGCGCGTCCTCACGCTGCGACGCGTGCGGACCCGGTCGGCGGAGGACGAGTTGGATAGCCTTGCTCTCTCGGACGGTCAACTCGACGACGGCCAGCCCGACGAGCGACAACCGTCGGCGCACGGGTAGGGATGGCCCGTCGTCAACGAGATCGCGCAACCCAGTGTCACGGCGCACCCGCGGCCCCCGTCGCGTCCGAGACTACCGAGGGTCTTCTTGGGCTCCGGGCTGGAGCCCGAACATTGCGATGGCGACCGCAACGACCATGATCCCGGCCATCACGTAGAGAACCACTTGGATACCGGAGGCGAAGTGGTGGCAGAGGAACTCCGGGATGGCCAGCCTGAGATGCTAGAGCCGCTCAATGCTTGCGCCAGCCTGGCCGCCTCGGAAGCTGCGCGCCCGTGCGCCATTCCGAGTGAGCCGTGCACAATACTCATCGCCGACGACGGCGGACGACACAAAGCGCCACACGCCGGGGGCGGAGCCCCGCCGAGCCTGCCGCGCCGGCGATGGATGCTCACATTTTGCCGCCTCGCACGCCTTGTCAGGTTGTGGCAGTGTGCTGGAGTGGACACGAACGAGACGCTCTTCGGGGGCTCGGTCCCCGATGCTTATCGCGAGTACCTGGAGCCGGTGATCTTTCGCCCATGGGCAGAGCGGCTGGTCGACTTCGTCGGCGTAGCGCAGGGCCAGACGGTGCTCGACGTGGCGACCGGCACGGGTGTGGCAGCGCGGGCTGCAGCCGCGCGAGCCGGACAGAGCGGTCGGGTGATCGCCAGTGACTTCAGTGCCGCCATGTTGGCTCAGGTCGCGAGGGGGCCGACCAACGGCGATGCAGCGCTCGAGATACTCGAGTGCTCGGCGACCGGGCTGCGGTTGGCCGACGACGCAGTAGATGTTGTCGTCTGCCAGCAGGGCTTCCAGTTCATTCCCGATCGACGAGCTGCGGCTGTGGAGATGCACCGCGTGCTGCGCCAAGGAGGGAAGGTGGGAATCGCAGTCTGGCTCTCCTCTCGGCGGGTTGAACCGTTCATCGTCTACGGGGAGGCGCTGCAGGCGCATGGCCTACCCGAACCGTTTGCCGGCGCCTACGACTCGTCGATGTTGTCGATGTCGGCCGAGGAAATCGAAGAGGCCCTGGCCAGCGCCGGGTTCGCTTCCGTCGAGGTTCGCGTGGAACAAGTGGGACTCGACTGGCCGGATCCCACCAGCGCCGCCCGGGGCATCATGGGGACACCGTACGGGCCGGTCATCGCTGCCCTGGACAATGCGGCTCAGCAGGAGATAATGGCGGAAGTACAGCGCCGGATGACCTCACCAGACGGTAGAGCCGTTCGGCACGTCATGACGTCAGTGCTGGCTCGCGCGACAGCCCCCTGAACAGCTCACGACAATGCAGGAGGCAACTCGGTCGGGCCGGCGTCAAGGAACCGCCACGACGTGCCGCCGTCGGTGGTCTCCCAGAGCACGGGCTCACCACCGGGTCTCGGTGACCGGAGGGACGTGTCGTCGAAGTACAGCCAGCCTCTCGAGCCGACGAAGCTGATGCCGCGTACGACAACGTAGAGCCCCGGAGTCGCGGCACTCGAGGGCGGCAGGCGAGGCACCAATGCGGTGGAGACCGGCCCGCTCGCCCGGCCGAACAGGACCGTCAGCTGGGGCGGGCTCGGGAAGTTGTCCGTCGGCAGGGTGGCGATCACGCCGGCACCTGACGACGCGGCGGCAACGGCGGCGAGATGGGCTGCCGGCGCGACGACCGGGGCGGCGCCGGGCCAGTCGCTGGCCATCTTCGACCACGAGGTGCCATCGTTGGCAGAGTGCTCCACCAGGTAGGGTTCGGTACCCCCGCAGGCGGCAGCGCAGAAGAGCTGCAGACCTAGCCAGAGACTTGTGCCGCTACAGGACAAGTCACCCCATGGACCTATGAACTGCTCGACTTTGGGTGGGCCATTGAGGAGGACGGACCAGCTGCTGCCCCCGTCCCGGGTGGCGTACAGCGCTCCGGTGCTGCTGACGGCGTAGCCGTCCTCTCCACCGGGGAAGCACGCCGCCTGCGCCGCACGCCCGAGCACCGTGGAGGACCACGACGACCCGCCGTCGCTTGTGCGGACCAGCTGGCCGTTCGTCGTGAGCCCGTATCCGGCGACCGTGCTTGAGAAGTCGACCCATACGAGCGTGTGGCCGGAGGGCTCGCCGAGTTGACGCCAGTGGTCGCCGCCGTCGGAGGTCCCGAGCAGGCGTGTAACACCTACGGCAAAGCCCAGCGTGGAGGACACGAAGTCGATCCCCCATATGCCCGTGGTGATTTGCAGCACGGTCGACCATGTCGCTCCACCGTTGCTCGTGCTCTGGACCGACGTTCCCGGCCAGGCGCTCCCGTTGTCGACGACTCCGCTGCCGAGATTGGCGTCGATACCCGGTCCGAATATCTGGCCGGCGACGCGCCAGCCGACTCCGGCGGTGACGAAGTCGACGGCACTGCCAGGGTTGACCGACGTCCGGTACGCGCGCCAAGGGTCGGCAATCGGTGTCGGCGCCGTCGGCGCCGCCGGGGTATCCGACGGTGCAAGACGAGATGGCGAGGAGGTCGTCAGGTGGGCGGCCGGCGTTGACGTGGAACAAGACGTGGCGCCGAGCGCAATGAGCGCCGTCAGTGCCAGGCAGGCGCGACGTGGAGGTGACACCAACCCTGAGACGTCGGCCGGCCACTCGATCTTGCAAGAGCGGCCAGAGCTCAGCCGGCCGCCGCCGCGCCCGCCCCGGCTGCTTGGCGGTCCTTCGTACCGAACTCCAGCCCCGCAAACAGGCCCGAGCTGCGCCAGGCGTCTATGTAGTGGAAGTAGGCGACGGGACCCTCGACGTAGCGCCCGACGTTCAGCCAGTCGTCGCCGCCTGAGGGTTTGCCTTCGTTGTTGTAGTAGCCGGGAGTGCAGTCGGGGTCGCCGAAGATGGTGGACTCGCTGGACAGGCGTCCGATCCACGCCTGCTCGGCCTCCTCAGTCACTTCGACTTCGACAGAACCGACCGCCAGGGCGTGGGCGATTGTCGCAGCCACTGTCGCACCTGCTTCGGTCAGGTTGTGCGTGACGTTCGAGACGAGATTGGCCGCCTGGCTCAGGCTGACGATGAACAAGTTCGGGAACCCGTGTACATGGATACCGTGCATCGTCCGCATGCCGCCGGCCCAATGCTGCGAGAGGGTGTGGCCGCCGACCCCGATCGTTTCGAAGCCTGAACGACGCGCATAGGCGGTGCCCACCTCGAATCCGGAGGCGAACACGAGGCAGTCGATCTCGTAGTGGACGCCGGCAACCCAGACGCCGGTCTCGTCGATGCGCTCGACTCCCTTGCCGTCGGTGTCGACCAACTCGACGGTGGGCTCGTTGTAAGCCTGCAGATATTCGTCATGGAAACACGGCCGCTTGCAAAGCTGCCGGTACCACGGCTTCAGCGCTTCGGCCGTCCGGTGGTCCTTGACGACCTCGTCGACGCGGGCCCGGATCTCGGTCATCTTCTCGTCGTCGCTGTCCTCATAGGCGCGCCGCATGGTCTCCGGGCCGAAGTTCTCGCCCAGCTCCGCGACGATGCGGTCACGGATCCGCTGGCTGATGTCGGTCCACCCGTCCATGACGAGGTCCTCCTCCGCAAACCCACCGGCCTGCAAAGTGGCGAAATTCAAGAGCCACTTCTGTTGCCAGCCCGCCTCGAGGGTGGCGAACCAGTCGGCCTCAATGCGGCGATTGTTGCGGACGTCAATGGACGAGGGTGTCCGCTGGAAGACGTAGAGCTGTCCTGCCGTCCGCGCCAGGTGCGGAATGCACTGAACCGCCGTGGCGCCGGTCCCGATGATCCCGACCCGCTTGCCCGCCAGCTTTTCGAGAGGGGCTCCTCCGGGGTCGCCGCCGGTGTAGTCGTAGTCCCAGCGGCTGGTGTGGAAGGCGTGGCCGGCGAAGGACTCGATGCCCGGGATCCCTGGCAGCTTCGGCCTGTGCAGGGGCCCGGTACCCATCGACACGAACCGTGCGCGGATCTCGTCCCCGCGGTCGGTGCGGACGATCCAGCGCGAAGATGCTGCCTCCCACTCCAGGCTTGTCACAGCCGTCGAGAAGAGCGCTCCGTCGTACAGCTTGAAGTGCTCTGCAATGCGCCGGGCGTGGCCGAAGATCTCCGGTGCCAGCGTGTACTTCTGGGTCGGTACGTGTCCTGTCTCCTCGAGCAGTGGCATGTAGATCATCGCCGCCGTATCGCACATGGCCCCGGGATAGCGGTTCCAGTACCAGGCTCCGCCCACGTCGCCGCCGCCTTCGATGATGCGCACGTCTTCCACGCCTGCCTGCTTCAAGCGGGCGCCTGTCGCCAGACCGGCGAATCCGGCGCCTACCACCACAACGGTTACCTCGTCTCGGATCGGCTCGCGCTCGACAGGAGTCACATAGGGATCGTCGAGGAAGTGGGCGTACCGGCCCTTCGGCTCGACGTACTGGTCGTTCCCGTCATCTCGCAAGCGCTTGTCTCGCTCGCTGCGGTACCTGGCACGGAGGTCGGCTCCGGTGATCGGCCGGTCGGTGCTGCTCATCGGTTCACTCGTCCCGCTCCTTCGAAGGTAACTGCATGGCTGCCGAGCATGGCGGAGCCGCCCGTGTCGTTCACCAGGCTAGATCTCTGGCGACCGCGACCTGCGGTGGAGAGCCGGCCAGCCGGGGAACGCTTGCGCCAAACATCGTGACACGATGCTAGACTCTGCGAGAAGAGCTGATACCCCTTGTGGAGGTCGGCCGGTTTGCTAACCCTGTCCATCCTTCAAGCCATGAGCGGCGCAGGATGGCGATGAACGCCCCAACACGTAGACCATGACGCTCATCGGAGTGCTTCTGGCCGGGGCAGTCGCAGGATTCGTCCTCGGCTTCGCCGGTGCCGGCGGCACGATTGTAGGCATTCCGTTCTATCTCTACATAGCCGATGTCGCTCCGCACCAGACACTTGGCACGAACGCGCTCGGTGTCGCCGCGATCGGGATCTTCCTGTTGGTCGTGCGCGGCCTCCGGGACGAGCTGCGTTACGGCCCGGGGATCGCCTTCGCTATCCCCGGCCTGATCGGGGTCTACTTCGGAACCCGTGCCAGCACCTATGTATCGGGTTCCAGGCTTGTGTTCTTTCTCGGTTTTGTCGTGCTTATCGTCGCCGCCTACATCTTCTACCTCTCCACTCGAGACGTGACGCACTCGCCCGGAGCCGCAGTCCGCAGCAGCGCTCAGGAACCGGGCGTACTACCTGACGAGCCGGCAACAGGGAGCCGCACACTACAGGTCGCCGTCCCTGCGCGGCTTGCCGACGTCGACGACTCTGTCCCTGCCAACCGGCAGTTTGGTCCGATCGCGCTGCGTACAGGCTCCCTCGGGCTTGCGGTCGGGGCCGTCGCCGGATTCTTCGGCATCGGCGGCGGGTTCATGATCGTGCCCGGCACCTCATGGGCGGCAAAGATCGACCTCAAGGTCGCCGCCGCAGCTTCGTTGATCCCCATCACCGCCTTTGCTGCCTTCGTGGGCGGTCGCTATGCCGTTGCCGGCTCGACCTCGTTTCCTCACGCCGGCATTATGGCTTTGACTGGGATCGTCTTCGGCAGCTTCGGCATCTGGCTCTCGACCAAGGTGCCCACCACCCCCTTTCAAAGGGTCTTCGCTGGTCTGCTCGTGCTGGTCGGCATCTACATGATCATCTTCCATTGAAACCGCCGACATGGCCTCGCCCAGGTGTGACCGGAGCTGGGCGTCTCCCTCTAGGTTTAGGCAAGGCCGGCGAGGCGTCCGATTAGCTCAGCCACCTCTGCCGGGCGGAACTCCAAGGTGGCATCGCCGACGGAGAACTCGATTCGCTGGAGCGAGGGGCCTTCAGTTGTGAAGGGACGCGCGAACGTCCACACTTTGTCCGACCTGGCGATATTGAGTGCCCGCGACCGCAGGTCGTCCAAGCTGACCGGCAAGCGCAGGTGCATCATCGGCGCCTGAACCTTGGCGGGCAGCACCTCGATGCCCGGCACGCCGGCCAGCGCCTTTCCGATGGCAACTGCGTGCTTCAGGTAGGTCGGCATCAAAGGGAGTCGCTTATGCATGGCGGCCTGGGCCGCCGCCGCATAGGGCCACAGGCCGAACAAGCGGCCGCCGTGCCGGATGCGCCAGACAGACAGCTCGGCGATGACCGAGGCGTCGGCGGCGACACAGCAACCGGCGATGGCGCCGAGGCCCTTGTAAAACGACACGTAGACCGAGTCGAATAGGGACGCAATTTCTGCCAACGGCTTCTTGTAGTGAGGACTCGCCTCCCACAGCCTGGCACCGTCGAGATGGACTGCGGCACCCCTCTCACGCGCCCAAGCGACCTGAGCCTGCAACTCCGCCCATGTCGGCAGGGTGCCGCCGAGGTCGCGTTGGGGGAGCTCGATCAACAAAGCGGCGACGGGGTTGTGAACCCGGGCGAGGCTGGCTGCCGAGAGCGGCTCGAGACGGCCACCCACCGGCACCCCGAACAACCCGTGCAGGTGCTCGTACCCGCGTTCCTCGTGTGAGTCCAGGTGGCACGCCGGGTGGTAGGCGATACTCCGCGTCGTTCTTCGGTCGGCGTGCACCCGGAGGGTCGCCTGCTGTGCCATGGTTCCGCTCGGCACGAAGAGGGCGGCCTGTTTGCCCAGCAGTGAGGCGACCTCTTCTTCCAGTTCGCGGACGACCCCGCCGTTGCCGTAGTAGTCGATCTTAGTGTCGGCAGGAATCAGCTCGAGTAGGTCGCTTGCCTTGCGTTGGCCGTGGCCGGCCAGGAAGCGCTTGCAGCCCTCCATGGCCGACTGGACCTTCTCGTCCCGACCGAACGGGTCTTGGGCGGGGCTGGCCTGCGGTGGGCGAGAGCGAGGCGGGCGAGGGCGAGGTTGGCGAGACGCCATACCGCAGAGCTTGCCAGACGCGCCTGTGGGGTGCACCTGTCGTGTCTAGGATGCTGGCAGCACGAGACGGAACCAGACCGTCTTGCTGCCGTCCCGCCTCTCCACGCCCCACTCGTCGGAGAGCTGTTCGACTATCAGCAACCCCCTACCGTGCAGATCGTCGAGCTGGGGAGACTTTGGCACAGGTTCGCCCGGACTTCGGTCCGCAACCTCGACGCGGAGGAACCGCGCCTCCCGCTCGATGCTTATCTTGAACTCACCCCCTGCGTGCACGGCACAGTTGGTGGCGAGCTCGGACACCATGAGAACCACAGCGTCGCGCAGCCCGGCGGGCAGCCAAGCGGTGGCTTCGGCAGCGAAGCGGCGCGCCGAGGCCACCGATGCCGGGACGGCCTCCAGCGTGCGCGCCACCCCCAAGCTCAGTCCTCGACTCGCAGAATCGTCTCGAGGCCCGTCACCTCGACGATTCGCCGGATCGCCGGTGAGGGCCGGCGGATGACGACCGAGCCGACTTGCTTGGCAACCCAGACGAGCAGAGCCAAGCCGGAGCTGTCGATGAATGCGAGCCCACCGACGTCGACGGCTACCTTCCCATTGCTGGCGGCGTCGACGGCGGCCTGCAAGTCGGCCCTGACACCTTCGGCGCTCGCGATGTCGAGCTCGCCCACAAGGGTCACGACCGACGTTCCGTCATCCTCGACCCCCCACTTCGCATAGGTGTGCTTGTTCAGGTCAGCCATCGCATCCCCAAGATCACCGTATCGTCCTCTGTCTCGGCCGCCACGCTGGCGACGACCTCGGTCAGCAAGCTGTCGAGAGAGCCCTCGATCCCGATGGCGGCTCGTTGCAACCTGTCGTAACCGGCGTCGGGGTGGTCGCCTCTTCTCTCCACAAGGCCGTCGGTGTAGACGAGAACCGTCGCCCCAGCTGGCACATCGTATCTGCGGGTCTCGTATTCTGCGCTGCCGTCCACGCCTACCGGAGAGCCGACCGGCACGGTCAGGTATTCACCGCCGACGACCAGGGCCGGAGGATGGCCTGCGCTGGCAAGCGTCAGCGCGTGGCCCGCGACGTCCACATCGCCACATATCACAGTGGCGAAGTGGCGGTCGATGCTGACGTCCAGGAGCGAGCCGAGCTTCTGGAGGATAGCGGCCGGCCCGTCGCCGTCGACGGCGTAGGCCCGTATGGCGAAGTGCAGCCTCGCCATGACCGTCGCGGCGTCAACTCCATGGCCGGACACGTCCCCCACGGCGAACAAGTAGTGCCCTCCTTCAAGGGGCAGCACGTCATACCAGTCGCCACCGATCTCGACCTCGACCGCGCCTGCAATGTAGCGAACGGCCAGCTCCATGCCCGGCACTTGTGGCAGGACTCCTGGTAGGAGCGCATGCTGGAGCGTCTGCGTGATCCCATGCTGCTCCTGGTAGAGACGCCGGTTCTCACCTGCCAGCATCTCCGCGTAGCGCCTCCGCCGTACGAGGCCGTCGGTGACGAGGCCCGCCGCCAGCGCCAGAGCTATGCCCACTCCGGCCACGGTCTTGGCAAGTTCGGCGGACAGCGAGCCGGTCAGGCTCTGCCTGGCGCTGGCCACCAAAGTGAAGGCAGAGTCTCCGAACGGAACCACGACGGTGACTTTCGGCGTCATCGGGAGATGGGCTGCCGAGGCGGCGACCAGATCCGCCGGTGTAGGGGAGCGGCCCAGATAGACGGCGTAGCTGAGGTCGGCGAGGGGAGACGGTGCGGCGAGTGCCGACTCCGACAACGTGAGGCGCCTGTCGGCCGGCAGGGAGCTCTCTGCGTACACGACCCACGAGCTGGTGGCGCCGCCCGCGAAGGCATACCCGACGCGTGGGTGGGTGCCGCTGAAGAGACCGACCACCGCCAGCTTGGAGGTCCGCCGTCCTTCCAGCAACAGCTGGCGCAGCTGCTCCGGCGAGCTCTCCAACTCAGGCTCAGCGCCGGCGTGGGTCACGATCGCGTCATTCGTGGCGCTGAGCTTCCACAGCGACATCGACACGAACGCGGAGCCGAGCCCGACGTGCGACGCCACGAAGGCGTCGAAAGCGGCGGGATCGCCTTTGGTGTCGACCGCCACCTCGGCGGCTGCGGCTAACGGCGTCTGGATGTCGGGCAGGACCGAAGTCAGCAGCGTGGCGGCTTGCCGGGCTTGCGAGCGAAGCTGGCTCTCCTGGTTGTGGTCGTTGACCACGCTTGCCAACCACGACAAGGCGAATGTCACCACGAGGGTCACGAGCAGGGCCGCGACCGAGAGCAGGCTCGGGAGGCGGCGCCTCCTGCGCGAGGTCGTCACCTGTAGAGGAACGACAGCGCGTTCGATGTTCCCGACTGCGTCGTGATCGTCAGGGCGAGAGTTCCCGGCGCGTGTGACAGCTGGGGGACTGTCACTTTGCACATGTTCTGGTTGGGGCACTGGGTCGGGGCAGGCTCACCGTCGAAACGGGCGAGCACGATGCCGCCAGGGCTGTAGAAGTTCGTGCCGCGGATCACGAGGACAGTGCCCGTGCCCCCTCGTGACGGAGCGACCAGCGACAGCTCTGGAGCTGGGATCCCTTGCCCGGTCGTCGTGGCGACGGTCGTGGACGTGCCGCTACCTGCCGCCGAGGTCGTCGTCGTGCTCGTCGCGCTAGGCGTCGTTGTCGTCGGAGACGTGCCGGTCGAGCCGGGGCGTGTCGAAGACGGTGTACTTCCGCCTTGCGTCGTCGACGGCGCCGTCGTGAGCGGGCGGGTCGAGCTTGGCGGGCGGGTGGTGCGGCTGGCGGAGTTGTGCGAGGCGCCGGCACGTTCGACGAGGCTGACAGTCAGGATCCCCACCGCCACTAGGGCAGTCGCCAGGATCGTAAGCGTGCGACGCCGATTCGGCCGCCCGCTCCCGCCGAGCGGCCGGCGCCTGCGTAGAGAGATGCCGCCCGAAGAAACGGGGGTGCTGCCAATCCAGGCCGTGCCCTGCAGGGGACTGGTGACAGGCTCGTCGGCGCCAAAGGGTGCCGACGGCGCGGTGATCTGCACCGGCTCCGCGGTGTCGGTGACATGCCCCGGCGAGTCGATGGCCGCCTCACGAGCGCGCTGGACGGCCTCCGCCAGGAGGTCAAGTTGCTGCTGCCTGGTTGCATTCTTGCGGTACCGGGGGGTCTTGTTCGTCATCGGACTCGCTCCGTCGGTCGCATTATCGCAGAGGAGTCGTCGCTTCGGCCCTCGCCTTGCCTCCCGGTCGCAGCTGCTCGGTCACCGACCTACTTGCCAGGATTTGGCGGACGACTGCTTGCTCGTCGAGGAGGGTCGTGCCGGCTTCTTTTTGCGCGCAACCGGCAGTCACTCTCCAGACACTAGGAGAAGCGCACCTCGGCCGACTCCTTCTCCGATGGCGTAGGTCAGTAACACCCCCTCGGCAACATCACCTGGTACGTTCCCCACACCCTAGGCAAGCGGGGCGCTCGACAGATGGGAGGGAAGCGTGGCGGCCGTCGTCGCCGATGAGCAGGTCGAGAGGACCGCCGGCGCTTCCCGCTGGGCAGTGCTGGCCGTCCTTTGCCTCTCCCTGCTCGTGACAGGCATCGACGGGACCATCGTCAACGTCGCCTTGCCGACACTGGTGCGCGACCTTGGTACGTCGGCGAGCCAGCTGCAGTGGGTCGTGGACGCCTATACGATCATCTTCGCCAGCTTCCTGCTGATCGCAGGCAACACGGGCGACCGCCTCGGGCGCAAGGGCTGCTTCATAGGCGGCTTGGTGGTCTTCGGGAGCGGCTCTCTGGCCTGCTCGCTCGTGCACAGCGCCGGCACCCTGATCCTGATGCGGGGCCTGCAGGGCTTCGGTGCGGCGTTCATCATGCCCGCCACGCTCTCGATCCTTATCAACGTCTTCGGCGAACCGGGCGAGCGGGCGCGGGCCATCTCGATATGGGCAGGCGTGTCCGGGCTAGGAGTCGCCATCGGGCCGCTGGCGGGCGGGTTCCTTCTACAGCACTTCTGGTGGGGATCGATCTTCCTGGTCAACGTACCCATCGTTGCCGCCGCCATCGTCGGGGCGATAGCCATCGTGCCCAACTCGCGCGATGCCGGGGCGCCCCGCCTCGACCTGCTGGGGACTGTGCTGTCAACTACCGGTCTCCTGGCGCTGCTGTACGGGATCATCGAAGGCCCGTCGGCGGGCTGGGGGCGCCCGACCATCGCCGGCGCCTTTGTCCTGGCTGGCGTGCTCCTGGCCGCCTTCGTGTTGTGGGAGCAGCGTTGTGACCATCCGATCCTCGAGGTCTCGTTCTTCGCCAACCCTCGGTTCACGGCCGCTTCGGTCGCCGTGACCCTCGTATTTTTTGCCATGTTCGGCGCCCTGTTCTTCATCAGCCAGTTCCTGCAGTTCGTGCTCGGCTACGACCCCTTTCACTCCGGGCTGGCGCTCCTGCCCGTCGCCGGCGTCCTCATGGTGACGGCACCGGCCAGCGCCAAGCTCGTAGCTCGTTACGGGACCAAGCTCGTCGTGACCGGCGGGCTCGTCGTTCGTCCACGCCCTCGACAGCACGGTGCTCGTGGCGGCTGCCGTTGCTTTTGCCGGTGCCGTCGTAGCTTTCGTGTTCTTGCCGGCCCGGGCCGGCGCCGATCTCGATCTGACCGAGCTGATCGGCGGGGCCGCCCAGAGACTCGACGCCCAGCAGCGCCGCAGCCTGGCCGAAGCCACCCTCGGCCTTCTCGCGGACGCCGGCATGTCCAGCCTCACCTTCAACGGCGTGTCTGCCCGCTCTGGTGTGGCCACCACCACGCTGCAGCGGTACTGGACCTCGCGGGTAGACGCCGTGACGAGTGCCGTGGCCGAAGTCTTCGCCCAGCACCCGGTCCCCGACACGGGCGACTTGCGCCGTGACCTCGAGGCCTACCTCGGGCAGCTGAGCACCGTGCTGTCGTCGCCGAGGGGTCGCGAGGTGATCGGCGCCCTGGTCACTGAGGCCTCCAGCAACGAAGTGTTGATGGAGGCGTTCCGCAAGAAGGTGGCGGGCCCTCGCAGGCAGGAGCTCATAGCGCGTCTACAGCGGGCTCCCGAGCTGCTCGGGGCTGATCCGTCGGCTGCCGTCGACCAGCTGGTTGGCCCCATCTACTACAGGAGCCTGATCGCCGGCCTTCCTCTCGACAAGGCTTTTGTCCGCTCCGTCGTGAGCATTGTCATGACGCCGGCCCTGCCAGCCCGGAAGCCCTGACTTGGCCTCGGCCACGCCTGCCCGCCTGTAGGCTGCCAGGCGATTGCAGGAGGATCGTCTGGTGCAGTCCCGGTCACCATCTGGCCAAGCCGTCCCTAGCGACCGGCCGGCGCGTCCTTGGCGAGTTGCCAAGTACTCTGTCACGCTTGTCATCGCGGCGCTTCTTGCCTCCTGCGGCTCGGCCGGGCAAGCCGTCAAGACTGCTGCCATCGTCACGGGCAATGACAGCTCGCTGACCGCCCATCTGCTGCTCGTCAGCAGCTCAACGGCTGCAAACGGGGGGTTCAACTTCGACGGCTACGGCAACGGAGCGATGCGGATCACGATCCCGCTCGGCTGGCTGGTAGACGTGACCTGCAAGAACGCCTCGTCGCTCCTCAGCCACTCATGCGCCGTGATCGAGGACAGGCCCCTCAGCCCCTACGGTGCACCCCTGGCGTTCCCGGGATCCTCGACGCCCGATCCCAAGACAGGTCTGCTGCCTGGGGACTCGAGCAACTTCAGCTTCCGGGCTACCAAGGTCGGCACCTATCGCATCTCCTGTTTGGTGTCCGGCCACGAGATCGACGGGATGTGGGACTGGCTGGACGTGATCCGCGGCGGGTTGCCGACCGTGAAGACGCCATCATGAGCGCCTCGAACTTCTTACGACTCCCCGATCGCATAGAGCTGGTCGACGTCCCGGTGATGCAGCGTGCCACCGTCGACGACCTGCTGCACATCCAAGAGGTCTGGCCCGCCTTCGAGGAGCTGGTGGGACTGCGAGGCCGAAAGATGTATGCCAGGGTGGACTCGACAGCCGGCACATATACCGTGTGTACGCCCCTCCGAGAAGGAGACGACCCCCATGCGCTCGGCTTGGAGGTTGGCACGCTCGCCGGCGGGTGGTACCTGCGAGGCAGGCTCGTCGGCGAGCCACCTGCGGTCTACGAACGGATCGCCCCTGGCATGCAGGAGCTCGAAGCGTCAACGGTGCCAGATCCTTCTCGGCCGCTGGTCGAGTTCTACCGTCGCTACGACGAGATCGACCTGTGGGTGCCGGTCGCGTCCTGTCCGGCGGTGCGGTGCCCGGCGACCGTGGTGGCGCCCTAGGATGCAACCACGAGGCAATCAGCGGATATGACCGGGGTGACCGATGGGAATGACACGTAGTCCAGCAGGCGCAGCGCTTCAAGAGTCCGACGTGGAGTTGCTGAGGAAGACCTTCGAAGCTGACCCTGCGATGCGGGTAGTGCAGAACGCCGTCACTCGGGTGACGGTGGACGATGTCGCCATAGACCGGGCGATCGTGAACGAGGCCGACCACTCGATGTCGGCATGGCTCGACGACTGGAAGGTGACAAGCCAGGGCAAGAGCGGGCGCTGTTGGCTGTTCGCCGGGCTCAACCTTCTGCGGCCGGGCGCCATGGCCAAGCTCAACGTGAAGGAGTTCGAGTTCTCGCAGAACTACATGATGTTCTGGGACAAGCTCGAGAGGGCCAACTATTTCCTCGAAGCGATCATCGAGACCGCCGGGCGGGACATGGACGACCGCACTGTTGCGTTCCTGCTCGACTCGGTGGCCGGTGACGGTGGTCAATGGAACATGTTCATTGCCCTCGTCGACAAGTACGGAGTCGTGCCCAAGGCTTTCATGCCCGAGACCCAGAGCTCCTCCGAGACGATGCGGATGAACTCGCTCTTGCGCCGGGTTCTCCGTAAGGGCGCCATGGCCGTGCGCGGTGCCGAGCGAGCGGCGACCGGCGACGGGCGCGACCTGAAGGCTGACATCCTGCGGGACGTTCACAGGATCCTCTCGATTCACCTCGGCACGCCCCCGGAGCGGTTCCTCTGGCAATGGCAGGACAAGGACAAGGAGTTCCACCGGGACGGCCTGCTCACGCCTCAGGAGTTCGCAGCCGCCTACGTCACCCTGCCCGTAGACGACTACGTCTGTCTGGTCCACGATCCACGTCCGTCCAGCCCACCGAACCGGACCTACACCGTCGAGTACCTCGGCAACGTGGTCGGGGCACCCCCGGTCAAGTATCTGAACGTCGACATCTCGTTGATCAAGGATTTGGCCTGCAGGGCCATCGAGTCCGGCGAGCCCGTCTGGTTCGGCTGCGACGTCGGCAAGATGATGAGCAACGACTACGCCTTGTGGGACGCGAAGCTCTTCGACTACGACTCGGTCTACGGCACCTCGCTCGATCTCTCCAAGTCCGACCGGCTCATCGGGCACGAGTCCCAGATGACCCACGCCATGCTCTTCACGGGGGTCGACAAAGTCGACGGCGTCCCGCGCCGCTGGCGAGTCGAGAACAGCTGGGGCGCTGAGCGCGGGCGGGAAGGCTTCTACACGATGAACGACAGCTGGTTCGACGAGTACCTGTTCGAGATCGCAGCCCGCAAGGAGCTGCTGCCGGCCGAGCTGCAGGCAGTACTTGAGACCGAGCCGGCGGTCCTGCCCGCCTGGGATCCGATGGGGTCGCTCGCCAACTGAGCCGGCATGGCCGGCTGGACCCGAGTCCCGACGGGGACTGTCGTCGGTCAGTCGGGGATGCGCCCGTCGGCCAGCTGAACAGCCTTTCGCACTTGCAGGGCCACGAAGCGCTCTCGCCTAGGCGCCTCCATGAACCGCGCCGCGGCCGCCATGGGAGCGGGGGAGCCGGTGGCTGCCGTCTCCGAGACCGCAGCGCAAGTCGTCTTGACGAGGTGCGCGGCCACGATGAACGAACCTGCCCGGTCCTCGAGTGCGGCACGGCAGAGGTCGCCGGCCTCCGGCGTCGGGGGCGAGTCGCCGTCGAGCACCTCGACGTAGCCCTTGCGTCCCGCGTACGAGGCGAGAAACGCAGTGAACAGCGCCAACCTGGCCGTATCCGCGCCAGGCGCCGCCTGCCACGCCCAGCGGGCGGCAGCCACGTAGGTGAGCACGTGGGTGAGATCGAGCCAGCCGAAGTCGATGTCGTCGGAGGCGACCTCGGGCCTCGGGTCGTAGCGCAGGAGACGGTAGGAGCCGACGTCGCTCACCATGTCGAGCAGCCCGCCTATCCCAAGGCCGCCTTCGACCGAGCTCAGCGCCGCCGTGGCCAGAGCCGCGCCGTCTCGCCCGAGCATGGCCGCTCGCAGGGAGCCGCCGTCGTCCCAGCCGGCTGCTGGCTCTGAGTCGGCCAGGGCGGCGAAGTCAGCTCCTGCCAGCGCCTTCATGAACGGCCGCATGTAGGGCAGCTTGTCCTCACGGTTCCCGTAGCCGAGCGCCGGCACCAGGTGAGGTAGCACGGTGTCGGCTCTGTCCCAACCGAGACGTTCAAGCAGGCTGAAGGCCTTGTGCACGTAGATGGCGCCGTGGCCGTACGACAGGTGATGGTCAGAGGCTCCCCCGATGAGCCAGCGCCGGAGCTCGCCGGCGCCCCGGCCCTCGGCGATCGCTGCTCGCAGCAGGCCCTCTGCCAGCTCGAGGTCCTCGCACTCGAGCGCGCACCTGAAGGCGCCAGCCGCGTCGCGAGGGAGTTCCGCCACGGGAGCGGGCTGCGGTCGAAGGGGACGTAGCCGCTCGGTCTCGGCGATGCCGGCGAAGGCTTGGGTGATGGGCAGGCTGCGAGCGTCTCCCGAAGCGCTCTCAGCCAGCTCGAGGCAGTCCGTGAGAGACGCAAGCGCATGACCGAAGCCGAATTCTGCTCGAGGCGCCCCCCAGGCGACAGCCTCCCAGACGAGCTGCACGGGGTCTGCCTCGGCACGCAGGAGCCGCACGACGTCGCGGGCGATCTGCCCGTTGTAGTTGTTGTCGAGCGCCCGCCGCAGGCTTGCCAGCAGCTTGGGGCGCAACTGGTCCGGGGGCGGGTCGGTGATGTCGACGACGACCTGGCCGCCCTCCAGGGTGACCGGGTACACCCGGATGTCCTCTTCGCCGACCACGCAGTGCCCGTCTCCCATGCGGTACTTCCAGTTGTGCCAAGTGCAGGTCAGGTAGCCGTCCTTTGCCTCGCCCTGCACGAGGCTCTGCCCTTCGTGCGGGCAGGCGTTGTCGGTGGCGAAGATCCCGGTGGTGGTCCGCACCACGGCAAGCCTCCGCCCGCCCGCCACCATCATCCGCATCTTGCCGAGCGGGAAGTCCGACTCGTTTCCGATGTTCACCCGGCTTGGCCGCGTGGACTCCTCGACTGTCGTCTCTGTCGCAAGATTCACCATGCAAGTTATGGTAACTGTTGAAGTTAACTTGAAGTCAAGGGGTATATCGTAGACATGTGACCGAGGCACGTTGGACCATAGGAGAGCTGGCTCGGAGGAGTGGGGTGGCGGCGTCTGCGCTGCGTTTCTATGAGGACGTCGGGCTGATAGAGGCGACTCGCACCGGGTCGGGCCAACGTCGGTATGCCTCAGACGTGGTGCGGCGCGTTGCTTTCATCCGGATTGCCCAGCGGGTGGGGCTGAGCCTGACCGAGATCAGCGAGGCGCTGAGCGGGCTCCCGGGCAACCGGACGCCCAACAAGCGTGACTGGGAGACGCTGGCACGCCGCTGGAGGCCGCGTATCGACGAGCAGATCGCCCTCCTCGAAGGGCTGCGCGACCAACTGTCGAGCTGCATCGGATGCGGCTGCCTTTCCCTGCGGGCGTGCGCGCTGAACAACCCGAACGACGCCGCCTGCTCGCTCGGCAGCGGTCCGCGCTACCTCCTGGGCGACTCGTCGGCGGACGTCACCTCCGGTCCGTGACGGGACTCACACTAACTGACTTATAGTCAGGTAATGTTCGAACGCCTGATCAACCCAAATTACTTGACATCTACTGCTCACAATGCATACTTACGCAGTGTCCAGTGGGGTCAAGCTGACTGTGAGTCATCAATGAGGCAGAGCACCAGGAGATGGGATGCCATCGTCGTCGGTGGGGGACACAACGGGCTGACGGCAGGGGCCATCCTTGCCCGTTCGGGCCTCGAGACTCTGGTGCTCGAGAGACGCGAGATCATCGGCGGGTCGTGCGTGACCGAGGAGATATCCCCTGGCTGCCGGGCCTCGACGACGTCATATATCGCCAGTATGCTGCGCCCTGAGGTCATCCGGGCACTCGAGCTCGGCCGGCACGGCTTGCGCATGGTGCCGTGCAAGCCGGCGCTGCAAGTTGCGCTCGAGGGAGGCCGGGTTGTCGCCCACTGGAGCGACGACAACCAGACCGCAGCCGAGCTCGAGCGTTACTCGCGGCGCGACGCCCGTGCCTTCGTGGCTGCCAACGTCGAGCTGAGACAGCTGGCAGCCCGCCTGCAGCCGCTGTTCATGGAGTTGCCACCCGACACCCGGGCCGGCTCGGTTCGCAGGTTCACCGAGCTTGCCAGGGTCGGAAGACGCCTCTTGGGCACGACTGGCCGCGACGTCGAAGGGCTTACGAGGATCCTGACAGGCAGCCTCGGCCAGTTCATCGACTCGCATTTCGAGTCAGAGGAGGCCAAGGCGCTCCTTCTCGCCAACAACCTGTACGGCAAGCACGGCGGGCCGTACCAGCCCGGGACGCTCGTCGGCCTCGTCTTCCACCTGCTCACGGGTGGCGAAGGCGAGGAGCAGGGCTTCTTCGGCCACGTCATGGGCGGCATGGGGTCGATCAGCGCGGCCATCGCCTCGGCGGGCCGCAGCCACGGGCTCGAGGTGCGGACGAGCTCAGAGGTCGACCACGTCGTGGTGACCGATGG
Organism: Acidimicrobiales bacterium; assembly: GCA_050744865.1. Classification (GTDB taxonomy): domain Bacteria; phylum Actinomycetota; class Acidimicrobiia; order Acidimicrobiales; family Bog-793; genus JAKACA01. Next base: position 81,594 of record JBOGHW010000003.1, on the reverse strand, counting down.
GCGAGCCCGCGGCGTCGTGCTGGCAGACGGGACGGAGCTCGCGTGCACGACAGTTCTGTCCGGTGCCGATCCCAAGCGCACGTTCCTGCATCTAGTCGATAAGGCGGAACTCCCCGACGACTTCCGGGCCGCCGTGGCTGCGATAAAGATGGACGGTCCGTCGGCCAAGGTCAACCTCGTCCTCGACGCCGAGCCGCAGCTCATCGGCATGCCGGCGGGCGCCGACGCCGGGCGCCGCTCGCTGTTCACGTTGCCCCCGGGCCTGGCGGAAGCCGACAGATGCTACGACCGCTCCAAGCGAGGCGAGCTGGCCGAAGCCAGGGAGCTGTTCATCGACTGCGTCGTGGCCTCCAACGTCGACAGCTCGTTGGCACCAGAGGGCATGCACGTCATGACATGCTTCGTCCAGTATGTGCCGTACAGGTTGGCCGCGGGCACGTGGGACCAGCGCCGCGACGAGCTCGGCGACCTCGTCATCGGGCGGATCGGCCAGTTCGCCCCTAACGTCCCGGGCGCCGTCGTGGCCCGGCAAGTCCTGACGCCTCTCGACCTCGAGCGCACGTACGGCCTCACCGAGGGCAACATCTTCCACGGCGACGTTGCGCCCGACCAGCTCTTCCACATGCGCCCGGTGCCCGGTTGGGCTCGCTACAGGACGCCGGTCACAGGCCTGTACCTCTGCGGAGCCGGCGCCCACCCGGGTGGCGGGGTGACGGGTGCACCGGGTTACAACGCCGCCCAGCGGGTACTGGCCGACCTGCGCCGCGGCAGTCACGGCTGGGGTGCCGGCACCGCGTCGTCCCGCAGCAGCGGCCGCCCCCGGCAAAGCACCGGCGGCGGCACCGGCGGTCCGGCAGGCACCGGCCGTAAGACCAGGGCGGTGGCGTGAGCAACGACGTCCTGATCGTCGGGGCGGGTGTCGTCGGCACCTCGACTGCGTTCCACCTCGCCGGTCGAGGCGACACAGACGTGCTCGTCCTCGAGCAAGGCTCGGTTGCCTCGGGTATGAGCAGCCGCTCGTCGGCGCTCGTGCGCATGCACTACAGCTTCGCCCCCGAGGTCGAGCTGGCCGTGCGGAGCGACCGCATGTTCGAGCGATGGCAGGATCTTGTCGACAGGCCGAGCTGCGTGCGCAGGACGGGCTTCGTCCGCATCGTCAAGCCGGGAGAGGAGCCCCAGCTCCAGGCGAACGTCGCCATGCAGGCCGAGCTCGGAGCCAATACGCGAGTCGTCGACAGTGCCGAGCTTGCCCAGCTTGCGCCCGGGCTTCGTACAGACGACATCTCGTGTGCGGCATTCGAGCCCGACGGCGGCTATGGGGACGGCGCCGCTGTCGCCGGCGACTTCCTGGCCGCCGCCCGCCGGGCCGGCGCCCGCTACAAGCCAGGCACTGCTGTTCGGTCCCTCATCTCCGACGGCGACCGGGTCGTCGGAGTCCGGACAGACGGCGGCGACATCTACGCCGGCACAGTCGTGGTAGCGGCTGGCGTGTGGGCCAAGCCCTTGCTGGCCACGGCCGGCGTCAATGTCCCGATCGAGGGCGAGTTGCACCACGTCGCCGTCGCGGCGCATACCGAGGGCTCCGGCGCCCCGCTCGCCTGTATCGACTCGACCACCGAGACGTACTTCCGCCCCGAGGGCTCAGGAGAGACGACGCTGGTGGGCACGTTCGTAGGTAAGCGACCGGCGGCACCCGAAGCAGCGGAGGCTCGTGGCGACCTCGAGGAGTTCGCCGCCAACCTTGAGGCTGCTTCGCGGCGGGTGCCGAAGTTGGCCGATGCCGGCATCGCGGGCGGTGTCACCGGCGTCTACGACATGACGCCCGACGCCCGCCCGCTGCTCGGGCGTCCCGAGGGGATTGACGGGCTCGTCGTGGCCGTCGGCTTCTCCGGGATGGGCTTCAAGATCTCGCCTGCCGTCGGTGAGGCCATAGCCGCAGTCGCAGCCGGCGAGGACCCGGCCTGGATCGACCTCAAGCCGTTCCGCCTGTCCCGGTTCGACGATGGCGACCTCATCCAACCTCCCTTCGCCTACTCCGACGACTGAGGAATCCGTGCACAGCGGGGCCACCGAGCAGGAGTCGAGCGTTCCCCTTGCGCGCAGCCTCGACCGCCTGCGCTATGTGGACGAGGGGGCCTTTGCCACCGAGCGCGACTGCGTGCTCGCCGCAGACTGGTTCTGCATCGGCCGTGAAGAGTCGATAGGGGAGACCGGCCAGTACCTGACGGCTTGCGTGGCCGGCGAGAGCATCATCGCCGTCCGGGGTGCCGGTGGCGAGATCACCAGCCACTTCAACCTGTGCCGACATCGCGGCTCGCGCCTCGTCCCGGCGTCCGATTGCCAGCCCGCCCAGAGCACTGACGCGACAGGGTGTTTCGCAGGCAATATCCGCTGCCCGTACCACGGCTGGACTTACGGCTTGGACGGGGAGCTGCGAGCGGCACCATACCTTCCCGAGATGAGGCGCTACCGGGGTCAGCTGTCGCTTCACCGCGTCGAGACGGGGGTGTGGGGCGGCTTTGTGTTCGTGCGCCTCGGCAGCCCTGCCGGGACTTCGGTCGCCCCGGCGCTTGCAACCTCACTCGGCGGCACACCCGGTCGCTTGGCCAACTACGAGCTGGGCGAGCTGCGCATCGGCAAGCGCCTGGTCTACGAAGTGTCTGCCAACTACAAGGTCATCCTCGAGAACTACAACGAGTGCTACCACTGCGGGCCCGTCCATCCCGAGCTGTGCGAGCTCGTGCCGGCCTTCCGGCGCGGCGGCGACAACCTTGACTGGGAGGCCGGGGTTCCCCACCGCCAAGGCGCCAACAGCTTCACGGTCACGGGCACGACCGAGCGGGCGCCGTTCCCAAGGCTCAGCAAGACCGAGCGCGTCCGCCACAAGGGCGAGGTGGTCCTACCCAACTTGATGATCAGCTGCTCGGCTGACCACGTCGCTGCCTTCGTGCTGTGGCCACGCTCTGCGGCCGCCACGACAGTCGTCTGCGACTTCCTCTTCCACCCGAGCGAGCTCGCAAAGGCCTCATTCGACCCATCTGACGCCGTCGACTTCTGGGACCTCGTGAACCGCCAGGACTGGTGGATATGTGAGCAGGTCCAAGACGGCATGACATCGCGCAAGTTCGCCTTCGGTTACTTGGCTCCAATGGAGCAGCCGAGCGCGGACGTCGGGCAATACGTCGCTCAGCGGGTGGCCGCTGCCAGGAGCGAGCACGAGATGGCCAACAGGAGAGCACCATGAGACCAGATCCGATCAGCCGCCGGCGTTTCCTCGGGCTCGCCTCAGCCGGGGCAGCAGCGGCCACGCTCTCGGCATGCGGCGCCAAGTCGTACACCCCAGGGGGGTCGCCGAGCTCCGACAAGGGCAAGGGAGCCAGGGTCCTCGCCGGCCCGCCAGGGCCGGGCCCAGTCTCGGGTGGCCTCTACGGCGGCACCGCCACTGTGGCCTGGGAGTCAGAGGCGAACTCTTTCGACCCCGCCCTCGGTTACAACCTGCAAGCCTGGGACGCCATCACCTCGCTGTTGTTCACTCCGCTGTACGAGTTCGCCGGCCAGTACGGCGGCGCCGCCCCGGCTCTAGCAGCTTCGATGCCCGTGGTGTCCGACGGGGGAACGCGCTACGTGATCAAGCTCAGGCCGGATGCCAAGTTCTCGAATGGCCGAGCCATCGTGGCCGACGACTACATCTACAGCTGGACGCGCGTGCTCGACCCGAAGCTGGCTTCCTGGGCGTCGAGCTACCTGCAGCCGATCGTCGGCGCTGACGCCGTCATGGGTGGCAAGGCGACCACGCTCTCGGGCGTGAGCGCGATCGACGACTTGACTCTGGAGATCCGGCTCACCGCGCCGACGTTCACGTTCTTGAACCAGCTGGCCCAGCCATACGCAGCGGCCGTCCCAAAGGAGGCAGTCGAGGCGCTCGGAAACGGATTCGGTACCAAGCCCGTAGGAAACGGCCCCTTTGTCATAACCGAGTACTCCGACTCCGACCAGTCGGCGGCTTTCGTGGCCAACAAGCACTACGCCTGGAAGGGTCTCCCGTACCTCTCCGGCGTCGAGTACCACTGGGGCATCAACGCCCAGCTCGAGTTGCTCCAGCTGGAGAAGGGAGCCGTCGAGTTGATAGGTGACGGGATCGGCCCGAGCCTGGCTGCTCAAGTCGAGGCAGAGCCGAGCCTGAAGAAGTACACCGACCCGATCCAGCTGAACGCCACGGCTTGGATCGCCCTCAACTGCGCGAGCGGCCCGCTCTCGGACAACCGGGTGCGGCAAGCCCTCAATTGGGCGACGGACCGCGAAGCCATCGCCAACGTGACACACGGCGAGTGGGAGGCGTGGGGCTACCCGTTGCCCAAGGAGTTGGCCGACTACACGCGCAAGGCCAAGCCGTTCGGCTACGACGTGAAGATGGCGAAGGCGCTGCTGTCCGAGGCAGGCGTCTCGCACCTTCAAGTGAAGTTCCTCACTGACGGGAGCGACCCCTGGGCCGACGTGTCGCAGATAATCCAGCAGCAGTGGAAGGCCGTCGGCGTGGACCTCGTCATCGACACCGTCAGCACGACGACTCTCGACACCGTCTCGACGACGCTGCCCCTGCGAGTCGACTCGTTCGAGGACGATTACTACATGGTGCAGCCGAGCGCACTTGACCTCATCATGCCCAACTTCACGTCCAGCGGTGCCTACAACACCGTCAGCTACAAGAACCCCACGGTCGACAGCCTGGTTAACAAGGCCGAAGCGCAGACCACCCTGGCCGAGAGCAACGTCTACGTCGCCCAGATCGAACAGGCCCTGGTAGCCGACCCACCAGGCGTCTTCCTGTTCAACGTTGGCTTCCTGGCGGGCAGGAGCCCTGCGTTGCACAACTACCAGTACCGGGGCGAGACCGGCAGCTACTACGACAGGATGTGGATCTAGCAGATGTCGGCGGTCATGCTGCAGGCCGAGCACGAGGTCTCAGCACCAGCGGCGGTAACTGCGGGAGGCGAGCGCACCAAGCGCCTGCCCGCCCACCGCCGATCCCTCTACGCGGGCTTAGGGCTCCTCGCCCTCCTCATCGTCTTCGTGCTCGTGGCACCGGTGTTCGGCTCGCCCTACGAGATATATGCCAACGGCTTGAACTCCCGCGGCCTGCCGCTCGGCCTCGGGAGCAGGGCACACCTGCTCGGGACTGACGTCATCGGCCGGGACATGCTGGCGCGGCTGGCGGCCGGCGGTCGCACGACGCTCGAGATGACGTTCATCGCCAACCTGACGTCGCTTGGCCTCGGCGTCATCGTCGGGTTGGTGGCGGGCTTCTACCGAGGGGTCGTCGAGCAGATCCTCATGCGCCTCACAGACGTCTTCCTGTCGGTGCCTACGGTGGTCTCGGGCCTGGCGCTCGCCAGCGTCGTGGGCGAGGGCCTCGGCGGCATCGTCATCGTCGTGACGGCTCTGTACTGGGCATGGACGGCCCGCATGATCTACGGCGAGGTCCTTCGCCTGCGCAGCAGGCTGTTCGTCGAGGCGGCAGTGGCAATCGGTGCCCGCCGTTCGACGATCCTTCGCCGCCACGTGCTCCCGCACCTGTACTCGCTGATACTGGTCATCGCAGCGCTGAATGCCGCCGCCGTCGTCTCGATCGGCGCCGGCCTGTCCTACCTGGGTGCCGGCATCCAGCCGCCTCGGCCCGACTGGGGCAACATGCTCGAAGAGGGCGACACCGCCATGCAGTTCGCCCCTCACCTCGTGGTCGAGCCGTTGATCTTCATCGTTCTCACAGTGCTGGCGTTCATGCTCATCGGCGAAGGGCTGACCCGGCGCGACCCGGCGAGGGAGGGCAAGACGTGGCTCGATCAGTGAGCCGGGCAGGCGCCAGGTCGACGCGGGCACCGTTGCTCGGCAAGGTCGCCATGCGCATCGTGCTCGCCTTCATCACCGTGGTCGCCGTCATCGTCCTCACGTTCATCCTGGAGCTCGTCGTCCCGGGCAACCCCGCCAGAGCCGTGGCCGGGCCGCGTGCGACGCCGCAGGTAATCGCCGAGGTCACCCGCAACCTCCACCTCAACAGGCCACTGCTCGTCCAGCTGGGCAGCTATGTGGCGAACGCCCTGCGGGGCAATCTCGGCACTTCGTATGTCTCCCAGGCGCCCGTCGCGGGCATCATCTTCGGGCGCTTGCCGGCGACGGCGCTCCTCATGGCCGCAGGCATAGGGGTCGAGCTCGTCGTCGGCGGTGCGATGGGACTGTGGGACGGCTTGCGAGAGCACCGCAGCTGGATGCTTGCCTCGCTCAACATCGGGCTGCTCTCGGTGCCGACGTTCACCTTCGGTTTCCTGCTGTTGCTGCTCTTTGGCTATGTGTGGCCGATCCTGCCCGTCTCGGGCGGTCTCGGCGCCGAGCAGCTGGTGCTCCCGGCGATCACCCTTGGGCTGCTCGGGGCGCCTTATTACGCCAACGTGGTAAGGGACCAGCTGCGCGAGACCCTGAACGCTCCCTTCGTTCGGACGGCGCTCGCCAAGGGGCTCTCGCGGCGGGCGATCTTGAGGGGGCATGTGTGGCGAGTCGTGTTGCCGCCGATCCTCACGATGGCCGGCATGGATGTGGCGCTGTTCCTGTCAGGTGTCGTCTTCGTCGAGAACATCTTCGCCTGGCCCGGGATCGGCCAGCTGCAAGTGGAGGCGTTCGCCAACGTCGACCGCCCTGTTCTCATGGGCACAGTCATCGTCGCCGCCACGGCCGTCGTGATCATGAGCCTGGCCGTCGACTTGCTCCGCCTCGCCGTCGACCCCCGCGTGCGGGCCGAGTCCCTCTAAGCACTGTCATGGGCCCTGACACCACCATCGTGCGATCGGCGCTCGACGACCGGGCGGCGCCAGCCGGACAGCGCCTCGAAGTCGACAGCCTGAGTGTCGCCTACGGAGACTTCCCGGCGGTCACCGAGGCAAGCTTCGACCTCGGCCCAGGCCGCGTCCTCGGCTTGGTCGGGGAGTCGGGCTCTGGCAAGTCGTCGCTGGCTCTGGCCGTCTCCAGGCTGCTGCCTCCTGCCGGCCGCATCGTGGGTGGCTCGGCGAGCGTCGGCGGGACCGACGTGGTGCCGCTCACGGGCGAGGCGCTGCGCCACTGCCGCGGCGAGCTGGTGGCCTACATACCTCAGGATGCCTCCGCCGCCATGAATCCTGTCCACAATGCCGGTCGCCAACTGGCCGAGGTGTTCAGGGTGCGGCACGGGCTGGGCAAGCGAGCGGCCCTCGACGAAGCCGTCCGCCTGTTGGCAAAAGTCGGTATCCGCTCGCCGGAGCATGCGGCTCGGCGCTATCCGCACGAGCTGTCCGGCGGCATGCGCCAGCGCGTGATGATCGCCATCGCCATCGCCCTGCGGCCCGCCCTGCTCGTGGCCGACGAGCCCACGACTGCCCTCGACGTCACAGTGCAGGCGGAGATAATCGCCCTCGTGCGCGATCTACAGGCCGAGTTCGGCACGACCTTGCTGTGGATCACTCACGACATGGGAGTCGTGGCCGAGATAGCCGACGACGTGGCAGTGATGTACGGCGGCCGCATAGTCGAGCACGGAACGGCTTCCGAGGTCTTCGGGCAGGCTCGCCACCCCTACACCAGAGCTTTGCTGGCCAGTTTCACGAGCGGCAGGGCGGCAAAGGCCAAGGAGCCGTTCGCCGCCATCGCCGGGCTGCCACCCGTCGACCACATACCGCCCGGTTGCCCGTTCCACCCGCGCTGCGCCCTGGCACTTCAGGTTTGCGCCAGCGAGATGCCGGCCGTGAGCCGTTTAGGCGACCACATGGTCCGCTGCCACGTGAGCGAGGAGCAGTGATCCAGGCACCGCCGGGCGTGCCGGTCATCGAGCTGTGCAACGTGACGAAACGTTTCGGGCCTGTCACAGCCGTCGATGGCCTCTCGATCGAGATCGGTGCCGGCGAGACGCTCGGCATGGTGGGCGAGTCCGGGTGCGGCAAGAGCACGGTGGCGCGCCTTGTCGTCGGCCTCGAGCGGCCGAACGAAGGTGAGTTGCGCTACGGCGGGAAACCCTACCCGCGCTCGAATCGAGGGATGCGGGAGGTGAGGAGCCACCTCGGCATGGTCTTCCAGGATCCGTACGAGTCCCTCGACCCGCGCTGCACGCTCAGCCAGATCGTCGGAGAGCCTCTCATGGCCGCCGGGCGCTGGCGCCAGGGCGGGCCCAAGAGAGTCCGCGAGCTGCTGGACTCCGTCGGCCTGCCGGGTGCAGCACTGGACTCCCGCCCGAGCCACTATTCAGGCGGCGGGCGGCAGCGAATCGGCATTGCCAGAGCGCTTGCCCTCCATCCCCAGCTCGTGGTCTGCGACGAGCCGACGTCTGCTCTCGACGTCTCCATCCAGGCTCAGATCGCCAATCTGCTGCTCCGCCTGCAGGAGGACCTCGGCCTCTCGTACCTGTTCATCTCCCACGACCTCGACGTCGTGCGGAGGGTGAGCGACCGCGTCGTGGTCGTGTACGGCGGGGCCACGATGGAGGAGGGCCTGACCGAGCAGGTCTCGTCCGATCCCCTCCACCCTTACACGAAGGCCCTGCTCGCCGCCGTGCCGGGGACCGCACCGAGCGACCGGCGCCTCGGCGATCGGGAGCGCCTGGCCGAGGAGCGCCTGGTGGAGCGAGATGCTTGCCCGTTCTCGGGGCGCTGCCCGCAGGTGTACGAGGCGTGCGCCGTGCGGCCACCGCTCGTCGACGTCGGAGGCGGGCGGAAGGTGGCTTGCCACCTCGTGACGCCGGTGACAGTGCCGGTGGCTGTGCGGATGCCCGGGGCAGTTGCGCCAGAAACGGAGACGAGCCCGCCATGACCGGCGAGCACGCGAGCACCGCCGCCACGGCGCCGGAGGCAAGCGGAGAGCCCGGCGGCACTGGCAGCGAGCGACCTGAGCGGCGCGTCGTCACACTGTGCGATGTCCAGATCAAGCTGCGGGACGGGACGGTACTGGCCGCCAGGCTGTGGCTCCCCGACGACGCTGAGTCGAAGCCGGTGCCGGCGATCCTCGACTTCCTGCCCTACAGGCAGGGTGACCTCATGGCCGTGCGCGACTCGGGGATTTATCCCTGGTTCGCCGCCAGGGGGTACGGCTGTGCCCGCGTCGACTTGCGCGGCACCGGCAATTCGACCGGCATCATCTCCGACGAGTACTCCGAACAGGAGCTGCAAGACGGCGAGGAGGTGATCGAGTGGCTCGCCGCCCAGCGGTGGTGCACAGGTCGCGTCGGGATGACAGGAATCTCGTGGGGCGGCTTCAACAGCCTGCAGCTGGCGGCAAGGCGCCCGGCGGCTCTACGGGCAATCATCACTATGTGCGCCAGCGACGACCGCTACGCCGACGATGTCCACTACCGGGGCGGCTGCCTACTGGCCGTCGACATGTTGCAGTGGGCTGTCTCGATGCTCACCTGGAACGCCCTGCCCCCCGACCCTGGCGTTGCCGGCGAGGCCTGGCGCGACGAGTGGGTGCGCAGGATCGAGGACACGCCGGCCCTCATCGAGCAATGGATGTCGCACCAGCGCAGAGACGGCTACTGGCGCCATGGGTCGGTGTGCGAGGACTACGCGGCCATTGAGATTCCCGTCTTTGCCGTCGGAGGGTGGTCCGACGGTTACGTCGACGCCGTCCTCCGCCTCCTTACCGGGCTCCCGGGACCACGCATGGGTCTCATCGGCCCGTGGTCGCACGCCTTCCCCAACCACTCCACGCCCGGTCCCGAGATCGGATACTTCGCCGAGGCGCTGCGTTGGTGGGACCATTGGCTGAAGGACGTCGACAACGGGGCGGACGCCCAACCGATGCTGCGGGCCTACATACAGGAGTACACACCGCCGGCCGGCCACCACGAGACGTGGCCGGGACGCTTCGTCGCCGAGGAGACCTGGCTGCCAGCTCCTGCGCCTGGCTCCGGCCCTGTCGGTGGCCCTGAGGGCCTTCCCGATCGTGGCCCGGCTCGCTACCAACTCTCCTGTGACCCGAGCGGGACAGGGCAGCTCGGCCCTGCGCCAGGAGACGGCTCGGTGATCTCGCACCGAGGACAGCAGGCGTCAGGCTTGGACGCCGGCTCGGTGACGGCCGACGGCGGGTATGGGGACTGGCCCGGAGATCAAAGAGGCGAAGATGGCAGGTCGCTGGCGTTCACCTCGGAACCGTTGGAAGCGCCCGTCGAGATCCTCGGCGTCGCAGTAGCCAACCTCGAGCTGTGCAGCGACAGGCCCGTCGCCAACGTGATCGTGCGGCTCTGCGACGTCGCTCCGACGGGCGAGTCGCTGTTGGTGACCCGAGGGTTGCTGAACCTGACGCACCGGGCAGGCCATGATGTGGTGCAGCCTCTCGAACCGGCCGAGCCGGTGCGGGCAAGGGTGGAGCTGAAATCCATCGGGCACCGCTTTGCCGTCGGGCACCGCCTGCGCTTGGCCGTCTCGTCCACTTACTGGCCCTGGGTGTGGCCGGCGCCGGAGGAGGTGACGCTCGATCTCGCCTGCGGGCCGGGTACGTACTTGGACCTGCCCGTACGGCACGCTCGCGCGGGGCCCGAGCAGCCGGTCGTCTTCGATGGACCTGAGCACCTCGAGCCCATTGCTCACGAGGTATTGGGGTCGAGGCCGACTTCCCGGCGCATCGTGTCCGACCTGATCTCCGGTAAGTCAACAGTGGAGTACGACTGGGACGTCGGCGGCAGGGTTCGCATCACCGGAGCGGCCATCGAGTACGACGGGTCGAATGTCACTCGTTACTCCATCGCGGACGGCGATCCGCTCTCGGCCGAAGTCGTCACCGAGCAGTGGGCATCGCTGCAGTTCGGCGACCGTGCCGGCGTGCGTGTCGATGCGCAGGGACGGATGACCGCCGGTCCTTTGGACTTCCACGTCGGCCTCAGCCTTGCGGCCTCCGAGGGCGGCGAGGTCGTTGCCAACCGCAGGTGGGAGCTCTCTTTCCCACGCGACGGGCTGTAAGGGCCTGAGTTGGCGGCGTCTTCCCCGCGTGCGGTGGCGCGCCAGGCGCAAAAGCGCGAGCGAATCATCGAGGTGGCGATGGAGCGCTTCGCCATCGACGGCTACGAGGGCGCTCGAGTCGAGTCGATCGCCTCGCAAGCCGGTGTCTCCAAAGGTGCCGTGTTCGGCTACTTCGGCAGCAAAGCGGGGCTCTTCCTGGCGGCCTACGAGGTCTCCACCAGCTCGTTCGACGCTTACCTCGACGCTCCACAGGACGTCCTCGACCAGGGCTTCTTCCCTACGGTCATGTACTGGCTGGAGCACACGGGTCACCTCGTCAAGGAGTCGTGGGTGCCGTACCGCGTCTCGCTGCTCGGCAACTACTGCTCGGACCTGCATCTCCGCAAGGAGATCACGCAGTTCCTGCTTCGAGAGGATCCCTACGGCACGCGAGCCTTCGTCGACTTCGGCATCGCCCGTGGCGAGGTGCGCCGCGATATCGACACACGGATGATCGTGTCGCTCGTCGACTGGCTGATGGACCGTTGCCAGGATGCCGTCGTGGCTGAGGAGCTCGACCCGGGGTTGTTCGGTGTCAATACGCCATCGGTGGAGGAGAAGCGGTCGCGTTTCGTTCAATTTGTCGAGCTGCTACAAGGCGCCATCGGGACCCGCAACTGCACCACCGTAGAAACATAATAACTGTTATGATGTTTGAATGGCCAGAAGCGCCGGCAGGGCGAGCCAGGAGACCAGGGACCAGCTGATCGACGCCGCCGCCGCCGCTTTCGCCGAGCACGGTTATGACGGCGCTCGTGTGGCCGACATAGCCCGCGCCGCCGGCCTTACCACCGGCGCCATCTATGCCCACTACGGCAACAAGGCCGACCTCTTGCTGGAGGCGCTGCGCTCTCGCAGCGAGGAAGCACTGGCAGCTCTCATCTCGGAGAACCTCGGGACGTCGCTGCTCGACGCTTTCTCCATCCTCGGGCGCCGCATCATGCGTCCGGGGGACAACGCCCTGCCGCTCGTCCTCGAAGCGCTTTGCGCCGGCCGGCGCGAGCCGCAGCTGGGCGCCGTGATGCTGGCGCGCTTCGCCAGCCGGGAGAGTCGCACCACCGGGCTCATAGAGGAGGCTCAGCAGGCCGGCGAAGTCGACAAGTCGTTGGCTGCTGCTGCCATAGCCCGTCTCGTCACCGTCATCGCCCTCGGGTCGCTCGTCTCGCGGGCGATCGCACTGGAGCCGATCGCCGACGAGGATTGGTCCGGCGTCATAACGAGGATCGTCGACTCGGCCCGGCCGGCTCCCCAGCCAGACCCGGCGTCAGAGGTACGCCCGCCCCCGCTGGCAGCCCTGCCACCACAAGCTGACCCGGCCGCATCAGCAGGCCCGGCACCAACGGCAGGCCCGGCCCCAACGGTGGGCCCGGCCCCACAAGACGACCTACAGGTTGGCCCCGATTCACAGCACGAAAGCGAGAAACGATGAGCGGTACGACCCGCCAGGAGACCCTGGCCCAAGCCATGGACCGCGGCCGCCGCGAGGCGCCGGACCTCGCCGAGGAGGAGGAGGAGGTCACGTTCGGGCCTGTCACCGACTGGGCGAACGACTTCGACCACACCGACGAGCATTGGGTCGGCGACCCGTATCCGATCTGGGATGCCTTGCGGCGGCAATGCCCGGTCGCCCACAGCGACCGCTACGGAGGGGCGTGGCTCCCGACGAGGCACGAGGACGTGGCGGCCGTCGCCTACGACACGGAGCGCTTCTCGTCGCGGTCGGTGGTGATGACGGGTCACCGGCCGCCGCGGGACTTCGCGCCTGCCGGCGTCTCGCCGCCGATCTCGTCCGACCCGCCTTTCCATCACGGTGCGCGGCGGGTACTCCTGCCGGCGTTCTCACCTGCCGCCGTCGCCCGACTGGAAGCGACCACGCGCGACTATTGCCACAGCCTCCTTGACGGGCTCGGCGATCGCAGGGAGATCGACGCCGCCACCGAGTACGCCCAGCACATACCCGTGCGGGTGATCGCCGACATGCTGGGCTTCCCGCCGGCCGACGGCCAGGTCTTCCGCGGGTTCGTGCACGACGTCCTCGAAGGCGTGACCCGGCCGCGCGAGGAGCGTTGGGAGTCCTTGCAGGGCCTCATCGGCTACCTGGCCACCCAGATCGAGGACCACGTCGAGAACCCCAGAGACGACCTGACGTCGTTCCTGATCGGGGCCGACGTGGACGGCTCTCAGCTGGACTGGCGCCACATCGTCGGGACGATCGCCCTGTTGCTGATTGCCGGCATCGACACCACCTGGAGCGCCATCGGTGCCTCGCTGTGGCACCTGGCGAGCCACCCAGGCGATACCGGGCGCCTCGTGGAGGACCCGTCGCTGATGCTGACGGCGGTCGAAGAGCTCCTGCGGGCGTACGCCCCTGTGACCATGGCGAGGCTGGTCAAGAACGACATGGAGTGGAGTGGCTGCCCGATGAAGGCCGACGACTGGGTGCTGCTCTCGTTTCCCGCGGCGAACCGGGATCCGGAGGCCTTCGAGGATGCTGACCGGGTAGTGATAGACCGCGCCGCCAACAGGCATGCCGCCTTCGGGCTCGGGATCCATCGCTGCATCGGCTCGAACCTCGCCCGTATGGAGATCCGGGTTGCCCTCCAGGCGTGGCTCGAGCGATTCCCGGCGTTCAGCCTGGCCGACCCGTCCGCGGTCACGTGGTCCGTCGGCCAGGTACGGGGACCCCGCACATTGCCCTTACTCGTAACGCCTGGAGCCTCTGCGGTCGCTTGACGCCCGGCCGGGCGGCGCCGCGCCGGGCGCAGAGGGCACACGCGGACCGGCTCGGCCAGACATGTCCCGGCTGACGAGGGCTACGGTGACGCCTATGACGAGGCGACTATTCAGCCCGGAGGACGGCCTTAGGCTTAAGACTGCCGTCGATCCACGTATCTCACCCGACGGGCGGACAGTCGCCTGGGCGCAGATGGAGGTGGCCGAGAAGGACGACCGCATGGCGTCCTCGATCTGGGTGGCACCCCTGGACGGCTCGGCGGAGCCCCGCCAGTTCGCGCCGGGCCCGGGCGACAGCAGCCCGCGCTGGTCGCCGGACGGGCGCTGGCTGAGCTACGTCTCTGCTCCAGGAGGTGATCTCAAGCCACATTTGAGGCTGGCACCCCTTGACGGAGGTGTGCCACAACAGCTGGGTGAGCTGCCCGGCTCACCGAGCCAGCCGGCCTGGTCGCCGGACTCGACGTGCCTTGCCGTGGTCGTGCAGGTAGGCGCCCCCGATGCGAGCACAGCTTCGGCTGCCGAGCGCAACGCTGCCCGCCGAGTCCGTGGGCTGGCCGACCGCCTGGACGGAGTCGGCGTGCACTCGGGTCGCAGGCACGTGTTCGTGGTCGAGGTCGCCACTGGCACTGCGAGGCAGCTGACGCGTGGCGAGTTCGACCACGCGGACCCATCATGGTCGCCCGACGGTGAGCTCGTCGTCTTCGCCTCCGATCGCGACAAGAGGCATGACGACAGACAATTCCGAGCCGATGCGTGGGTGGTGCCGGCGGCGGGCGGTCGGCCCAGGCGCCTCACCAACACTGCCGGACGCCTCATGCACCCCGTCTTCTCCCCCGACGGGACCCGGGTCGCCTTTGCCGGGCACCAGAGCGGCGACTCTTGGGATGCCGACTCGCACGTCTTCACCGTGCCTGCCGACGGCAGCGCATCTCCGGAGATGGTGGCCCCGAGCCACGACCGCGGAGTGCTGGCCATGCCCGGAGCGCCGGCTCCCTATTGCTGGATGGGCAGTGGCCAGATCGCCATGCTGGTGGCAGACGGTGGCGCCGTCAGGCTGGTTGTCGCCAGCCTGGCAAGAGGGACGACCAGGCTGGTAGTTGGCGGCGATCGGCAAATTGACGGTCTATGCCTGTCGCCGTCGCGCCGCCATGTGGCGTTCACCGCGACTTGGCCCGATCGCCCGAGCGAAGTTTGGGTTGCCACGCTCGCCGGCGGCGAGGTGCGTCAGCTGAGCCACATGAACGACGAGTTCCGCGACGAGGTCGAGCTGGCGCCTGTGAAGCGCCGGTCAATCACCCGCCCGGACGGGACCGAGGTCGAGTACTTCACGATCGTCTCACCTGCTCGCGGCGCTAAGTCCGGCAGGCCGAAGGCGCGCCCGCTCCATCTCGACATCCATGGAGGCCCGCACGGCCTGTGGCCATCCGGGCGCTTCCTGGCATTCCATCAGTCCGTGGCTGCTGCCGGCTACGCCGTCCTCCTGCCGAACCCCCGTGGCAGCACCAGTTACGGCCAGGAGTTCACCGAGGCTTGCACGGGTGACTGGGGCGGTGCCGACTGCGAGGACATCCTGGCCTGCTGCGACGATCTCATCGCCCGGGGGGTAGCCGACGAGCAACGGATGTTCGTGAGCGGTGGCTCGTACGGGGGGTTCATGACGAGCTGGATCGTCGGGCACTCGAGACGCTTCCGGGCCGCCACAGCCATGGCCGCGGTCGTCGACCAAGCCAGCATGCTGACGACCTCGGAGATACCCGACTTCGTGCGCTACAACTTCGGCGGCACGTTCTGGGACAACCCCGACGAGTACCAGAAGCGGTCGCCGCTCACGTACTTGCCGGACGTCGCCACCCCGGTCCTCGTGGTCCACTGGGAAGGCGACCTCCGCGTGCCGATAAGCCAGGGGGAGGAGCTCTACGCCGGCCTCCGCCTGCTCGGGAAACAAGCGGAGATGCTCAGGTACCCGGGAGGATTCCACATTGCCCGCTCTCCTGCGCAGTCCGTCGACTGGGTGAAGCAGATGCTCGACTGGAACGAGCGGCACGATGTCGCCGGGCGGCGCCGGCCGCGGCGCTAGGGGTTGCGGCGGGCGGGCTGCGTTTCTCGCCGCTGTCGGCTGCCGGCTGCTGCCTGCCGCCTGCCGCCTGCCGCCTGCCGCCTGCCGCCTGCCGCCTGCCGCCTGCCGCCTGCCGCCGAACCCGAGGAGATTCCTGATCCCCCACAGGGAAGAGACTCTCCTCGACTTCCTTGCCCGACGCACTTGCCGGGTCCCCAGCCCACGTTGCGGTCACCACCGAAACGTCCTTGGGCGATAATCACCATATGGACAACGAGGCGGGCGATGCGGACATCGCCACTGTCGCCAGACTCCTCGGCGACGCCACGAGGGCGACGTTCTGCATGGTGCTCATCGACGGGCGCTGGAGGACCGCCGGCGAGCTGGCTCGGGCAGCCGGCGTTGCACCGTCGACGGCGAGCGACCACCTGTCCCAGCTTGTGACAGGTGGGCTGCTGGAGGTCACGGCGCAGGGGCGCCATCGTTACTTCCATCTCGCCAGCCTGGAGGTGGCAGCCGCAGTCGAAGCCCTGGCTCTTGTGGCGCCCGGCAAGAGAGTCAACAGTCTCCGCCAGGCGACCGCGGCCGAGGCTCTACGCCAGGGTCGTACTTGCTACGACCACCTCGCCGGTCGTCTGGGCGTCACCATCACCGAAGGACTGATAGGCAGGGGGATCATCACCACCGACTGGGGACCCGGAGATCTGTCGCAGCTGCAGCCCCTCGGTATCCCCACCGAGTTCTCCTCCTCGCGCCCGCTTGTGCGTCCCTGCGTCGACTGGACAGAGCGCCGTCTGCACGCTGCCGGGGCGCTCCCCGCTGAGATGACGCGCCGGCTTTTCGAGCTCGTCTGGATCGAGCGAACTGATCACCACCGGGGGGTCCGGGTAACGGCGGCGGGCCGCCAGGGGCTCGGCAACCTACTGCGAGTCGAGGTCGCCACCGTCAACGTCGATGTCGACGGGCGGGAGGTCGCGCACCTCCGCTTTGCATAGGTCGAGCGCCACTCCGTCGTTGACGTTGTTGACGGCGGTGATGGGGATGGCTACTCGTTTCTTGCCCCATAGGTGGCCTTCGTCGAGCAGGAAGTGCGTCACGCAGTAGTCCCTCGGGTCGATGACGAGGCCTTGCACCCTGCCTATGTCGCCGTCGGTGGCGTGGACGTGGTCGCCCCGCCGCACATCGACCTCGCCCTCGGGTACGCGGTCGACGCTGACCGAGACGGGGTCGATGCCCCCGTCCACGCCGGCGACGCTCAACCCGTAGAAGGGCCAGCTCAGCATCTGCTCGGGCCCGTAGCCGAAATGACCGGACGCTCCTCCCGGCAGGAGGCGCGGACCCTCGGCAGATTCAAGGGTGGCCACTTCCGCCACGGTGCAGGCCAGGTTGACCGTGCCGGACGCTGACGTCACGAGGTCGACCGGGACGAGGCGGCCAGACCCGTGGCCGAGCGGCTGCACCACGATATGCGTCAAGGCCCGGCGGATGGGATCTACGACTACCCGCGTCAGCACTCCACAGACACCGTCGCTGCAGATGACTTCGTTGCCGATGGTGAATGCGTTCGAAGCACCCATAGCCTCGACCTCCTTGCAGTACTTATACATCCCCAGCCGGCGGCCGGCCCGACTCGCGGGCATTTCGGCCGGTCGGGCCCGGCGTTCATGTCCTCAAGCCGGCGGCCGGCCCGACTCGCGGGCATTTCGGCCGGTCGGGCCCGGCGTTCATGTCCTCAAGCGGCTCAGACACCGGGGGGCGGGGTCTCTAGTAGCCGGCAATACCGGGTATATTGCGCGGATGGCGAAGGTGATGGTGTCGCTCCCGGACGATGTGTTGAGGGCAGTTGACGCCGAGGCAGACCGTCGTGGGCTCTCACGGAGCGGGTTGCTACGCCAGCTGGCCGAAGAGTCACTGCGTCAAGGGAGCATCCGGCGGGCCGCGCGGATGGCAGAGATCAACGTCTCGGGGGGCAGGTTGCGGGCCATGGGGGGCAGGGTCGGCGACCTGGTCAAGGCGACCCGGCCAGAGTGTTGAACCTCTGGGTGCTCGATGCCAGCGTGTTGCTCGCCAGCGAGGACTTAGACGACGAGCACCACGCAGTGGCCCTACGGGGGCGCCGGTGGAGGCGAGCGCCTCGGTCACTCGCGGGTCGGCGCTGACGAGTGCCCGGAACTCGGCCACTTGGTCGGCGTGGGAGAGCACGTTGTCAACGGCCAGTAGACCGCCGGGCTTGAGCGCAGGCATGAGGTCGGGCCAGTACCCCCGATAGGCCGGTCGCTCGGCATCGAGGAAGATCAGATCCCATTGCGCGTCCCGCGACTGCTTCAGCGCGGCCTCGGCATCTTGGACACGTAGCTCGACCACCGACCGCAGCCCGGCGCGATCGAGGTTGCGGGCAGGGCAACGCGATCGTGCTGGGCGAGGCGATCTACCGCGTCGCCGTCGCCCGCGTCACCGGACACGGCGCACAGTCAGACGACCGGGCCGTGCTCAACCGGCACGGACAACTCGCCCCGACCGCCGTCACGCTGAGCGCTGACGGAACGGTGATCCGTTCAGGCTCGATGGCATCCGTGCTAGCGAGCATCGTCCGCGGTGCGATCGAACTTCTCGGCGGTCCCGACGCGGAGCGCCTGCGGCAATGCGGACGCGACGGATGCACCCGCATGTTCATCGACCGCTCCCATGGACGCCTCAAACGCCGCTTTGACCGGCCCGCCAGAGCAACGTCGATTAGACAGGTCCAGTGAGTGAGCAGCCAACGATCGACCTCGAGGCTGCGACGACCTGGCTGGGCGAGAGGTACGGCACCGGCGTCTCCGGCGTTGCCGAGCTGACCGGCGGAGCGTGGTCGAAGGCCTTCTCGTTCTGCCTGGGCGGCGACGGGCTGGTGGTGCGCTTCGGCCCGTACCGGGACGACTACATGAAGGACTTGTTGGCAGTGGCATTCGACGGTCCGGCGCTCCCGGTGCCCCACGTCCATGAGGTGGGCGAAGCGCTGGGCGGGTATTACGCCCTCTCCGAGCTGCATCACGGCCGCTTCCTCGAGACGCTCGATGCCGCCAGGTTCAAGCAGCTGATGCCGGCTCTGCTGGCCGGGCTCGACGCGTTACGAGCCGTCGAGCTCCCCCACCCGTCAGGGTGCACTTGGGTCGAGGACGCTTCAGAGCCGGACACCACCTGTTGGCGCGACTGGCTGCTCGGCGGCCTCGTCGACACGCCGGGGGACCGCGTAAGCGGGTGGCGGTCCCAGCTGGCGGCAACGCCTGAGCTCGATCAGCTGTTCGTAACCGCTGAAGCTTCCCTCCACTCGTTGCTCGGGGCGTTGCCCGAGATCCGGCACGTCCTTCACCTCGACCTGTTGAATCGCAACGTCCTCGTCGCCCAAGACGCCTCTCGCCTGGAAGCCGTCTTCGACTGGGGATGCCTCAGCTTCGGCGACTTCGTGTACGAGGTTGCCTGGTTCACGTTCTGGTCCCCGTGGCACGCCGGCCTGGCAGCGGCGGACTTCCTCGGCGCGATCCGTTCCCACTACGCCTCGATCGGCCTTGACGTACCCGACTTCGAGGAGCGCCTGGAGTGCTACGAGCTGCACATCGGGCTTACCCACTTGGCATACTGCACGTTCGCCAAACTCGGCGACGACCTGGCTGGCGTGGCCAAGCGCCTCAAGCAGATCCTCGGCCAGTCGACGCGCAGCGGCTAACCAAGGTCATCGAGGCGCTCGGTCGCGACACGCAGCCAGAGCGGCACCTCGTCGGGATGGTTGCGTATCGACCAGTCCACGAGCCTGAGGGACATGTGCGCCACGTAGACGGCGACGGCGTCGGGTTCGCCGAGCCGCGACACGGCGTCCCAGACGCGCTGCTCGACGCCGTCGGCCGAATCAGCCACTGCTAGGGATATCCCTAGCGTCACGAGGTCGAAGACCCTGTCGCCCGGCCGGCAGCCCTCCCAGTCGATGACGGCGACGACGCCGTCGCTGTCCTGCAGAACGTTGCGATGGTGGAAGTCGTAGTGGACGGCGTCGTTGCCCGGCGGCAAGGCAGCGGCCAACTCACGGCCGATGCGGGTGATCCTGGCGAGAAGCGCGGCGGCCTGGCGGCCGTGAGTGGCGAGGGTCCCACGGATGCAGTAGCCGATCTCGCCTTCGACCAAGGAGTGCTCCATCGCTTCGGCCCACGTGTTGCTCCCGGCGGCCACGCCGGCCTGCAGCTCGTTCAGCTCGAGCAGCCTGTCGAGCAGCCGGTGGGATACCACGTCGGAGACGCCCGCGTGCGGGACGAGGTCTTGCACGACAGCCGCCGCGCCGGGGAGCACAGCCAGCTCGTCATGAGGCGGGATCGGGTAACCGAGCGCCCGCAGGCGGCCCACGAGCTCGAGGGAGCAGGCGAGGCGGCCGTCGTCCTGCCCCTCGATCCACTTGAAGACGACTGGCCGGCCGTCGGGGCGACGAGCCAGCCAGGCGCCGACATCGCCACCGGCACACCGGCCGTCGAGGGCCCACCGGCTGCCGTCGCGGAGCGAGAGAAGCTCGACGACTTCCTCCGCGATCACGAGCGGGACCGTAGTGCGGCCGCAACCGCCGCAACGACCTGGTCGCAGGCGGTCTCGACCCCGGCCTGGGCGGCCGACAGCACCGCCGTGACAGCTGGCAGTCGATCGCTCGTGAGCCGTAGTCTCGCCCGGGCTTGCAGCCGCCTCTGGAGCCCACGGGCCACAAGCTCGGGGTCACGGTAACCGAGCCACCACCTTTCGTCCCGCATCGACCCCAGCAGCTGGCGCCACCGATCGCGACTGGCAGGCGGTATCGCCACGCCGCCGTCAGGCGCGCACTCCAGCACGCCGGCGAACTCCTCGACCACGCCGGCGTTGGCCAGGAGGCAGCCGTCAAGCAGGAGCTCGTAACCGGCGTGACCGACCGCTCTGGCCGGGCCTGCCGGCACGCCTGCAGCGAGCAGAGCCTCCCGGATCGCGCCGACCCCCTCGTGGAAAGCCGGCAGGGCATGAAAAGCGCTGTCCGTCCGGTGATGGAGCGCGACTCCGTCCCGCAGGGCCGGCGCCAGTAGTGACCTGTCGAGGCGGCAGCCGGCCATGGCGGCAAGATCAGGCATCACAGCGCCAAAAGCATGCTCACCGCCGGCTGCTGGCTCGTAAAGGAGGGCAATGTGAGCGTGGGCGACGAAGTTCACCTCCTTTACTGTTGCCGATGGCTGCCGGCAATGTGCAGCCGGAGCGAGGCAAGATGAGCGCACACGCGAGCCACTGGAGGCCCTTCATGCCTGTGCACAGTCACCAGCACCCCGATGCCGACGCCGGCGAGCTGAGCGTCAGGCCCCAGTTCGGCCTCGGACTGGAGGACGTGGTGCCGCGCCACGAGATGCCGGCTGCCGGCATGGCCCCGCGGACGGCGTACCAGATCATCCACGACGAGCTGATGCTCGACGGCAATGCCCGCCTGAACCTGGCGACGTTCGTCACCACGTGGATGGAGCCGGAGGCCGAGCTCCTGATGAACGAGTGCTCGCCGAAGAACATGATCGACAAGGACGAGTACCCCCAGACCGCTGAGATCGAGTCGCGGTGCGTCAACATGCTCTCGCGGCTGTGGCATGCCAGCGCCGGGGAGGCGGTCGGTGGCTCGACGACAGGATCGAGCGAGGCCTGCATGCTGGGCGGGCTCGCGCTGAAGTGGAGGTGGCGCCAGCGCCGACAAGCGGCGGGCCTGCCGGGCGACAAGCCAAACCTCGTGATGGGCACCAACGTCCAGGTTTGCTGGGAGAAGTTCTGCCGCTACTTCGACGTCGAGCCTCGGTTCGTCAACGTCGGGCCGAAAGTTGCCCACCTCACCGCCAAGGCGGCAGTAGCCGCCTGCGACGAGAACACGATCGGAGTCGTCGCCATCTTGGGATCGACTTTCGACGGCGCCTACGAACCGGTTGCCGGCATCGCCAAGGAGCTCGACAGGCTCGCCGCCAAGCGCGGTGGCGCCGACATCCCGATCCATGTGGACGGGGCGAGTGGGGCGATGATCGCACCGTTTCTTGATGCGGAGCTCGCCTGGGACTTCCGGATTCCGCGTGTCCAGTCCATCAACACCTCCGGCCACAAGTACGGGCTGGTGTACCCGGGCGTCGGCTGGATTATCTGGCGGGACAGCGCCGCATTGCCGGACGACTTGGTGTTCAAGGTGGACTATCTCGGCGGCGAGATGCCGACTTTCGCGCTCAACTTCTCGCGGCCGGGTGCACAGGTGGTTGCGCAGTACTTCAACTTCCTGCGCCTCGGCATGCAGGGCTACGCCGACGTGCAGGACGCCTGCCGGCGCACGGCCATGTGGCTCTCATCCGAGATAGCCAAGATCGGCCCTTACCGGTTGATGTCCAAAGGCGACGAGCTACCGGTCTTCGCCTTCAAGATGTCAGACGGGGCACCCTTCACCGTCTACGAGGTGTCGGACGCGCTGCGGGGCCACGGCTGGCTCGTGCCGGCCTACCCGATGCCCGAGGGGATGGAGGACGTCTCGGTCCTTCGGGTGGTAGTCCGCAACGGGTTCAGCCGCGACCTGGCCCGCATGCTGCTGGCCGACCTGAAGCGGGTCACAGGCGAGCTGTCGCAGCGGGCAAGCCATAGCGACGCCGCTGCCGCCGCCAGCCACGAGGTCGCACAGCGGCCTGCGCGTACGGGGTTCCATCACTGAGGTCGGGACGGCGGCTAGTCAGCTGCGAGAGCCAACCGGAACGCCAGGAGAGGGACCTCGGGCACGGGGAGCCAATCTCGTTCGGGTACGCGAACGAAGCCGGCCCGGGTGTACATCTTCTGCGCCGTGGTCATCCACGGCGTCGAGTGAAGGAACAGGTACTGGGAACCTCGTGCCACTGCTCGGCTGACACAGGCGTCGAGGAGTGCCTTTCCTGCCCCGAGGCGCTGGCTTTGCGGGTGGACACCTAGCATTCGCACCGCCGACTCGCCCTCCTCCAGGCCCTCGGCCCAAGGCGAAGCCGTGTCGGGAACGAAGGTGACGCAGCCGATCACCTGGCCGCCATGGACTGCCACGATCACCTCAGATCCCGTCACGCGGTGTGCCACGTCGCGGAGCTCGTCCGCGTAGCCGCCCGTGGCAGAGTCGCCGTCGAGCGCCTCGTACGCCGCCACGACAACCTCTCCGGCCGCCTCGTACTCGTCAGGGCGCACCTGGCGTATCTCGAGACTGTCGAGGCGAGGTGCCATCGCTGCGTCGCTGTCCATGGACTGTCACCCTAGGCTCGATCGTGAGGCAGGGCAGTTGCGAGGAATATTGCGTACGCAACTATCGTTCGGCTTGACAGGCACGTGGAAGAGAGGAATGGGGCGATGCCAGCAGTAACAGTCGAGAATTTGCTGCTCCTGCCGAGGGTCAGTGAGGCGACGGGCCAAACGCGGCTGGTCAAGTCGGTGACGACGGCTCCTAAGGGCTTCGAGGGAGAAGGCTTCCCCGTGCGGCGGGCGTTCGCAGGCGCCACGGCGGCCGAGATCGACCCATTCGTCCATATGGACCAGATGGGCGAGGTCGACTACGGACCAGGCGAGCCAAGGGGTACGGCGTGGCATCCGCACCGCGGCTTCGAAACAGTGACCTACATCATCGACGGCACCTTCGAACACAGGGACTCCAATGGCGGCGGAGGACGCATTACGGACGGCGACACACAGTGGATGACGGCCGGCTCGGGCATCTTGCACATCGAGAGGCCCCCCGAGGAGCTTGTAGTGTCCGGGGGCTTGTTCCACGGCGTCCAGCTGTGGGTGAACCTGCCGAAGGCCAACAAGTGGAACCCGCCTCAGTACCAGGACATCCGGGGGAGCGAGGCGGCGCTGCTCACGACGCCTGACGGCGGTGTGCTGCTGAGGGTGATCGCCGGGGAGCTGGGCGGGCGGACCGGTCCAGGCTCGACTTTCACTCCGATGGCGATGGTGCACGCCACCGTCAGCCCGGCCGCATCGGCCCGCGTCCCGTGGCGGCCGGACTTCAACGCCCTGGCTTACGTGCTGGCGGGCCGTGGCCGCGTAGGCCCGGACCAGACGCCGGTTCATACGGGGCAACTGGTGGTGTTCGGTGCAGGCGACTCGATCACTCTCGCCGCCGAGTCGCACCAGGATTCGAGTTCCCCCGATCTCGAGGTGCTCGTCCTCGGCGGGCGCCCGATCCGGGAACCCGTAGTGCATTACGGACCGTTCGTGATGAACACCAGGGAGGAGATCCTCCAGGCGCTCGAGGATTACCAGGCCGGCAAGCTCGGTCGGGTACCTGCTGCCACGATGCCGCACCGTCACGCAGGAGACGTCGACGTCACCAGCTGACGGGCCGTCGCGGGGGCCAGACAGGCCGTCCCGGGGGGTCAGACCGGTGCCCCGGCGGCGTCGCCACAGGCCCTCCCGCCGGCGTCGCCACAGGCCATCTCGGTCCGTCGTTACAGACCCTCCAGGGCCGTCGTTACAGGCCCTCTGTAGAGTCGGCGGCAACCTCAGTGGAAGCAGACCGACATCTTGCTCATTCTTCACAGATCCGAACGTGCGGACTACCTCGTCGAGTCCCTGGGCGACCTGCTCGTCGAGCCCTTGGGTGATGCCATGGCGCCAGACGTCGTGGCCGTGCCGACACGTGGAGTCGAGCGCTGGCTGACCCAGCGGCTCTCGCACAGGCTCGGCACGTCTGAGCGCGGTGACGACGGCGTCTGCGCCAACATCGAGTTCCCGTTCCCAGGGTCGCTCGTCAACGCTGCCACGGCTGCCGCCTGCGACATCGACCCTGCCGAAGATCCCTGGTCGCCGGATCGGGCGGTGTGGCCGCTCGTGCAATTGGTCGACCGGTCGATCGGGGAGGCCGCCTTGGCACCGCTGGCCGAGCACCTCCGGTCCGCCTACTCCGGATCTTCCCAAAGCCCTCATCTACGCCGCTTCCCTACGGTGCGCCACCTCGCCGACCTCTACGACCGCTACGCCGTCCACAGACCGGACATGGTGCTGGCCTGGGCAGCCGGTGACGACGACTCGTACCCGCTGAAGCCTGATCTCGCTTGGCAAGCCGAGCTGTGGCGGCGGTTGCGGCGCGAGATCGGCGAGGCGAGCCCGGCGGAGCGCCTCGAGGCTGCGATTCGCAGGCTCGAGCAGGAACCGGGCCTGGTCGACTTGCCGGAACGCCTATCGGTCTTCGGCCTCACGCGCTTGCCGGCCAGCCACTTGAAGTTGCTGAAGGCCCTTGGCGCCGGACGTGATGTGCACCTGTTCTTGCTGCATCCGTCGGGCGAGCTCTGGGCCCGCTTGGAGGAGCTGCCCGACGGGCCGGCGACTAGCAAGCGATCCGGCGACACGACGGCGGCGATCCCGATGAACCCGTTGTTGCGCTCGTGGGCACGCGACGCCCGCGAGATGCAGCTCGTACTGCGCTCTCATGGGATCCGCGGCGGCGAGCACAAGCCGGTAGCGTCCTCCGCGGGCAGGGCGAGCCTTCTCGAGTTGCTGCAACAAGACATACGAGGAGACCACCGCCCACCTGGGGCCTATCGCCCAGGCAGCCAGGGCGACCCGCGTCCGTTGCTCGACCCTCTGGACGACAGCGTGCGTGTCCACGCCTGCCACGGCAAGGCGCGCCAGGTCGAAGTCGTGCGCGACGCCATTCTCCACCTGCTGGCGGGTGATCTGTCCTTGGAGCCCCGCGACGTGATCGTGATGTGCCCCGACATCGAGTCCTTCGCGCCCCTCGTCCAAGCCTCGTTCGGTGTATTCGACCCGGCCGGCGACGCCGCAGAGACCACCGGGACGCCGGCTCTCAGGGTGCGGCTGGCCGATCGTTCGCTGCGCCAGACCAACCCTCTGCTGGCGGCGGCTGCCCACCTGCTTGAGATGTCGGGCGGTCGCGTGACGGCTTCCGACGTGCTCGACTTCGCTTCTCGCGAACCGGTAAGCCGCCGTTT
The DNA here is from genome assembly GCA_050744865.1 of Acidimicrobiales bacterium. GTDB lineage: Bacteria > Actinomycetota > Acidimicrobiia > Acidimicrobiales > Bog-793 > JAKACA01. The sequence continues at coordinate 55,846 of JBOGHW010000003.1, read as the reverse complement.
CGGGTTCGACGAGGATGACCTGTCGCAGGTGGAGAGGTGGGTGGTAGGCACCGGGGTTCGCTGGGGCCTCGACGGCGACCATCGGGGGGCCTGGAATCTCGAGGGCGTCGAGGCGAACACTTGGAGTGCAGGTCTGGACCGGCTGCTACTGGGCGTCGCAATGGCCGAGAGCGGGCAGCGTCTCTTCGGCGGGGTGCTTCCGTTCGACGATGTGCAGGGGTTGCAAGTCGACCTGGCGGGTCGGCTGGCCGAGATGGTGAGCAGGTTGGGCCGGGCGCTCGACAGCCTTTCCGGTGCCAAGCCTTCCACCGAGTGGACCGCCTTGCTGGCAGCGGCCGTCGACAGCCTTGCCATGGCCGAGCCGAGTGAGTCCTGGCAGCGCGACCAGCTGCGCAGGCTCCTGGCCGAGGCTGGTAGTCAGTCGCTCAGGGGCGGCGGCGATGCCCGGAGTGAGCACGACGGCGCCGGCGCGGAGGCGCCGCTCTTGGACCTGAGCGAAGTGAGGTCGCTGCTCGACGAGCGCTTGAGGGGGCGGCCCACGAGGGCGAACTTCCGAACTGGCGACCTGACGGTGTGCACGCTGGTACCGATGCGGTCGGTCCCTCACCGCGTGGTTTGCCTACTTGGTCTCGACGACGGCATCTTCCCTCGCAGCGGGGCCATCGACGGGGACGATCTCCTGCAGGCCGCCCCCGAGCTCGGCGACCGTGACTCACGCAGCGAGGACCGTCAGCTCCTGCTCGACGCCGTGCTGGCGGCGACCGACCACCTCGTGGTCACCTACGAAGGCCGTGACCAGCGCACCAACCAGGCGCGACCCCCGGCAGTGCCCGTCTCAGAGCTGCTCGATGTGATCGACAGGACCGTCCGTGTCGCCGGCGAGGGCAGCAGCCGTGCCCGCGACATGGTGGTCGTGAGCCACCCCCTGCAGTCCTTCGACGCCCGCAACTTCACGTCCGGCGAGCTCGGGCCGGCCAGCCCGTGGAGCTTCGACCCGGTGAACCTCGAAGGTGCGCGGGCGCTTGCCCGTCCCGCCCGTGCCGACAGAACCTTCCTGCCAGTACCGCTGCCGGCAAGGCAGGACGCAGTCATACAGCTGGCATCGCTTGTCCGCTTCCTCGAGCACCCGGTGAAGCGGTTCCTCGCCGAACGCCTCGGGCTCTACCTCGACGACGGCCCCGACCCGATCGAGGACGACTTGCACGTCGAGCTGGACGGTTTGGCGAAGTGGGCCGTGGGCGACCGCCTCCTTTCGGCCAGGCTCGCCGGCGCCAGCGCAGAGGAGGCGGCCACAGCCGAGCGCGGCCGTGGACTGCTGCCACCGGCTGGCCTCGGTGAGGCCGTTCTCGGCGACATCCTGCCTACGGTGAACGCGCTGGTGTCTGCTGTCGAGGTGCTCGACTGCTGGAGGCTCGAGGCCGAGTCGAAGGAAGTGAACGTCGCGCTGGCCGACGGGCGCACACTCGTCGGGACCGTTCCGGGCCTGCACGGTGCCACGATCCTGCACTGCGTCTACTCGCGACTGGCCGCCAAGCACCGGCTCGCCGCCTGGGCGAGATTCCTCGCTCTCAGCGCCGCCAGGCCCGACCTGGAGGTCACGGCGCTCACGATCGGCCGGGGCACGGGAAGCACGTCGAGCACTCCCAGGCTGCGGATCCTCCGGCTTCCCTGCTTCACCGGAGGAGCCGAGGATCGTCGGCGACAGGCACTGGCGGATCTCGGCGTGCTCGTCGACTTGTACGACCGCGGCTTGCGTGAGCCTTTGCCGTTGGCATGCGACACGTCGGCCGCCTGGGCATTCGCCTCGCTGCGAGACACCGACGCACCGAAGGCCGCTCGGGAAGAGTGGACGTCGTACCCCAGTGGTTACGGCAAGGAGGACAGCCATCCCGCCCACCGGCTCGTATGGGGTGACTCGGCGCCGCTGGAGGCGCTGCTGGCCATCCCGCCCGCAGAAGACGAGACGGGTGCAGGGTGGGTGACGGCGGAGAGATCACGTTTTGGTCGATTGTCCCGCAGGTTGTGGGACGGCCTCTTGGAACACGAGGTGTCGGAGGGATGACGGCTCGCGCAGCTGCGGCCTTCGATCTGTGCGGAGACCTGCCGGAGCCCGGCGTCACCGTCCTCGAAGCGAGCGCCGGGACGGGCAAGACGTTCACGATCGCCGCTTTGGTCGCCCGCTACGTCGCCGAGGGCGTGCCGCTCTCCGAGATGTTGGCGGTCACCTTCACCCGGCTGGCCACCGGAGAGCTGCGAGACCGGGTACGGGCGAGACTGGTATCGGCCGAGGACGGTCTCGGGAGGTTGCTCGACGCAGGCGACGCGCCGGACCCCGCAGACCGGGTGCTGGGTTTGCTCGCTTCGGGAAGCGAAGCGCAGCTGAGGGCGAGGCGTGACAGGTTGGCCGCGGCGCTGGCGGTGTTCGACTCGGCGACCATCACGACGATCCATGGCTTTTGCCAGTTGGTGCTCGGGGGTCTCGGCGTGGCCGGCGGCGTGGCGGAAGGTGCCGACCTACGTGAAGACATCACCGATGTCGTCAACCAAGTCGTCGACGACCTGTTCGTGCGTCGCTCCATAGGCTGGGGCGTGCCGGCGTTCACTCGCCGCGACGGCGGGGTCATCGCCGGCCAAGTCGTCGGCCACCGCGACGCTCCGCTCGTGCCGCCGCCCGGCGACACCACACCTGGTCGCCGCCGCCGCTTCGGCGAAGCGGTACGCACCGAGGTCGAGCGTCGCCTCGGGGACTCGAACCTGCTCACATACGACGACTTGTTGATCCGGCTCCGACAGACACTGCTGGATCCGACCCGCGGCCCGGCGGCCTGCAACCGCCTGCGGTCCAGGTACAGCATCGTGCTCGTCGACGAGTTCCAGGACACAGACGCGGTGCAATGGGAGTCGTTCGAGAAGGCTTTTGGCACCGGCGACACGACACTTGTGCTGATAGGTGACCCCAAGCAGGCGATCTACGCATTCCGCGGAGCCGACGTCTACACGTACCTGGCGGCCGCAGGCAGAGCTGACCACCGCTTCACGCTGACCGAGAACTGGCGCAGCGACGCCGCTTTGCTCAGCGCCTACGACGCCTTCCTCGACCCGCTCAAGCTCGGGCACGCCGACATCCCGTACCGTCAGGTGGAGGCGACGCCGGCGCATGCCAAGCCCGGGCTGATCGGCGCCGCTGCCGGCTCCTTGCGTGTCCGGGTGCTGCACGGCAGCGACCACCACCTTCCGGTTGCCCCGCAGAAGAGGACGATCACCAAGGGCGCCGCCACGGCCTTTGTCGCCCAGGATCTCGCCAGCGACGTGATCGATCTGCTCAGCTCCGGTGCGCAGCTGGTCGACTATCGCGACGACGGTGAGGTGGCCGCCCGTCGACCGGTGCTCCCTGGGCACGTCGCCGTCCTGGTGAGGACCAATCGCCAGGCGTCCACCATCCACGAGGCCCTTCGGGCAAGGGGCGTGCCGGCGGTCGTCGCCGGCACCGAGAACGTCTTCGCGACTGCGGCTGCGCGCCACTGGCTGTACCTGCTCGAGGGCCTGGAGCAGCCGGCCTCGACGTCCCGGGCGGCAGCTGTGGCGATCGGTCCGTGGCTCGGTTGGCCGGCCGAGAAGCTTGCAGACGCCAACGACTCCGAGTGGGAGGACGTGCATGCCAATCTTCACCGCTGGGCCGAGGTGCTACACCTCCACGGCGTGGCGGCGCTGTTCCGCGCGGTCGTCGGATCACAGGAGATGCCAGGCAGGCTGCTGGGTGGCAACCGCGGTGAGCGGCAGCTGACGGACCTCAGCCACATCGCCCAGCTACTGCACGTGGAGGGCTCTGGACACCAGATCGGGCTTCATGCTCTAACTGCTTGGCTGCATCGGCGGATCGACGACAGCGGCGCCGGTGCCGACGAAGCCGAGGAGCGCAGCCGCCGCCTGGACTCCGACGCCGACGCCGTCCAGGTTCTCACGGTGCACCGAGCCAAGGGCCTCGAATTCCCGATCGTGTACTGCCCGTTCCTGTGGGACGCCCAGGGCGCCCCGCCCAGCAGGGGCCGCCCAGTGCTGTTCCACGATCCACAAGATGGCGGCGTACGCAAGCTCGACGTCGGTGGCGAGCAGGGCAGCGAGTACTCCGAGCATGCCCGCCTGGAGACCGACGAGGAGAGAGGCGAGGACATCCGCCTCCTCTACGTGGCCCTTACTCGTGCCAAGCACCAGGCCGTGGTCTGGTGGGCCCGCGTCTCCGGGTGCGAGCACTCGCCCCTCGGTCGCCTGCTGTTCGCCCGCGACAAAGCGGGCAACGTGTCTCGGAGCGGATCCTTTGCTCCCAAGGACGGCGACGTCCAGGCAGCTTTGCAGGCGATCGCCGGGCCCACCGGAGGCCTGATGACCGTCGAGCGGTGCCCGCCTGCAAGGCGCGATCGCTGGCAGGGCAATGGCGGTACTTCGACCGCTTCGCTTTCTGCGGCCGTCTTCGACCGGCGCCTCGACCTGGTGTGGCGCCGATCCTCGTACAGCAGCATCACCGCCGCCGCACACGCCGCACACGCCGCGCACGGCGCGCAGATCGACAGCGAGCCGGAGAGCCCCGGCGTCGGCGACGAGCCGGTCGAGGAGCGGCGCGTAATGGCTGCGTCCAGTCAGGTAGAGGCGGCCTTGGAGGCGGTTCTGAAGGGGACGCCGTCGTTGCTTGCCGGCACACCCGGCGGAACCGAGGTGGGCACTTTCGTGCACCAGATCCTGAGCGAAGCCGACTTTGCCGCCAGCAACCTCGAGTCGGACCTTGCGGTGGCCATTGGCGGTAGCCACCTCTACAGCCCGGCGAGCATCGGCAGCCACGAGGCACTCGCGACAGGTCTGGCGGCGGCCATCTCGACACCACTTGGCCCGCTTGCCGGAAGCGTCTGCCTCCGTGACGTGACCAGAGCCGACAGGCTCGACGAGCTCGGGTTCGAACTACCAGTGGCCGGGGGTGAGCGGTCGACAGGTTCAATCGAGGTGGCGAGGATCTCCGAACTGTTCGTCCGGCACGTCGCCCCGGACGAGCCGCTTGGCGGCTATGGGCGGCTCATGGCCGAAGCGTCGCTCGCCGCCGAAGTGAAGGGATACCTGACCGGGAGCATCGACCTGGTGCTCCGCTTGCCGGGGGGCCCGGCAGGAAGCGCTCGGCGCGGTGCCGACGATCGCTATTTCGTCGTGGACTACAAGACGAACAGGCTCGGCACCGGGGACGGCAGCTTGAGCGCCTGGGACTACAGGCCCGAGGCGCTCGAAGCCGAGATGCAGCACGTCCACTACCCGTTGCAGGCCGTCCTTTACATGGTCGCCCTGCACCGCTACCTGCGGTGGCGACTGCCCGGTTACGACGCCGCCAAGAACCTCGGCGGGGCGCTGTACATGTTCCTCCGTGGCATGGTTGGTCCCGACACGCCGCTCGTGGAAGACCAACCTTGCGGTGTGTTCAGCTGGGCCACTCCACCGCGTCTTGTAACGGATCTGTCGGACCTGCTGGATGCAGGTTCGGCGGGCGAGGCCCGGAGATGACCACGTTTGCTCCGGCAGTGGCCGGACCCGACGAGAGCCCCTTTGCCGGGCTCGACACCGCAGACGCCTCCCTCATGGTGAGCCTGCCCGCCGGCTCGCTCCTGCGAGCCTTCAACCAGGCCGGCGTCCTGGTTGCCGCCGACCTCCACGTAGCCACCCGCCTCGGTCGTCTCGGAGGGGACGAAGACGAGAGTGTCGCCCTGGCGACAGCCTTTGCGGTGAGAGCCCCGCGTGTCGGCCATGTGCGTGTTGACCTCGCCAACATCGCGGCAACGGCAGCGGCCGACATCGCCGACGAGGTCGACGTGACCAGTCTGCCTTGGCCTGTCACCGAGGAATGGATCGGGCGCTTGGCCGGCAGCCCCCTTGTGGCAGTCGGCGAGGACGACCCGACGACCCGCCCGCTGCGCCTCGTCGGGGAGGCCTTGTACCTGGACAGGTACTGGCAGGACGAGCGCGCCGTGGCGTCGGACCTGTCGGCGCGCTCGGTGGCCACTCGGCCCGTCGTCGACCTGTCTCTTCTCAGCGAAGGACTCGGGCGGCTCTTCCCGGGGGAGCGGTCGCAGGCCCAGCGTTGGGCCGCCGCCGCCGCGGCGCTCGGGAGGTTGGCTGTGGTGGCAGGGGGACCGGGAACCGGCAAGACCACCACGGTTGCCCGCCTCATCGCCCTCCTCGTCGAGCAGTCCGAAGCCTCCGGCATGCCACATCCGCTCATCGGGCTGGCGGCTCCGACCGGCAAGGCTGCCAACCGGATGGAAGAAGCGGTACGGGCAGAGGCCGAGTCGATGCAAATCTCGGGCGGAACAAAGGAGCACTTGCGGACCGTGCGGGCGACGACGATCCACCGCCTCCTTGCTCCTCACCCGGGGAGCTCCAGCCGCTTCAGGCACGACCGTGGCAACCGCTTGCCCCACGACGTGATCGTGGTCGACGAGACGTCGATGGTGGCGCTGTCGCTTATGGCCCGCCTCCTCGAGGCCGTGCGTCCCGAGGCGCGGCTGCTCTTGGTCGGCGATCCCGAGCAATTGGCATCTGTGGAAGCCGGTGCCGTGCTAGCCGACATCGTCGGCCCGGCGGGCGAAGGTTTGCGAATGCGCCCCGCCGCGCGCAAGGCGATCGGAGCCGTCACCGGCCGCGAACCTCCCGTGGCGCCTGCGGGGCAGTGCCCGCTCGGCGACGGAGTCGTGATCCTGCAAGCCAACCACAGGTTCCGTGGCGCCTTGGCGGCGCTCGCCGGCGCCGTCAAGGCGGGGGACGCCGACGAGGTCGTCAATGTGCTGCGGTCCGGCGACCCGGCGATCCGGTGGGTCGAAGCCGAGGCAGCACCGGCGGCGTCCGCCGCTGCCGAACCTCTCCGGGAGGCAGCGGTGGCGGCTGGGCAGGAAGTTTTCGCGGCTGCCCTCGCCGGGGAGGCGGCGGGGGCTCTCGACAGGCTTGGCCGTTTCAGGCTGCTGTGCGCCCACCGGCGCGGCCCCGCCGGCGTGGCCGCATGGAACCCCGTAGTCGAGGCGTGGATGTCGGAAGCCGGAGGAGGTTTCTCGGCTGCTGACAGCTGGTACATCGGCCGGCCTGTCGTCCTGACGGCGAACGACTACGGGCTGCGCCTCTACAACGGGGACGCCGGGGTCGTCGTGAGCAAGCCGGACCGGACCGCCGGCGTCGCCTTTCACAGGGAAGGCACCCTGGCCCTCGTCAGCCCGTCCCGCCTCGGGCGAGCCGACACGGCTTGGGTGATGACTGTCCACAAGGCCCAGGGGTCGGAGTTCGAGGAGGTGGCACTGCTGCTGCCGGAGCCAGTCTCCCGTATCCTCACGCGGGAGTTGCTCTACACCGCTCTCACGAGAGCCAGGCAGCGGGTCATCCTGGTCGGCTCGGAGGAGTCCTTACGGGCAGCAGTCAACCGGCGGGTGGCTCGGGCCTCCGGCCTGGCAGCACGGCTGTGGCCGATGCCGGGGGACGGCTGACGGCGGGCAGCCGCCAGTCGAGCATGCAGGCCATCAACGGCTCGGCACGGCTGCTAGGACGGAGAGGCAGCGGCGTCAAGCCCGCTCATGGCGCGGAACTCGTCTGCGGTGTTCGTATGGGGGAACTCCATCTCAGGCACGGGCAAGCCGAGCCCGCGGCATATCGGATCCCAGCCGTCGGACGGCGACCAGTCGATGAGCCGTCCGGGAGGGACTGTCGCCCGTACGAGTGCGTTGTGTGCCTCGTAGGCGGCGATGCAACTGTCTTTGTCGGAGGGATCTGTCGCGAAGCTCTTCAGCATGTCGGTCGCCATCGCGTGCCAGGCTTCGTTGTCTGGCCCCTGGCCTTGTTCCATCGAGGCGAGGATGGTTCTCGAGTAGCTGAGCCACCAGGCGTCGCCGCTTGACCGGGTGGAGAGCAACACCACCGAGTCGGGAAAGGCTGCCGCGATCTGGCGCCAGGCGGCAGCCGTCGGCCAGTCGACGGCTGCCTCGAAGCCGTCGAAGAGGCCGTGCCAGTCGGGCTCGCCGCCCAGCACTGCCTCATGCCACATGGGCACGTGTCCAGGCCGCGGAAAGAGCTCGACCATGTGGTAGCAGGGACCACCCAGCAAGGTCTCCAAGGCGAGCTTGAGTGAATGCGTACCTGTCCGGCCTACTCCTGCCCCGACTACTTTCAGCGTCATGCAGGTAGACAATACTTTGCCGGCGATCGAGTGCCCTTTGTGCACAGGGCTGCCAGAGACTGCCGCCCTTGGTAGTGGCGGGCCACCGGCTTTGGGGCGGCCGTTCTGATCTACTGGGCGCCATGAGGTGGAAGCTGGTTCTCGGGCTCGGTGCGGTGCTGCTCGGGCTCGGGGTGACTGTCCTCCTGTTGGCCCGTGGGCCGGGCGGGCTGCCGGGTCAGGTTGTGGCGAGGCCGGCTGCTGACATGGTCCTCGTCGAGACCGGCGCCGGCAGCCTGCAGCCGACCGAAGTGCTGCCCGAACCCGGTGGGTTGCCAGGCGTCGTGGATAGGGACGATGCTCCCGTTCGCCCGACCATCGTGCTGGGCCAGGCGACGAACAGCTTCATCAGCCACGCTCAGACCGAGCAGGCCTACTGGGAGCTGTGGTGGGACGGCGGCTCGCAAGTGGCCGCCACGGTCAGCCTCCAGCAGCAGGTGAGCGCGAGCGACGCCGAGGCTGCTGTCTCCGACCTACAGCAGCAGTTCGACAACACGGCGACGTTCACCGGCGCCTTCAGCTTCTCGGGCGCGGCTAGCTCCACGGTGCCCGGGCTCGCGGCTGCCTCCGGCGTGCTCGACGGCACTTTCACCGCCGGAGGGTCCTCGACTTCGGTGCAGTACCGATATGGGCTGGTGACGAGGGGATCGGTAGTCGCCCTCGTCGGTCTCACCGCATACGGCGGCACGACGAGTGCCGCTCAGCTCGACTCGTTCGCCAAGGCCGAGTACGAGGCGCTCGCAGGGCATTCCAGACACACTTCGCTGCTAGTGGTGGTGATCGTCGGCGGCGTGGCGCTCTTGATCGTCGGCGCCCTGCGGCGAGGCAGCCGCGTGGTATGAACCACCTGGTCGACACTTACGGCTACTGGGCGGTTGCCCTCCTGGTGCTGTCCGAGGCCTTGGGGGTACCGCTGCCGGGGGAGACTGCTGTCATCGCTGCTGCCGTCTACGCCGGCAGCACGCACAGGTTGTCGCCTTGGGGCATCTTCGCAGTCGCGGCCTTGTCGGCTGTGGCGGGCGGCGGCATCGGCTACGGCATCGGGCGGTTGGGCGGCTACAGGCTGCTGCGCCGTTACGGCGCCAAGGTGCACTTTGACGCCCGCAAGCTGCGTATCAGCCGCTACCTGTTCGACACCTACGGACCGCTGGTGGTGTTCTTCGGGAGGTTCGTGTCTATTCTTCGCACTTACGCAGCCTTCCTCGCCGGGACGAGTCGCATGCGCTGGGAGAGATTCGCTGTCGCGAACGCCACTGGCGGGGTCGTCTGGGCCGCCTTTTACACCTTCGTGGCCTACGAGGCAGGCGGCACCCTGCGGAGGCTATCCGGGACGCTGACGTGGATACTCGCCGGGGTCGCCGTGATGGTCTTGGTCGCAGCTGTGGTCTTCGCCCGGCGTCGCATGGAAGACCTGGCCGCCAAGGCCGAGGCGGCGTACCCCGGGCCCCTCGAGTGACTAGGCGATCGAGCTCCTCATCCGCTGCACGGCGTCGGTCAGAAGCTCGGGCGAAGTCCCGATGTTGAGGCGCGCGTAACCGTTGCCTGCCTCACCGAAACGAGGGCCTGACGCCAACGCCACTCTCCCATCCTCGAGGAATCTTGCTGCAGGGTCGTCGCCGAGCCCCAGGGACCGGCAGTCGAGCCACGCCAGGAAGCTTGCTTCGGGTGCTACATACCCGACGGTCGGCAGCAGGCCCGAGAGCAGCTCGCCGACCAAGCGGCCGTTGGCCGCGAGTTGCTTGCGGGCGGTATCCAGCCAGTTGCCGGCTTGGCTGAAGGCGGCGATCGTCCCCAGCACTCCAAGGTGGCTGGGTATGAGCGCTTCCCAGCGGCTGTTAAGAAGCTGAGCGGATTCGTCGGCACCCACGACGGCTACTGCGCACTTCAGGCCAGGGACGTTCCATCCCTTCGAAGCCGAAGTGAACGTGAAGGCCCGGGCGGCCATCTCGTGGTCAAGGGAGGAGAACGGGACGTGCTCGGGCCCGAGCGCCAGCGGTGCGTGGATCTCGTCGACGACGAGCAGCACGTCGCGGCGTTGGCAGATGTCCGCCACGGACATCAGGTCTTCGCGCGACCAAACCCGGCCCACAGGGTTGTGCGGGCTGCAAAGGATGTAGGCCTCGACGCCGTCCTTGGACAGTGCGGCGTCCAGTGCGGCGAGGTCGAGCTCGTAGCGCCCGGAGGCCTGGCGAGCGAGAGGCGCCTCGACGACTCGGCGTCCGACGAACTCGGTCCTGAAGAAGAAGGGTGGGTAGACGGGCGGGTTGATGGCGATTCCGGCGCCTGCAGACGTCTTGGCAAGCAGCACTTCTGCGATGCCGGTCATCACGTCCGGTATGGCGAAGACGTGCTCAGGCCGTGGTGCCCAGCCGAAGGTCTTCTGTGCCCACTCGGCGTAGGCGTCGCCAGGGCCGACCGTGCCCGGATAGCCGCAGTCGCCTGCCTGCACTGCCTCGACGACCGCCTCCTTGATGAGAGGCGAGATGTCGAAGTCCATCTCGGCGACGAAACAGGGCAGGACGTCAGGCGGGTGCTCAGTCCATTTGACGCTCCGGCGTCGTCGCAGATCGTCGATGTTGCAGCTTCCGAGGATAGGGTCCACGAGGATCGACCGTAGTGGCCTTTGGGGTCGCGACCTGCGGGCTCGTCGCGGCATTGCGGGTCGTCTTGGTTACGCGACGTGTTGGTTACGCGACGTCATGGGTTCCACAGGGCTGGCCGTCCGGTGACCGTGGATTAGTCGGGTTTCATGAGCTGCCGCAATCGTATGAGGGTGCGGGCGAGTTGGCGCGAGACCTGCATCTGGCTGATCCCCAGCCGCTCGCCGATCTCTGCTTGCGTCAGGTCCTCGAAATATCTCAGCTCGATGATCGCGCGGTCCCGCACCGGGAGCAGGGAGAGGGTTTGGCGAAGCATGATGCGCGTCTCGCTCGTGGCCAGCCCGGCGTCCTCCACGGCGAGCGCCGGAGGCGTCAGGTTGGTACCCACGTCCGACGACGACTCGAGGGAGGCGGTGCTGTACCCATGGCCGGCCTCCATCGCCTCGAGCACGTCGGCCTCCGTCGTACCGAGCTCGTGTGCCAGCTCGCTCACGGTAGGAGAGCGTCCGAGGGTCTGCGTCAGGCTGGCGGCGGCGTGCCCGAGCTCAAGGCACAGCTCCTGCAGCCGGCGGGGCGGTCGTACGGCCCAGCCCTTGTCGCGGAGGTAGCGTTTGAGCTCGCCGATAATCGTGGCTGCGGCATACGCCGAGAACCGGAAACCAAGCTCAGCATCGTATCCTTCGACTGCCTTGAGCAGGCCAATCGCACCGGCTTGGACAAGGTCGTCGAGACTGTCGGCCTGCCGAACGAAACGCCGAGCCAGATGATGCACCAGCCCCATGTTCTGACTGATGATGCTGTCCCTGATGGCGGGGTCGCCAGTCTCGCGGTAGGCGAGAAGCGCGCTACGTATCGGGTCGGGCTGTGCAGGACCAGGGCTGGGAGAATCCGACATCTGCGGGCTTAGGTCCGCGACAGGAACCACCCCTGCCTCGTAGCCCCGGTGGTCGGCGAGAGACCGAAATCGTCGACGAGGGCCTCGAGGATGCGCTCGGAAAGCTCCGCCGGTGTGAACCCATCGGGGAGATCCGAGGGTTCGGCCGCTGGACTCCCAGCCAATCCTGTAGCGGTGCAGGACGCCTCGATGGCGCCAGCTTCGACACGGATCACCAACCGCAGCTCCGTCTCGGCTCCGGCCCCTATGGCGCACAGGGTGCACAGCTCGTCTACGGCGATGCGAAGGTCCTCGATCTTCTCGACGCTCATGGCCAGCCCTGAGGCCACCGTGCTCACGGCCATGCGCATCAAGCCCCACATCTCGGGGCGCGCCGGCACTCGGACCTCGACGCAGCTGGCCCGCTCGTCCTCCAGGCTGTGGCTGTCTGCCTCACCGGCGGCGGAGGAGATGCTCACGCCTCCCGCCGACGTCCCCAAATTGGGCGCACTCGCATCGCTCGATGCCTCCTGTTCTCCGGCAGAGTTGGCGGCCGGGCCACCTGGCTAAGCCTAGGCCGGTCGGGTGCGTGCCCGTCGAGCGCCATCAGCCGACTGTCTGCTGAAGGTCGCCTGCCCGCGCGCCGGTGTCGGTCACCCGGACCTCGCGACGGGACAGGAAGACTGGCGACACGGCAGCGGTCACGAGCAGCACTGCACCGATGACTACGTAAAGAATTCCGTCTTGGCGGTCATAGGCCCAGTAACGACCGAAGGGAGCCGTGTCGAGGGCGACGATCAGTCCCCAGGCAAGGATTATCACGCCCAGTACTGACGCTGTTGCCTTGGCTGCACGCGGCGCCGCCGAGGGTGCTAGCACCACTACTCCGGCGATGAGCTCCGCCAGGGCCGACACCGAGGTAAAGGGCATCCCCAAGAGAGTGCGTCGTGTCGATGGGACACTCGAGAAGTTGAAACCTGTGTGAGCCAGTCCGACGGCTCCGGTGACCAGAAGGAACAGGCCGACCACCACCGTCACGATCTGCGCAGGGCTCCAGGCTGCGTGAGCGACCTCATGGGTGGTGGCGCCTTGGCTGTATTGGACTCTCGTGGAATGTGTAGCCATGTCTGCCTCCTTGTCTGGTAGACCTCTGGTAGACGATTACCCATCGGACGCTGCTCGCAAACCCGCCCGGCGGACCGCGGTGGCCGCGTCCCTGCTCCCTTGCCCGTGCCGCGGTCGCCCGTCCCGGTCCCGTCCCGGGCGGACCGTGGCAGGATTGCCGGCATGGACAGCGACGACCTGAGCGGAGGGGCCGGGCACCACTCCTCGGGGCGCAACTTCGCGAGCGACAACTACGCGGGTATGCATCCTGCGGTACTGGCGGCGATCGCCCAAGCCAATGCGGGGCACCAGCCCAGCTATGGAGCAGACGAGTGCACAGCACGCCTCGGTGAGCTGATGAAGCGACACTTCGGCAACCGGTGCGCCAGCTATCCGGTGTTCAACGGGACGGGCGCCAACGTCATCGGCCTCCAAGCCATGACCAAGCGCTGGGACGCCGTCATCTGCGCTCAGTCCGCCCATATCGACGTAGACGAGTGCGGCGCCCCTGAGAGAGTCGCCGGCCTCAAACTGCTCGGTGCAGCCGCAATCGACGGCAAGCTGACCCCCGCGATGGTGGAGGCTCGGCTTCCCGGACTGGGTGACGAGCATCGGGCACAGCCCAAGGTGGTCTCCGTCAGCCAAGCCACCGAGCTCGGCACCTGCTACACCGTCGACGAGTTGGCGGCTCTGGCAAAGGCGGCGCACGGCCACGGGCTGCTGTTGCACATGGACGGCGCCCGCCTTTGCAACGCGGCCGCCTGGCTGGACCTGCCGCTACGGGCTTTGACGACAGACGTCGGGGTCGACGTGCTGTCGTTCGGAGGCACGAAGAACGGCGCCATGCTCGGCGAGGCTGTCGTGGTGCTCAACCCTGATGCGGTTGACGGCATGCGGTACCTGCGCAAAGCCGGCATGCAATTGGCCTCGAAGATGAGGTTCATCTCCGTGCAGCTTGAGGCGTTGCTGACCGGCGACCTCTGGCTGGAGAGCGCTCGCCATGCCAACGAGATGGCTCGCCGGCTCGAGCTCCGGTTGCGCGCCGCTGGAGTGCCGGTCACCCAGGCTGTACAGGCAAATGCCGTGTTCGCCCTGTTACCGGCCGCCGTCGCGGCAAGGCTGAGGGAGCACTTCGCGTTCTACACCTGGGACTCCCATACAGGCGAAGTCAGGTTGATGACGTCTTGGGACACCACCGAACAGGACGTCGACGAGTTCGCGAGTCTCGTCGAAGACGAGGTGCTTGCCTAGGTCCTTATCGGGCAGACGGCAGCCGGAGGGCTACCTTGCGCACCGACGCCGTTCTCGCGGACGGTAGGGGCCGGTCAGCGATGACTCCTCGCACACCACCCATGCAGGCAAACCAGCGATCGCAGCGGCAATCGTCATAAGGAGGCGCATCTTGCGGTCGGCGGGATGAGCGGTGCGAGGCGGCCGGTACTGGAGGCGATCCTCGTGGCGGCGTTGGTACTGCTGTCGGTGCCGGCACCTCGAGGCTGCCGCTCGCAGCCCTCGCTCCGAGCAACCGCCGGCCGCCGCAGCGTCAAAGCTCTCCGGCAGGCTTCGGCCGGCGTCATGCCCGGGCAGGCGCAGGATGCATCGCATAGCTGACTTGGGACTACCCGCCCAGAGCCACCCTCAATCAAGAGATTTGCGCAACCGGTTAGCCTGGCCTTCGATGGTGCTCGACCACACGCAACCGCTCTCCGAAGACGACGCCTCGGCGGATCCCTTCGAGCAGTTCGGGCGGTGGTACGCACAAGCGGCAGCTGCCGTCAGGGTCCCCGAGGCGGTCGCGCTGGCGACTGTCGGGGGAGACGGTCGGCCTTCGCTCCGAATGGTGCTGTGCAAGCGGTGGGATGACGCGGGATTCGTGTTTCATACGAATTACGGGAGCCGCAAGGCGGGAGAGCTTGCCGGGCGGCCTCACGCGGCGTTGCTATTCCACTGGGACGAGCTGGGCCGGCAGGTGCGGATCGAGGGCGGCGCCGAGCGCTTGAGCGGCGAGGAGTCCGATTCCTACTTCGCCACGCGTCCGTTCGGGGCCCAGGTCGGCGCCTGGGCCTCGCGCCAGAGCAAGGTGGTGGCGAGCCGGGCGGTGCTCGACGAGCAGATCGCGGCGGTGGCCGGCGAGTACGCCGGCCACCCCGTTCCTCGGCCCGAGTGGTGGGGCGGTTACAGGATCCGTCCTGATGCCTTCGAATTCTGGCAGAACCGCGACGACAGATTGCACGATCGCCTCGCCTACCGGCAGGAGGCGGTTGGCTGGGTGATGGAACGACTGCAGCCCTGAGATTACCTGCATGGCGCTCTCCGATACGGGGGAGTGTCACAATGAAGGGGCTGTTGCCCTACTGGACATATTAGCGATGAATATCATAGACTTGATGACAATGACTGATCTCTCTACGTCGAGCGAAGCCCCGCCTGTCAAGGCGGCTGCCATCTCCGACCTGCTTGCTTCTTTGCATCTGCCCGCTGGCCGGCTTACGCCGAGCGAGCTGGAGCGCGCCGCCAGCGAGGTCGCCTTGAGGCCTGAGCTCTGGGAGGACCTGGTCGTCGACAGCTTCGACGAGCGCTGGTGGCTGTTGCTCCACAATGCTGGCAACTACGAGGTGCGTGTCCTGTCTTGGGAGTTCGACCAGTCGTCCGGGTGGCACGACCATGGGGGTGCCTCGGGAGGCTTCTACGTGACCAGTGGCAAGCTCGACGAGCAGAGCCGCGCCGTCAGCGGTGCGGCGGTGAAGTCCGTGCAGTTCGGGCCGGGCGAGCGCGGCTGTTTCGGGCCGGCTCACGTCCACGACGTCGCCTATGCCGACGGCCATCCCGCTGTCAGCATCCACGCCTACTCGCCACCCCTGAGATTCCTGACGATGTACGACGAGACACCGCTCGGTCTCGTGGCCCGTGAGGTCGTTCCCGACTACCGCCCCGCCTAGGCGAGGCGAGAGGCTGCCGCTCGCCAGGCAGAGCAGTTTGCGAGCCTGGCTTGCCGAGCCTGGCTAGCATTGCTTCCTTGCTACGGCAAGGAGGACACGATGAAGATCTCCGGATTGCTGGCTGCCAAGGGCGCCTCCGTGGCGACCATCGCGCCTACTGCCTCGATCTCTGAGGCGGTCGAGGCGCTGGGCGAGAACAACGTAGGAGCCCTCGTGGTGTCGGCTACTGGCTCGAGTGTCGACGGGATCATCTCCGAGAGGGACGTAGTCCGTGCCTTAAGAGCGACCGGCGCCGGGGTGTTGGAGCAGCCCGTGTCGTCAATCATGTCCGCCGACGTGCTCACGTGCTCACCAGGTGATGCCCTCGACTCGATCATGGTGACGATGACCGAGCACCGCATCCGGCACGTTCCCGTCATCGTGGGAGCCGAGCTAGCCGGGATCGTGAGCATCGGCGACGTCGTAAAGAGCCGCATCGACGAGCTCGAGGGCGATCGGAAGGCGTTGTTCGAGTACATAAATGCCCGCTGAGCTACGCAAGTAGCGCTGGCGTGCTGGAAGTTGAAGCTCGAGCGGCACGCGACGGTCTGCTCTGGCCTGATCGGTGCCGCCTTCGAGCCGGCTGATCCCGTGACGGCGGCGATAGAACGGACCTGAGAGTCTCGTGGCCCCAAAGTTGCGCGGCCCCCTCCCGCCGGGAGCAGACTAAGAGCTGAGATCACGAAGAAAGGGACGGACATGGGGACAGCGGCGTCCGAGGTCCGGGCCGACGTCATGGGCCGGATAACTGCACACGCAGCCAAACGGCTCACCGACGATCAGCTCGCCTTCTTCACGCCCTTCGTCGGGCAGTACTACGCCGCCACGGACCCAGCTGACCTCACCGAGCGGAGGATCGCCGATCTTTACGGCGCCGCCATGGCGCACATGACGATGGGCATGACGCGCCAGCCGAGCGAGATCAAGGTGAGGGCATATGCCCCTGACCTGGATCGATACGGCTTCGTGTCGCAGCACACGATCATCGAGGTCGTCAGTGAGGACGTGCCGTTCCTCGTCGACTCTGTGTCGATGGAGGTGTCTCGCCACCGTCTCGGCATCCACCTCATCGTCCATCCGGTCCTGTGCGTCGAGCGCGACGACATCGGCCAGATCACAGCGGTGGGCACCGAGGACGGCAGGCGTGAGTCCTTCATACACCTCGAGGTCAACCGGGAGACCGACGAGGCGACTCTCGACGAGTTGCGCGACGACATCGAGCGCGTCGTCGGTGACGTCATGGCAGCTGTGCAGGACTGGGCTGCCATGCGCCAAAAGGCCATCGACATCGCCGCCGAGCTGGCCGGTGCGCCAGGCAACTCGCGCCCGGCGGCGGTCGACGAGGACGACTCGGAGGAAGTCGCGGAGCTTCTCAGGTGGTTGGCGGACGGGCACTTCGTCTTCCTCGGCTATCGCGAGTACGAGCTTGACGACGGGACAGGTGAGGTCGTGCTGCGAGCTCGGGTGGGCTCGGGACTCGGCATCCTCCGGCAGGGCCCGGAGCAACGAGCGGCGGGACACAGCTTCGCCAAGCTTCCTCCAGAGGTGCGGCGCAGGGCGCTCGAGCCTGTAATCCTCAACGTCACCAAGGCGTCGTCTCGCAGCACGGTCCATCGCCCGAGCTACCTGGACTACGTCGGAGTCAAGGGATTCGACGACCAAGGCACCGTGGTGTCGGAGCGGCGCTTTCTCGGCCTGTACACGACGAACGTCTACAAGCAGTGGCCGGACCAGATCCCGCTCTTGCGCCGGAAAGTGGCCCAGGTGGTCGAGCGCGCAGGCTTTGAGCCGGCAAGCCACAGCGGCAAGGCGCTGAGGGAGGTGCTCGACGGCTATCCCCGCGACGAGCTGTTCCAGATCAGTGCCGACGAGCTGTTCGAGCAAGCCACAGCAATCCTCGGCCTGCAGGACCGCGAGCGACTGCGCCTGCTCGTGCGTCATGACGACTTCGGGCGCTTCGTCTCCTGCCTGGTCTTCCTGCCGCGCAACCGCTTGACACCGGTTCTCGAGCAGCGGATACAGACCTTGCTGCTCAAGGCCTTCGGGGGGATCCATCTCGAGTACGCGGCTCGCGTCGGGGAATCCGTGCTGGCGCGCCTCCACCTCGTCATCTATACCGAGACCGCCGATGGCGCCGGCAACCTCGAGTCCGACGCCGACACCGCCGAGCTGGAAGCCCTCCTGACCGAGGCGATGCGCCTTTGGAGCGACGATCTTCGCGACGTGCTGGTCGCGGACTTCGGCGAAGAGCGCGGTCTGGGGCTCTACAGGTCCTACGGCGATGCGTTCCCGAACTCGTACATGGAGGACTTCTCGGCCCAGGCGGCCGTGTCCGACCTGAAGCACATACTGTCGCTCCCCTCCGACGAGGGCGGTTTCACGGTCAATCTCTACCGGCCGATCGAGTCTCCGGAGAACGGCTTCCGGCTGAAGCTCTACCAGGCCCGCGACCGCATGACGCTGTCGACCGTGCTCCCCCTGCTGGAGAACATGGGCTTGCAGGTAGGTGAGGAGCGCCCGTACGAGGTGTCGCCGATGGACGGCGCAACAGCTTGGATCTACGACTTCGGCCTGCGGTCTGTGCAGCCTGCCGCCTTCGACTCGACGGAGGTGCGCGACAGGTTCCAGCACGCCTTCTTGCAGGTTTGGCGAGGGACTGTCGACAACGACGCCTTCAACCGCCTCGTGCTCGGTGCCGGCCTGCCTATCCGCGACGTCATCGTGCTCCGCGCTTATGCCCGCTACCTCCGGCAGGCGGGGACGACCTTCAGCTTGCAGCACATAGCGATGACTCTTGCCAACAACCCCGTCCTGGCCAGGCAGCTGTTGGAGATCTTCCATGTTCGCCATGACCCCGACGCCGTGTTGTCGATGGATGAGCGCGGGTTGGCCGCCAACGAGATCGTTGCCCGCTTCGAGATGGGTCTCGACGCGGTCGCCAATCTCAACGAGGACCAGGTGCTTCGTCGCATGTTGGGTGTCGTGCAGGCGACGCTGCGCACGAACTTCTACCAGATCGACGCCACAGGCGGCTACAAGCCGTGGCTCTCTATCAAGCTGAACCCGGCGCTCGTGCCGGATTGCCCTTTACCGAGGCCGATGTTCGAGACGTTCGTCTACTCGCCCAGGGTCGAGGGAGTGCACATGCGCACGGCGAGGGTGGCCCGGGGTGGCCTTCGCTGGTCTGACCGCCTCGAGGACTACCGGACCGAGATCTTGGGGCTCATGAAGGCCCAGGCTGTGAAGAACGCCGTGATCGTCCCGGGTGGCGCCAAAGGCGGCTTCGTGCTGAAGGCACCGCCGTCGGACGGTTACGACGCCCTTCAAGCCGAGGCGATCGCCTGCTACCAGACGTTCATCCGCGCCCTGCTGGATGTCGCCGACAATCTCGTGGGAGGCGAGGTGGCACCGCCCGCCCGCGTCGTGCGTCACGACTCGGACGACCCGTACCTGGTAGTGGCCGCCGACAAGGGGACGGCCACGTTCTCGGATATCGCCAACGCAATATCGTTGGAATACGGATTCTGGCTCGGTGACGCCTTTGCTTCAGGCGGCTCGTCGGGCTACGACCACAAGGCGATGGGCATCACGGCCAAAGGAGCGTTTGTGTCTGTGCGCCGACACTTCCGTGACATGGGTGTCGACGTCTCGGCCGACCCCGTCTCGGTCGTGGGTATCGGCGACATGTCAGGCGACGTTTTCGGCAACGGCATGCTGCTCTCGCAGTCGCTGAGGCTCGTGGCGGCCTTCGACCACAGGCACATCTTCATCGATCCCGACCCTGAGCCTGCCACGTCGTTCGCCGAGCGTGCCCGCATGTTCGAGCTCCCGCGGTCTTCCTGGGCGGACTACGCCAAGAACCTGATCTCTGCCGGGGGCGGCATCTACAAGCGGACCTCCAAGACGGTGCCGCTTTCGGCCCGGGCACGCACCGTTCTCGGCCTGGAGGCCGGCGACGAGCCCGTTCGCCCGGACGACGTCATCAAGGCGATACTGCGGGCACCTGTCGACCTGTTGTGGAACGGGGGCATCGGAACCTACGTGAAGTCCTCGGCAGAGACCAATGCGGAGGCGGGGGACAAGACGAACGACGGCGTGCGGGTGAACGGCTCCGACCTGCGCTGCCGGGTCGTCGGCGAAGGGGGCAACCTCGGCTTCACGCAGCTTGGCCGCATCGAGTTCGCTCTCGCCGGCGGGCGTATCAACACAGACGCCATAGACAACTCCGCCGGCGTCGATACTTCCGATCACGAGGTGAACATCAAGATCCTGCTCGGGCGGGCGATCGACGACGGCGCCCTGACCATGCGCCAGCGCGACGACTTGTTGGCCGAGATGACCGACGACATAGCCGCCCACGTCCTAGAGGACAACGACGGGCAGACGAGGGTGCTGTACAGCTCGGTCTCGCAATCGCTCTCGATGCTCGACGTTCACGCCCGCACACTGAGTGCCCTCGAGCGCTCGGGCCTCAACCGCGCCATCGAGTTCCTGCCCTCCGACGAGGAGCTCCGGACCCGCGGGGCGGTGGGGCGCGGACTGACCATGCCGGAACTGGCGGTCGTGCTTGCCTACGCAAAGGCGGCGATCTGCTCGGAGCTGCTTGCTTCGGACTTGCCCGAGGACCCTTACTTCGCCAAGTCTCTCGAGCTCTACTTCCCTCCCGCCGTACGGGCGCGCCACCTCTCGGAGCTGCTCGACCACCCGTTGAGACGCGAGATCGTGGCTACGGTCATCACCAACTCGATGGTCAACCGCGCTGGCACGACGCTCGTGTTTCGCCTCGCTGACGAGACCGGCTGCTCGACTCCCGACATCGCACGGGCCCACTTCGCCGCCTGGGAGATGTTCGGCATGGACTCGCTATGGGCCGAGATCGAGGCTCTTGACAGCGTCGTGCCGGCCCCGACGCAAGTGGAGCTCGTGCTGGAAGCCCGCAAGCTCGTCGAGCGAGCGTGTCGTTGGCTGCTCGTTCACCGGCGGCTGCCGCTCGACGTGAACAAGACCGTGCTCGACTTTGCACCAGGTCTCACCTATCTGGCCGAACACCTCGTGGACCTCGTAGGCCCGGCGGACGCGGCTGCCCAGGCGGCCGCTGTCGACCGTTATGTTGCGACCGGGACCCCGCTGGCGCTCGCCCACCGGATCGCCGGTCTGTCGGATCTCTTCTCGGGCCTGGATCTTGCGGACATTGCCAGGGGATCCTCCTGCTCGATCGAGAGCGCCGCCGCCGTCTACTTCGCCCTCGGAGAGCGCCTCTGGCTCGACTGGCTGCGCGATCGGATACTCGCCTTGCCGCGCGGTGACCGCTGGCAAGCCCTTGCCCGCGCCGCCGTGCGCGAGGACCTCTACTCGGCCCGGGCGGCTATGACGGCCGAGGTGCTGAGCCTCACGGTGCCCAACGAGAGCGGCTCGAGTGGCGCCGAGGGCAACGGTGCCGAGGCAGTGCCAGGGGGCAGCCCCGACGAGAGCGGGCCGGCGCGGGTGGCCGCCTGGCTCGGCAACATCGGAGGCACGGCGGACCGCAGCCTTGTGGCCCTCGACGAGATCGCAGCCAGCGGGCGCAGCGAGCTCGCAACTGTCGCAGTCGCCTTGCAGGAGATTCGCAAGCTGCTGAAGGCCAGTGGGCCTCTCGCCTCGTAGCTGTCCGAGACCGGCCCCGGGAGGCGCTCAGCTCTGGGCAGCTGCAAGGTGCGCCCGGTCGCGAGCCACCTCGTCGTAAGACTCGTAGTCGGTTGCAGTGTCGTCGGCGAATTCGAACTGCATGAGGCCAACCTCTGCCCACTGCTTGCGCAGGTAGCCATCGTTGGCGTCGAGGAGGCCCAACTTGCGGACGTTGGGGACGAGCTTGGCGAAGAAGCCTCGCTGGAAGCTCGCCGCCGGGCTCGTCTTCATCTTGGATGCTGCTTCCATGATGAACGGTGCCACCGTCTCGGCTCTCAGGCCCATTCGCTCCCATATCTCAGGCGTGGTCGCCCTGGCGCGGTTGCGGAGGGTGTTCTCTACGAGAAACTCCTGCCGGTCCTTCAGCTCGGCCTCCGGCAGCCCGGCGTAGAACTCCTTCAGGGACAAGACGCCGAAGGCGACGTGGCGGGCCTCGTCAGACATTATGTAGCGGAGCAGCTTCTTCAAGAGGGGCTCACTGGTGCGGCGCAACATATCTCCGAAGGCGGCCAGCGCCAGGCTCTCGATGACTATCTGCATGCCCAGGTAGGCGATGTCCCAGCGGCTGTCTTCGATGAGCGCCATGATCTGAGCTTCCAGGAACTCGCTCATAGGGTAAGGGTCACCGACTTTGGTCGACAGGTACTTTGCGAAGACTTCGGTGTGACGGGCTTCGTCCATCGTCTGGGTGGAGGCGTAATATTTGGCATCGATCCAAGGGACCGTCTCGACGATCTTGGCTGCGACCATCATGGCGCCCTGCTCGCCGTGCATGAACTGGGAGATGTTCGCCTTGAACATCTCGATGCCGAGCGCGAGGTACTCACGCTCACTCCAGGTTGCCATCGGCGAGCCCGGCAAGGCGCCCGCCGCCTTGACGAGATGCATGCCGGGCGAGTCCATGTCCACGAGCGCCTCGGGGTCGACCTCGGTGCTCCAGTCGAGGTCTGTCACGCTGCTCCACTGCGACGCCATGGCCTTGTTGTAGAGCGTCACCAGTTGCGGCCTGGAGCGCTCGTAGTTCCACGAGAAGATGCGGTCGGCGTGGTCGTGCACGATCTTGACCGACGCGTCGACCTCCGCCGCGCTCGGGAGCGGAGGCAAGCTCGGGGTGGGCCGGGACTGCGTGTCGGTCATCGGATGTCCGTTTCTCGAATGTTACACCAGAGATTATGGCGCTGATTGACGACGAAAGCATCAGGCGCGCCTAGGCTACGGCACTTGGCGCCAAAAACGGTACGTTGGCCCCACCACGCGCCGAGCATCGGAGATACGCCATGGACGCCACCCTGACACCTGCAGCCTTCATCGGCCACGGCAGCCCGATGAACGCCATCCAGGCCAACCGCTACACCGAGGCCTGGGCCGGCTACGCCGGCGAGCTGCCTGAACGACCGAAGGCCATACTTGTCATCTCGGCTCATTGGTACTGGAATTCGACGGCGGTCACGGCTATGTCGGAGCCGCGGACGATCCACGACTTCTTCGGGTTCCCCCAGGAGCTGAACGACTTCCGGTACGCCGCGCCCGGCGACCCGGAGCTTGCTGCCGAGATCGTGGAGCTGGTCAAGCCTACGTGGATGGGGACGGACCAGGACGCCTGGGGACTCGACCACGGGACCTGGGTCGTGCTGTGCAGGATGTTCCCCGAGGCCGACGTTCCAGTCGTCCAGCTGGCCATCAACGCCGACAAGCCGCTCGACTATCACTTCCAGCTGGGTGCCCAGCTGGCGCCGCTGCGGGCCAAGGGTGTGATGGTTCTTGGAAGCGGGAACGTTGTTCACAATCTGAGGGTCGTCGACTTCTCGGCCGGCGAGACGGGCACCGAGTGGGCGCACCGCTTCGACGACGATGTTCGCGAGGCGATGACCTCGGACCCGGCCTCGCTCGGCAAGCTGGCCCATCACGCCGACTTCGCCATGGCAGCGCCGACCCCGGATCACTACATCCCGCTGCTGTACATCGCCGGGCTCGCCTCGGCCGGCGGTCAGCGCGCCGAAGCGATGACAGAGGGATACTTCGGCGGGTCGCTCTCGATGAGCTCGTACAGGCTGGTCGGCCAGCAAGGAGAGGAATGAGCCCATGACGGACACGGCATTCCCCCGACAGATGGCTCGCACGGCCAGGTTCACTCTCGGAGTGCCACGCGCCTTCGCGGTCGGAGCAGCAGGGGAGCACGTATTGCTGCTCCGGTCGAAGAACGGGTCCGACCGGCAGACGTGCCTTTGGCTCTACGACGTCGCCGCCGCCGAGACCAGGTTGCTCGTCGACCCGACCGCCCTCCTCGACGCCGGCGTCGCAGAGGACCTCCCGCCCGAGGAGAGAGCTCGCCGTGAGCGAGCGCGAGAGGCCTCGATGGGGATTGTGCGTTTCACCGTGGACCAGGCGGGCCGGCTGGCCGCCTTCGACCTCAACGGCCGCTTGTTCGCCGTCTCCATCAGCAGCGGCGAGGTGACCCAGCTGGGCTGTCTAGAGCCGGCCGTGGATCCGCGGCTCGACCCATCGGGCACCTGGGTGGCCTACGTGTCGGGCGGTGCTTTACGCCTAACGCCGGCGGGGCGGCCAGCACCGGGGAACGACCGGCCGCTCGCCGAGCCGGAGAGCCCGGATGTGACTTACGGTCTCGCCGAGTTCGTCGCTGCGGAAGAGATGGAGCGCCAGGAGGGGTTCTGGTGGGCTCCGGACGGGACTTCCGTGCTGGTGGAGCGATGTGACAACTCCCCAGTCACGATCCGTCACATTGCCGATCCCGCCCGTCCGGAGGTGCCGGCCACACAGCTGCGCTACCCGGTTGCCGGGACGGCCAACGCCGACGTCACCCTGTTCGTGGTCGGGCTCGACGGCAGCCGCGTCGAGGTGGCTTGGGACAGGGCCGCCTACGAGTACATCGTCACGGCTCACTGGTCGCTGCACGGTCTGCTCCTTCTCGTGATGAGCCGCGACCAGCGCAGCAGCCAGTTGCTCGAGGTGGATCCATCCACCGGCGTGACCACCGTCCTGTGTGAAGACAGCGACGGCGCCTGGCTCGACATCGTGCCAGGGGTGCCGGGCCGGCTGGCCGACGGCACGATAGTGCGTACCGTCGAGAAGGACGGGGCCAGGCGCCTCGTCGTCGGAAGCGAGACCGTCACCGAACCGAGTCTGCAGGTCCGCGGAGTCATAAGCGTCGACGAGGACACCGTGGCGTTCCATGCCTCCGCCGACCCGACCGAGATCGAGGTCTTCACCTGGTCGCGGGAGGACGGCGTCGTCTCGCTCGGCCCGGGCGGCGGAGTGACGGCCGGCTGGCTGCGCGGTGGCACCACGGTCCTCAACCGCGGGAGCCTGGAGGCGCCGGGGCGCACGGTGACGGTGCTGCGAGACGGGAGGGTAGTCGGGACGATCGAGTCACTCGCCGAGACGCCGGTTGTAGCCACCGCGCCCTACCTGCGACGCTACGGCCCAGACGAGCTACGGACCGCCGTCATCTTCCCCAGGGGCCACGTTCGCGGATCGCGCAAGCTACCGGTCCTCATGTCTCCTTACGGAGGGCCACAGGCGCAGATGGTCCTCGCCTCAACGAATATCTACCTAGAGAAGCAGTGGTTCGCCGACCAGGGCTTTGCCGTTGTCGTAGCCGACGGTCACGGCACACCGGGCCGGGGACCGGAATGGGACCGCTCGATCCGCGGCGACTTGGCCACCGTGGTGTTGCAGGACCAGGTCGTGGCCCTGCATTGCGCCGCTGCCGAGTGGCCCGACCTCGACCTCTCGCGTGTCGGCATCAGGGGGTGGTCCTTCGGGGGCTACTTGTCGGCCATGGCGGTGCTGCGCCGGCCGGACGTCTTCCACGCCGCAGTGGCGGGAGCACCTGTCACGGACTTCCGCCTCTACGACACCTGCTACACCGAGCGCTACCTCGGGCATCCGGACGAGGAGCCTGAGAACTACGACAAGTGCTCGTTGCTGGGCGACGCCGCCGGGCTGTCGGGCCAGCTCCTGTTGATCCATGGCATGGCCGATGACAACGTCACAGTCGCGAATACGCTTCAGCTCTCGAGTGCGCTACTTGCCGCCGGGCGCCCTCACGCTGTCATCCCTCTGACAGGAGTGACCCACATGACATCGCAAGAGGTCGTCGCCACCAACCGGCTCCTGTTGGAGCTGGAGTTCCTGCGCAGCGCCCTGCGGATCGGCTGAACCGGATGGACAGCAGGCGCAACAGCTTTGCGCGGGCCCTGTTCTCCGGTTTGCCGAACCGCTACGACCGCTTGGCCGAAGTGCTCTCCATGGGCCAGAACGCCCGCTGGCGCAGCGCAATGGTCGACCACGTCCTCCCGGGCGGCCCCGGGCGCGTACTCGACGTGGCTTCGGGCACCGCCGGTGTTGCCATCCAGCTCGCCCGGCGGAGCAGCGCCAACGTGGTCGGTGTCGACATCTCGCGCTCCATGCTGGCGCGGGGTGCCACGAACGTGAGCGGTGCCGGCCTCGACGATCGCATAGGGCTCCTCCTCGGCCGGGGCGAGCAGCTGCCCTTTCCTGACGATGCCTTCGACGCCCTGACGTTCACGTACCTGCTGCGGTATGTGGAGGACCCTGCCGCCACCCTGGCCGAGCTCGCCCGCGTGGTCAAGCCGGGCGGGGCGATCTCGAGCCTCGAGTTCCTGGTGCCATCCAATCCCTTCTGGCATGCCGCCTGGGTTGGCTACACACGCTTGCTCCTTCCCGTCGGCGGCCTGCTGGGTGGGGGCTCCGAGTGGTGGAAGGTCGGGCGTTTCCTCGGTCCCAACATCTCCGGCCACTACCGTCGCTACCCGGTGAGCTGGACGATCCAGGCTTGGGAGCGTGCCGGCATCGAGCACGTTGGAGTCCACGAGATGAGCCTCGGAGGCGGACTCGTCATGTGGGGCAGCAAGGCCGGATCGTGACGGCGGCCCAGGCGGATTCCGATGACGACGCGGCGAGCTAGGCAGGAGCCGGCTCGGCGACCGGCCTTCTACGCCGCTCCTGCCGGGGGCTGGCGGGACTGGTGGACTCTCATGCACCCGCCATACACGGCCTGGCACCTGTCCTACGTAGTCATCGGAGCTTGCCTAGCCCCGGTCGTGCACACTGACCGCTTGATTGCCACCCTGCTGGCGTTCTTCTTCGCCGTCGGCGTCGCCGCCCACGCTCTCGACGAGTTGCACGGCCGGCCGCTGCGTACCGGCATCCCGACGGCTGCCCTCGTAGCGGTGTCGGTCGTGGGGATAGCCGTGGCCGTCGGGCTTGGGGTCGTGGGTCTGCATCGGGTCGGCTGGCCCCTCGTACCTTTCATCCTGATTGGGCCGCTTCTCGTCGTCGCCTATAACGCAGAGTGGTTCGGCGGGCTTGTTCACACCGATGCCGGCTTCGCCCTGGCCTGGGGCGCCTTTCCCGTCCTCACTGCCTACGTCGCCGAGACGTCGCGCCTGAGCTGGGCCGCCGTCATGGCAGCAGTGGCCGCCTTCGGGTTGTCGACTGCGCAGCGGTCTTTGTCCATGCCGGCGCGCTTCGTGCGGCGCAGCGTCGAGCAAGTGGAAGGCACCATGGTCGGAACCGACGGCGCCACCCAGGAGATCAGCGCCCAGACGATCATCGCACCGCTTGAGAGAGCCCTCCGGTCCATGTCCTGGAGCATTGCCCTGCTGGCCGCCGCCCTGGCGGTGGCTCGCCTGGCCTGACCGCGTCGGTTGGGCGATCGCTCCGTCTGAGTCGCTCGGTGAGAAAGGATGCCATGACCGACCTCTCGGCTTACCTGGAAACTTGCCTAGCCAGCAACGGCAAATGGCAGGACACGTTCGGGCCTTACACCCGCCACCTTTCTGTCGAGGTGGATGCCGCTGCGATGGAAGCCGCGCTTGGCGACCTCGGCGACCGCCTGACGGACAACTACCCCTTCTTCCATCCGCGCTATGCCGGACAGATGCTGAAGCCGCCACACGCCGTGGCTGTTGCCGGGTATCTCATGGCGATGCTTGTGAACCCGAACAATCACGCGCTGGACGGCGGCCCTGCCACCGCCGAGATGGAAGTGGAGGCCATCTCGGCACTGGCCCAGATGTTCGGGCTGCCCGAGCATCTGGGCCACCTGACGTCGAGCGGCACCATCGCCAATCTCGAGGCTCTCTTCGTCGCCCGTTCGACGCATCCCGGCAAGGGTGTCGCATACGGGGCGGAGGCGCACTATACGCACTCGCGTATGTGCCACCTGCTGGGCATGGAGGGTTACGCCGTCGCGGCCGACGAGGCGGGGCGCATGGATCTCGACGCGGTCGCCGACCTCGCCCGCGCCGGCCGGATCGGGACCGTCGTCGTGACGGCCGGCTCGACCGGGCTCGGAGCCGTCGATCGCGTCGACGAGGCCATGGCGCTGCGGGACCGCTATGGGCTGCGGGTCCACGTCGACGCAGCCTATGGGGGGTATTACGCCATCATCGGGCGTGATGCCGCTGCCGCCGCCGAGCTCGGGATCGACCCGCGTCCGTGGATGGCGATCGAGTCGTGCGACTCGGTCGTCGTCGATCCTCACAAGCACGGCCTGCAGCCGTACGGGTGCGGAGCTGTGCTGTTCGCCGACCCGTCAGTCGCCCGTCACTATCTGCACGACTCGCCGTACACGTACTACACGACTGCAGACAAGGCCAGGCACCTCGGGGAGATCAGCCTTGAGTGCTCGCGAGCCGGGGCAGCGGCAGCGGCCCTGTGGCTCACCTTGCAGTTGTTCCCGTTGACCCTGGACGGCCTCGGAAGTGTGCTCCGGGCCACCCGCTCGGCGGCAGTGGAGTTCGCCTCGCTGGCGGAGGTCTCGAGCGTGCTGACGCTCTACCAGCAACCCGAGCTCGACATCGTCGCGTACTTCCCGGACCGGCCGGTGGCCACAGCGGTCGACACCGCTTCCAGCCGGGTGTTCGAAGCCGCCATGACGGCCGAGCGCGAGCCCGTCTTCCTCAGCCTGCTCCGCGTGAGCGCGACCGATCTCGTACGTCGCCATCCCCGCTTGGCCACCAGCTCTCCGCCAGAGGGAGTGCGGCTCCTGCGGAGCGTCCTCATGAAGCCGTAGTCCGTCTCGTGGGCCGCCCGCCTTGTCGCTCGTATCGAGGAGATCGCGGCCGGAGTCTGAGACGGTCGGCGTCACTCGGAGCAAGTGCATTGCCCGCTGTGCGATCCTGGACGCATGTGCAGAAGCATCGTGACCCTGAGGGGCGAGACACCGGTAACCGCCGGCGACGTGGAGGCCGCAGCCAGGCAGTTCGTGCGGAAGGTGTCCGGAACGAAGGCAAAGACGCCCTCGCGGGCCAATCAGGATGCCTTCGACCGCGCAATCGCCGAAGTGGCGGCGGCCACGAGCCGCCTGCTTGACACTTGGGTCGTGGGAGGACGCGGGACCTCCGCCACGGCTTGACAGGGCGGCCGTCCCCAGCGGTCCGCCCGCCGGGGTTGACGAGCCGCCGGGCTTCGCGAGCTGTCGGGCTTGTCTACCGGCGGCCGGGCTCGTCCAGCGTGCTGGCTCCGACGTTGGTGTCCAGCCAGTCGTTGAGCGGCTGGGATGCCCTGAAGAAGTCCGACACGCCCTTTTTCACCTTCGGTGAGCCAAGCCACGGTCCTACCTCCCACTGCCGCCAGCTCGTGAGGCCCTTCTGGCGTAGCAGCTCGATACGCGGGTGATCATTCGGGAACCCCTTGGGCGCAGTCTTCAATGCTCCGTGGCCGTCGACGGTTATGGCTCCCGTGCGAAGCTTTGCGACGATCCGCTGAAGCTCTGCGCCACGCCTGTCGTCGGCGACCGCCGCCCGGAACCGTTCGACCTGGTCAGGGGCCATCATGTAAATACCGCTGCCTGAGCCGAAGCCGTGGGCGTCGAGGTGCAGATAACCCCCGCGCTCAAGCGTGGCGGCGATGTTGGTCTTGTAGGGGCTCTTGTCTTTGCTGAATCGGACATCTCTGTACGGCCGGAAGATCTTGCCAGCCCCGAATTCGCCCCTCAGCTCGTCCAGCAACGCCTGCATCGGCTCTAGAACGCACTCCTCGTAGACCGCCTTGTTGGTCGCCCAGTAGGTCTTGGAGTTGTCCGCCTCGAGTCCTTCGAAGAACTCGATGGCTTCGACCGGCCATCCCTTGAACGCCACGGAACTCCAGCCTAGCGCCTCGCAAATTGTCGATCATGCGAGGGTAGAAAGCGTCCTTACGCGGGACGGACCGGCCGCTAATGGCCGGTCCGGTGCCCTCTATGTTCCGGCATGGGCTTGCACCCATCCGTGCTTGTCACGCGGCTGGCTTCGGTGTTTGCTCCGAAGTGCCACAGCTATCGCTTCGGGTGTACCGGTCGACCTCTTTTGAGTTCGCGGTCATACTCCGCAAGGGTCGGGCGATAACGGCTTATGCCGAGCGCACCATTTCTATTTGGCGACCGGGCGCCAGAAGCTGAGCGGCTCGGACTTAGAGGCCCGAGCTCGTGCAGCCCGGTGGATCGGACTCCTCGGAAAAGTCAGACGGCTTCACGTTGACTACCTCCGTTGCCGTTACACGGCGGGAAACGCTTCCCGCTTCTCATATGCAACTACGGAAGCCGCCTGCCGTCAAGGTATGGCAAGTGACGATTTCGGGACAGTGCCGTCCCTAAGTGCCGGCTGCTCGGTGACGAGACGGCACGCCAAGGCATGGGTGACGAACCCTTGAACGACCAGTTAGTCTCAAAGGTATGCCTCGTGCCAGGAGCGAAGACGCGCCGCCTTCGGGCGGGGACTCCCCGCTCGAAGCGCGGCTAAGGGAGCTGGCGACTGAAGCTTCACGAGAGACGCCGCTTGGTGCTCTGCTCCCCGTGCTCCACGCGGTCCAGGACGCTTTCGGGTACCTGCCGCCCGAGACTTTTGGCTGTGTCGGTGAGGTCCTCAATCTGTCTCGCGCAGAGGTGTACGGCACGGCGACGTTCTACAAGGACTTCCGCTACCTGCCGCCGGGTCACAGCCAGATCCGCCTCTGCGGGGCCGAGGCTTGTCAGGCGGTTGGGGCAGCAGCGCTGGCCGAGGGTGCCAGGGCTCTGCTCGGTGTCGGCTACGGCGAGACCAGTGCCGGTGGGATCTCCTTCGACAGGGTGTTCTGCCTGGGCAACTGCGCTCTCGGCCCGTCGGTGATGGTCGACGGCAGGGTGATCGGCAGGGTGACCGCGGCGGATCTGGCGAGTCTTGTCACCCCGCTGGCCGAGCAGGCAACCGACGGCCCACCCGCTACCTCCTCGCCAGGCGGCGCCCCTCCCGGCGCAACGGCCACCGCTGCTCGCGGCGTCGGGCCGGGCCAGATGTTGAGCGGGGCGGGTGCCCAGGCGGTCTTCGTCCCGGCGGAGACCGCTGCGTGCTCTGTCGGTGCCGACGAAGTCGCAGCCCGGTTCGCGACGCTGGCTGGAGGCACGGATGCCAGTCTCGAGGTGATAAGGAACGGTTCGCGGGGCCTTGCCTGGCTCGAGCCTCTCGTCGAGTTCGCTACGCCGAACGGCCGGGTCGCCTATGGTCCCGTCGGCGCCCGCGATGTCGACGCAGTCTGGGCGGACTTCAGCGGGGCGGCGGGCGGTGAGCCAACCGCCGATCGGCACAGGTCGTATCTCGGCCCAACCGAGAGCATTCCGTGGTTGCAGCTTCAGCAGCGCATCACTTTCAAGCGCGTCGGCGTCGTCGACCCGCGGTCCATCGAGGATTACGAGGCCCACGGAGGCTTTGCAGGCCTGAGACGGGCGCTCGAGCTCACGCCGGCTGAGATAGTCGCTCTCGTCATGGCTTCTGGCCTGCGTGGTCGGGGAGGGGCGGGCTTCCCGGCCGGTATCAAGTGGCAAACGGTCCTCGACACGCCGGGTGAGCAGAAGTACGTCTGTTGCAACGCCGACGAGGGCGACTCGGGAACCTTCGCCGACAGGATGCTGATGGAGGGCGATCCGTACCTCTTGGTCGAGGGGGTGATCATCGCCGGTCTAGCGGTCGGGGCCACCGAGGGATACCTGTACATCCGCTCGGAGTACCCGGCTGCAGTGAGCACCATGCGGGCCGCCACCGCTGAAGCCCGCCGGCACGGCTGGCTCGGGCCCTCGGTGGGGACACCCGGCAGCACATCGGGACCGGGCAGGGCATTCGAGCTGCATATCCGGGTGGGGGCCGGCGCGTACATCTGCGGCGAGGAGTCGTCCATGCTCGAGAGCCTCGAGGGCAAGCGCGGAGTGGCTCGGTCGCGGCCACCCCTTCCGGCGATTGCGGGCCTCGTCGGCAAGCCGACACTTGTCAACAACGTGCTCACCCTGGCAGCTGTGCCCGACATCGTTGCGGGGGGTGCCGATGCGTACGAGCGTCTTGGCACAGGCAGCTCACGTGGGACACAGGTCTTCCAGTTGGCCGGGAACGTCGCCCGAGGCGGCGTCTTCGAGCTGCCCTTCGGCGTGACGCTGGGGACACTCGTCAACGAGATCGGCGGTGGCACCGCCAGCGGTCGGCCAGTGCGGGCGGTGCAGGTTGGCGGTCCGCTCGGTTCCTATCTGCCGCCGTCGCTGTTCGACCTGCCGATGGACTACGAAGCTTTCGCCGAGGTCGGTGCGATGGTCGGTCACGGCGGCATCGTCGTTTTCGACGACACGGTGGACATGGCAAGCCAGGCACGCTTCGCCATGGAGTTCTGCGCCGAGGAGTCATGCGGAAAGTGCACTCCATGCCGAGTCGGAGCGGTCCGCGGTGTCGAGGTGATCGACAAGATCACCTCTGGCCGGGATGTCGCCGGGAATCTCGAGCTACTGGAGGATCTTTGCGAGTTGATGGTCGACGGGTCGCTGTGCGCCATGGGCGGGCTCACCCCGCAACCGGTCAGAAGCGCCCTTCGCCATTTCGCTGCGGACTTCGGCCTCGACAGCCGAGACACCGAGCCGGCCAGGGCGAAGTGAGACAATTGCACAGGGGCAAGGAGGAGACGGCATGGCCCTGCTAAAGGAGACCGACTTC
Source organism: Acidimicrobiales bacterium (assembly GCA_050744865.1). Taxonomy (GTDB): domain Bacteria; phylum Actinomycetota; class Acidimicrobiia; order Acidimicrobiales; family Bog-793; genus JAKACA01. The sequence goes on along the minus strand of JBOGHW010000003.1, from coordinate 23,429 downwards.
GGGACACCGTCGCCGGACATGGCGCCACTGCTGGTGGGTGCTTCTGCAGCGGTGACGATCGAGGTCGACGGCCTGCCTGTCACCGTGCAGGCAGGAACCTCGATCATGCGGGCGGCCGCCATGAGCGGCGTCGAGATACCGAAGCTCTGCGCCACCGACTCGCTGGCGGCGTTCGGCTCGTGCCGGCTGTGCCTGGTCGAGATCGAAGGACGCAAGGGCACGCCAGCCAGTTGCACGACACCGGTGGCTGGCGGCATGAGGGTGGTAACGCAGAGCGAGCGTCTGGAGAGACTGCGGCGAGGCGTCATGGAGCTGTACATCTCCGACCACCCGCTCGACTGCCTGACGTGCGCCGCCAACGGCGACTGCGAGCTGCAGGACATGGCGGGTGCCGTCGGCTTGCGAGACGTCCGCTACGGCTACGCCGGCGACAACCACCTTGACGCCGCAACCGACGAGTCGAACCCGTATTTCTCCTTCGAGCCCGCCAAGTGCATCGTCTGCTCCCGCTGCGTGAGGGCTTGCGACGAAGTGCAAGGGACGTTCGCATTGACCATCGAGGGCCGGGGCTTCGCCTCGAAAGTCGTCGCCGGGCCCACCGACTTCCTGGGGTCCGAGTGCGTCTCCTGCGGCGCTTGCGTGCAGGTCTGTCCCACCTCCACGCTCGAGGAGAAGTCCGTCATCTCCCTCGGCGTCCCCGTACGTACCGTCATAACCACGTGTGCCTATTGCGGAGTCGGCTGCTCGTTCAAAGCCGAGTTGCGGGGCAACGAAGTGGTGCGGATGGTCCCGTACAAGGACGGAGGGGCCAACGGCGGGCACTCGTGCGTGAAGGGTCGCTTTGCCTGGGGCTACGCAACCCACCGCGACCGCATCCTGTCGCCGATGCTGAGGGAGTCGACCGACGACCCGTGGCGCGAGGTCACCTGGGACGAGGCCCTCACATATACCGCCAACCGCTTCAAGGAGATCCAGCAAGAGCACGGGCGCCAGTCGATCGGCGGCATCACTTCGTCACGCTGCACCGACGAGGAGGTGTACGTCGTCCAGAAGATGATCCGGGCGGCCTTCGGCAACAACAACGTCGACACTTGCGCCCGCGTCTGCCATTCGCCGACAGGCTTCGGCCTCAAGACCACGTTCGGCACCTCGGCGGGAACCCAGGACTTCGGCTCGGTCGCCTTTGCGGACGTGATCGTGGTGATCGGGGCCAACCCCACGGCGGCCCACCCCGTGTTCGCCTCCCGTATGAAGGCGCGCCTGCGCCAAGGCGCCAAGCTCGTCGTGATCGACCCGCGGCGCATCGAGCTTGTACGCACGCCCCACGTCGAGGCCACGCACCACCTTCAGCTGATGCCTGGCACGAATGTCGCCATCGTCAACGCCATGGCCCACGTCGTGGTCACCGAAGGTCTGGTCAACACCTCGTTCGTGGCCGAGCGCTGCGACCCGGCATCTTTTGCCACCTGGTCGGAGTTCATCGCCCGCCCGGAGAACAGCCCGGAGGCGGTCGAGGCGTTGAGCGGAGTGCCGGCCAGCGAGATCCGGGCGGTGGCACGCCTGTATGCAAAAGGCCCGAACTCGGCGATCTACTACGGCCTCGGGGTCACCGAGCACAGCCAGGGCTCCACGATGGTCATGGGCATGGCCAACCTTGCCATGGCCACTGGGAACATCGGGCGCGACGGGGTCGGCGTCAACCCCTTGCGCGGCCAGAACAACGTGCAGGGCTCGTGCGACATGGGCTCGTTTCCCCACGAGTTTCCCGGCTACCGCCACGTCGGCGACGACGGCGTGCGCCGCTCCTTCGAGGCGGCGTGGGGTCTCGAGCTGCAGGCAGAGCCGGGCCTGCGCATCCCCAACATGTTCGACGCTGCGGTCGGGGGGTCGTTCCGTGCACTGTTCGTGCAAGGCGAGGACGTTGCCCAATCCGACCCGAACACCAAGCACGTGAAGGCTGCCCTCGGAGCGCTCGACCTGCTTGTCGTGCAGGACCTGTTTCTCAACGAGACCGGGGCGTTCGCGCACGTGTTCTTGCCGGGGACATCGTTTCTCGAGAAGGACGGGACGTTCATCAACGCCGAACGGCGCATCAACCGCGTGCGGCCTGTCATGCCGCCGCGCTCGGGCAAGCAGGAGTGGGAAGTCGCCTGCGAGCTGTCCACTCTGCTGGGTTACCCGATGTCCTACCCCTCAGCCGCGAGCATCATGGACGAGATCGCCGCCCTGACGCCAACCTTCGCCGGGGTGTCGTTCGACCTGCTCGACCGTGTCGGTAGCGTGCAGTGGCCATGCAACGAGGCGGCTCCGCTCGGGACGCCGGTCATGCACAAGGACAAGTTCGTGCGAGGCCTCGGCAACTTCGTCGAGACGCCCTTCGTGCCGACCGAGGAGCGGGCCACTCGCCGCTTCCCGCTGATCCTCACGACGGGCCGCATCCTCACCCAGTACAACGTCGGGGCACAGACTCGGCGTACGGACAACGTCGTATGGCACCCCGAGGACGTCCTCGACATCCACCCCTTCGATGCCACAGAGCGGGGAGTCGCCGACGGCGGCTTGGTCGAGCTGTCGAGCCGGGTCGGGACCACGACGCTTCGCGCCCGGTTCAGCGAGGCGATGCCTGTCGGCGTCGTCTACACGACCTTCCATCATCCCGTCACCGGGGCGAATGTCGTGACCACCGAATTCTCTGACTGGGCTACGAACTGCCCGGAATACAAGGTCACGGCGGTCCAGGTGCGAGCCAAGGTGCCGGCGGTGGTGGCTAGCCGGTGACGGTGCACCAGGAAGCGCCGTACTCGAACGAGGCCGAGTTGCAGCGGATGGCCAACCAGATAGCAGCCAACTACGCCCATCACGACTTCGAAGTGGCGGCGGGGGAGGTCGCCACGCATGTCAAGCTCTTCTGGACTCCACAGATGCGAGCCGACCTGGCGGCCATGTCAGCCGGATCGGCGTGGGAGCTTCACCCCCTCGTGCTGCGGGCCGTCAACCTGATGGGGGACGCTCCCGTCTAGCGAATGGCGCCTCGGCGGTCAGCGCCGCGGCGATCCGGCCGGACGGGGAGGGGCGCCGGGCGCAGGAGGCGCCGGCGGTAGCCCGGCTGGCGGCTTGCCAGCCGGTCCGGGAGTGCCGCCGCCGGTTCCGCCGCCGGTTCCGCCGGACGGGCTTTGGCCAGCCGAGGCGGCCGACTCCAGCACCGACTTCAATGCCTGCGAGGCGCCCATCAGACCAGCTGACTCGTAGGGCACGACGAGCTTGGCGTTGTCGCTCTCGACGAGCCTTGAGAGCGTATCTAGCTGCAGGACTGCGAGCAGCTCGGGCGTCGGGTTCGACTCGAGGATGGCGCTGTAGACCTGCCGGACGGCCTCAGCACGACCTTCGGCCTCGTAGACCAATGCCGCCTTGCGGCCCTCGGCACGGAGCGAGACGGCTTCCTTCTCTCCCAGTGCCTGCATGACGTTGGCCTGGCGCTGGCCCTCTGAGGCGAGGATGGCGGCTTGTTTCTTGCCTTCTGCCTCGTTGATGGCGGCTTGGCGCTGGCCTTCTGTCTTCAGGATGAGGGCGCGCTTTTGCTGCTCGGCTTCCTTCTGGAGGCTCATCGCCTGGAGGACGTTGGTGGGCGGCACGATGTCGACGATCTCGATGCGGTTGATCCGCACGCCCCACTTGTCGGTCACAGACTCCATGTGACCCTGCAGCTCGGCGTTGATCCGCTCTCTCTCGGTGAGCGCTTCGTCCAGCGTCAACCCGCCGAACACCGCTCGCAGGGCCGTGCGGGATATCTGGAAGATCGCCACCTCGTAACTGGAGACCGAGAACAGGGCGGCCTGAGGGTCGACGACCTGGGAGAAGATCGTCGCCGAGACGAGGACGCTGACGTTGTCCTTGGTGATGACGTCCTGTTGGTCGCCGGTGCGGGGGACCTCGCGGACGTCCACAGTCTGAAGGGTGTCGATGAACGGCATCATGCCGACGATGCCGGGCTCGTGGAGCTTGTGGAACTTGCCGAGGCGCTTCTGGACGCCGACCGAGCCCTGCTGGACGAGCCTGACCGCTCGTGCCACAGGGATGCCCACCACGAGCACGAGGACGATTATGACGATTATGAGCACGACTTCGAGGCCGGCGGTTGCGATGATCACTTGTGGCTCCTCATGATTCCTCGGGAAGTTGCATCGGGTCGAGCCCGAGCGCCGGCAGATCCTCGACGATGAAGGTCGTGCCCTCGAGGGCAAGGATCATGACTTGGGTGCCAGGCTCGATTGTCTTGCCGTCCAGCGAGATAGCTCTCCACATCTCGCCGTGTAGCTTGATCCTGCCGGGGGTGGTGCCCACGACGCGTTCGGCGACCACGGCCTGGTGTCCGACGTGGGCCTTGATGCCTGACACGAGGTGGCGGCCCTCTGACGAGAGCGCCCTCATGATGGCGGGCCGCATGGCTGTGAGCGAGACGGCCGTTGCAACCACGAAGATGGGCACCTGCAATATGACGGGTGCGCCGGAGACGGCGGCGATGGCCGTGACGATTGCCCCTATAGAAAGAAACATGGCGATGAACGCCCTATGCCCGAACTCGACCGCCAGGCACACGACAGCCACGATCAGCCACCAGAGCACGTCACCCACGGGAAGCCACGTGACGATCCTATGACGGTCTGAGCAGCCGGCGGTGCCGAGCCGGTTGGCCGGCTGGAGCAGGCTCTCCTGTGTCGCTCTTGCCGGTGGGCGGCGCACCCTCGGGGAGTGGCTCCTGGTCCGTCACAGCCGTGGCGACCGGAGGAGCGGTGGCAGGGGCCGAGGCGGGCAAGGGCAGGGGGTCGCGCACAATCCCGGAGGCCAGCAGCGTGACGTTGGGGACATAAGTCGTGCCCTCGTTGGTGGAGAACACTACGTAGGTGAGGCCCATCGACACGACGTACCCCTCGAACGGGCCACCGAGCGAGCCCGTCCGGACTCTGACGTGATCCCCGGCCCGAAAAGGATGTGCCACCAGCAACACGATCCCCGCGAACATGTTGCCCAGGCTCTGCTGGGCGGCGATGCCGATGACGACACCGGTTATCGCCCCTCCGAGGAGAAGCTGCGAAGCGCCGATGTGCAGCATCCCCAGCGTGATCAGGACCACGACTATGAGACCTGCAACTGTGATGATCAGCCTCACGACAGAGGCGGACGCCTTGTCGGCTATAGCCACGACACGCCCTAGCTGGTTGGCGAGGCGCCGTGTCGAGTAGCAGCCCAAGACCACGAAGACCGCAGCAGCTCCGTAGGCGGCCAGCTTCTCGCTCGTGCCGGTCCGGGACCCGTGGTGCAGGTAGGTCCCGTACTTGAAGCCGATCACCATGGCAACGACGGCGCCGACCGCTGCAGCTATGGCGATGCCAAGGCGGGGCTTGGTCATCGGGTCAATCTAGGGCTCATTCGCGCATTACACCACGACTGCCCGCCCGGGGTGGCAGGCTGTCGTGGATGAGGCCGCAGATCTCCTGGCATCGCGGTGGGACAGAGTTGGTGTCAAGCGCCACGCTTGCCGCCTTCGAGACCGCTGCCGAGCAGGGTGCCGAGTGGATAGAAGTCGACGTGCGCCGAACGGCCGACGGCATGCTCGTCTGCGTCCACGACCCGCACGTGCCTGGGCTTGGCGAAGTAGCGGCCCTGGACTACAGCTCGTTGTCCTGTGACGAGCGGGACAAAGTCCCTACCTTGGCCGAGTTCCTCGAAGCGCTGAAGCGGGGTGGGGAGCGAGCAAGCGACCCTGTGGGCTCTGGAGTCCACCTCGACCTGAAGGGCACGGGACACGAGAGGGAAGCAGTAGAGGCCATCCGCAAGAGCGGCCGTGGCGTGTTCGTGACCACCCGTCACGACAAGAGCATCGAGCTTGTGCGGGCGAGCTGGGCGGACGTGGGCGCCTTGCTGTCGCTGCCGTGCGTCGAGGCAGGCCACGGGCTCGTCGGCCTGGCTCGCAGGTGGGCACACGACCTGTGGCCCTACGGGCGCCTGAAGCGATCGGCGGCTACGGGCATAGCCGCCCAGCATCTACTTGCCAACGTGCTGTTGAGGCGTTGGTGCGGCCGGCGCGGGCTCACAGTGCTCGTGTGGACGGTGGACAGCACGAAGGGATTGCAGCGTTGGTTGGCGCGCGCCAACGTCGACATCGTCACGACGAACCGGCCGATGGCCGCCTTGCGCCTCCGACAAGGGCCGGACGTGGCGCTGGTCCGCAGGGAGACCGCCTAGACGTGCTACCAGCTATGCCTCCTGTGGCGATGGGATCCGCGCCGGGCCGACATGGCGACGCCGATGCCGACGATGAGGATCACGGCGCCGACCACGATTCCGGCCTCGCCGCGCTTCTTGTGCGCCAGGGCATGCGGCTTCGAGATGTGTCCGGGGAACCACATCGGCAGGTTGTGCGGGGCGATTGATATATACATGAGCCCGACAGCCAGTCCCAGGAGCCCGACAATGATCAGCAATATGGAGACAGCGATGCGCCAGTTCACCCCGTCACCATAGGCTGCAAGCCGGCCGGTGGCCACACCGGGCGCAACCCAGCCAGGAAGGCTCGGACGACTTGAATCCTGACAACATCGCCGGCCAGCTGGCGAACGGCCAAGTGCTTGTGGGGAGATACCGCGTCGAGGGGCTCATCGGTCGCGGTGGCATGGCAGAGGTGTACGGCGGGTTCGACGAGCGGCTGGCGCGACCGGTGGCCCTGAAGGTGCTGAGGGAGAGTTTCCAGCCCGATCACGGGGTGCGTAAGCGCTTTGCCGAGGAAGCCCGCGCCGCCGCCATGTTCTCGCACCCCAACGTCGTAGCCGTCTACGACGCCGGGGAGGACTGGGGCAGAGCCTTCATCGTGATGGAGCTGGTTTCCGGCGAGACGCTGGCCGCCTACATCGCCCAGAGCCGCCTGAGCGAGCCCTTCGTCAGGCGGACCGGTGGCGAAGTGCTGGATGCCCTGGCCGCTGCGCACGCCCGCGGGCTGCTGCACCGTGACATCAAGCCGGCCAACGTCGTGTTCAGTGAGGAAGGAGTCGCCAAGGTCGCCGACTTCGGCATTGCCAAAGCCCTCGATCGATCTCCGGACTCCGACGAGTCGACGGCGGCCAGCCTCGTCCTCGGCACGCCGGGTTACCTCGCCCCCGAGCGCGCACAAGGCGACGCCGCAACGGTTCGTTCCGACCTCTGGTCCGTGGGTGTGCTGCTGTACGAGAGCCTTACGGCTCGCAAGCCGTTCGAAGGAGCCACTCCTCTTGCCGTTGCCCTGGCTGCAATCCAGGGGCGATACGTGCCCGTGGAAGAGCGCAGGCCCGACGTCGACCCGAATCTGGCAGCGGTGATCGAAAGGGCGTTGCAGGCCAATCCGGAGCAGCGTTTCTCGTCGGCGGACGAGATGGCTCGCTACGTGCGCGATGCCTATGTCCGCCCGGACTGGCTCGAGGCGACCGCGCCGGCCTCGGATCCTGACACGACTCGGCTCCTCGGCCCCGAGCCGCGCAAGATGGTGTTCACCGAGAGCGGAGTGGCAGCGGTGTCGCTTCCCGCCGCCGGAGCCGCAGCCGCAGCCGGCGACCTCGTTGGAACGAGCACCAGCCGGTACGGGGAGGGCGTGAGGTACCCGGTCGCCGCCGGCCGGCGGCGGCCCCGGTCGCGAGCTGGTCCGGTAGTCCTTGTTGTCGCCGTCCTGGCGCTGATCGCCGGTGGCGTCGCGCTCCTGTTGAGCGGCGGCGGAAACCATCCACCTTCGCCTGGCAGTGCCACTACCAAAAGCTCCCTGCCCACGACAACTGCGCCGCCTACCACTGCTGCTACCACGAGCTCGGTGCCGTCCACCACTGCTTCCACGACGACCTCGACGACGACCACCACGACGATGCCGGTCACGACGACGACCACCACGACGACGATGCCGTCCACGACCACCACGACGTCAAGCAGCACGACCGCGACGTCAAGCACGACCGGGATGTCAAGCAGCATGGCGGTTTCCAGCAGTGGAGGCTGAGGTCCGACCACCAGGCGCCAGCCAGTCGGGCACGTGATGGGCTGGGGGAGTCCGAGGCGGGCCGGCGTCTGTCTGGATGGCCGGCAGACGTGGCAGGATCTGACGATGACCACCGAGGCGATCAGAGCAGCGGCGGCCGGGAGCTGGAACCTCGGCGACTTGGTCGTCAACCGCATGGGCTTCGGTGCCATGCGCCTCTCACAGGCCGGCAGCGCCTTCTCGGCTGAGTCGGCGCCGAGCGACCGCTCCCACTCAATGGCGGTGCTGCGCCGGGCGGTCGAGCTCGGCGTCAATCACATCGACACAGCGGCCTTCTACTTCTCGTCACTCCGCTCGGCGAACGAGTTGATCAACTCGGCGCTGTCTCCCTACCCCGACGACCTCGTGATCGTCACCAAGGTGGCGCCCGGCCGCGATCCGTCGGGCGAGTGGCTGCCACCGGCCCGGCCCGACCAGCTGCGCGGCCAGGTCGAGGAGAACCTGCGGCAACTCGGTCGCGACCACCTCGACGTGGTCAACCTGCGCTGCCAACAGACGATGGATTCCGTGGCGGAGCACTTCGACGCCCTCGCCGAGTTGCGTGACGCCGGTCTCATCAGGCACCTCGGCCTCTCCGGTATCGGGCCGGAGCACCTTGCCGAGGCCCAGTCCATCGCCCCTGTGGTGTGCGTGCAGAACCGCTATGGCGTTGCTTCCCAGGACGACGACGCCCTCTTGCGGCTCTGTGGCGAGCAGGGGATCGCATTCGTGCCGTTCTTCGCCATCGCCGGTGCCGGACGCCAGCGGGGATCGACCGAACCAGAGACCGATGCGGTGCTGAACGTCGCCCGTGCTCATGGGGCTACGGCGGCACAGATCAAGCTTGCCTGGACCCTGCACCAGGGACCGCATGTCCTGGCCATCCCAGGCACCGGCAACGCCGACCACCTGGTCGAGAACGTGGCCGCCGGAGCCATTCGGCTCTCGGACGACGAGGTCATGCTCATCAGATCCTCCGGTGCTGCCGTCTCGTCGGACTGAGCGTCAGGGCGAGAGGTCAGCTCCGCAAGCCCAGCTGTCCCCATGTCCGCAGTGGCAGTGTGTAGGCACACGTGTGAGTGGGAAGAAGAGAACTGTGGTTGTTACGCGCGCCCGTAGCGCAACAGAGACGTCCCCAACGAACGACCTGCTCGAAGGCCGCTACGAGGTGGGTGCGCTCATCGGCCGCGGCGGTATGGCCGAGGTCCACAGCGGTAGGGACTTGAGGTTGAACCGAGCCGTGGCCATCAAGCTGCTTCCCCACTCACCGTCTGCCGACAGAGAGCGCTTCGGGGCCGAGGCTCACGTGCTGGCACAGCTCAGCCACCCGAACTTGGTGCGCGTGTTCGATGCCGGCGGTGACGACCACGTCGCCTGGCTGATCATGGAGCTGGTCAAGGGAGAGACCATGGCAGATCTCTGTCGCCGAGGTCCGCTGACGGACCGGCAGGTAACCGAGGCAGGGCGCCAGCTCGGCGATGCTCTCGCCTACGTCCACAGGGAGGGCGTCGTCCACCGCGACGTCAAACCCTCCAACATCCTGTTCGACGAGCAGGGCCGGTGCATGCTGGCGGATTTCGGTGTCGCCCGCCTGGTTGACCAGGTCTCGTTGACGGCGACCGGCATGGCTCTCGGCACGCCGGCCTACCTGGCACCTGAACAGGCCGCCGGTGAGCAGGTCGGGCCGCCGGCCGACATCTACTCGCTCGGACTGGTCCTGGCAGAAGCCTTGACGGGCCATCGGGTCTTCAATGGGTCAGCGGTGGAAATGGCGGCTGCGCGGGTCGTTCGTGATGCGGAGCTGCCAGGTGGTCTCTCGCCAGAGTGGAGATTGCTCCTACGTAACATGACCCGCCGCGACCCAGCAGCCCGACCCACGGCAGCCGAGCTCACCGAGTTGCTCGACGAACGGCTCGGCATGACACGGCCCATGCCGGTGGCGCCCGGTGCGGACATGGCGACAGGGAAGATGGCAGACACGTCCGCTTTCTCGGGCACCGAGGTGCTCCCAGGAGCGGCTGCTAGCACAGTCCCAGAGCAGGTTGCCGTTCAGCCTGCGAGGACCGAACCAGCCCTGAGGAGCATGACGGCGACCAGACCGTTGCGCAATAGGCGCGCCCTTGTGCGGACGGTCCTGTTATGCGCATTGGCGCTGGCTGTGGGCTTTGCCGTGGCCGCCGCGCTCGGATTCGGGCTCTCTCCGGCAGCCGCGCGACACTCACCCCCGACGACGACTCTCAAGGGCAAAGCCGCCGTCCACAAGCCGACGCCGTCATCGACCCCATCGACGACCGCTGCCACGACCACGACCACGACGACGGTCAGCAGCTTGTCGGTGGCTACGGGTTCGTTCGCGGCTGCTGTCGAAACGAGCCTCCAGAAGCACGAGCTCAGCCCATCCACAGCCCAGGCGCTGGACGCACAGGTCACGCAGCTGACGACGCAGTACGCGCAGCTCAGTCCGGCGCAGCTCGCCCAGCAGCTGCAGCAAGTTGCCCAGGCCATCGGCAACGAGGTCAAGCAGGGCCAGCTAACCGGTGCCGCCGTGCCGTCGGTGGAGGGTTCCCTGCGACAGCTTGCCCGCGCCCTCGGTGACACCACGGTGCTTACGTTCTCGACGCCGAGTCCCGGCCCCGGTGGCGTTGGCGGTGGTCCCGGCCACGGACACGGGAACGGACACGGGAACGGCAACAGCCCAGGCGGCTGAGCCGTAGCCAGAGAGATGAACGCCCTCCTGGTGGGCAGAGCTGTGGGCGGGTTGCGCTGGGTTGCCGCAAGGGCGTCCAGCTTGGGTCGGTATAGGCAGTAACGAGGATGTCGCCAACGAGGATGTCGCGCGATTGGAGATCGCCGTCGGCCATGTCCACGATGACGCAGGCCCGCCGGCGACGGCCCCGGCCGAGATGGATAGGCGTCCGAACCAGGAGGCTGTGGAGGCAGGAAGGTTCCTACGACACCGCGGCAGTCGTCTTGTTGTCGCGCGAGTGCGAGCGCGGGCGCGGGCGGCGCTGCGACAGCAGAGCCAGGCCGATGCCGAGCATCCAGGCGTCCTTCAAGGGGCCTTCGCCTTCGCGGCTCGGGCGCCAGCTCGAAGAGGAGCGCCGCAGGTGGTCTTTGCTGGCGTACATGCCGAGAAGGGCGCTCGAGAATGCGACGAGACCGAGACCGGCGATCCGCGGCTTCACGATCGGGGTGAGCAGAGCTGCACCGAGCAGGGCTTCGGAGCCGGCGAGGAGGTAGGCAAACTGCTCCGGCTTCAGCCGCTCGAGGGGGCGGTAGGTCGTCATCGCCGCCTTTTGCAGGTCAGCGGCTCGTTCTTCGCGTTCTTCCAACAGGGTCACGCCTGCGTTGAGGATGTACGCGCCGGTGGCGGCACGGAGCGGAGCATTCGAGAGCTTCATAGACACCTTCCGTTCTAAATCGTTCGGCGAGATGTCAGCTGCGTCGTCCCGAGCAGGTGGCGTCTCAACCAATGAGTACCCGGCTCGACCTTCACTCAATCGCGGCCGCCCTGTAGCGCGACAGGCAGTTAGCGGGCCACACGGCCGGGCTTGGGACCGAGTCAGTCAGCAAGAGGCGGTAGCCGCATCGAGAACCAGACGGCCTTCTTCCATCCTGGTACGGGCCGGCGGACGCCCCAGTCGTCGGAGAGAGAGCCGACGATCTGCAGGCCCCGGCCGGAAGGATCGAGAGTGGCGTGGGCCATGCGAGTGGCGCTGTGGCTGTCGTTGTCGAAGACGTTGACGAGCACCTGACCGGGCTGGCGGTCGATCTCGACCTCGAAGGCAGAAGTGGCGTGGCTTACGGCGTTGGTAGCCAGCTCGGAGACCATCAAAGTGACGGAGTCGACGATGTCGCTCGGCATGCCCTTGAGCGTGGTGGCGGCGAAGCGGCGCGCTGCCGACACCGATTCCCGCGCCTCGGCGAATCTCTTCCGGTAGATCACGGCGTGCCGGGACGCTTCACCGGTGCAGACCGGTGCATCTTGCCGGCCTCGATGCCGATAGGCACGACGACTGGTGCCGGGACGAACTAACCCGGTTGCTCGCCAGCCGGAGCAGGCTCAGTTGTCCGGAAGGTGCGGGCGTCATCTCTTCTAACTCTAGGTCGATGGGAACACTGAGCACGGTACCCAAATAGCCGTCGGTCTAGGCGCTACGGAGCCACCGCGGGGCGCCGTGACGCCCTATTCACCAATGGCGTGAGAGTACGAGCAGGGCGAAGCCGTCCGCGGTCGTGGCCGAGAGGCGCCCGACGACACGTTCGCAAAACATGTCAGGCCCTTCCGACGCCCAGGCTCTTAGTTCCTTCCGGGTCACCGAGCCACCGCCGGCGATGGTTCGGTTCATCCAGGCGCCGGTATGTAGGACGAGCATGTCCCCAGGGTCGAGATGCCCTTCGGTCGCCTTGGCGATCGGCGCCGAGCCGGTGGGCGAGCCGAGCGACGGAGTTATCGGCATCGGAACCACCACGACGTCTGGGTCATGACCTCGGACGAGGAGCGGTGGGGCGTGGCCGGCGGTGGCGGCGCTGAAGTCGCCTGTAGCTGGGCTGAGTCGCACGAGTAGCGCACTCGCCGGCCGCTCGTAGCCGACGACGTCCCACTGGCTCTGCAAGGCTGCCACGACGGCCGCCGGTCGTCCCAGGGTGCAGCTGAGCGTGCGGATGCCGCCGCTCAGGCGCCCCATGATCGTCATAGCCCTTTGGTCGTCGCCCACGACCTCTCCGACGGTGGCAATGATGTCACCCGAGTCCAGCTTGACCACGCCGTAGAAGTCGCCCCCGACGCCGAAACCGTACGCACCGGGTACGTAGCGCGCCACGAGGCTGAACCCAGGCACCTGGGGAAGCTCCTCGGGCACGAGGCTGTGGCGCAACGCCAGCGAGATGTCGTGCTCGCGCTCGTGCCGTCGAGCCTGCGCTACGACTTCGGCCACCTGCTCGGCGAGCCGCTCGGCGAGGTGGAGGTCGGCAGCCTCCGGCGACGGCCGAGCGTCGGCGGCCACGAGCGTCAGGCAGCCGAGGACGCTGCCGCCGGCGACGAGGGGAACGACCATGTGCGAGCGCCACCCGAGCTCGTTCAGGATCTGCAGGTGTGACTTGTCGTGGCTGAGGGCGTCGAGCTGTTCTTGGCCTAGTTCGGTCACTAGCCGTGACTGCCGAGTCTTGATGACCTCAGAGGCGGGACGGTGAACATCGGGGTTGGTGAGTATCCGGCGCAGGCGATCGGCAGCCGGCGAGAGGTTCCGCTCGCTGTGGTAGACGACAGGAGCCAAGAACCTGCCTGCCTCGTCGAGCAGGTCGATGATGCAGAAGTCGGCAAGAATGGGCACGGCCGACCGCGCCAGCTCTGTCAAGGTCTCGGCGTAGCTGGAGGCTCCAGCCAGAGCCGTGGCCACAGTCAGGAGAAAGGCCTCGACCCGCTGGGTGGCGCGGAGGCTCGAGTGCAGGCCGCTGTTGGCGATGGCCGTCGCCGCCCTGTTGCCAACGTCGCTGATGAGCGCGGTCGCTCTCTCGTCGAAGACCGTGGCCCCCTGCATGCGCGCGGCGCTCAACACGCCGAGGACCCGCTCACGACTGACGAGTGGGACGAACAATGCGCAACCGAGCGCCAAGGGTGCCAGAGCTTCGGAGGCGTTGGCTGGTAGCAGGGTGGCTACCGGGCTGTCGGCGAGCGGGCCGGTCGAGAACACTTGCCTTCGCTCCGCCACCTCGGCGAGCAGCGCGAGGATCTCCTCGTGCTCGCCGGCGGGGCTGGCTCCGAGGATGGCATTCTCCACCTCGGGATAGCGATGGGCGAGGGCCACGCGCGACAACATGCCGCCGTCGCTACAGAGGTGGATCGTCGCCAGGTCGGCGAAGTGGGGAACGATGAGCCTGACGATGTGCTGCAACGTCTCGGCGAGATCCAAGGTGGTGGCAAGCGTGGCTGACACATCAGCCAGGAAGGCTGTCCTCTCGGCTTCGAGCCTCTCCATGTGGCGGAGACGAGCTCGTTCCAGCGACTGGGCGACCTGGTCTGCGACGGCAAGCAGGAAGTCCCGTTCGGGGTCACTGAACTCGCTCTCCAGCTTGAAGCCGAACGCAAGCACGCCGAAGGGCTCGCTGCTCGCCCGCAAGGGCACGACGGCCAAGCGGCTGGCCATCGGTGGGCTGCTGGCGAGCATGGGAAAGTTGGTGATCGCCTCGCTCCGCGAGGCCAACCACACCGGGGCGTTTTCCCGGAGGGCCTGCGCTCCCGGGAGGGGCGAGTGCAGCCCTACCCGAGCGTAGGGGAGGGCTGTACTCGGTGCCAGCGAGGGCTGGAAGAGCCTCAGCTCGTCCTGCTGGCGAAGCCACAGCGTGGAGCTGACGACCTGGTTGGCGTATCCGAAATTCATCGCCTCAGCGACCTTCTTGCCGATACCCTCCTCGTCCAGATCCCCGGAGAGGTCAGCCGTCACCCGTTGCAGCTGCCCCATCAGTTGGGCGAGCTCGTCTGCGCGCTCCTTGGCGGCACGCTCGGACTCGAGGATCGCCACCTGCTCGTGAGCGGCCCCAATGCGATCTGCCGCCACTCGCAGGGCTTCGAGGTGGCGCTCGGTGAGCTCGTGACCTGGCGGCCAGGCAGCTACGAGCTCGGCCGTCCCGCCTGTACCGAGCCTCACGGGCACACAGACCGAGTCCCCAGAGGGCGCCGCCCCCAGAGGAGGTTCGCCGAAGGGGAGGCCCCCTGTGTGTCAGCCTCCTCGGTGACGGCGACCGGATCAGGCTCGGTCTTGCGCTCCGTCAGGTCGAGGGTCTCAGCACCGACGAAGGATCGGGTCAGATCGAGCACGACGTCGACAGCTCGCCGCAGGCTACCGGCGTCTACGGCGCTGTCTGTCTGCTTCAGGAGCGTGACCCGCCAGGCGATGGCGTCTTCGGCGTCCGGCACTGGCTCACACGTCGCTCTCGCCGACCGAGACGGCGAGGATAGCCACGTCGTCGGAGCGGCGCGTCCCCATTGCCTCGAGGACGACGTCGCACAGCGCCTGCGCGTCGCGCGGGCCCTGAGCGGCGAGACGAGCCAGCGCGTGCATGCGATGGCGCAACCCCACGGAGCGGTCGTCGATGACCCCGTCGGTGTAGAAGAGGATCGTCTTGCCGGCGACCGGTCCAGACCAGGACACCTCTTCGCTCTCAGGTGCTCCGAGCGGCGTCATTGTCGGCACCGGCAGGTACTCGGCCTCGCCCACGCCTACGAGGAGGGGCGGCGGATGGCCCGCGTTCATCATCGTGGCTTGGCCTGTCGAAGGGTCGAGGTGGCACAAGATGGCGGTTGCCATCTGCTCGAAGCCGAGGCATTCCCAATGTCTTCGAAGCGTCCTCACGACCTCCTCAGGGCCGCTGGCCTGGGCCGACAACGTCCGGATGGCGCCTCGCAGACGTCCCATGGCGGCGGCGGCGAAGTGGTCGTGGCCGGCGACGTCGCCGACCACCAGTGTGAGGGTGCCGTTCCGCAGCACCATGGCGTCGTAGAAGTCCCCCCCGACCTCGGCGTCGCGGGTGCCAGGGAGGTAGCGGGCCGCCAACTGCACTTCGGGGAGGTGGGGGAGACTTTCAGGGAGCAGACTGTGCTGGAGAACATGCGATATGCGGTGCTCGCTGTCATATCGCCGGGCCTTGTCGACGACGGCAGCCACCTGGCTGCCGAGTCGTTCGGCAAGGCGTGCGTCGGCGGGACCGAACCGGCGTCCGGATCCGGCGCTGACAAGGGTCACGGAGCCGAGGACGCGCCCATCGAGGGCCAGGGGTACCGCGATGAACGACGTGAACTGGAGCTCCTTCACGAGGGCGAGGTGCTCGCTGTCTCGCGTCGTGGCTTGCAGGTACTCCTCGGGTAGTTCGCCCGACCAGAGGGTCTTGGCGGAGGTCATGACCTGGATGCTGGGGTGGCTCCCGTTCACGTCCGGCGCATAGTCGTCCCGAAGTCTGAGCATCGCCGTTGCCTTGGCGGGATCGGCGTGGTGCGCCACCTTGCGCCGCACCGTCCCACGTTCGTCGACGAGGTCGATCAGGCAGATGTCTCCGAGAGTGGGAACTGCCGCGCTCGCCAGCCTCTCGAGCGTCGTCTGGTAGTCGCTCGCTCCGGCAATGGCTGTGGCGACGTCCAGGACGAAACGCTCCGCCCTCTGCGAATTCTGGAGATCGGAGTGCAGGCGGGCATTGGCGATGGCGACGCCGGCACGTTGCGCCACCTCGGCGAGGACCTGCGCTGTGCCTTCGTCGAACGGTCGGTCGGCGTCGAGGCGGGCGACCGCCAACCTGCCGTAGATGTGGCCGGCGTCGGTCAGCGGCAGCTCCAGCCGGACCGGCAGCTCCGCCGCTCCGTTGTCCACAGACGGCGGATGTATCGCCGCCAGCACCGGCCTCTCCGCCTCGTCGAAAATGTGGATGGTGGCGACGTCGGCCACCCCGGGCGCCAGCAGCTGGGTAACGTTGCGGACGGTGAGTTCGTAGTCGAGCGAAGCCGAGAGGACGGCCGCGACCTCGACGATGAAGGTCTTGTCGACAGCGGCCTCGCGTTCCCGCTCGCGGAGAAGCGCCCGATCGAAGGCGAGGGCCGCCTGTTCGGCCACCGCCAACAGGAAGGCTTGTTCGTCGCTGGCGAAGGTACCGGCTCCACCGCAGCTGAGTACGAGAATGCCGGTGGTCTCTCCTCGGACATTGAGCGGCAGGACGGCGATGCGATCCGTTAGCGAGGCGCCGGTGGGCACCTCTGGGAACTGCTTGGCGAGATCCTGCCAGGACTCGAACCAGAGCGCTTGGGACGAGCCGAGGGCCTGGCGGGCGAGAAGCTCGACCTCGCGGGAAACTGTCGTGAGGTCTTGGCCGGATGCCTGCTCTGCCGGGCGTACGAGCACGAGCTCGGTACCCGCCAGCCTCCAGAGGGAGCATCCGAGAATGCCCCCCCCGACGAAGCTCCCGGCATCGCTGCAGACGACCTCAGCCACCTCTTCGCCGGTGAGGTCGTCCGCCAAGGCAGCGGTCACCTGTTGCAGGTGACGCAGCCTGTAGGCCAGCACCTCGGAACGTTCGCGAGTGGCACGCTCCGACTCGAGCAGGCGGACGCGCCGCATGGCGGAGGCCAATCTGTCGGCCACGATGGTCAAAGCTGCGGCGTCGACTGGTGCGAAACGGTGCGTTCGGAAGCTGCCGGCATGGAGGACACCGACCACGTCGTCACCGATGAGCACAGGCACGGCCACCACTGATCGGATGCCGGCGTCTTTGAGGAGCGGCGACGCAAGGAGGATTTCGTCGAGGTCGTCGACCACGAGGGGTTGGCGCGAGCTGACCACACGGCCGGCCATTCCGGCTCCAGCGGCGATGTGGACGCCCATCGAGATGCTCTCGGGAAGGCCGACCGAGCTGCGGGCCAATAGCTCGTCGCCAGCGTCGTTGGCGGCCAGGAACGACACTGAGTCGGCCTCTAGCAAGTCCCTCACTCGTGCGAGGGCTTCTTCCAGGAACTGGTCTAGGGTCGCCTCAGTGATGGCAGCATCGGCCGAGGCGATTAGCTCCGATCGCCAGTGCATAGCCGCTTCCCCCGCCAGATTGGCAGCGCGCTCGGCAGCTATGAGTCGATCGACTCGGTCCGGTGCCACTATTGCTTGCCTTCTCTCCGATCGAACGCCGCTGGGGGCAAGCTATCGCGTAAGCAGGCCGGCCAGGCGGCCGAAGCATCACCACTGGTGTGCCGTGACGGGCGATGCCGGCCTCGCGCCCGTGTGGACGGACTGGGCCGCTGCGTGGTCTACGCGCTGTCGACGATGGAGAAAGTCTTGCGGAGGCCGGTGATCTCGAGGAGCTGGAGAATGCGCGGCGTGTCCACCACGAGGCGCAAGTCCCCGCCGGCGTCCCGGCATCGCTTGAGTGAGGCGACGAGGACTCCGAGACCGGTCGAGTCGATGAAGGTCACGCCGCGCAGATCGACTGTGAGGTTGGCCTCACCCTGATCGAGACGCGCCTCCAACGGGTCCTGCAGTGCCGACTTGGTGGCGACGTCGACCTCACCCACGACCACGATGACGGTCGCACCGTCCGCGGTCGTCTCGGTGACATCCAACCCCTGCTCGATCACGGCCTGCCTCCGGTCCGGCGCCCGACTTCGTGCGCCTCTTGAATCCCACACTGTTCTAGCGGACACGCGGGGTCTGTGTTGTCGACGAGGGAGCGTGGCCAGTACCGACAGGCTAGCCAGGAGGCCGATAGCTGCGCTTGTATCCGCACAGATCCCTGGCAGGCCGCCTCGCCACCTCCACCTGGCTGATGCCAAGAAAGGCGCCGACCTGTTCCCGGGGCGAACTGGTCTAAGAAGGCCCTGCGCATGGCCCAACGGGCCCCGGAGGCCGCTCCCCCAGAAACGCAGCTCAACCGCGCAGCACGAACCAGCCGCGCCTCGAAGCCTCTTGCACAGGGGAGATCTCGAAGTCGTCGACCAGGGTACCGAGGATCCGGCGGGACAGCTCAGGCGCCCCGAACCGTTCCAGAACCCCGAAGGGGCCAGGATCGCCGCCGACGACGTCGGCAAGCTCGTCGGCACCGCAAGACACAGCGATCTGGGAGGCGTCGAACCTAACGACGACTTGCAGCGTCGTGAAAGGCCCCGCTCCAGCCGCGCAGAGGTTGCATAGCTCGTCGGCGGCGAAGAGGAGATCGGTGCTGCGATCGAGATCCACTCCGAAGCTGGCGGCGGCGGTCGAGACAGCGATGCGTACCAGCCCCCACATCTCCGGCCGGGCAGGGACGCCTAGCTGCACGGAGTTCGCGAGGGCCCGGATCGCCGCCTGCTTCGCGGCCTCATTGGGAGCTGTCATCGCTCAAGTCTCCTATCGAGTCCGGTCGAGGATCTGTCGGATCGGTCTAAGAGGACGAGCCAGTGCCAGCGGGACCAGGGCAGCCGGTCGAGGCGAGCCGGGACGTCGGTCTCGATCTCGCGGCTTGCGCCTGCGGACATGGTCGCCCGGTTCGTCGACTCGAGTATCGCTTGTTCAGGCAAGACGCCTACCGGTCCGGGATGGCAATGGTTAACACCCCGCGCTTGCACGACGTCTGCATTTTCGTCAGGTCGAGCGACTCGGAGACGAGCATCTCCCGGCAGAAGAGGCCGTGCTGACGCTCGCCGAGCTCGATGTCGTCGTGACCGAAGTCTCGACGAAGGCGCCGCGCGCAGATGCGAAGAAGGACTCCGTGCACGGTTACTTCGATGGTGTCGGGGTCGATGCCAGGTACGTCGACATCGACGTAACGGTTGCTACCGCGCCTGTAGACGTCCATAGCCATGATCGACTGGTGCGAAAATGGATCGAGCGGTCGTATGGCCGCCTGGGCCGAAGGGTGCATGTTGCGAGGTACCAGGGGATGCCGACCCTGGCCAAGCACGTCCTCCGGGGCAAGCCTGGCGGCGGCCTCAGGGCCGCCATCTTCTCCAGACCCGGCGGAGCAGTCGCCGAAAGCTCGGCCAGGGCTCACCATCTGTACCAACCCCGCGATCCGCTTGCACGTCCACGGCCGCCCATGGCGAAGCCCACAAGCCAGATGACCAGCACCACGAAAGCGATGATCCAAAGGAAGTGGAGGGCGAATCCGAAGCCACCAAGTAGCAGCGCCAATAGCAGAACGAGCAGAATTACACCCATGAAGGGACGTCCTTTCCGGACCGGCTCTGGTCCGTTGGGTCAGTTGAACAAACCGGGGATCCGGTTCTGACTAGGGAAGTGCTGCGGCGATCAATAGGTCGTTGTCGGGGAACCCGTGGCCGTGACGCTCTCAGCCGACGTTGTGGCGTCCCTTACAACGACGTTGCGGCGGGACATGAAGATCGGCGACAAGGCGGTCAGGATGAAGAGAGCAGCGCCAACGACGATGTAGTAGACGCCGTTGGACCCGTCGTATCCCCAGTACCGAAGGAAAGCACTTGGGTCGAAGGCGACAATGAGACCCCACGCCAGGATGATCACGCCCATGACCGACGTGACAGCCTTCGCCGCCGTCGGCGAGGAGGCTCCAACGAGCACGATGACACCTGCCACCGTCTGCACGACGGCCGCGAGAGACGTCATGCCGAGCCCGGCGACCGCCGTTCGCGTAATTGGTATATTCGTGAAAGCAAAGCCAGTATGGGCGAGCCCTACAGCGCCCATTACGAGAAGCAGGAGTCCGCCGACCACGGCGACGATTTGCGCCGGGCTCCAAGCCGGCCGGGCGACTTCGCGAACGGTGGCGCCTTCATTGTTCCGAATGCGCCTAGCTCTGGCTGCCATTTGAGGTCCTCCTTATAGGACTGATCTGTGTCGGAAACCGATGTGTTGTCACCAAACAAATACCCGAATCGAGTCCGCGGTAAACGGGCACCAGCGAGTCAGTTCCTCATCTGAGGTGGCTGACCAGTAGATTTGCGTGCCGACAGCCTGATTTCGGTGACCGTCGTCTTCGCCCGACTGGATGTATTCGACGTCTCGGTAGCTGTCGGCGAGCCAACACGCCGGGGCGGCTGAGAGCCGCGTCCCGCCTGAGAGGAGCGACTTCTGACGGCTGCAAGCTGCAAGAGCTCCCCGCTGGCCCGGTCGGGTGGGGCCAGCGCCGGCGCCCGGGTGCCTGCCGGAAGGACGACCCTGGCTGCCTTGGGGACTTGTAGGCGAGCCTCGGGGAGCAGGCGCCGGTAGGTGTTGATGCGGTCCTGCAGGCTCTTGGCGATCTCGAGCTCGCAGGCAAGAGCCTTCTCGGTGGCTTCCTCAACCTCATCGGCCTGCAAGAGACGCACTGAAGAGCTGTGGCACTCCGCGGTGAGCGGCACCCGACCCGATGTTTGCGGCTGACGCAGAGATCGGAGGACCCAGCACCGGCGGGTGGCCCCTATGCTTCCGGCAACGACGACGCCGGCCCCTAGGAGCCATGCCAGGACGATCAGGGTCATGCCGGCACCTCTGTGCTCTTTGCCACGTCGGACGTCATTGACATAGAAACATCTCCTTCGGGGCTGCTCGAGGTCTCTGAGGCGGGATCGTCACGACTTGCTACCCCGGTTTGAGCGCGGCCAAACCGCTGGAGCGGCCGTCTCCGGCGGGCTCAGTGGCGAAGCTCGTTGATCTTGTCGCGGAACAGGGTCGAAGCGATGGTCGCCCGCCGTGGCTGCCCGTTCAGGAAGGCCTTGACGAAACCTTTGGCTTGCTCATAATTCACCTTGCCTGGCATCGGCGGTTCGTCCGGGTTGACGCTGACATCGACAAGGGCGGGTCCGTCGTAGGCGAAAGCCGCCTTGAGGGAGTCCTCGAGCTGTTCTGCCTTGTCGACCTGCAAGCCGAGACCGCCGCATGCCCTCGCCCAGGGGGCGAAGTCGGGCTGATGGGAGAAGCGGATCCCGAACTCCGGGTAGCCGAGGACAAGCTGCTCCCACATGATCTGGCCGAGGGAGGCGTTGTTGTTGACGATCACTTTGATGGGCAGGTGGTAGCGGCAGGCGGTTGAGAACTCGGCCATCAACATGGCAAAGCCACCATCGCCGACGAAGGCGATGCACTGGCGCTTCGGGAAGGCCCACTGGTTCGCGATCGTGTAGGGCAGTCCCGGCGCCATGGTCGCCAGGTTGCCCGAGAGGTAGAAGCCACGGTTGCCCCGGATCTGGAAGTGGCGGGCAGCCCAGGTCGCCACGGTGCCCGAGTCTGAGGTGAGGATGGCGTCATCGGCGGCCAGCTTGTCGATGAGGGCCATGAGCCGCTGCGGTTGGATCGGGTCGCCATCTTGTTCTTCGACGGCGGCCATCTTCTCCCGCCACTTGGCCATGGAGCGTTGCGCCGCCTCCAGGAAGTCTCTCTGCTTGCGCTGAAGCAACGGCAGGAGTGCCCCGAGAACCGTCGCCGAGTCACCGATGAGAGGGACGTCGGTGGCGAGCCGGTTGCCAGCGCGAGTCGGGTCGGTCTCGACTTGCACGACTTTGCAGGCACCGCTGTCGGGCAGGTACTTGGTGTAGGGGAAGTTGGTGCCCACCATGAGCAGGGTGTCGCACGTCTCCATGACCTCCTGACTCGGTGCCGTCCCGAGGAGGCCGAGACCGCCGAGGGTGAGCGGGTTGTCGTCCGGCACAGCCGCCTTGCCGGAGAGGGTCTTCACGATCGGGCTGGCCAGGACGTCGGCTGTGCTGAGGATGGCGCTGCGAGCCTGCAGCGCTCCGGCGCCGACGAGCATGACTACCTTCTCGCCGGCGTTTAGGACCTCGGCGGCGGCACGAAGATCCTCGTCCCTCGGTATGCCCGACTGTGGCTTGTAGATCGGTGCGGTCTCCTTGATGACCGCCGGCGCCGGCGCCCCCCAAGGGTTGGCACCGGCGTCGGCGACCTGGATGTCCGTCGGTATCGTCAGATGACTGACACCACGGCGGGTGAGGGCGTGGCGGACGGCGATGTCGACGAGTGTGTTCACCTGGGCCGGCACGTGGATCATCTCGTTGTACTCGGCGACGTCCATGTAGAGGCGTTCGAGCGCTACCTCCTGCTGGTAGCCAGTGCCGAGCATCTGGGTCTCCTGCATGCCGGTGATTGCGAGCACGGGCATGTGGTCGAGCTTGGCGTCGTAAAGCCCGTTGAGTAGGTGGATTGCTCCTGGCCCGCTCGTGGCGAGGCAGACGCCGAGGCGCCCCGTCGACTTGGCGTAGCCGGTTGCCATGAAGGCAGCGGCCTCCTCGTGATGCACGAGAACGAAGCGGACTCGGTCAGACTGTCGTCGGAGGCCTTCCATGATGCCGTTGATGCCATCGCCCGGGAGTCCGAAGACGGTGTCGACGCCCCAGTCGGCGAGGCGTTCGACCAGTGCTTCAGCGGCGATCTTACCCATGGTGCTACTCCTATTGTCAGTGGTTCTCAAGGTGGTCGCCGGCTAGCGGCGGGCGAGTGACACTTCGCACTACCCAACTGCCCCTGGGGCTAACCAAACGTGGGGGTGGTGGCCAAACGTGGGTGGGTGGGTGAGGCACGAAGACCTCGGCTACGCGGCGGTCTATCTGCCGCGGTGCCGAGGTCCAGGTGGCTCGCCGCCAGATTGTGAGACCTCCGACGAGCGTTATTTGGTTGTGTCCTTTTAGTACCCGCCGGTGGGTGTTCTGAAACCGGCGGTTCGAGGCCTGTCAGAGAAGTTGAAGACCACCAAGGATCACGCCGAGGATGACGAGGATTGACGTGTTTCCGAGTTAGCGATAGGGATCCCGACTGATTCAAACAACATCATCGGGTCTCCGGCTTGCTTGCCGGTCGAGTGCTGCGATGGTAGGCGAGACGTCGGAGCCGTGCCGATTCGAGTCCGGCCTCTCGCTCCTTTCGGATCGCCCGACCGCGTCCTTCGTGCTCGTCGTTCGGCGTCACGTAGCCGATGCCCGCATGGA
>JBOGHW010000002.1:0-24312 GCA_050744865.1 Acidimicrobiales bacterium | reverse complement strand
AGAGGCAAACCGCCCTCGTTCGGGGCCAATAGGACGCCTGCCGAGGTATACAGGCTCCACCTGAAGCATGCCGACCGAGCACTCAGGCTCTGCGGATCAGTCGTCAGTGCCGAGCGCTTGTTTTAGGACTAGTCGAAGTGGCCGCTTCAAGTGCGTTGCGCTGTCGACCCAGTCCGTTCACGTCGGCAGGCTCCGCTGGATTTGGTGGGATGAAAGGAGGGATGGAGCTCTCTGTATTGGCAGTACCGCTGTCATGTGTCGTGCACAACTGTGCCTCCGTCGAGCACGACCGAACCGTCGGGGCCGGCTGGGGAGGGCACCCTGCCCTATGTGCGACCGATGAACTTCCGGCTTGCGACGCTTGCTAGGGACCTAGAAGCCCGAGCGGAACGACAACTACGCCGTCATCGCGCCGGTAGGCGTACTCTTTCGTGGTCAGGATCACCAGCGCCGCCGGCGGACGAACCACGCGAGCAGAGGCGAGTCGAAGGAGGGCTGCCGCCGCATCGTCGAGCAGGGCCGATCCCATCGTCACTTCGACAGCAATCCAGGCCCCGTCGCGTCGCTCGACGATGAGGTCCACCTCGAAGGCCATGGCACTTTGCACCGAGCGTCCCATCAGTGCTGGCCAGCCACCGACAACGATTCGTTCGGCATAAGCCGGCAAATCGAGTGGCGACGCTCCTGCTGGGGGCCGTCGGCCGCGGAGAAGTTCGCCGATTGAGACACTGCCCGGGGGAAGCCCTGTTCGAGCAACGTCATCGGCCGCATCGCCACGGCTACCATGCGGCCGGCGCCAGAGTGCCGCATGGCAGTGTCGTGGGGAGTGGCGGATCCTGTCAGGATAAACTGCCCTGGAGAGCGGTGAGTGTTCACTTCTCGCCGGACGGCGTCCCAGATCCGCGGTTCTCTCTGCCACTCGTCGATGAGGCGGGGGAGTGGCTCCCGGCAGGATGAGCCGAGGATCGATCGCAGCTGCACGTTGCGCCTCCTCGTCCGCATCGAGAAGGACTTCGCTCAGGGCGTGTTGGCGGGCTGTTTCTGTCTTCCCGCACGCCTTGGGGCCCTCCATCACAGCCGCTCCAACAGCCTCGAGCGCTGCCACCACCATCGCGTCGGCGAGGCGGTTGACGTACGTCGGCGGGTTGCCAACTTTGGCGGACGAGGTGGTTACACCGGCGGATTCGACAAGTTGCAACCAATTCGATCCACAAGTCGCAACCGAAATGATCCCCATGTCGCAACCAACCATAGGGCCGTCGCCTGCTGCTCACCGGAGACGCCGACAGCCGACTTGTCAGGGGATGAATTCCAATAAGTGTCGAGGCGCTGGAAGAACATCCCCGAAACGCCGGGGGGCACGCCGAACCCCACGCGACGCCCAGCCCGGCCGTGGCAGCATGCCCACAGAAGCTGGATCATCGCCGTACCCGTACCGATACCCGTACCCGGCCAATCCTTACGCTCCACGGGCGGGTATGCCGTACTACCCGCCCGTGCTGCCTCGGACCAACGGGCTCTCGGTTGTTTCGTTCGTGCTCTCGTTGCTCTGGATCGGCGGCTTCGGCTCGCTGCTCGGCGTTATTTTCGGCATCCGCGGACACAAGGCCGTCAAGCGATCGGCGGGTTGGCAGACCGGAGGCGGCCTTGCGATCGACCTGCGGAGTGTTGAGCTTGTTGACGGTGTGCACGAACAGGACGAGGCTCGCGTAGAACGCGAGCGATCCAAGCAGCCCGATGACCCCGATGACAAGCCGACAACATTCCCCCCGGACTGAGCAGCGTGACCTGTACTCCGTCAAGTACCCAGTCTTCAGCGGTCAACTGGTCGACGCGGAGCTTCTGGCTTTCATCGAGAGGTGTCAGGTAGGGGTCACATCGTGCATCGATGATGCGTTCCCTTCTGACTCCCTGGCGCGCACATCCAAACCGCCCTTACGAAACCGCAGGTGGCGCTGAGCGCGACCTTCAAGCGTTGCCGGAGTACACCGTGTTGTAAGAATCGAGGGCGACGCAGTACGTCACCGACGGGCAGTCGACCTGGGACAAGCCGTCGCCGGCAGGTGTCACCTGGACGGGCGCATACCAGGACGTGCCGTCGTACACCATGCCCATTCCGGCTGAGTCGACCGCCACGCAGAAGTCCGTGTCGGCACACGCCACATCGGTGAGGAACACCTGGTTGCCGAGTGAGGGAGTGGACGAGGTGGTCGTCCAACTCGTCCCGTCGAACGACCAGGCGCCCGTCGGACTCCCCACGCCGACACAGAACGAGCTCGTAGGGCAGCTGACCTCGACGACCCCGACCGCTTGGTACGGCAGCCACTGCACACCGTTCCATTGCGACACGTCTCCGAGCGTGTTGGCGACAACGCAGAGCGTCGGCGAGCCGCACGAGACGTCGAGGGGAGCGCCGTACATCAGAAGTTGGTGGGGAGCAGACCACGACGAGCCATCGAAGACATAGGAGTTCCCGCCGTCATCGACCGCCGCACAGAAGGTCTCCGACACACAGGACACCGAGACCAGTGCCCCACTCGATACGGGAACCGGCGTTGACCACACGCCGTCGGCGTCGACGAGCTCCCGCCCACTCGTGTCGACGGCCATGCACCACAACGTCGTTGCAGAGATGCAGGAGATGGACGTCAGATCGCCCAACTTGTCGACCACACCCTCCGAGGTCCAGGCGTCGCCCGATGAGGAGACGAACGCTTCCCCACGGTTGTCGACGGCGATGCACAGGCCGGGACCGGAGCACGACACGGACGTGACCTGGAACTGGGGATCCACGGTGGTATCGAATAGCAGGTCGGACGGATCGAAGGTCCCGACCGTGGCTCCGCCGACGAAATAGCACAGGTCGATGGTCGGGCACGTGTCGGTTCCCGTGAAGGCGCCGCCCTGTGACCACTCCGAGCCGTTCCAGGCCCTGTTGTCGTCGACGCAGAAGGTGTCCGACACGCACGCCGGCGGCCCGCCGGCGCTGTCGAGACCCGGGTTCTCATCGAGGGTCCAGGAGACTCCGTCCCACAACGAATCGACCTGGGCGGACTCGAACTCTCCGGCCCCCAAACCAACTACCATGCAGAACGTCGGAGAGGTGCAGGACACTCCGGAAGAGTCCGTCGTCGGTAATCCGTCTTGCAAGGTAGGACCCCATGACGTCCCATTGAAGATGCTGGCGTCATAGCCGCTCACACCCATGCAGAACGTGGCGGTGACACACGAGACCTCCTCGGGCCAGATGCCGGAGCTGTAGGGTCCGGACCACCCGCTCCCGTCGAAGACAAAGGTCTCGGACTCGCCGGTTGTGACCAGACAGAAAGTGGAAAGGGTAGGCGGTGCGCAGGAGACGTCCGTCGGCTCGGAGCCGGGTGTCGGTGAGATCGGAACATCGGTCCAGGTCGAGCCATTCCAGAACCATGGCCCTGATCCGTAACCGACGACCATGCACAGGCTCGGCGAGGCGCAGGAGACGGTGCCGGAGGACAGCCCCTCGAGGCGCTCTTCGGACCAACCCTGCGCAGTGCCAGTAAGCACGTAGCCGCCTGAGCCCACCACCACGCAAAACGTCGAGGTGGGACAGGAGGCACTCGTGTTGCCCGGCGGCTCGTCGGTCGGCACTTCCGGGCCCCAGCTACCGGCGCTCCACGCCTCGGTGTTGTAGCCGAGAACCGCCTCGCATGACGAGGAGGAGGCGCACGAGAGCTGGCCCGGCCACGGCCCGTCTCCTCCGGTCGCGTCGATCGTCTCGGTCCATGCCGAACCGTCGAAGGAGTAACTGTCACCGGCGGTGTCGACGGCCATGCAGGCCGACGATGTGGCACACGAAACGCTGATGAGACCAAAGAAAACCGATGACTCGACCTGCGTAGCAGACGTCCACGAGCTGCCGCCGAAATCTGCCGCGTCCTGCCCTCCGACGGCGATGCAGAAGGTGGCGGACGGACAGGAGACGTCGGTCACCCCCAGGCCGTCGACGGGGCTGGCAGCTTGCCAGGAGCCGTCGTACTCCGCCACGTTGCCGGCCTGGGTCGCGAAGCACAGCGACACGCTTGCGCAGGAGACGGAAGTGATGGAGGACTCCGACTCGACACTCGGCCCCGGCACGACCTGCGGGGTCGACCACGTCGTCCCGTCAAAGCTCAGGGCTTCGCCCTCCTCGTCGCCGGCCATGCAGAAGAGCCCAGAGCTGTCATCCGAGGCAACGCAAGAAACGGTGGTGAGGCCGTACTCGTCGATGGAGTCGGGTGTAGACCAGCTCGTCCCGTCGTAGGACACGGCGTTTCCTTGTGCGTCGACGGCGACACAGCTCGACTCGGAGATGCACGACACCGACGTGAGGTAGCCGCCCGGGTTCGCCACGGCGGGAATCGACCATTTACCGTCGGACTCGACTAGATACTGTCCGTCCGCGTCGACTGCCGTGCACCAGGAGCTGCTGACGCACGAGACCGACGTCATGGCAGCCCCGTTAGGAAGGACGCTCTGGCTGGCGGAATTCCCTGGCTCGAGTAACGGGTCGAAGGTGATCACCTGTGCTGTCCCGATCACCTCGACACAGAAGCTCTGCGTCGGACAGGACATCCCGCCCTGAGGCGGCCCAGGCAGGATGACAGGGCCCGACGTCCAGTCCGAACCATCGAAGGTCTGTACCTCGTTGGCTGGCTGGCCGTCGACAGAGGGCGTCCACTGCTCGCACGAGGCGGATGATTGGCAGAACAGATCTCCGAACTGAGCAGCGCCCGGCGCAGACGGGTCAAGCGCTGTCCAACTCGACCCGTCGTAGGTGGCGGTGTCTCCGTCGCCGGCTTCGGCCAGGCAGAACGTCGGACTGGCGCAGCTGACTCCCGACAGCTCATCACCGAGCGGTTGGCTCGGTGTCGACCAGGCACTTTCCGAAAAGAACGAGACGAAACCGTCGTGGGCGTACTCGAGGCAGTAGCCGGCCGTGCAGGTGCCCTCCGGGAAGAAGCCGTCGCCGGAGGGGACGTCGAGGTCGAGAAGAACCGGCGAGGTCCACGACGTGCCGTTCCATCCGACCACGTATGAAGCATCGTCAGAGACGACGCACAAGCTCGGAGTGGAGCACGCCACTGACGCGAGATCGTTGTTGGACGTGGTATCGATCTGGACCGGTGCTGACCATGTCGAACCGTTGAAGGTGGCCTCCATGCCGTAGACCCCGACGGCCATGCAAAAGGTGGTGGTCGCACACGCGATGGCGTTCGGCGACATGCCTGTGAGGTGCATGCCGTCGACCCAGGCGCTTCCGTTCCAGACGACAGAGTTATCCGTGTCGCTGTCGACGGCGAGACAGAAGTTCGCCGACACACACGAGATTCCGTTGATCTGATCGAATACGCTGCTCGTGGGCAGACCGACCTGACTCGCCCAGCCGAGTGGCGGGACCTCCGTGACGGCCGACGAGACCGGCGCCGACTTCAGCGTCGATTTCATGGCGGTGAGCGTGAACTTCTCGCTCTTGGCCACCTTCGAGTGGTTCGGCAGCACCGTCACGCCAACCGAGAGCTTGCCGTTCGTGCAGCCGACGACCTTCGGCAAACCAGTCAGAAGCGGGGAGGACGTCAGCGCGCACTTACTGGCATGGCTGACCGTTGCTCGTGCCGTCACCTTCCCACCCGATCCACTCAGCTGCTTCGGGCTCACGGTGAAGCTGACCACCTTGGGCTGCAACGATGCTGCCGGGAGCTGAGTCGATGACGCTGCAACTCCGGGTCCCCCGACTGCCAGCAGCACGGTCGCTGCCAGACAGGCAAATCCCGTTCCGGACGCCACAGCGCCTTCTCGCCTCATCGGGTCTCCATCACCGCACCGCCAGTCAGTATAGGCCGCTATGACCGGCCTATATCCAGGACGCAAGCCTCGTTCGACATCGGTGAGCAGAGCTGCAATCGGTGGCCGAGTGGACGGTTCGCGGGCTGACCGCGTGCGAAGCCGCTTACGTAGCACCGGTCGACGACCGAGCACTTCCTCTTGTGACCGACGACGTGATACTTGAGCCCCGCTACTGGCATTAGCCGCCCACTTGTCGGGAACTGACCGTCGATCGATGAACAGGCCCTCTATCGAGGTCGTCAGTGGAGTCGCGTCCCGGGTAGGCACGAACCTCCACGCCCTTTTCTCGTCCTCTGATGGACCCGCGCACAGCCGCAGGTCGGAAAAGGTGGGATGACCCCTGGAACGGTCGATAAAAGCCCAGGTCAGAGCTATATATCGTAGTAGAGCATGAACTCCCACGGGTGGGGGCGGAGCCGCACGGGGTCGATCTCGTGTAGGCGCTTGTAGCCGATCCAGGTCTCGATCAGGTCGTCGGTGAAGACGCCGCCGGCCTTCAGGTAGTCCTGGTCCGCTTCCAGGGAATCGAGGGCCTCATCCAAGGAAGCGGGCACCTGCGGGACGGCCTTCAGCTCCTCGGGCGGGAGGTCGTAGAGGTCCTTGTCCACCGGGTCCGGCGGCTCGATCCGGTTCTGGACCCCGTCCAGGCCGGCCATGAGCATTGCCGCAAAGGCGATGTACGGGTTGCAGGAGGGATCGGGGCAGCGGAACTCGACCCGCTTGGCCTTCGGGCTCTTGGAGTAAGTGGGGATACGGCAGGCAGCCGAGCGGTTGCGCTGGGAGTACACGAGGTTGACAGGCGCCTCGTAACCGGGCACGAGCCTCTTGTAGGAGTTGGTTGTCGGGGCTGCGAAGGCGAGGATCGACTTGGCGTGCTTCAGCAGGCCCCCGATGTACCAGCGACCGGTGTCGGAGAGGCCGGCGTACCCTGTCTCGGCGTAGAACAGGGGGTCGCCTCCTCGCCAGAGCGACTGGTGGCAGTGCATGCCGGAACCGTTGTCCAAGAAGAGCGGCTTGGGCATGAACGTGGCCGTGTAGCCGGCGTTGCGAGCGACGTTCTTCACGACGTACTTGTAGAGCATCAGCTTGTCGGCCATGCGCAGGAGCGTGTCGAAGCGCATGTCGATCTCGGCCTGCCCACCGGTGCCGACCTCGTGGTGCTGCACCTCGATCTCGATGCCGAGGCGCTCCATGACGAGGACCATCTCGGACCGCAAGTCCTGGAAGTGGTCCATCGGTGGGACGGGGAAGTAGCCCTCCTTATAGCGGGGCTTGAAGCCAAGGTTCGGTCTCTCGTCCCGGTCGGA
Source organism: Acidimicrobiales bacterium (assembly GCA_050744865.1). Lineage (GTDB taxonomy): Bacteria > Actinomycetota > Acidimicrobiia > Acidimicrobiales > Bog-793 > JAKACA01. Next base: position 17,143 of record JBOGHW010000002.1, on the reverse strand, counting down.
GTTCCAGATGCCCTCGATCGAGTCCACCTTGTACATGGCCGAGTGTGAGTCCTGAGAGAAACGAACGTCGTCGAAGATGAAGAACTCCGCCTCCGGACCGAAATAGGCCGTGTCCGCGATGCCAGTGGTGGCGAGGTATCGCTCTGCCTTGAGGGCGACGTAGCGCGGGTCACGGGAGTAACTCTCACCGGTAACCGGGTCGTGTACGAAGCAGTTGAGGTTCAGCGTCTTGTGCTGCCGGAAAGGGTCGAGGACAGCTGTGGAAGGGTCGGGCATCAGCAGCATGTCCGACTCCTGGATCTCCTGGAAGCCACGAATCGAAGATCCGTCGAAGCCGAACCCGTCGACGAAGCCGTCAGCCGTCAGCTCGTGCGCGGGCACCGAGAAGTGCTGCATGAGACCTGGCAGATCGCAGAAACGGAAGTCGATGATCTCGACTCCCTCGTCCTGCATGAGTCGGACGACATCAGCGGCTGTGCGATCCTGCACGTCTCCTCCTTGTTCGGCGCCCTGGCCCGCCCGGGCTTGGGCGAGTGTGCCACACCGAGAATGCCGGGTGCGTGTTTCGAAGTGGTAACTCGGTTGTGAACAGCGTGTTAACGATGCTCCTCGGCTGGTCGTCGGCCCGGGGCAGCTGGGAGAATGGCACTCAGCCGAGCCGAGGAGGAGTCGTCAGATGCAAAGCCAGCGCGAGTACGTGCTGCGAACCGTCGAGGAGCGAGGTGTCCGCTTCGTGCAGCTGTGGTTCACCGACGTCCTCGGCGTACCCAAGTCCTTCTCCATCACTCCCGCCGAGCTGGAGAACGCACTGGACGAGGGGATGACCTTCGACGGCTCGGCGATTGACGGGTTCAGCCGCGTGCAGGAGTCGGACGTCCTCGCCAAGCCCGACCCGAAGACATTCCAGATCCTGCCACTCAAGGCCAACCGCCAGGGCAGCGACCACTCGGACGTGGCTCGCGTCTTCTGCGACATATTGAACCTCGACGGCTCCCCGTTCGAGGGCTGCCCCCGTCACGTCCTGCGGCGGAACCTGGAGAGGGCACGGGGGAGGGGCTTCTCTTTCTACGCGGCGCCGGAGATCGAGTACTTCTACTTCGCCGACGGGTCGGGGGCCAAGCAGCCGACCCCCCTCGACAGCGGGTCGTACTTCGAGCTCACAGTCGCCGACCTGGCGTCCGATCTGCGCAAGCGCACCGTCCTGACGCTGGAGGACATGGGTATCCCTGTCGAGTACGCACAGCACGAGGACGCACCGAGCCAGCACGAGATCGACCTTCGCTACACGGACGCGCTGACCATGGCCGACACCGTCATGACCGTGAGGCTCGTCGTGAAGGAGATCGCCCAGGAGCAAGGGGTCTATGCCTCGTTCATGCCCAAGCCACTCTCGGGCGTCCAGGGCTCCGGCATGCACACGCACTTCTCGCTCTTCGAAGGTGACAAGAACGCTTTCAACGACCAGGGCGACCCGCACGGGCTCTCGACACTTGCACGCCAGTTCATAGCCGGGCTCCTGCACCACGCCCACGAGATCACGGCGGTCACGAATCAGTGGGTCAACTCCTACAAGCGCTTGGTGGCCGGTTACGAGGCGCCCGTCAACGTGTCGTGGGCGTACAACAACCGCTCGGCTCTCGTTCGCGTTCCGATCGCCAAGCGCGGGCGGTCCGAGTCGACGCGCGTGGAGTTCCGGTCACCTGACCCGGCGTGCAACCCGTACCTCGCCTTCGCCGTCGTATTGGCGGCCGGGCTGCGGGGGATCGAGGAGAAGTACGAGCTTGGCGCAGAGGCATCGTCGAACCTGTTCTCGCTGACTCCCGAAGAGCTTGCCTCCGAAGGCATCAGGCCGCTCCCGACGAGCCTGCGCGACGCCCTCGTCGAGATGGAGCGCTCGGAGCTTGTGGCCGAGGCTCTGGGTGAGCATGTCTTCGAGTGGTTCCTCCGTAACAAGCGGGCGGAGTGGGAGGCCTACACCCGGGAGGTCACCCCCTTCGAGATCGCTCGCTACCTGCCACAGCTGTAGGCCCGGCGATGGAACCGCTCGTGATCTATCCCGACCCGCCTCCGGCGTGGCTGGTGGGCATCCTCGACGCAGCCGCGTACCCGTGGCAGGCCGTGCGGAGCGCCTCGGAGGCCAGCCGCCTCGAGCCGGAGGACGGTTGGCCGGGCGCAGTGGTGGCTGTCGACGACGCGGTTCCCGATGCCCTTGCCGAGTGCCTCTCGCTGTGCCGATCGCTCCGCCAGCGCGAAGTGCCGCTCGCCCCTGTGCTGCTGGTAGTCCCTCACGACTGGCTGGCAGACCTGGACTTCACCGAGGAGCTGTTTGACGACTTCGTGCTGAGCAATGCCTCTGCCAAGGAAGTCGAGGCGCGGCTCACACATCTCTTCCGGCGGACGGGCAGGGGCAAAGAGCTCGACCTCATCGTCTACGGACCCTTGGCCTTGAACCTGGAGACCTACCAGGCGGCGCTCGGCGGGCGCCCGCTCGACTTGACGTACATGGAGTACGAGCTGCTTCGCTACTTGGCCGGGCACCCAGGGAAAGTGTTCACGCGCGAGGCCTTGCTGTCGCGGGTGTGGGGCTACGAGTACTACGGCGGCGCCCGGACGGTCGACGTCCACATCCGCAGGCTGCGTGCCAAGTTCGGCGAAGAGCACGCCCACTTGATCGATACGGTCCGTTCGGTTGGGTACCGTTTCGGGTCGGTCAGGTGGCTGCCCGGAGCCGACGAACGGGCGCCGGCCGCTTGGCACGCAAGGGACTAGCGGTCAGCTCGTCGTTGTGGTCTTGGCGGTTTTCTTGCTCGTCGTGGTTGTCGTCGTCGGCGCCGAGCTTGCCGTCTGGGGCTGGTCGGCGACGGTCACGGCGAACGGGCCACCGAGCAGCTTGATGGCGGCGCCCGCCTGACCCGTCGCCAAGTCGATCGGGACCAGGGCGTCGGCGTTCAGGCAGGCCACCCACGCCGTCGTGCCGTCGGGCGTGATCGAGATGCCCTGGGCACCGTTCTCGAGGGTGATTGGCGTGCCCGCCTTGTCGGTGGTGAGGGAGATGGATTGGACGTTGTTGCCCGTCTTGCCCGTGGCTGGAGCGTTGACGACCCAGGCGTGCTGGCCGCCGACGGCGATGGCGACCGGCCCGCCGGCCACGGCGATCGCAGCCTCGGCTTGGTTGGCAGCGACGTTGATGGGAGTGACGCTCTCGGAGTTGAGATTGGTGACGAACACAGTCGAGCCGTCCGGCGTGACGGCGACGGCGAGAGGGGCGTTGCCCACGTGGATCGGCTTGCCGGCCTTGCCGGTGGCGAGGTCGATGGGCGTCACCTCGTCGCCGAAGCTGCCCGCTTGCCCGGCGATGATGGCGCCGGCGTCGGCAACGTAGGCGGTCTTGCCGTCCGGCGTGATGGCGATCCCCTGCGGCCCTTCCCCCACCACGATCGGTGCCTCGGCCTTGAGCGTGGCGAGGTCGATGGGCGTGACCGTGTCCCCGAGCGAGGACAAGCCGCCGTCGTCGGTGACGTAAGCCGTCGTACCATCCGGCGTGATGGCGATATTGGCCGGACCGGATCCAACGGTTATTGGCGGCAGCGCCGTGCCGTTCGGCTCGAGGATGGGTGTGACGGTGTTGGAACTGAAGTTGGCCACCAGCGCCAGCCGGCCGTTCGGCGTGACGGCGACGGCGTCCGGGTATGTGCCGACCTTGACGCTGGTGCCGACGGTGTCGCTGCCGGCCGAGACGTCGACAGGCACCATCGTCGTCCCGTAACCAAGGTTGGAGCCGGTCCCGGCCAGCACCACGTATGCGATGACCTTGGGCGGCAGCGGAGGCAAGGTCGTCGTGGTAGTCGCAATGGACGGCGTCGTACCGTGGCTGCAGGCGCCGAGCAGCAGGGCACAAACCGCAGCCGCCGCCAAGGCGGCCGTCCTGAAGGCCCCTGTGGGCAACCGGCTAGAGGTAGGTGACGAAGTCATCGCCTACGTTGGTATCACAGCGCAGCTGGTCCCAAGCGGCAGCTGGCGTGAATCCTAGAGGCGTGCGGCGGCTGCTCCCGGTGCGTAGGCCCAGGCCTCGATCTCCACGAGCGCGTCCAAGGGCAGCCCGGCAACGGCTACGGCGCTCCGGGCCGGCGGAGCTCCTTCGAAAAAGGCGATGTACGCCTCGTTCATCTCGGCGTAGTTGGCCATGTCCGTCAGGAAGACCGTCGTCTTCACGATGCTGTGGAGCCCGGACTCCTTTGCAGCAAGCAGAGCCGAGACGTTGTGCATCGCTTGGTTGACTTGGGCGTGCACGCCTTTGACGAGACCGTTCTCACCGATACCCAGTTGGCCCGAGCAGATGAGGAAGTCTCCGGCCCGCACGATCGCGGTATAAGGACTACCGACTGGCATCTCGGTGGCTCCCGGCGCTCAGCTGAAGGAAGAGCCGCAGCCGCAGGTGCGGGTTGCGTTCGGGTTGGTGATGTGGAAGCCGGCGTCGTTCAGGCCGTCCTTGTAGTCGAGGGTGGCGCCGCCGATGAGACCGACACTCTCCGGATCGACTACCACCTTGACGGTGCCGAAGCTGCGCACGACGTCGTCGTCAGCCACCTCGGAGTCGAAGAACATCTCGTAGCTGTATCCCGAGCAACCGCCGGGCCGGACGGCGACGCGGAGAGCCAGCCCTTCGTTGCCCTCCTCAGCGAGCAGGGCGCCCACCTTTGCGATGGCGCCGTCGGTCAGCGTGACCGGGTTTGGCCGGCCCCCGATCCTGACCGGCATGGCTGCTGTCGTGCTCACGGCACAGGCCTCCTGTGACTCAACGTCTTGCCCACGCCGGCACGCTCCGGGTGGGTCTCCAAACAGCCTCAATGTTATCGGCGCCGGCGACCGGCGCCGGTTCGGATGGCGCAGCACCGCCGCCGGTAGCCTCGTTAACGTGCCTGATGGACCTGCCACCGATCTGGTCGCCGAAGCTTGGAACACGCTTGGAGGCGTCGTCGACCCCGAACTGGGCGACAGCATCGTCGATCTCGGCATGGTGCGCTCGGTCGAGGTGAGCGGAGACGCCGGCCATGCCACGGTGACCGTCGAGGTCGCTCTCACGATCGCCGGCTGCCCGTTGCGAGGGCAGATCAAGGCGGACGTGGAGCGCCGGGTCGGCAGCCTCCCGGGTGTCGCCCGGGTTGAGGTCACCACGGGGGTGATGTCGGCTGAGGAGCGCTCGGCTGTCATGTCGCGGGCCCGATCGAGCGCCCAGCAACGCTCCGCCGTGGTCACCGACTTCCCGCCCACGGCCCGTGTGCTGGCGATTGCCTCTGGCAAGGGCGGCGTGGGGAAGTCCTCCGTGACGGTCAACCTGGCCGTCGCCCTGGCGGCCCGCGGTCTCACGGTCGGGGTGCTCGACGCCGACGTCTGGGGGCACTCCGTGCCTCGTTTGCTCGGCATGGAGGGCGCCCTGCAGGCCAAGGACAAGAAGATGGTGCCGCTCGAGCGCCACATCGGCGCTGGGTTGTTGAGGGTCGTGTCGATGGGCTTTCTCTCGGGCGAGGACGAGGCGATCATGTGGCGGGGCCTCGTGCTCAACCGCGCCGTCCAGCACTTCATCGAGGACGTCCGCTGGGGCGACCTCGACTACCTCCTCGTCGATCTCCCGCCCGGGACTGGCGACGTGCAGATGGGCCTCGCCCGCATGCTGCCCCGCACGGAGGTCCTCATCGTCACGACGCCGCCGTTGGCCGCCGCCATGGTCGCCGGCCGGGCCGCCGACATGGCTCGCAAGGGCCACCTGCGGGTGGCCGGCGTGCTCGAGAACATGTCGGGCTTCGTTTGCGAGCACGGTGCCCGTTACCCCCTGTTCGGCGAGGGCGGTGGCCGCCGCCTGGCGAAGGAGGTCGGCGTGCCCCTCGTGGGGGAGATTCCCATCGACGCCTCGATCTCGAGCGGCGGCGATGCCGGCGAACCCGTCGCCCTCGGCGACGGGCCATCGGCGGTGGCTTTCCGGGACATCGCCGAGAGAGTGGTCACCGAGGTCGCTCCCCTCGTCGAGATGAGCGGCTGCTCGGCCCGGATGCTGGAGCGCGTCGAGCAGGCGCTCGGCGCCGCGACCCGGGCCTGAGGCCTTTGGAGGCTCCGGCACCGCTGGCGGTGCTGCGCGACATCGTCGGCGAGCCTCATGTTCTAACTGCTCCGGACGTGGTGGCTTCGTACGTGCGGGAGTGGACGGGGCGCTGGACTGGCCACACCGATGCCGTCGTGCGGCCGGCCAGCACAAAGGAAGTGTCAGCTGTCGTCGCCGCCTGCTACCGCACGGGCACGGCCCTCGTGCCACAAGGCGGCAACACGGGGCTCGTCGGTGGGGGCGTGCCGTCGCAGGGCGCGATCGTGCTCAGCCTCCGGCGCCTCGACACCCTCGGGGAGGTCGACCAGTTGTCCGGCCAGCTGACCGCCGGCGCCGGCGCCACGATCGGTGACGTGCAGCGGCAGGCCTCGGCGGCCGGCTGGGGCTACGGGGTCGACTTGGGCAGCCGGGACTCGGCAACAGTGGGCGGGACGGTGGCGACTAACGCCGGAGGATTGCGGATGGTCCGCTACGGCCCGACCCGGTCCCAGCTGGCGGGCGTCGAGGCGGTGCTCGGGGACGGCTCGGTCGTTTCGCATCTCGGCGGCCTCTGGAAGGACAACACCGGTTACGACCTCGCCGGCCTGCTCTGCGGGAGTGAGGGCACCCTCGGCGTGGTGACAGCGGCGCGGCTGAAGCTGGTCACTCCGGCGGCCGAGCGGACGGTGGCGCTACTGGCCTTCGACGACATCGCCGTCGCCGTCGAGGGTGCTGCAGGCCTGCGACGGTGGGTGCCGCTGCTCGAGGCGGTCGAGATCTTCCTGTCTCCCGGCCTACGGCTCGTCTGCCAGGCGCTCGGCCTGCAGGCGCCATTCGCCGGCGAGCACGCGGCCTATGTGCTGGTGGAAGCCGTTGGAGACACCGACCCGACAGACGCCCTGGCGGCGGCCGTGGCATCGGTCGGAGCCGTGAAGGACGTGGCACTGGCCTCCTCTGGGGAGCGCCGTGCCGCTTTGTGGCGCTACCGGGAAGGGCATACAGAGGCAATCGCCTCCCTTGGTCCGCAGCACAAGCTCGACGTCTCGGTGCCGCTGGGGAATCTGGCCGAGCTCGCCGCCCGGGCGCCCCAAGTCGTGGCCGAGGTGGCCCCGAAGGCCAGCATCTGGATGTTCGGCCACGTGGCTGACGGCAGCCTCCACATCAACGTCACGGGCGTGCCGGGTGACGACGACAGCGTCGATGCCGCCGTGCTTGGCCTGGTCGCCTCGCTCGGAGGGTCGATCAGTGCCGAGCACGGGATCGGCCGGGCCAAGCGGCCGTGGCTGGCACTCAACCGTTCCGTTGCCGAGATCGGGGCCATGCGGGCAGTCAAGACGGCGCTCGACCCGGCAGGGATCCTCAACCCGGGCGTGATCTTCTAAGCGCGCGCCTGCAGCCGGTGCATGGCTGCTGCGAAGGCGTCGGCTCTCTCCTTGTAGTCGCGGAATTGTCCGTAGCTCGGAGCCGCGGGAGAGAGGAGAACCACGGCGTTCACGGACGCGCCGCCTGCATCGCCAGCCGTGCCAGCCGTGCCCGGGTCCCTCGCCGCTGAGGCCGCCCAAGCGAACGCCTTGTCCACAGCCTCTTCCATGTCGCCGCAGTCGACGATGGCAGGCGCCGATTGCCCCGCCTGGCGGACGGCGGCGCCGATCCAGGGACCGTTCTCGGGCAAGGTGAAGACGGCGACCGCCGGACGCCGTCCGGCGAGCTGCGTCGCCAGCGGGGCGTAATCGATGCCTCTGTCGTGGCCACCGAGGATGAGCGCCACTGGGTTGTTGGAGAAAGCGTCCAGTGCCGCGATGGTCGGGAGCACGTTGGTAGACAGGCTGTCGTCGACGAAGCTGACCCCTTGGGCTTGGCCGATCGTGCACAGCCTGCTCTGGAGACCTTCGTAGCCCTCCGAAGCCGTGGCCAGCAAAGACGGGTCTTCGGCCTCGGCAACACCGAGAGCCAGGAGGCAGGCACGGGCGATCATGGCGTTGCGGCGATTGTGAGCGCCCTGCAGTCCAAGTCCCGCCATCCAGGCGCCGCCGAGGTCGGCATCGTCTGCGGTGACCCAGCGGACCTCCTGGCCGAGAGAGCTGCGCCGGGTGGCCAGTGCCTCGTTGTCGCCGTCGGCGACGGTCAGCCGAGCTCCTGGCTGTGTGCAGAGCGAGAGCTTGTCGGCGTAGTAATTGTCCACTCCCCCATGCCAGTCGAGGTGATCGGGATGCAGGGAGGTGACTGCGACCACGGGCGGAGACGACGCCATATCGGTGGCCTGGTAGCTGGACACCTCGACGACGGCATAGTCGAAGGCCGCCGTGACCCCTTTCCCGTAGGGCACGAGACCGATGTTGCCGGCGACGAGGCTCTGGTACCCGAGACGCTGGAGGAGGTGGCCGGCTATGGCCGTCGTGGTCGACTTGCCCTTCGTCCCGGTGATGGCGACGACCCTGTCCCTCGGCGCTTCCTGCATCCATAGACCGAGGCCGCCGACAACCGGGATGCCCCTGTCCTGCAAGGACACGACCTCGGGTCGCCGTCGGGGGACGCCGGGCGTCTTTACGACGACGTCCTGCCGGCACAGTTCCTCGAAGCCGCCGGCGCCAAGCGCAAGCACTTCGCAGCCGAGGACGGACTCCACCGTCGGCGAATCCTCGACGACGCGGACAGAGGCGCCCATGCCCAGCAGCCGTTCCAGGTTGGCGGTGCCCTCGATCCCGAGCCCCCAGACGCCGACGCTGGCGCCGCGGAGGTCAGACCAGGAGATTGCCGGGCGCATAGGCGTCGGGGATGAAGTGTGGCCCGTCGATGCCGATGGCTTCACGTGCCTCGAGAGGGTCGGGGATGGTGGCGGTCGCATCGAGCTCGGCAGCCAGCTCGTGGAGGAGCTCGGTGTCGCGTCGGTCCTCCCGCCGCACCGCCAGCCGCAGGGCCGCTCGGCACTCGGAGGTGTCGCCGACGCAGTCCCACGGCTTCGGGGACGAAGAAAGAGCGAGCAGGACACGGAACTTGCCGCCGAGCGACTTGTCGGAAAGAGGCTCTCGCCCGCCGAAGACGGACTCGAGTGCGAGGCGGTCCATGAACGGTGCGAGGACGAGGTCGACGAAACAGCACTTGTCGCACTCGCCGCACCAGTGGTCGAGCCGCCGAGTCGGGTTGACGAAGAACGCCTTGTTGCAACTGCGAAACGTGCGATGGTACGCAGGCAGCTCGGCAAACCGCCGTGCGACCCACAGCTCGGAGACGGGCCTCAGCAGCGAGAAGTAGTCGACGCCGACGCCCTGTCCGGCCAGTGCCGCCCGGAACCCCGTCTCGAAGGCGATGCTTTTGGACCACTGGTGGTTCATGACCCGCCCGTTCGAGACCACGTTGCCCACAGATGCGGATGCTTCGTTGGACATCACGACGGCATCGCGATCGTGAAGCGCAGCAGCCAGGACGGCAATAGCCGAGACGATCCCTGTCACCGGTACGTGGCCGTTGAGGTAACCAAGCTGTGTCGAGTGGACAATGGCGTCGTCGAGCTCCCGTTCCGCCCGCACTACCGGCAGCCTGCTGACTGCCGCCGAGTCTTCGATGGCGGCAAAGCGGTCTCCCTTGCGGCTCACGATGAACAGGCAAGTGGCGGAGTCGCCCGCCTCCCCGCGCACAAGCTCGGTCGTAACGATGGAGTCGATGCCGCCACCGAAGCAGACGAGGGGCGCCCGCGGTGCAATGCCCACCGGGGCTGGCTCGGTGGCTTCGGCCGAGCCGAGCCCTGCTGCGCCACGCAGCGACAGGCCTGACAAGTCCAAGTCGTTGCGGTAGGCGAACTCGCCGAGGCCATCCAGGTAGAAGGCGCGCAAGAACGCCATGTCCTTGCTGCTGAGCGGTTGGCCCCGTAGGTCGATCTCGGGTGGTGCTCCCGCCTTGTAGTACGAGACACCGGCCAAAAGGAAGACCCACCTGGCCGCTGCACGGACCTCGTTGCTGTCCCAGGCGGCGAGCCCGGCCGTCGCGGGCAGGCTGATGCTCTCGCTGAAGTGCTGCTCGTCGAGCGAGTAGCTACAGCGCAGCTCCCCGGCAACCCGGTCGATCTCGAAGCTCTCGTAAGCGAAACGCTTCGCCAAGCGTGGTGTCATCCGGCTGCCGTGAGGCTGTGCAGCCTGCCGAGGATCGCAAAGCGCCCGCACGGGCGAGTCGCGCGGTCACTGTAGAAGGGCCCGCCGGCGCTCGTCGTGACGGGCGCGACGTGGATCTGCCGAGCGGGAACCCCCGCCTCTAGGAGGATCCGGTAGTTGGCGGCGGGAAGGTCGAAGAACCTCCTGTCGCCCCGCCCGGGGCCGAGGAGGCGAGCGGCCCCGGTGGCTCCGAAGGTCTCGGTGACAGCGGCCGTGACGTCCAGGCCGACTTCGTAGGTGGCGGGGTTGGCGGCGGGGCCGATACCAGCGATCACGTCCGTCGGCTGAGCGCCAAGGTCGGTCATCGCCGAGAGCGCGGCGTCGAGCACGCGGCTGGTCGTGCCGCGCCAGCCGGTGTGCACGCAGGCGAGCACGTGAGCCAACGGGTCGTAGAGCACGGCGGGCACGCAGTCGGCCACCATCATCACGAGAACGGGACCGGCTTGTGCCGTCACGAAGGCGTCGACCCCTTGCACGGCTGTGGCGAGCGTCGCCGCCCCACGACCCATGTCGACGGTCGTCACCACGTGTACGGCACGGCCGTGCACCTGAGTGGCGAAGACGAGGTCGCTCAACTCGGTCCCGATGGCAGCCGCCGCCCGGCTGCGGTTCTCGATCACGTGATCGTCGCTGTCTCCGACGTGGAGCCCGAGGTTCAAGCTGGCGTAGTCGCCGCTCGAGACACCGCCCGAGCGAGTCGTCACGATCACATCGAGCGGCAGGGAATCGAAGACGGGCCAGGTCATCGACAGCGCCCCCCCGGCCTCGCGCCAGGCAATGCCGGTAGGAGGCGGACCGTTGGCCTGCGCCCGGGTCGGCCGGCTTGGGCTCACGGCACCGCCCACGTCGCACCGAGATCGTCAGGGTCGCCGGCGGACGCCCGGCCTTCCTGGCCAAGCTTGCGGAGGTGAGCCCACACCGAGTAGCGGGCGATCGGGTGCAGCACCTCGGGCACGTCGGTGTACACGTCGGCCACGATGTCCTCGACGACGGCGCTGCGGCGAGCGGCCAGTGAGGCCAGCACTGCAGCCTCCCGCTGCAGGCGATGGGCGACGTAGTACTCGACGACGGCCCGCGGATCTGCCAGGACAGCCCCGTGGCCAGGGGCGATCACGGTCGCCGGCGGCTCTAGATCGAGGACCAGGTGCAGAGACGACAGATACTGGGCCATGTCCCCGTCCGGTGGAGCTATGACGACGGTCGAGCCGCTCATGACGTGGTCGCCGGAGAACAGCACCGTCTCACCGCCGGTAGAGGCTATGAAGGCGAGGTGGTTCGAGGCGTGGCCCGGCGTGCGGAGCACCCGCAGCGCGATGTCCCCGCCGTCGACGACGTCGCCGCCTTCGATCAGCCGGTGTGGCTCGAAGCCGTCCCGTGGCCCGAGGCCCAGCACTCTTGCGCCCGTCAGTTCGGCGAGACGGGAGGCTCCGGGCGAGTGGTCGGGGTGCGTGTGGGTGACGAGGATCGTCTTCAGCTTCCCGGCAGCCGCTTGGGCAACGGCCGAGACGTGAGTCGCGTCGTCAGGACCCGGGTCGATGGCGACCAGGGCAGCGTTGCCCACGAGGTAAGTGTTCGTCCCCGGACCTGTCATCAGCGACGGGTTCTGGCAGGTGAGGCGCACTACTCCTTCCAGCACCGTCACTGCGTCGCCGTAGCTCGGCGCCTCCAGCAGCGGCCCCACTACAACCGCTTTGTCGGTTGCGGGCGGTCGGGGAAGTCGACCCCTTTCGGGAGACCGGAGGCACTCTCGTACTGGTCGTCACCGGGAAGCACGATGCGGGCACCCTCGTCTTCCACGTTGACCCGTGGCAGGATCGTCGGCACTTCGGCTGCAGCGGCTGCTGCCATCAGGTCCGCACTAAACGAGAAACGCCCGATCGCCTCCAAATTCTTCATCGTCGGGAACATGACGTCGAGCTCCCCGGCCAGGTGGCGCCTGACTGCCTCGTTCGGCTCGATCCAGGTGGTGGCGACCACTTCCTTGTCGTCGGGGAGCGCCTCTTGCCCAGCCGGAACGATTCCGACGAAAAAGCGGGTGTCGTAGCGGCGCGGAGCTCCCTCGGGGGTGATCCAGTGGCTGAAGTATGCGAGCCGATCGAGGTCGATGTGGATGCCCTCTTCCTGGCAGATGGCAGCGAGTGTGGTCTCTCCGGTGTTGAGGCGGCGGCGGTGGTTGACGAATCGGGCCGCGGTGTACGGGTCTTCGAACGACAGCGGCCCGTCTCCTAACGACGGCGGAGCGGCCAGGAGGACGCCCGCCTCCTCGAAGCACTCCCGCACAGCGGCCACGAAATAGCCCCGGCCACCGCTCTCGATCCCGAGCAGCCTTGATGCCTCTGCGTCGTCACGTCCGCGGCAATGGCGTGCCATCTCGTCGCCGCGGTCCTCTGGGTCCACGGCGCCGCCCGGGAAGAGGTAGGCGCCGCCGACCCAGGTGGAGCGGGCATTGCGGCGGAGCATGAGCACCTGCATCTCGGTTGTGGCGCCACCGTGTGCCGAGCCGGGCACGTCGCGCACCAACATGATCGTGGCGGCATCCTTGGGGATCAGCACCTCGCTCATCCGGCTACGGTAGCGGTCCGCTCCGCTGGCGCCTCTCAGGCCAGACGGTGCACCTGCGCCAGCTTCGGCGGATGTTCCAGCACCTGCTTGCGCTCGGCCTCGTTGAGACCGCCCCAGATGCCGTGCGGCTCCCGAATCCTCAGCGCGTACTCAAGGCAATCGTGCTTGACGGTGCATGTCCGGCAGATGGCCTTGGCCGCTCGCTCGCGCGTCAGGCGCTCTTCTTTGCGCTCGACGCGTGACGGCGGAAAGAACACATTTGCTTGGGGGCCGCGGCATGACGCCCTCGCTTGCCACGACTCCTCGCCCCGGTTGGCGACCATCATGTCCCTCCAGTCCCCCTCATTTCCCCCGCTGCATGCTGCTCTCGTGTCGAGAGCGGAGGACCCCCGCCACCTCTCGTCACGCTTGAGACGCGCCTACGTGCACGGCCGCCATCCCCTGGTCGGAGACTTGTGCCAGCCGTACTGACGTGACAGTACCCTTCGACGTCTCGCGACACAAGAGGTGAATTGCCAGAGATGCCCGATAATCTTCCGGCCCGATGGACAGGGACAGGTTCTGCAGACAGAGCCGGCTGGTCGTCGTCGCCGGCAAGGGTGGGGTCGGGAAGACCACCGTCTCGGCAGCGCTGGCTCGCATGGCGGCCGACGCCGGCCTTGACGTCCTGTTGGTGGCTCTCGATTCTGCAGGAGCCATACCGAGCCTTTTCGGGACAGTGGAGGACTTCGGTTACGAGGAGATCCTCCTCTACCAGGGCCTCGGCGGCCAGGTGCGCGGCCGCGTCATAACCCCGGACGATGCCCTTTTGGAGTACCTGGCCGATCACGGGATGGGGAGGTTTGCCAGGAGGCTAACCAGCGCCGGCCTGCTCGACATCGTGTCGACGGCCATACCGGGCATTCGGGAGATCCTCGTGCTCGGCAAAGTCAAGCAGCTCGAGCGCAGCGTCACTCCCGACCTGCTGATTTTGGACGCGCCGGCTACTGGGCACGCGGTGCGTTTCTTGACGAGCGCGAGCGGCCTCGTCGACGCCGCCCGCGGCGGGCCGTTGCGGACCCAGGCGGCCGAGGTTGTCGAGATGCTGCACGACCCGAGTCGTTGCCAGGTCATCCTCGTGACCCTGCCCGAGGAGACCCCCGTGAACGAGCTCATTGAGACAGCCTTCCGCCTCGAGGACGAGATCGGGATCGTGCTCGGCCCGGTTGTCGTGAACGCCGTTTACGAGACGATGGCCGTCGCCGCTCGACCCGAGGCCCTCGCCTCGGCTGCGGGGCTGCAGCTCGAGCCGGGCGAAGCGGCCAAGCTGTCGGCTGCCGCTGAGTGGCGGCTCGCACGACAGTCAGTACAGTCGGAGCAGCTTGCCAGGCTGGAAGCCGAGATGCCCTTGCCTCGCCTCACTCTCCCCTACCTGTTCGCCGCTGACTTCGGGCCTGGCGAAGTCGCCCTGCTGGCTGAAGCCCTCGGCCGGGCGATCGACCGATTCGGGGGCGGCCTGTGAGCACGGGCTCAGACATCGGTCCGCTCGTGCGCGATCGCTCGATAATCGTCTGCTGTGGATCGGGGGGCGCCGGCAAGACCACGACCTCGGCCGCCATAGCCCTCGCCGGTGCCATGGCTGGGCGCAAGGCGTGCGTGGTGACCATCGACCCGGCGCGCCGCCTGGCCGATGCGCTTGGCATCGGAACCCTCTCGAACGATCCGAAAGTGATTTCCGGTCCCTGGCCCGGCCAGCTGTCGGCAGTGATGCTCGACGCCAAGACGACGTTCGACAGCCTTGTCGAGCGGTACTCGGTCGATCCGGCCCAAGCCGAGCGCATCCTCGGCAATCGTCTCTACAGGAACCTCACCTCGGCTCTGTCGGGCACCCAGGAGTACATGGCGGCCGAGAAGCTCTACGAGCTCAACGAGTCCGGCCTGTTCGACCTGGTAGTTGTCGACACGCCACCGACCCGCAATGCGCTCGACTTTCTCGAGGCCCCGCGCCGGCTCATGCGCTTCCTGGAGAACCGGATCTTCCGGATCGTCCTCATGCCGACGAGGGCTTCCTTCAAGGCGCTCTCCATCGCCAGCCAGGCCCTGCTGCGCACGATCTCCAAGGTTGCCGGCTCGGAGATCGTCGAGGACGCGGTGGCCTTCTTCCGGGCTTTTGACGGGATGGAGGAAGGATTCAGGGACAGGGCTGCCAAGGTCGAGCAGCTGCTGGAGGACCCGGGCACGGCCTTCGTACTGGTGGCGGCGCCCCGCCGCGACTCGGTCGAGGAGGCGACGTTCTTCGCCGAGCGGCTGGCCAAAGCTCACCAGCCCGTCGCCGGCCTGGTCGTCAACCGCCTCCACCCTGACTTGGCCGGCGGAGAAGCGGCGGTTGTCACCGGCGAGTCCGCCACCGGTCCTGGCTCTGAAGCCGAGGATCCTGGCACCGCCCTTGCGAGCTTGCGCCAGAACATGGCCGACCTCCAGTCAGTCGCCGACAGGGAGCGCCAACACCTGGTGGGACTGGAGGAAAGGGTCGAGGGGATGGTCGTACGGGTTCCCTACTTGGCGCGGGATGTCCACGACCTCGACGGGCTCCGCCAAGTCGCCGTATATCTCACCGGACCGCTACTCTCCGAGCGTGCCTGACATCCTCATCGTCGCCGACGCCGAGACCGTTATCGCCGAGGTCCGTGCCGCTCTCGAGGACGACGACACCTCAATCCGTGAAGTGCGCTCAGGCGCGCTAGTCCGCGACGAGGTCGCCACCCAGCCGCCTGACCTGGTTATCACCGACCTTCAAGTGGGTTCCATGGGCGGAGTCGCTATTTCCTTGGATCTGCGTCTCGAGGAGTCGGGCGACCGCTCGCCGCAGGTTCCCGTGCTGATCTTGCTCGATCGGCGTGCCGACGTCTTCATCGCCAAGCACTCGGCAGAGGGCTACCTGGTGAAGCCGCTCAACGCCCTGCGCTTGCGCAAGGCGGCGCAGGCACTGCTCGAGGGTGGCACCTACCACGACGACTCCTACAAGCCGTTGCCGCTCGCTTCAGAGGCTTAGCCGATGCGGCGCCGAGCGGCTCGCCAGCGTCAGCGGCGTGGGCTGGAAGGCGCAGCATCAACTGCGGGAGCACCCGTCTCCGAACAGGAGCGCCTCATCCGCTCCGGCATCGAGTCCTTGCGCGGCACCACCGCCCGAGAGGTGATGACGCCGAGGGTCGACGTCGTGGCCCTGGCCGCCCCCGTCGACTACACCACTGTGAGTGCAGCCGTGAGGCGGTCTGGCTGTAGCCACTTTCCCGTCTACGAAGGGGAGCTGGACCGGCTTGCCGGCGTGCTGTTCGTGAAAGACCTCTTCCACCTCAGCTCGCTCGGCAGCGACAAGGTGCCGACGACAGAGGAGATATCTCGGCGGCTTCGTGAGCCGTACGTGGTGCCCGAGTCCCGACCCGCCCTGGAGTTGCTGGCCGACATGAGGCGGGGGCGCCGCGGCTTTGCCGTCGTCGTGGACGAGTACGGCTCGGTGTCCGGTGTCCTGACCATCAACGACCTGGTGAGCGAGCTCGTCGGTGACCTGCGGGACGAGTTCGACCGCACCACTTCGCCTCCGATCGAGAGGGTCGACAGGTCTCGGTGGCTCGTCGAGGGCTCGGTCTCCATCGACGACGTCCGCTCCGAGCTGGGGGCGCCGGTGCCTGAAGGCGACTACGTGACTCTCGGCGGTTACCTGCTCAACGTCCTCGGTCGCATCCCGGAAGAGGGAGTGGTGGTCGAGCGACTCGGCTGGACCTTCCGCGTCGCCGAGATGGAGAAACGCCGCATCGCCAAGGTAATCGTCCACTCGCCGGCTCTGGCGGCCGCTGGAGGAGACGCGGGCGACGCGGGCGACCGGGGCGGCGCTGGCGACTCTGGCGAAGCGAGACCTGCGGCCCCGCCGGGCTAGTTCGGCGCACCAGTTCAACGACTACGATGGGTGGTCGACGGGCTTGACTACCCGCCACGGGAAGTAGCGCAGCTTGGTTAGCGCGCAGCGTTCGGGACGCTGAGGTCGCGGGTTCGAATCCCGCCTTCCCGACCCGAAAAGACCTGGTTAGACGACCTAGTGTCGCCCGGTGCTCCTCTGCAGCCGCCACGTCGTGCGCGTAACGTGCGCGAAGGGCGCGCAGAGCCAAGCGCCATAGCGACGAGTAACATAACTAACGATCCACCGTACGGAGTGCTGGTCCTGTCTCAAGATGATGCTTGGGACTCATATGGCGGGGATCCGTAAGTGTGGTCCGGCAGCGCCGATTACGATGAGAGGGTGCAATGACTGTGCTCATACGGCGGCGAAGTAGGTCGGCTCGTCGAGGCTCCTGGGCATCGCGCCTTGTTCTGGTGAGCTGCGCTG
>JBOGHW010000001.1:0-93847 GCA_050744865.1 Acidimicrobiales bacterium | reverse complement strand
GCTCGCTCCCGACCGTGACAGTGGCGGTCACGGTGTCGCTGGCCCCGTCGATGACAGAGACGGTGCCGCTCCCATAGTTGGCTACGTAGACGGTGTCGGTCGCCACGTCGACCCCGACCCCATCCGGATCGCTCCCGACGGTGACAGTGTTCGTGACGGTGTCGCTGGCCCCGTCGATGACAGAGACAGTGCCGCTGCCAGAGTTGGCGACGTACACGGTGTCGGTGCCCGGGTCCACGCCGACCCCGTCCGGACCGCTTCCGACCCCGACAGTGGCCGTGACGGTGTTGCTGGCCCCGTCGATGACAGAGACGGTGTCGCTGCCAGAGTTGGCGACGTACACGGTGTCAGTCGCCGGGTCCACCGCGACCCCTTCGGGACCGCTCCCGATCGTGACAGTGGCCCTGACGGTGTTGCTGGCCCCGTCGATGACAGAGACGGTACCGCTGTCAGAGTTGGCGACGTACACCGTGTCGGTGGCCGGGTCTACCCCGACCGCGTAGGGACCGCTCCCGACACCGACGGCCGTCTGCGCCGCCGCACCCGGAGGAACTGAGGCGATCCAGAAACCGAGAGAGCACAGGATCAGGGGCCTGCTGCCACCCGAGCCAGGCGGTGCCTGCGCATCGGCGGGTGGCTTTGCGATGTCGAGTTAGCCATGCGAAGCAGTCTGGCACCGCACGGAGAAGGCGTACCGACTGCTCTCCAGCGAGTCAGCTATCGAGCTATCCGGCCCCGGCTCCTGCGCGGCGGACGGGTGACCCGGAGCGCAGGTGTGAAGTCGGATGTGCGTCGCGTACCCGAGTCAGGCGTCGCCTGGCTTCACAGCTCGGGGACCGGCCCGGCGTACACGAAGCCGGGCATCGACTCGCCGGTGCGGGCCGATTTGAACACGATCGAGCCCGCCCGCTCCCACCCCAGCGTCTCGTAGGTGGAGATGGCTTCGGTGTCGGCCTGCAGGACGTCGAGGACAGGGCGCTGCCCTGCTTCGTGGGCGGCGCGGACGGCGGTGTCGACAAGGGCCCGGGCGACGCCGGCGCGGCGGCAAGCTGGCACCACGAACAGACGCGACACGACGGCGAGGTGCTCGGGACCAAGGCCGGTCCAGGCCGTCGAGACCGAGATCGCAGGGTCTCCCTCGGCGACGTTGAGAGCCACGTGGCCCGCCAGGGAGCCGGTATCGGTGACTGCAACCCACGCCTGACGCTGGCGCGGATGCTGCAACCACTGCACGGGGTCATCGGGGAAGGTGCGTGGATAGCGGTCGGCCTCGTAGACCTCGCGCAAGGCCAACGCGCAGTCATCGAGATCCGCGGTGGCGCGCGGTCGCACGTCAAAGCGCATTGGCGGCTGCCTGTGCCACTAGGTCCTGCAGCGGTTCGCCGAGTCCTGGTGCAGCGGCGAAGAGAGTCTGAACCCATGGCTCACTGTCGATCAAGCCCCCGATGGTGGCCAGCTCGCCACCTGCTTCCTCCACGACCAGTGCGCCGGCTGCCAGGTCCCACTCTTGCAGCCCGGCTTCGAAGACCGCATCCAGGCGACCTGCGGCGACCCAGCACAAGTCCAATGCCGCCGAGCCACCGCGCCGAATGTCGCGAACTGCCGGCAGGACGGTGCCGAGCAAGCGAGCCTGCTCCTGCCGCCTCCGGCTGGCATACCCGAAGCCCGTACCTACGAGAGCCTCGGCCAGCACCGGCCCTGGCCCAAGATGCAAGGCCGTGTCGTTACAAGCAGCGCCTCCGCCGGCGCTGGCTGTGAAAGTCTCACCGCGCACCGGGTCATGAACGACACCGACTAGCGCGCCTGACTCGTCGCGGCAGGCGACGGACACCGCGAACAAGGGCAAGCCGTACACGAAATTCACCGTGCCGTCGAGCGGGTCGACGACCCAGGTGAGCCCGCTCGTACCTGCCCGACTGGCGCCTTCTTCGCCGAGCAGGCCGTCGTCGGGCCTCTCGGCTTGGAGCATGCCGACGATCAAGGCCTCGCTGGCGCGGTCGGCGGCCGTAACGAGGTCTGTGCGCGTCGACTTCGTGCTGACGCTGTCGATGACCGACTCGACCGGTCCCATCGATGTCCAATGGTCGAGGAGCAGCGCCCCGCCTGCGAGTGCTGCTCGCCTGGCGAGAGTGAGCAGATTTGACGTGTCCTGCTGCCCGGAGCTCACGACCGTGCCGGCGCAGCCGTGGAGCGGGCCAGCTGCGCCAGCCGGGCGACGAGCACTTCCATGACGAGAGCACTCGGCCAAGCCATAAGGCCCCGGAGGTTGGCGTCGGCGTCGGCGATCACCTCGATCGCTCGCACGACCCGCTCGTGGCCGAGTCTCCTTCCCTGCTCGAGGATCTTCTTGGCCGGGTAGGGCGACATCTTGAGGATCGAAGCTGCCTCGTCGGGGTTGCGGATATCGGCTCCGTCGAGGCGGAGCATGCCCCCGTAGTGCCTGTGCAGAGTCGACAGGACGGCGAGCGGATGCCGGTCGCCGGCCTCCATCATGCGGTGCAGGGCGGCGATAGCCCGGTCGCCGTCACCCTTGTCGAGAGCGTCGGTCAGGTCCCAGGGAGGCACGCCGCCCGTGTCGCCGAGGAACGGCACAAGTTCCTCGATACCCACTTTGCCGGCGTCGCCGTAAGCAGCTTCCAGCATCTGGAGGACGGATCCGAGACGGGCTACGTCCTCGCCGAGGTGCTCTAGGAGTGCCCGCGTGGCCGCTGCGTCGAGGCGCACGTCGCTGTGCCGGATTCGTTGCATGAACCAGTCGGAGCGTTGGCGCCCCTGCCCCGGCGATGTGGCGATGACCTCGCCGACGGCCTTGACGGCCTTGGACAGGGCGGTGGGGACGGCGCGAGTCGGTCTGTCGCCGCTGGTGCTCACCACCAGCACCAACACGTTGCCGTCTATGGGATCCTTGACGCGCTCGGCCAGCTGGGAAGCCTGGCCGGCGTCGAGCCTGTTGGCACCCCGCAGCACAACTATGCGCCTGTCGGCGAGAAACGGCGGCGTCACCAGAGCATCCAGCACCGCCGCGATGTCGCCTTCATCGCTGTCGGCTGTGTGCTCTTCCACAGGCACGGCACTGTCGCCGCAAAGCGAGTCGAGCAGCTTTGAGAGAGCCTCGGAGACGAGGGTGGCATCGTCACCGTTAATCAGGTAAGCGCTGGCGGTCACTGAAGCGAATCCGAACTGAGCACGGCCTGAATGACGTTGCGGACCCGGACGGTACCTGCCACGTCGTGGACTCTGAGCAGCCGGCACCCCTTTGTGATGCCGAGGGCCGCCGCGGCCAGCGAAGCCTCCCTGCGGTCCGTCACACCCCGGTCCAGCAGGGCGCCGAGGAACGTCTTGTTGGAGGCCGACAACAAGACGGGGAACCCCAGGCCGGCGAGGTCCGACGAGCGCCGCAGCAGCTCGAGCGACTGCGCCGGCGTCTTTCCGAGGTCGAGGCCGGCGTCGACGATCACCCGCTGTGCAGGAATGCCTGCCGCCAGCGCCATCTCGCTCCTCCCCAACAAGTACTGCGTCACCTCCCCGACAAGATCCGCGTAGACGGGCTCAGGGTCGGGGACGCGCGGCTGCAGCCTGATGTGGGTTGCCACGACGGTGGCGCCGGCCTCGGCGGCGACGGCCAGATAGTCCGGATCGCCGAAGCCGCTGATGTCGTTGCCCACGACAGCGCCGGCCCGGAAGGACTCTTCGGCCACCGACGCCCGCCAGGTGTCGACTGACACAGGCAGGCTCAGGCGGGCGACCACTGCCTCGATCGCCGGCACGACGCGGTCCATCTCCTCGGCTTCGCCGACCTCGTCGCCGGGGCCGGCCTTGACCCCTCCGATGTCAACGAGATCGGCGCCTTGGGCGGCGACGGCGTCGACGTGCCTCAAGAAGGCGTCGAAAGGGAAATAGCCGCCGGCATCGAAGAACGAGTCAGGCGTGCGGTTGCAAATGGCCATGACGAGGGCTCGATGGCGGATGTCGAACGTGTGCGGGCCAAGGGCGACCTCGGTGGCGGGGGGTCTTGCCCACGGCTGTGCCTCTCCCAGCTGCTCTCCGCTCAAACTGGCCGCGGTGCCGTGTGTCGGCACGCGGTCAGAACAGCTTGGAGGCGAGCGCCCGGCGGAGCTCGCCCAACCGCGGGCTCTCGGGGTCCATCGTCTCGAGGAGATCCACGATCTGCTGGCGAGCGTCGTCGTCACCAGGGACCCTGTCCAGCAGCTGGGACACTTTGGCATCGATGTCACCGGCAGACCAGGAACCGTCGGGGCTGTCCGACCTCGGCAAGCGGGCCTTGGCGGCGATACGCCTGGTCTCCGGCGTCTCGGGGATCCGCTCCAGGAGCCCGAGCGCCTCGGCGGGCTCGCCCTTGTCGACGAGCATGGCCGCAAGGGCCGTGACAGCGCCGCTGTGCCCGGGGTCGATCTCGAGCGCCCGGCGCAGGGAGGCCTCGTCACCCTGCTCGGCGAGCTCGTCGGCTTGGCTGGGGGCGGGGAGCAGGCCGTTGACGAACTCGGCCACCTCCCGCTCGGGCAGCGCGCCGACGAACCTCGACACGATGTTCCGTTCTGAAAGGGCGAAGACCGCCGGGATCGACTGCACACCGAAAGATTGGGAGATCATCGGATTCTCGTCGACGTTCACCTTGGTGAGCACGACCGCACCGTCGGTGTCGTCGACCACTTTCTCGATGATGGGTCCTAGGGTCCGGCACGGTCCGCACCAGGGCGCCCAGAGATCGACCACGACAGGGACGGTCATGGACTTGTCGAGGACCTCCGCCTCGAATGTGGCGTCGGTGACGTCGAGCGCAGGCATCGTCCCGACGTTACCTCGCCTCGGCGGCTTGCCTTCCGGCCGAGCTGCTCATGGCCGGACGATTGCCGAGTCCCCGGTGGCGACCTCGCCGGGTTCTCGTACCCAGGCGTACCAGCGGGCCCACTGCGGGTTGACATTGTGGTTGATGCGGCGGAAGTCTCCGTCGGAGAACCAGCGGGCCTGCTTGGAACAAGGGATAGCCGGGAAGGAGAGCTCTGCCAGGACGCCACCGACCCGGAGCCGCGTGCCGGCCCGTAGGGTTCCCCAGTCCAAGCCGCCGAGCGTGAGGTTCTCGCCGGCGCAGCCGCCTGCCACAGAGTGTCCGAGGTCGCTGAGAGCTTCGATCACCTCAGCGGACCACAGGCAGAGAGCCTGAAAGGGGCGGCCATGGTGCTTGACCTCGTCCTGCCGGTCGCCGTCCATGCCGCCATGCGAGACCCTGGCGCGTTCGACAGCCAGCTTGGGCACACCGCCGTCGGAGACGTTGAGCTGGACCACGTGGCCACGCTGAACGGGAGCTCCCTCGCCTATGGCGGCGAGGCCTCGGCTGATGTCCATCTGGTGATGCGACGCTTCATGGACGGCGAGTGCCATGATCTCCCGTGCCGTGACGACACCGTAGGCGTCGGTACCCTGCCGCGACCATGATCGGGCAGGCGCCTCGGCGACGAGCCTGCCGAGCATTTGGCCCTCGCGCTTGATCGCCTCTAGGACGTCACGGGGAACGAGGCTGCTCGGAGTCTCGGAGAACGCTTCCGGCACATCCGGCTCGGGTGGGAGCTCGGCGCCTTGGCTGCCGAAGACGATCTCGAGACCGCTCCGCAGGAAGGACATGGCCGCCGCCGTGTGCTCCCCGTACTCCAACACCGACCAGACACCGCCGCCCGCCTGTCGCCGGTTGAGGGCTTCTGCCGGGATACCGGTGATGGCCGACTTCCACCACCAGCCCAGGCCACGCAACAGCGTCGCTGTGTCCCGCGGCGTCCAGCGTGACGGGTCGAACCCGCACTCCTGGCACAGTGCTACGACTTGTCCCTCCACTCCCACAGCATGCCGCATGCCGTGGCACCTCAGGCGACGAAGTACTTGGCCTTGGGGTGGTGGCAGACGATGGCGAGCGTGGTCTGCTCGGGGTGCAGCTGGAAGCCTTCGCTGACCTGGACCCCGATGCGCACCCCGTCGAGGAGCTCGACGACCTTGGCGTTGTCCTCGAGCTCGGGGCAGGCCGGGTATCCGAAGGAGTAGCGGCCGCCGCGATGCTGCTGGCGGAACAGGCCGGTGAGCGTCGGGGCGTCCTCCTCGGCGAAGCCCCACTCCTCCCTGATCCTCCGGTGCCACATCTCGGCCAGCGACTCCGCCATCTCGACCGACAGGCCGTGCAGGCTGACGTAGTCGAGGTAGCGGTTCTCGGCGAAGAGCTCGGCCGTCCGCTCGGAGGCACGCGAGCCCATCGTCACCAGATGGAAGGCGGCGTAGTCCTTGTCGCCGCTCGAGACCGACCTGAAGAAGTCGGCGATGCACAAGTACGGCTCTTTGCGCTGGCGGGGGAACGTGAAGCGGAGTCGTTCGGTGCGCCTGTCGTCGTCGGTGTAGACGATCAGATTCTGGCCATCGGAATTGACGGGGAAGTACCCCCAGGCGACGGACGGGACGAGGACGCCCTCGGCCTTGGCCTCGTCGAGACGGGCGCGAAGCTCGAAGCGGACGCGTTCTTTGAAGTCGGCATCGGTCTCTCCGTCAACCGGTCGGTAGCCCCACTGGTTGCGGAAGAGCGCCGTCTCGTTGAGATATCCGACGACGTCGTCGAGAGGGATTCCCTTGGCGACGCGGCTGCCGAGGAACGGCGGCTCGAAGAGGGTGTTATCCGTCTCGACCTCGGGCGAGCGGTCGGGAAGTGTGGAGAGATCCACCTCGGCCAGCAGCTGTGACTGGCGGGGCGGCAACACGCGGCCCGACCGCTCGGTGCCGAACGTCGGGTCGTCCACTCCCGACTTCTTGATCTCCATCCAGCGGTCGAGGATGTGCAGGCCCTCGAAGGCATCCTTGCCGTAGAAGACCCTCCCGTCGTAGGTCTCCCTCATGTCCTTCTCGACGTAGCTGCGTGTGAGCGCTGCCCCACCGAGGACGACGGTGTAGTGAGACTTGTCGATGCGATTGAGCTCCTCGAGGTTCTCTCGCATTATGAGCGTCGACTTCACGAGCAGGCCGCTCATGCCGATGGCGTCGGCCTCGACGTCGTCGGCCTTGGCGATCATCTCGGTGATCGGCACCTTGATCCCGAGGTTGAAGACTTCGTAGCCGTTGTTGGTGAGGATGATGTCGACGAGGTTCTTGCCGATGTCGTGAACGTCGCCCTTCACGGTGGCGAGCACGACCCTGCCTCGGCCGCCGCTGTCGACCTTGTCCATGTGCGGCTCCAGGTGGGCAACGGCGGCTTTCATCGTCTCGGCTGACTGGAGCACGAACGGAAGCTGCATCTGGCCGGAGCCGAACAGCTCGCCGACCGTGCGCATGCCTGCAAGGAGCATGTCGTTCACGATGGCCAGGGCGGTGTGCCCGCCCTCCAGGGCGACGTCCAGCTCGTCGGTGAGCCCGTTGCGGTCGCCGTCGACGATGCGCTGCTCGAGCCGTCGCTCGATCGTCCAGTCACTGCGGTCCTCGGCGGCGTTGGCGATGGTGCCGCCCGAGGCTTCGAACTCGGCGATGAGTGCCTGCAGGGGGTCGTAACCGTCGCGCCTGCGGTCGTACACGAGGTCGAGGCAGATGTCCCGGATGTTCTCGGGCACCCGGTTGAGGGGCAGGATCTTGCCGGCGTGCACGATGGCGGCGTCGAGGCCGGCTTCGGTGCACTCGTGCAGGAAGACCGAGTTGAGGACTTGGCGGGCGGCCGGCGACAACCCGAACGACACGTTCGAGAGACCGAGGACCGTGTAGACGCCGGGCAGCTCGGCCTTGATCCGTTTGATGCCCTCGATTGTCTCGATGCCGTCGCGGCGGGATTCCTCCATGCCTGTCGACAGGGGTAGAGCCAGTGCGTCGAACAGGAGGTCTTTCGGAGACAGGCCGTAGCGTTCGACGGCAAGGTCGTGAATCGCCTTGGCGGCGCGGAATTTCCAGTCGGCGGTCCGCGCTTGTCCCTCTGTGTCGATGCACGTGCAGATGACGGCGGCGCCGTACTCCTTGGCGAGGGTCAGGAAACGGTCGAGCCGCGTGCCAGGCGCGTCTCCGTCCTCGAGGTTGACCGAGTTCAGCACCGGGCGCCCCCCGATCCACTGCAGGGCGGCCTCGACGACGGCCGGCTCGGTCGAGTCGATCACAAGTGGGATGGTCGACTGGCCGGCGAAGCGCGACGCGACCTCGGTCATGTCCTTCACGCCGTTGGCGCCTGTGTAGTCCACGCAGACGTCGATCATGTGGGCGCCTTCTCGCACCTGGTCCTTCGCCATGGCGACCGTGGTCTCCCAGTCGCCGGCGAGCATCGCCTCGCGGAACTTCTTGGATCCGTTGGCGTTCGTCCTCTCGCCGATCACCAGAAACGAGAGATCCTGATCGAAAGTCACGGTCGAGTAGAGGCTGGCCGCCCCGGGCTCTGACACCGGCCTGCGGTTGGCCGGGGTGAGGTCTGCGCACGCCTCGACCACGGCCTGCAGGTGCTCTGGTGTCGTGCCGCAGCAGCCGCCTACGACAGTCACGCCGAACTCGGTGATGAATGAGCCGAGATGCTGGGCGAGGTCGGCCGGCGAGAGGTCGTAGTGCATCACACCGTCGACCACCGAGGGCAGGCCGGCGTTGGGGAGGGCCGATATCGGCACGAGCGAGTGCTCGGACAGGTGTCGCAGCGACTCGCGCATCTCGACAGGGCCGGTTGCGCAGTTCATGCCGATGACGTCCGGGCTCAGTGCCTCGATTGCCGTCAGGGCGGCGCTCACCTCGGTACCGAGCAGCATGCGTCCCGTGAGCTCGACCGTCACCTGTACCTGTATGGGCACCTGCCGCCCGACACGGGACATAGCCCGGCGGCACGCCTGGATGGCAGCCTTGGCTTGGAGGGTGTCGTAGCTCGTCTCGACCAGCAGGAGGTCGGCACCCCCTTCCAAGAGACCGGTTGCCAGCACTTCGTAGCTGTCGCGGATGTCGACGAAGCTGATCTGGCCGAGCGTCGGCAGCTTCGTGCCGGGGCCCATCGACCCGGCCACGAACCGTTGCCGGTCCGGGGTCGAGTAGTCGCGTGCCACCTCGACGGCCAGCTGTGCCGACCTCTGGGCGACCTCTGATGCCTGGTCTGCCAGCTGGTACTCGGCCAGCACGAAGGGCAGGCAGCCGAACGAGTTCGTCTCGACGACGTCGACACCGACGTCGAGGAAGGATCTGTGCAGCTCCTTCACGACGTCGGGTCGAGTCAGGCAGAGGATCTCGTTGCAGCCCTCGAGCGCCTCTCCGCCGAAGTCGTCGGGGCCGAGGTCGCGCTGCTGCAGGCTCGTGCCAGTAGCGCCGTCGTAAATGACGACGCGCTCGCGCACCAGCTCGAGGTAAGTGGGGGAATAAGACACTCGGCGATAGAGATTACTTGCCCGGGCGGGCGTCTCCGGCGGCTCACCGCTTCAGGCCGACTTCGGCGTCCTCTCGGTCACTTCCGGGCTAGCAGCTGCCGCCGCCCGGCCCGAGGTGGCGCTCGCCAGGTCTCCGGCCCGGGCTGGATCGGTCTCGGGGGCAGGGGAGCTTGCAGGGTTTGCCTGGCTCGCTCCGGCCAGAGCCGCCGTCGGGTGGCCCAGAGATGCTGAGCCGGTCAGGGACGCCGAGCCGGTCAGAGACGCCGGGTGGGCTGCCACCGATGCCCGCCGCCTGGCCTGTTCCAGCGCTGCCCAGGTGGCGCATTCGCTGGCCAGAGCGGGGTGGAAGGACCAGCGCATGAGCTGTTGCTCTGTGGCAGCTCGGTCCTCGCCGAATTCGAGCAGGCTGAGGGCAAGCCGCTTGCCGTGGATACGGAGCCGCTCGGCGAAGGTCTGCCGCGCCACCGCCTCGACCTCACTCGAGTGGCGGTCGCGCAGTGACTGGGGGAGGCGCCTCAGGTGGCGCCCCGCCAAGGGCGGGAGCCAGCGTCGTACCGCCAGAGACTCCGTGCGCCACTCGGCCATCTGGAAGTCGACGCAGCGCTTGATCGTCCGCGAGAACGGGGCGTTCGCCCCGCTTCGCTCACCGATCCCCAGCCATCGCGCCAACTCGTCGACTTCGATGTCGAAGCCCTTCGGGTACTCGTCGAAGCAAGTGGCAAACCGCCTCAGCAGCCACGTCGTGGAGGGCCCGAGGACGGGCAGCCAGTACAGCTCCACGTACGACGACCGCGGGTCATGGCCGAGCTCGTCGACGACGGGATCCTCCAACGGTTCGACCAGGAGGGTCGCCTCGTGCCACCAAGCGGGCAAGCAGGCGCCGTCAGCTCGCGGCCTGAGCTCGCTCCTGCCGGTCGCAGGCGGGGCTGATATGTCGCTTGGGCCGAGGGCCGAGTGCTGGTGAGCCGTGCTTGTCAATGTCGCCTCCGCTATCGCTGGTGAGTATCGGGCAGAGTGAGCATTTCATGCAGTTTCATATGTTTCAAGGGGTTTATATTTCGAGCGGCTCACCAGGCCCCCCAGTGCACCACTTCCTCCAACGGCCGCCGCCTGCGGCGCCTGAGGCGGCCCGGCTGGCCGAGCGGTGGGCTCGCGAGCCGTCCGCCGCGCTGCCCTCCAAGGGCTGCTGCGACGCCCTGGGTCTGGACTGGGGCGCCGGTGTCGCTCTTCCAGCCGGCTGCGACGGCGCCTATGACCTGGCGCCCCGCAGGTATCGCGAAGGCCTCCAGCAGGACACCCACAGGACGGTGCAGGCGGAAGAAGAGGGCGCCCAAGCCGGCATCCTCGACCGCGAGCAGGAGGAGCATCACTCCCATGGCGGCATCGACCGTCCAATAGGAGACGGGCCAGCTCTCAGCCGGCAAGCCAGCCAGCCCGCTCGACGCCTTGTCGGATTCCGAGTAGCGGCTCGTGTAGGCGGTCGGGTCCGCAACAGGCACGAGGATGGCTGGGGCTCGGAGCAGCCCCCCGAGCGGACCGGGTGCGGCGAGCCAGACTGCTTCACACGTGGCCTCGAAGAACCGAGCCCTGTCGACGGCCGACTCCAGGACGAGCCAGTCCACCCCTTGAGTGAAGCCGGCAGAGGGGGCCGCTGCCGCCATCCGCAAAAGCCTCTCGAGGACAGGGCGACCGAGCGGATCGGGCGAGAAGGCCCGGTGCATGCGGCGCCGGCGGATCGCTTCTTCGAGGTCCATCGGCCGGACCGTAGCCGCCCGGTGGTGGGGGAGGAATGTTGAGTGGAGAGGTAGGGTTTCTATGGAGGTAGAGAGTTCTACGGAGGTAGCAAGGAGGAGCTTGCGCGTGGCCACGTTCAGGGACCTGCTCGGGCAGGTGAAGGAATCGATCAGGCAAGTCGATCCGGCCGGCGCTGAGCCGAGCCTGGGTGGAGCGCTCTTCCTCGACGTGCGTGAGGCTGACGAGTACGAGCAGGGAGCGATCCCGGGCGCAATGCACATACCTCGCGGCTACGTGGAGATCCAGATCGAGGGGCGAGCGCCGGACAAGTCGCAGCCGGTCGTCGTCTACTGCGCCGGCGGCACCCGGTCGGCGTTTGTGGCCAAGGCCCTCGGCGAGCTGGGGTACGCCGACGTCGTCTCCATGGCGGGCGGCTTCAACAAGTGGAAGGACGAGGGCCGGCCATGGATGGTCCCCCGTACGCTCGGCGCCGACCAGCGCAACCGTTATCACCGCCACCTGCTCCTGCCCGAGGTCGGAGAGGCCGGCCAGCAGCGGCTGCTCGAGTCTCGCGTCCTGCTGCTGGGAGCGGGCGGGCTTGGCTCACCGGCCGGGCTCTACCTGGCCGCCGCCGGCGTGGGCACGATCGGTGTCATCGACATGGATGTCGTCGACGCCTCGAACCTGCAGCGCCAGGTCATGCACAACCTCGACCGGATCGGCGAGCGCAAGGTGGACTCGGCCAAGAAGACGCTGACGGCCATGAACCCCGACATCGACGTCGTGACGTACGACATGCGCCTCGGGGCGGACAACATTCTGGAGGTCATCGACGGTTACGACGTGATCCTGGACGGGACGGACAACTTCCCGACTCGGTACCTCCTGAACGACGCCTCGCTCCTGAAGCGGATACCGGTGGTGCATGGGTCGATCTTCCGTTTCGAAGGGCAAGTGACCGTCTTCGACCCGTACGTCGGGCCTTGCTACCGCTGCCTCATCCCCGAGCCTCCGCCGGCCGAGTTGGCGCCGTCCTGCTCCGAAGCCGGTGTCCTCGGCGTTCTTCCCGGCATCATCGGCTCGTTGCAGGCTATGGAGACGATCAAGATCCTGCTCGGCTTGGGCGACACTCTCGCCGGACGGCTACTGGCCTACGACGCCCTCGAGACCACCTTCCGCACTTTCAAGGTCCGGCGCGACCCGGCGTGCCCGACTTGTGGAGAGCATGCCGGCGAGATCGTCATCGCCGAGTACGACGAGCTCTGCATGCCGCACGTCGGCCGTGCTGCCGTGGGCTGACGCTTGCTCCTGGTGTCCCCGGGGTGCGCGGACATTTCTCCCCTGGATAGCAGGTGAAACTGTCCGCGCGCACCGGATGTCTAGGAGGGCCGCCGGGATCGCAGCGCCTCTGACACTTCCCCCACGACTCCGCCAGGATCGAGCCGGACCCGTCTCGGCGTCAGTCGTAGGAGCATCCAGCCCGCCAGGACGAGGGCGTTGCCGCGGGACCGGTCCAGGTGGAAGGACGCCGGGTCCGAGTGGTATGCCCAGCCGTCGACCTCGACGGCGACCTTCTCCCGGGGCCAGGCGAGGTCTACCTTTGCGAGGAACTGGCCGTGTTCGTCGTTGACGACGTAGCCGGCGCGTGGCTTGGGCAGACCGGCCTGTAGCAACAGGTCGAGCACCTCCTCCTCGGCGACGGAGTCGAGGTGGATTGCTGTCAGGTCGTGGATCTGCTCTCTGAGGCGCCGTAAGCCTCGGGCGCGTCGGGCCGACGAGTCGAGGTAGTCGAGCAGCTGCGGTGCGGTGGGTCGCCGGCGTTGCAGCGCTCCGCCGAGGGCGCTGCGAAGCTCGCGCTCGGTCATGCCGTATGAGGGGTCAGCCAGGTCGACAAGGGTTCTGGCCGGCGTCGTGGTCCGGAGCCCGCCCGCCGCCGTCACTTCGTCCGGGAGCAAGCAACGGCTGCGATGCACGATGATGCCGGGCCGGTCCCTGGGCCGATCCCGCCCGCCGACGGTGACTTCGACGACTCGGCTGGGCGCCCGCAGCATCTCGAATCGAGAGGCGGCCGATCGGTGGGACACCACGCCACCGGTGAGCAGCACCGCCTCCACCACAGCGTGAACCGGAGCACGAGGCACCGACGCCACGCGGTAGATCCCCCGCCTCTCCCGGTGCAGGAGGCCCTTTCCGGCCAGCAACGAGAGCGTGTCCTTATGCAACCCCAACTGCACCCCTTGCCTGGCGCTGACCAAACCGTGCTGCCTGGTGGCGAGATCCATCAACGCCACGACCCGTTCGTCGCCCGGCTTTGTCATGACGCCGAGTATGAACAGCGCACCTACCGTTTTACCTACCGTCGAATTGCCGACTTGTCCACAGGGCTACCCACAGCGCTGGCGGCCGCCCGAGCGCTGCGCGGACATTTCCACCCGCTGTCCAGGGGACAGATGTCCGCGCGACGACAGGGCCGGCCAAAGCCAGGCTGGCACCATCGGGCCGGCTTCCTTACGCTTGGGTATGGCCCCGGAGCAGAGCAGGCAGGAGCGGCAGGAGCAGCAGGAGCACATGACCGGCTCGGGAGTCGGGATCCGGCGCCGCTACAACGCCGGTGATCTCGCCAACTGGGACCCCTCCGTTCAGTTGGCCGAGCCCGGCGAGTTCCCTTTCACCCGTGGTGTGCAAGCCGACATGTACCGCGGGCGCCTCTGGACGATGCGCCAGTATGCAGGGTTCGGGACGGCTGAGGCGACCAACGAACGCTTCAAATTCCTGCTGCAGGCGGGGCAGACAGGGTTGTCGTGCGCGTTCGACTTGCCCACGCAGATGGGTCTGGACTCCGACCATCCGCGGGCAGAAGGCGAGGTCGGCAAAGTCGGCGTCGCCATCGACTCTCTGGAGGACATGCGGCTCCTGCTAGCGGGCCTGCCGCTCGACAAGGTCACGACGTCCATGACAATTAACGCCACCGGGGCGATCCTTCTCTTGCTGTACGAGCTCGTGGCAGAAGAGCAGGGCATTCCGGCCAGCGCCATCGGCGGCACCATCCAGAACGACATCTTGAAGGAGTACGTCGCCCGCGGCACATACATCTACCCGCCGCGCCAGTCCATGCGCCTGGTGACCGACACCTTCGCGTACTGTGCCGAGAACATCCCGAACTGGAACACGATCTCGATCTCGGGCTACCACATCAGGGAGGCCGGCTCGACGGCCGTGCAAGAAGTCGCCTTCACGATCGCCGACGGCATCGCCTACGTGGAGGCGGCGGTCGGCGCCGGATTGGAGGTGGACGAGTTCGCCCCAAGGCTGAGCTTCTTCTTCAATGCCCACAACAACCTGCTGGAGGAAGTGGCCAAGTTCCGGGCCGCTCGCCGCATGTGGGCGAGGATCATGAGAGAGCGCTTCGGCGCCGAGTCCGATCGCTCCCTGAAGATGCGCTTCCACACCCAGACCGGCGGGTCCACGCTCACCGCCCAGCAGCTCGAGGTGAACACCGTCCGTGTCGCCATACAAGCGTTGTCGGCAGTCCTCGGCGGCACCCAGAGCCTCCACACCAATGGCTTCGACGAAGCGCTCGGGCTACCGACCGAGCAGGCAGCCAAGCTGGCGCTGCGCACCCAACAGATAGTGGCGTACGAGTCCGGTGTGACAGAGACGGTGGACCCCCTGGCGGGCTCGTACTACGTCGAGTGGTTGACCGACGAGATCGAGCGGCTCGCCGTCGAGTACATCGGCCGCATTGACGAGATGGGCGGGGCGGTGGCGGCGATCGAGGCCGGATACCTGCAAGACGAGATCGAGCAGGCCGCCTACGAGCACGCCAAGGCCGTGGACGCAGGGGAGCGGGTCGTGGTGGGAGTGAATCGTTTCGTCGAGGACGAATCGACCGAGTCCGTCGTGTTCCCTATCGACCCGTCGCTGCAGCACGCTCAGATAGATCGCGTGCGGTCGGTGCGTGCCCGCCGCGACCCCGCTGCCGTTGCCACAGCACTGGCCGGCGTGGCAGGTGCTGCTGCCGGCACCGGCAACCTACTGGTGCCTATGAGAGCCGCCCTCAAGGCCGAGGCGACCCTCGGCGAGGTGTCCGACGTGCTGCGGGCCGAGTTCGGCGAGTATCGGCCGTCGCGATGACGGCGAGGCAGAGGACGGCGGGCCGGGTCATCGTCAGGGACCGCAGCCACCGCTTGCTGATGCTCT
Source organism: Acidimicrobiales bacterium (assembly GCA_050744865.1). GTDB lineage: Bacteria > Actinomycetota > Acidimicrobiia > Acidimicrobiales > Bog-793 > JAKACA01. Next base: position 78,557 of record JBOGHW010000001.1, on the reverse strand, counting down.
GCGGCACCGATCCCCACCAGCCCGGCCGTTCCTACTGGATCACGGCCGGTGGAGGCTTGGGCGAGGGTGAGACCTTCGAGCAGGCGGCCGCTCGCGAGCTGTTCGAGGAGACGGGCATCGTCGCCGTCGAGCTCGGCGCCGTCGTCCACAGCGAGCAGGTGGAGTTCTCCTTCGAGAGCGTGAGTTACCAGCAATCCCAGCACTTCTTCGCCGTCGAGGTGCCCTTCGAAGGGCCCGACGTCGACCTGCGCAGCGACGGCTGGGAGGACTACGAGAGGCGTTCGATCAAGGCAATACGCTGGTGGGAGCCCGAGCAGCTTGCGTCGACAGGCGACGAGATCTATCCGCCCACCGTGGCGGAGATCGCCGCTTCGGTGGGGACTTGGGGCCAGGCCGACCTGCCGGCCTGAGCTGGGGTTGACGCCGAGTCAGGCCCGTCGGGGGTGGCGAAGTCCCACCCGACGACGTGATTGCCGGTGACCGCCGCCGGGGCCGGGGTTCCGGCCTACACAGATGAGCAAGTGGGACTGCCATGCACAGGCCATCGCGAGCGCGATCTGCCAGCTCCGGGACACCGGCAGACTTGCGTAGCTGGGCCATAGCAACCACGGCCTTCCAAGTGCTGGAGAGCCCGACAGCCGAGATCGTCTCCAGGGGCACTCGCCACCACCCAAGTAAAGCAAGGCTAGCGCACCGAATGACTGCCGAGATGCTCGCCGGCGTGGCTCTCAGGTGCGCTGGTACGCCGTCGATGTCAGCCTGGGGCGCTCTGTCTCCGAAAGGGCGAGGTCGATGACCGTCCAGGCCATCGCGGTGGCGCCGTCCAACACGGCCTTGTCCGCCGGAGCTTTGGCCGCCGCGGCCGTGAACTCCGGCTGGTGGTTGACGGCCGGCAGCGACTCGATGCCGAGCATCGGGTGGATCGAGGGAATCGCCAGAGAAACATTGGCCATGTCGGTCGACCCGCTCATCGTGCGGCCACCCGGTGCCGGGAAGGCACGGCCCAGCACCTCGGCGTTGCGGCGGTAGAGGTCGGCCATCGGCTGGTCGGTGTCGAATTCGGAGTAGGTCGGGCCTTGCGGGACGATCTCCATCGTCGCCCCGGTCGCGACGGCGCCGGCCTCGAAGCACTTGCGGACCCGCGGCGTCCAAGTCGCCAGGGCCTCCAGCGTCCGGGCACGGATGTAGTACTTGGCTTCGGTGAGAGCCGGCACCACGTTCGGCGCAGCCCCGCCCAAGGTCACGATCCCGTGCACCTGGTCGCCGAAGTCGGCGTGCTGGCGCAAGAGGCCGATGGCGACCTGGGCGACCGTGAGGGCGTCGGCGGCGTTGACGCCCCGTTCGGGGAAGGCCGAAGCGTGCGCCTCCTTGCCGTGGTAGACGACGTCGATGTGCTCGACGGCCAAGCAGGGCATGCGGTCGAGCTCGCCCGGCGCCGGGTGCACCATCATGGCGGCATGGACGCCGTCGAAGGCACCGCGCTCCATCATGAGGATCTTCCCGCCGCCGCCTTCCTCGGCGGGAGTCCCGAGAACCCTGATCGTGATGCCGAGATCATCGGCGATCGGCGCCAGCGCCCGCCCGGCACCTATGGCAGCCGAAGCGATGACGTTGTGGCCGCAGGCGTGCCCGACGCTCGGCAGGGCGTCGTACTCGGCGCAGATAGCCAGCACGAAAGGCCCGGAACCGGCTGTCGCCGCGAAGGCTGTCGGCAGGTCGCATACGCCCATCTCGACGTTCAGGCCCGCTTCGGAGAGAGCCTCGGCACACCAGGCCGAGGCCTTCACTTCCTCGAAGCCCAACTCGGGCACTTCATGGATCCTGTGCGAGAGAGCGAGCAACGCCTTCCGGTCGGTCCCGACCGCGGTCGCCACTTGCTCTTTCAGCGCCGGCCCATGTGACAGCGCGGCGCCTGTCATCGGACGACCGCCACGATGTCGCCGGCACCGAGGGCGTCGCCGGGTTTGACCCTCAACTCGGTCACGGTGCCGGATTTGTCCGCGTTGATCGGGTTCTCCATCTTCATCGCCTCCAGCACGCAGATCGTCTGACCTGCCTCAACCGATTCACCTTCGCTGACGAGGACTTTCACAATCGTGCCCTGCATCGGGACGGTGATGGTGCCGTCGCTCGAAGCTACCGGCCCGGCCGAGCCGCGCCCGCGGCCGCCCCGCCCCCCGGCAGGAGAGCCGCCAGCTCCGGATCCCGCTGGGGTACCGGCGGCGGCGCCTGCCACCTCTTCGGGCACCCAGAGCTTGACCCGGTAGCGCCGGCCGTCAACTTCGGCGTCGACGTCGCGCAGCACGCGCCGCGAGCCGTCCGCCTCGGCCGCTTCGGCCGCCAGGTCCGCAGCGGCGATCGACGACATGTCGAGGCGCTCCTCGACCCAGCGCGTGGAGTGCTCAGCAGCCACGAAGTCGGGATGGCCCAAGATGAGCAAGTGGGCGGGGATGGTCGTGGCGATGCCCTCCACCTGGGTCTCGTTTAGCGCTCGGAGCATGCGCCGGCGGGCGGCTTCGCGGTCCTCGCCCCACACGACGACCTTGGCGATCAGGTTGTCGTAGAACTGGCTGATCGTGTCGCCCGTCTCGTAGCCGGCGTCGGTGCGCACCCCGAAGCCGTTCGGCGCCCGGAATCGCCTGATAGTCCCGGGGCTCGGGAGGAACCTGCCGCCCGCCGGGTCCTCGGCGTTGATGCGGCACTCGATGGCGTGGCCGCGGTGGCAGCGTGCCACCTCCTCCTGAGTTATGCCGATGGGCTCGCCAGCAGCGATGCTGAGCTGGAGCGCCACCAGGTCGAGGCCGGTCACGAGCTCGGTGACGGGGTGCTCCACCTGGAGCCGGGTGTTCATCTCGAGGAAATAGAAGGCGCCGCCCTCGTAGAGGAACTCGATCGTCCCGGCGCCTTCGTACTCAGAGGCGTGGCAGATGCGGACGGACGCTTCGCCCATCGCCTGGCGGACATCCTCGGGAAAGTCCGGCGCCGGCGACTCCTCGACGAGCTTCTGGTGGCGGCGCTGGTACGAGCAGTCCCGCTCGCCGAGCCAGACGGCGTTGCCCTGGCGGTCGGCGAAGACCTGCATCTCGATGTGGCGCGGCCACTCGAGGTACCGCTCGAGGTACACCTCCGGCCGCCCGAAGTAGGCCGTTGCCTCCCGCTGGGCTGACTCCATCGCATCGGGCGCCTCCGCCGGGCCGGCCACGACCTTCATGCCGCGGCCGCCTCCGCCGAAGGCAGCCTTGATGGCCACGGGCCAGCCGTGCTCTTCGCCGAACGAGACGATCTCGTCGGGGCTCTGCAGCGGCTCGCTCCGGCCAGGCACTCCGGCGACGCCGGCGGCCTCGGCGGCAATCCGGGCGCTGATCTTGTCACCCATCGTCTCGATGGCGGCGGGGGACGGGCCGATGAAGGTGGCGCCGGCCGCCGCGACAGCCCTTGCAAAATCGGCATTCTCCGCAAAGAAGCCGTACCCGGGGTGCACCGCGCCGGCCCCACTCCGGGCGAGGGCGTCGAGGATGGCTTCGGTCTTCAGGTAGCTCTCGGCGCTCGTCTGGCCGCCGAGAGCGTAAGCCTCGTCGGCGAGCCGGACGTGAAGCGCATCGCGGTCGAGATCCGAATAGACGGCGACCGTGGCGATGCCCAGCTCCCGGCAGGTGCGGATGACACGGACCGCGATCTCGCCCCGGTTGGCGATCAACACCTTGTCGAACACAGCTCCCCTTCCTAGGCGCCTATCGTCGCCTCTCGTGACCGGCGAGCACAGGGCTGCGGGCTCTGCACAGGAGGCTTCAGTCGAGCAGGCTACCCGCCAGGCGCTCCGGCGCTTGATAACCCCGGAGAGACTCGGTGCCATCGACTCGACCAACCGCTACCTGGCCGACTTGGCCAGGCAGGGCGCCCCCGAGGGTACGGCGGTGCTGGCCGACAGCCAGACTGCCGGACGTGGGCGCCTGGGCCGCCGCTGGGTCGACGCCGGCGGGGGCTCGGTGCTGTGCTCGGTGTTGCTGCGCCCCCGGGTGGAGGTCCTGCCGGTCGAGCGCTGGCACCTGCTCTCCTGGGCGGTGGCACTGGCCGGGGCGGACGCTTGTGTCGACGCCTCCGGCATGGACGTCCAGTCCGTCGAGGTCCGTTTCAAGTGGCCGAACGACCTGGTGATAGGCGAGCGCAAAGTGGCCGGGGTCCTGGCCGAGGTGGTGCCGCCCGGGCTCGGTCCTGCGGGTGCCGAGGGCGGGCCGCGGACAGCTGGCACGGACGCCGACGCGTTGCCGGCTGTGGTCGTCGGTATCGGCATCAACTGCAACTGGCCGCCGAGCTGGCCGCCGCCCGGCGATCCCGATGCCTCTGCCATCACCGCTCGGGCCGTGTCGCTCGACCGCGTGGCCGGGCGCGCCGTCGACCGGGATGCCGTGGCGGCACGTCTCCTGGAGCAGGTGGCCAACAGATACGGCCGTCTTTGTGCGCCGCTCCCGTCCTCCTCGGCCGCAGCCCTGGCATCGGAGTACCGGCGAAGGTCAGCCACGATAGGCCGGGAGGTGCGCATCGATCTGGAGGGCGAGACGTTCTCGGGCACGGCCATGGACGTCGACGACGGCGGCCGGCTGCTCGTGAACGTCGGCGCCTGCACGCGGGTCGTCGAAGCCGGCGACGTGGTTCACCTCCGCTAGCGGCCCGGCGCCCGGCCTCTAGCGGGCATGCCGTCGACCTGCGACGAGCGTGCACCCCGGCGCCCACTACCCTTCGGAGATGCGATTGCTGATCACGGGCGGCGCCGGCTTCATCGGCTCGAACTTCGCCCGTTACTGGTCCCTCGAGCATCCGGCGGACGCCATCGTCGTGCTGGACCTGCTTACCTACGCCGGGGTCCGAGCGAGCCTGGCTGACCTCGAGGACAGAGGCGCTGTCAAGTTCGTGCAGGGCGACATCGGCGACCAGCAGCTTGTCGAGAGCATCCTAGCGGCCGACCGGATCGACACCATCGTCAACTTCGCTGCCGAGAGCCACAACAGCTACGCCGTGGTCGACCCTGGGCGCTTCTTCCGCACGAACGTCCTCGGCACCCAGGTGCTCTGCGAAGCCGCCAAGCGTCAGGGTGTCAGGCGCCTTCACCACATCTCGACCTGCGAGGTGTTCGGGGACCTGGCCCTCGACAGCGACGAGGCTTTCGTCGAGGGCTCGCTCTACAGGCCACGTACTCCGTACAACGCCTCGAAGGCGGCCGCCGACCACGTCGTGCGCAGCTATGGGGAGACCTTCGGCCTTCCTGCCACGATCACGAACTGTTGCAACAACTATGGCCCCTACCAGTTTCCCGAGAAGGTAGTCCCGCTGTTCACGACGAGGGCGATCAAGGGCGAGCCGCTCCACCTCTACGCTGCTACGGCCAACCGTCGCGAGTGGCTCCACGTAGACGACCACTGCCGCGCCATCGAAGCCGTGCTCGAGGCCGGCCAGGTCGGGGAGACCTACCTCGTCGGCTCCGGGGTCGAGGCGAGCATCGAGGAGATCGCCGATCTCGTGCTTGCCGCCACGGGAGGCTCGCACGACCTGAAGACAATCGTTGCCGACAGGCCCGGCCACGACCGCCGGTACCTGCTCGATTCGACCAAGATCCGGCGCCAGCTCGGCTGGTCGCCGCAGGTCGACTTCGACGAGGGAATGGCCCGTACCGTCTCCTGGTACGAGCAGAACCGGTCGTGGTGGGAACCTCTGATCGGTCGCTCCCCGGTCGCCGAGGACTCTTGGGCGCGCGCGTCCTCGTAACGTGCGCGTCCTCGTAACAGGTGCGGGCGGGCAACTTGGGTCGGAGATAGTCGCCTGTCTGGAGGCTCGAGCTGCCGGCTTGGTCCGGGGCATAAGGCTGGAGGTGTTGGCGGCCACTCATGAGCAGATGGACGTCAGCTCGCGGGACTCGACCCTCGGGCAGATCGTCGGAGCTGAACCGGACGTCGTCATCCACGCCGCCGCGTGGACCGACGTCGACGGGTGCGAGGGCAACCCCGAGAGGGCTTTCTCAGTCAACTCGCTGGGCACCAGGAACGTTGCCGAGGCCGCCCGCCTGGCCGGCGCCCACGTCTGCTACGTGTCCACCGACTACGTCTTCGACGGCACGGCCGGCCGTCCCTACGTCGAGTGGGACGCCCCGAATCCGCTCAGCGCCTACGGGCGTTCCAAGCTCGGCGGTGAGGGCGAGCTTCCGCCTTCCTCGACCATCGTGCGCACCTCGTGGGTGTTCGGCCGCACCGGGACGAACCTCGTCAAGACGGTGCTCAAGCTTGCCGGTGGTGCCGGAGAGCTGCGCTTCGTGGACGACCAGCGCGGCTCGCCCACCTATGCCGTTGACCTGGCGGCCAAAGTCGTCGATCTCGCCGTCAGCAGGCGGCCTGGCGTGTACCACGTCACCAACCAGGGGCAGACGACGTGGTACGGCTTGGCGACGGCTGTCTTGAAGGCGGCCGGCCAGGACGCCGGCAGAGTAGTCCCGATCCCGACGGGCGAGCTTGACCCGCCGCGGCCGGCACCGCGCCCGGCCTACTCGGTGCTGGACAACGCCGCCCTGCGCCTGAGCGGCGACGAGTTGCTGCCGCCCTGGGAGGCATCGCTCGAGAAGCTGGTCCAGGAGCTCGTTGGTGCCTGAGCCTCAACCGGTGCCGACGCCTGCCACCACCGCGGCAATCGTCGTCAACTACAACGCCGGGCATGCCCTGCTCGGTTGCGTCGCCAGCCTCGCAGCAGAGCACCTTGGCGAGATCGTCGTCGTCGACAACAAGTCCGTGGACGGTTCGATGGAGCAGCTGTTGGCTGGCGGGGCGCCGGCGCGGCCGATCGCGGCACCATCGAACCTCGGCTACGGCGGCGGGGCCAACCTCGGCTCGCGCTCGACAGGCGCCCCCTACCTAGTCGTCTCCAACCCTGACCTGGTGGTGAAGCCGGGGGCCGTGGCTCGCCTGCTCGGCGTGCTGGCCGAGAGGCCAGAGGTCGCCTTGGCCGGTCCGATGTTGCGTGAGAGCTCCGGCCAGGTGTACCCCTCCGGACGGGAGTTCCCAGGGCTGGGCGAGTCGGTCGGGCATGGCTTCCTCGGGATGTTCTGGGGCGGAAACCCATGGACCCGCCGCTACCGCCGGATAGGGGCGGAGCAGCACCGCTCCCGGCCCGCCGATTGGGTGTCCGGCGCCTTCTTCGTCGTCCGGCGAGACGCCTTCGAGAGCGTGGGGGGCTTCGACGAGACTTACTTCATGTACGTCGAGGACGTCGACCTGTGCTGGCGCCTGCGGCAGGCGGGCTGGGAGGTCTGGTACGAGCCCTCCGCCGAGGTCGTGCACGAGCAGGGAAGGTCGACGGCGCGACACCCCTACCGGATGCTGGTGGCGCATCATAAGTCGATGTGGCGCTACGCACGCAGGACTGCGACCGGCCCCGAGCGAGGCCTGCTGCCTCTCGTCGCAGCCGGCCTCGCCGCCCGACTCCTGCTGGCGTGGATCGAGCATCTGGTAGGCCTGCGATCCAAGCTGGCCTCGCGCCACGGCTAGAGTGAGCGATCGTGCCCCGGGAAAACTTCAGCCGTAGGGTCGCGCGCGCCGCAGCCGTCGGAAGCGGCCGCTCCTACCGCCAGCAGACGCCATTGACGTGGTACCTCACGGTCCTTGTCATCGTCCTTCTCGGCGTCTCGCTTATCGCCTACAGCCGCTACGAGAGGATTCACCCGTTGCCCAAGGTGGCGGCCAAGGCAACGCCGCCCACTGCAGGCGACGAGTGGGTGGCCGCCGTGGCGACGGACGACTGCGGGAAGCTGTCCGACTCGCTCCTGCCCGAGACATCCCTGCCTGACGAAGCGTTCTCCAACTCGAGCAACGGTATCGTCGTGATCGCACCAGGAAACAACCCGACGGACCCGACCGCCTACGAGGGCGACAAGGCCACCCTCGGCGCCTACTTGTCGACCAACAGCATCACGCTGACGAGCCTGCTGCTCTCGGTCCCGGGCAAGGTCGTGCCGGTCACGACGACGACCACCACGACGACTGTCGCCAAGGGCAAGAGCACTACCACGTCGAGCACCTCGACCACCACGTCTTCCACCACCACGACAACCACGACGCAACCGAAGTCGGCGGGATCGACGACCAGCTCAAGCTCGACCTCCACGTCCACGACGTCGTCGACAACGACGACCACGACACCGACCAAGACCCTGCCTCCGACGGTGCTGAAGACAGGCACGAAGTGCCCGGCCGGCACGCCGATGGCCGGCAAGACAGGTGTGCTCGAGGCCGAGGCGTGGCCCTCGCCCACCGCGAAGTCCGGGACCGTCTACACGTCTGACATCGGCGCCGTCCGCTTTGTGAACGGCCAGCTCATCACCATCGCGCTGCTTCCCAAGGGCGTGGCCATCCCGCAGCCGCCGGTCGCCGCCCGCAAGGACATCCAGGACTTCCTCATCGAGAACCCGACGGCCACGGCACCGACGTCCACCACCAGCACGATCCCGTCCACGGTGGCGACGACCACGACCACGATCGGGCCGGCCACGACGTCCTCCACCGCCGCGGCCACCACGTCCTCCACCACCAAGCCCTGAGCACCCGGCCGTGAGATCGCAAAGGCCTGCGAACGGCACGCTCGCCTGATGGACGCGGTCGTCCTTGTCGGAGGAGAGGGCACGCGGCTGCGTCCCCTTACCTACGACGCTCCCAAGCAGATGCTTCCCGTCGTGGACCGCACACTCATCGAGCACGTCGTCGCCTGGCTCGGCACTTGTGGTATCGACCGGGCAATCCTGTCGCTCGGCTACAGGCCCAACGCCTTCATCGAGGCCTTCCCAACCGGCGTCATCGACGGTGTCAAGCTGGTGTACGCCGTCGAGCCCGAACCGCTCGACACGGCCGGTGCTATCCGCTTCGCGGCGGGAGTGGGAGGAGTGGAGGATCGTTTCGTTGTCATGAACGGGGACATCCTGACCGACTTCGACGCCGCCGACCTCGTCAGATTCCATGCCGCGCGGTCGGCCGAGGCCTCTGTCTATCTCACTCCTGTCGAGGACCCGTCGGCGTTCGGCGTCGTCGTCACCGACGAGGGGGGAGCCGTCTCGGCGTTCATCGAGAAGCCTGCACCGGGCACTGCACCGACCAACCTCATCAATGCCGGCGTCTACGTGCTCGAGCCGTCGGTGCTCGAGCGCATCCCGGCCGGCCGGCGGGTGTCGATCGAGCGCGAGACTTTCCCGGCCGTCGTTGCGGGCAACGGGCTCTTCGCGATGGCCTCGGACGCCTACTGGCTCGACTGCGGCACCCACGCCAAGTACCTCGATGCCCAGCTGGACATCTTGAGGGGGCTCCGCACGGCCGGCTCCCGCCCTGCGCTTCCCGAGGTCGCCCCGGGCGTGTTCGTCGCCGCTGACGCGCGGGTCGAGGGCGCCCTGCCCGGGGTGGCCTATGTGGGAGCAGGCGCCGTGATCGAGGCCGGGGCCGTCGTAGCCGACGCCGTCGTTCTCGGCGGCGCCACGATCCGCGCAGGCGCCGTGGTGGAGCGCTCGGTCGTCATGGCAGGCTGCGTCGTCGATGAGGGCTCGGTCGTCGAGGACTCGATAATCGGACCTGGCGCTGTCGTCGGCAGCCAGGCGAAGCTGACAGCCCTCACCGTGGTCCGCGGCGGCTGCGAGGTCCGGCAGGGCGCGGTGCACGAAGGCGAGAAGATCGGGCAGCCATGAAGGCGCTGGTGACGGGCGGCGCGGGATTCATCGGGTCGGCGCTCGTCGACCGCCTCCTGGCCGAGGGCCACGAGGTCGACGCCGTCGACGACCTGTCGACGGGAGCTCTCGCCAACCTGGCCGAGGCCCGCGCAGTCGGTGGCCCTTTCCGCTTCCACCACCTCGACATCTGCGACGATGCCTTGGCCGAGCTGGTCGCCAGCAGGCGCCCCGAGGTCATCTTCCACCTTGCAGCCCAGGCCTACGTGAGCTTCTCGGTCAAGAACCCGGTACGCGACGCCGAGGTCAACATCATCGGCACTTTGAAGCTGCTCGAGGCGTCGTCCCGGAGCAGGGTTCGCAAGGTCGTCTACGCCGCCAGCGGCGGTTCGCTCTACGGCAACCCCGACCCGGCGGACCTGCCTGTCGCCGAGCACGCCCCCCACGCCCCGCTGTCGCCCTACGGGGTCTCGAAGATGGCGGCCATCGACTACCTCGCCGTCTACCGCGAACTGCACGGCCTCGAGTTCACGGCCCTTGCCCTTGCCAATGTCTACGGCCCCCGGCAGGACTCCGCCGGGGAGGGCGGTGTGATGGCCATCTTCGCCAGCAACCTCGTGGCCGGCCGCGTGTGCAAGATCGAAGGCGATGGCACTCATACGCGGGACTTCGTGTTCGTCGACGACGTCGTCGACGCCTTCGCCCGGGCGGCCAAGCGCGGCGGTGGCCTCGTGCTCAACATCGGTACAGGTGCTGAGATATCGGTTCTCGACATCCATTCCCGCATGAGCAAGCTCGCCGGCAGCACCGCGCCCCCCAGGCACGTGGCGGAGCGGCCGGGCGACGTGGCACGCATCGCGCTCGACCCTGACCGGGCGGGCATCCATCTCGGGTGGCGCCCCTTCACTACGTTCGAGGAGGGCATGAGCAGAGTCCTCGAGTTCGAGCGGGACAAGGCGTCGAAGTGATAGCGGTGCTCTGCGGCGGGGTCGGGGCCGCCCGCTTCCTTTCCGGCCTCGTCCAGGTCGTGGACCAGAGCGAGATCGTCGCCATCGTCAACACCGGCGACGACGCCGTGCTGCACGGCCTGTCGATCAGCCCGGACATCGACACGATCACCTACACGCTGTCGGGCAGGGTAAATCCGGCGACAGGATGGGGTTTGGCCGGCGACGACTTCACCACGATGGCTGCGCTCGAAGAGCTGGGAGGCGAGACCTGGTTCCGCCTCGGGAACCTCGACCTGGCGACGCACCTGTATCGCACCGGCCGGTTGGCTGAAGGTGCGACCTTGAGCGAGGTGACGGCGGAGATCACCCGCGCCTTCGGCTTGGGGCTGCGGTTGTTGCCCATGGCCGACGAGCCGGTTCGGACCCGCCTCGAGCTGGCGAGCGGGCGGGAGGTGAGCTTCCAGGAGTACTTCGTGAAGCTCCGTCACAGCGTGGCTGTGCGCCGCGTCAGCTTTGCCGGTGCCGGCGAGTCGTTCCCTGCCCCGGGGGTTCTCGAGGCTCTCGGCACCGCCACCGCAATCGTCATCGCCCCGAGCAATCCCGTGGTGTCGATCGACCCGATTCTCGCCGTGCCGGGCATCCGTCCCGCCCTGGCAGCCCGGCGGGACAGCGTCGTGGCCGTGTCGCCCCTCGTGGGCGGGGTTGCCCTGAAGGGACCGGCGGACCGCCTGTTGGCAGAGCTCGGGGGCCTTGCCCGCTCAGCCGGGGTGGCCGCTTGGCTGGCGGGCGTGGCTGGGACACTCGTCGTGGACGAAGCAGACGCCTCCGACGCCGAAAGTGTCGAGTCCGAAGGCCTGGCATGCGTAGTGACTCCGACGGTCATGTCGACACCGGCGGTCGCGGCCGCACTTGCCCGCACTGCCGTCGAGTCGGTCGGGGCTGTCTCGAGTTGAGCGAGCCGAGAGCCCTGACCGTCTTCGCAGTCACCGGTCTGCCCGAGATTGCCCGCGGAGACGACGTCGCCGGCATGATCGCCGCCGCTACGGAGCTGGAGAGCGGCGACGTGGTGGTCGTGACGCAGAAGATCGTGTCCAAGGCCGAGGGCCGTGTCGTCGAAGTCGACGCCGCCGACCCGGACGCCAAGCGCCAGCTCGCAGAAGCCGAAGCCGTCCGGATCCTGCGCCGGCGCGGCGACCTCATCGTCACCGAGACAAGGCACGGCTTTGTTTGCGCCAACTCCGGCGTCGACCTGTCGAACATGGCCGACGGCTACGCCGCTCTGTTGCCTGTCGACTCCGACAGGTCCGCCCGTCGGCTGCGGGACGGGTTGCGCGCCAGGACTGGCCACGAAGTCGGTGTCATCGTGTCCGACACTTTCGGCCGGGCATGGCGGCGCGGCGTGACTGACGTGGCGATCGGTTGTGCCGGCGTCCGCGGCATCGTCGACCTCCGTGGCACGACAGACGCGCTGGGCAGGACCCTTGTCGCCACCGAGGTCTGCGTCGTCGACGAGATCGCGGCCGCTGCCGAGCTTGTCATGGGCAAGGCAGGCGGGATACCTGTGGCCGTGGTCCGCGGCGTCGACCCGGCCATGCTCGGCGACGGTTCCGTGCGAGGCGAGGTGGTACGTCCTCCGGGCGAAGATCTCTTCAGGTGAGCGGCGGCAGAGACCCGATCAGGGTGGCCCTCGACCTGCTTCCGCTCTCCGGCTCGCCCACCGGTGTCGGGACCTTTTGCGCCAACCTTCTCGCAGCATTGCTGGCCAGGCCGGAAGTCGAGGTGCACGGCTACGCGGTGAGCGCGAATCCCGCTCTCGTCCGCCGCCGGCTACCTGGCGGCGTGAGCTTGAAGTCCCTGCGGGTGCCGGCCCGGCTGGTGAACGCGGCCTGGCGGCATGGGCCGTTCCCGGCGGCCGAGATGCTCGCCGGGCCCGCCGAGGTGGTGCACGGCACGAACTACGTGGTGCCCCCCTCCAAGCGCCTGGCAAGGGTGGTGAGCGTGTACGACATGACGGCCTGGCGATACCCCGAACTGTGCTCGCCGGCGACGCTCGCCTATCCCGGCCTCCTGAAGCGGGCGCTCGCTTCGGGGGCGTTCGTGCACGCGGTGACTCGTTTCGGCGCCGACGAGCTCGTGGAGCTGGCCGGTGCCGACGCCTCGCGAGTGCGCGTCGTCCCGCTGGCAGGGGCACCGTCGCCTTCACCGGGCGTCGCCGCAGATCCTCCTGCCGCAGATCCCTCCGCCACAGGTGCCAGCGGGCCGGCCCGCCAGCGGCCCTATGTCCTTGCGGTAGGCACCATCGAGCCCCGCAAGGACTACCCCACGCTCGTGAGCGCGTTCAGCCAGATCATGCAGGAGGAGCCCGACCTTGGCCTGGTCATCGCCGGAGCAGAGGGCTGGGGGAGCCAGGCCCTTGAAGAGACGATCCAAGCAACGGGGTCCGCCGCCCGCGTGCGCCGCCTCGGCTACGTCAGCCGAGAGCGTCTCTCGTCTCTCGTGGCAGGCGCCAGCGTGCTCGCCTACCCCTCCCTGTACGAAGGCTTTGGTTTGCCTCCCCTCGAAGCCATGGCCGCCGGTGTACCGGTGGTGGCGAGCGACGCAGGCCCGACGAGGGAGGTGCTGGGCGACGGTGCGGTGATCGTGCCCTCCGGTGACGTGGCCGAGCTGGCTTCAGGCTTGCTCCGTGTCATCGGAGACTCGTCCCTGCGTGCCGAGCTCGTTGCCCGCGGCAGGGCTCGTGCCGCCATGTACACGTGGGATGCGACTGCCAGGGCGATGATCGACCTCTACCGGGAAGCTTGCAATGAGAGGCGCTGAGGCGAGGCCAGAGGAGGCGGGCCTCGACATCTCGGTGGTTGTCGAGCAGCTACGGCGCCGGGTACCGGGCGGGATAGGTACGTACGCACTCGGGCTCTTGAAGGGACTCGGCGAGGTGTCCGCAGGCACTTCCTCGCCTCGCCCGCGTCGCCTCGGCCTGCTGGCGACCCCGTACATGGGCCGCGGCGACGACCCTCTCGCCGCTTATGCCTCCGCCCTCGAGGTGGCCGAGCTGGAGATACTGGGGAAGTGGTGGGGTGAGCCGCTGGCAAAGGTGGCAGCCAGCGCCGGGTCGAGCTTCCTGGGCTCCCTGCCAGGCGCCGTCGTCACCCGGCTCTGGAGTTCGGGCGGCGGGGCGCTGCGGACCCGGTCCGATGTCGTGCACAGCGTCTCGATGGCGGTTCCGCCTACGGGCGGGGTACCGCTCACCGTCATGATCCACGACGTGGCTTGGCGGCAGGCGCCGGCGACATTCCCCCGCCGCGGCCTTGCCTGGCACGAGGCGGCACTGCGCCGCGTCTGCCGCAGCCGCGCAACTGTCGTGATGCCGTCACGAGCGGCCGCAATGGCCCTCCGGCAAGCCACCGCGGAGCTCGACCCCGCCCGGATCGAAGTCATCCCGCACGGAGTCGACCACCTGGCTTCACCGGACGCGACTGGCGCCCGACGACTCTTGGCCAAGCTCGGTGTCGAGGGCGGCTACATCTTGAGCGTCGGCACGCTCGAGCCCCGCAAGAACCTGCGCCGCCTGGTCGAGGCGTACACCTCGGTCCGCAAGGACCTGCCCGAAGCCCTTCGCCTGGTCATCGTCGGGCCGGCGGGCTGGGGAGACGCGCTCTCGGGGGCCGAAGGCGTCGTTCTTGCCGGCCAGACGTCAGGTGGAGTGCTGAGCGGCCTCTACGCGGCTGCGACGATGGTGGCCTACGTGCCGCTGGCCGAGGGTTACGGCCTGCCCGCCATGGAGGCACTGGCTGCGGGCGCCCCGCTCATTGCCAGCACGGGAGTGCCGAGCGTGCTCGAGCTGGCGCCCTCGGCAGCCCGCCTGGTCGACCCGGAGTCGACCGAGGCAATCGCCGGTGCCCTCGGCGAGTTGGCGACCGACGCCTCGGCACGAGCGGAGCTTGTGGTCGCCGCGGCGAGGGCTGTCACGGGCTTGACCTGGGAGGAGTCGGCCCGCCGCCACCTTGCCCTCTGGGGACGGCTGGCTGGCGCCGGAGGTGAGCCCGGGCCAGACAGGGGCGAGGCATGACAGCCGGTTACGAGCGCCTGGCGGTCAGCTTGGACGTCAGTGCCATACCGGCTCGGCCGGCGGGAGCAGGCCGCTACGTGGTCGAGCTGGCGAGGGTACTCGGGAGCAGCGAGGCGCTCGCCCTGACTCTTGTAGCCCGCCGCAGTGATGGTGCTCGCTGGCGCCAGCTGGCACCGTCCTCCACGGTGCTGGCCATCGCCCCCGACTCGCGGCCGTGGCGGGTCGGCTTCGAGCAGGCGCTGCTTGGGCCTGCTATCGGCCGCGCCGGGCCGCCGGCGATCAGGGTGCACCACGGCCCGCACTACACGCTGCCGCGCCGGCTTGGCGGCGTACCGGCTGTTGTCACCGTGCATGACATGACATTCTTCGACCACCCCGAGTGGCACGAGAAGGCAAAAGTGCCCTTCTTCCGCCAGGCGATCAAGCGGTCGGCCACTCGAGCAGACGTAATAATTTGCGTCAGCGAACTGACCGCAGAGCGGTTGAAGGCACTGCTTGCGCCTGTGGGCGCCGTGGCTGTCATCCCGCACGGAGTTGACCACAGGCGCTTCCGGCCGGCGGGCGGGCCGGAGGAAGCCGAGCTCGACGCTGTCCTCGTGACCCAGGCGGGAGTCGGCGGATCCACGCCGTACATACTTCATCTGGGCACGAACGAGCCGCGCAAAGGTGTTGCCGACCTCCTAGGCGCCTTCAACTTGGTGGCACCTGACGTGCCGGAGCTCGAGCTCGTCCTGGCCGGTCTGACCGGCTGGGGGTCAAGCGGGGTGGAGGCCGCCATCGAGGCCAGCCCGTTCGGGTCGAGGATCCGGCGCCTCGGCTACGTCGCCGACGAGAGCGTGCCGGCGCTGCTGAGGCGAGCTGCGGTGGTGGCCTACCCTTCGTACGAGGAGGGTTTCGGCTTGCCGGCGCTCGAGGCCCTTGCCTGCGGGGCACCTCTGGTTACCACCTCGGCCACGGCAATGTCCGAAGTGGCTGGCGACTCGGCTTGGACGTGCCCGGCGGGCGAACCCGAAGCGCTCGCAGGTGCGCTCGTGGCGGCGCTGGGCGCGTCCGCAAGCGAACGAGCACGGCGGCAAGACTCCGGAGTCGCCCGTGCCGGCAGCTTCACATGGGATCGAACCGCCGAAGCACATGTCGCGGCTTATCGCTTGGCCTCCGGCTGAGTGTCGTGCGACACAGCTCATCCCCTAGGGTGATCCGGTGCGCGCATACGTGACCGGGTCGTCCGGCTTTGTCGGCGGGTGGCTGAGCGGTCACCTCCGGCAGTTGGGCGACGAGGTCCTCAAGAGCGACAAAGACGTCGACATCACCGACGGGCCGGCGATCGCCGCCGCCATCAAACGCGCACGGCCGGAAGTCGTGTACCACCTCGCCGCTCTGGCACACGTCGGGCGTTCGTGGAAGGACCCCGCCGAGACGGTCCGAGTCAATGTCACCGGGACGCTCAACGTGCTGCAGGCCGCCGCCGCCTGCGACTCGGTGCCGAGGGTCATCCTGGTCAGCTCGGCCGAGGTCTACGGGAGCACGGCCGGCGACCAGCCGGTGCGGGAGTCTGCCGACTTGAGGCCCGTCACGCCGTACGCGGCCAGCAAAGTCGGTGCCGAGTTCCTCGGCGTGCAGGCGTGGCTCGGCCAGGGAGTCCCCGTAATCCGCGTGCGGCCCTTCAATCACCTCGGGCCGAGGCAGTCCGCCGACTTCGTGGTATCTGCCCTGGCTCGCCGCGTGGCGGAGGCCGAAGCTCGGGGCGGGGGACCGGTGGCGGTGGGCAACCTGCAGGCCGCACGCGACTTCACCGACGTGCGCGACGTGGTCCGTTCCTACCGGATGCTGGCGGAGACGGGGACGGCCGGCGAGGTGTACAACGTCGCCACAGGCACGTCGGTGTCGATCGCCGAGGTCGCTCACCGGCTTTGCGACATGGCCGGAGTACCGGTCGAGCTTCGTGAGGATCCGGAACTGGTCCGCCCGGTCGACGTGCCCGTGTTCCTCGGAGACGCCTCCAGGCTGCGGGCGGCGACGGGTTGGGAGCCTGAGATCGCCTTCGAGACCACCCTCGTCGACGTCCTTGACCACTGGCGTGCTCGCTTGAGCAGCTGATCGGCGTAGCAGCCGGACCGAACTAGAGGAAAGCTACGTACTCGATCCAAGGCTGGCGCCCTGCAGCATGGTCAGGACACGTGTTCTCTTCCTCGCGAAAGCCTCGGGCGATGGCACCGGGCAGTGCGTCCACAGGATGCGCTTTGGCTTTCCCCCGTGGAGTGACCGAAGCAGGTTGCTCGTCTGCTCCAGGTCCGCGCGTCCCATTCTGCGTGTGTCGGATGCAGCGTGAACGACGAGCTCCCAGGAGTGCCCCTCCTGGTGGCCGAGTACGGGATCGGCACCGATGACGACGAGCTCCGGACCCGGTACCTCAGCCGCGGGCTGACGGTCATCAACGAGGCGATCGACCGAGGCGTCGACGTTCGGGGCGTCTTCCACTGGACGGCTGTCGACAACTACGAGTGGCTGCACGGGTACGACGTCTCCTTCGGGCTCCTCGACCGCGAGCGCAACGTGCGACCCAGTGCCCGCTTGCTCCGGCAAGAGGCCAAGCCATGAATGACGACTGGCGGGACCCGAACCGAGTCAGGCGGCGATGGCGCTGAGGTAGCCGCGGAGCTGGTCACGGGCTTCCTTGGCCTGGTGCACGAAAGCCTGTGCGCCGGCCGGCAGGCGCTCGGCGACGGGCTCGATCCCGGCGTCCACGCGCTCGATGAGCTGCCCGAGGGTCTTGTCGATCTCTTTCAGGGCCTTGGTGACTTCCTTACGAAGGTCTGTGACAGGGCCTTCGGCCGAGGCACGCTGGCTCGAGACCTGGGTCTCGACGAGCTTCAGCAACTCTCGCCGGCGGACTTGTGCCTTCTGGAAGCCGATCACGCCCAGCCCGATCGCTACATATGCGGCGTCCTGGGCTACCTTGCTGATGTCGTTTGAAGCTTTGGCGAAGCTCTGGCGGACGTCGGCCATTACTGGTCTCTCTTTCGCTGTGGGAACCGGGACGACCCGGGTGCCCGTAGGGTGAGCAGGTTCTAGGAGGTCCGCACGCCTGCATTCGCCGGCCCCGGTCCCTCTGTGCTCACTATGGTAACACAGAACGCTAACAGTTGCAAGCGAGTTGGGCCGGACTAGCGTGTCGGCCTGATGCCGGAGGAGTTCGTACCACCGGTCGTAGCAGTCGTTGTATTGACCGGCGATGCGGGACCGGCACTCGAGGAGTGCGTCGAGTCGCTGTCTCGCCAGGACTATCCGGCGCTCGATGTCCTTGTCCTGGACGCCAGCGCCGGCGACGGCGTTACGAACCGCGTCGCGACGGTGATGCCTGGGGCCTTCGTCCGCCGGGAGGAGCCCGGCCGCGGTTTCGCGCAGGTGGCGAACCAGGCCCTGACCGGCGTCGACGGCGCCAGCTTCTTCTTGTTCTGCGGGGGTGATGCGTCCTTCGAGGCCGATGCCGTGCGTTGCCTGGTCGCCGAAGCGTTCCGGTCGAACGCCTCGATTGTCGGCCCAAAGCTCGTAGACCGCGTTCACCCCGATCGACTTCTGGAGGTTGGCCTCGGCGTCGACCGGCTCGGCTCGGCAGTCTCCCGGGTCGAGGAAGGCGAGCTCGACCAGGCTCAGCATGACGAGGTCCGCGAGGTGTTCGCGGTGCCGAGCACCGGCCTGCTGGCCCGCGCCGACCTCTTCGAGGCCATTGGGGGATTCGACCCTGACCTGGAGGATGCCGGCCAGGACATCGACATCTGCTGGCGCGCACGGCTGGCGGCGGCACGCGTGGTCGTGGCCCCCCAGGCTGTTGTCCGGTGGGAGCGCCCGCCCGCCACGTCCAGGCTCGACCCGGGTGCCATGGCTGCCCGCAGAGCCGGTGAGATGAGGGCCGTCCTCAAGAATTACGGGGTCTTCCGCCGTCTCCTCGCGCTCCTCAAGCTCTTCCTGCTACTAGGCGGCGACAGCATTGCTGCGCCCTTGTCGGGCAGCGGGGAGCGGGCGCGGGCGCGACGGGTGGCCTGGCGGTGGAACAAGGTCCACCGCCAGAGCCTTGGTGAGATGCGCAAGGCCGTCCACCAGTTCCGTCAAGTGAACGACAGCGCCGTCGTGGCGGCCATGAGCGGGCGCGGCCCGTTCCGGCGCGTCACCAGAGCGCCGGCCTCACACGGTGGCGCTGACGCCGTAGCCGGCGAGCCAGCCGAGACCGCAGCCGTGGCCATCGCCTCTGGCGCCGGCGGTCGCCACGGCGGCGGCTTGGCCAAACACGACTCGGACAGGCTGACGGACCTCGTGGTCCGGCTGCAGCACGGTGACGTCGCCGCAGGGCCGCCCATCGGGACTGCCGTGCTGGCTTTGATCGTGCTCGTCGGTTTGCGTGGTGTCGTCTTCGGCGATTTGCCTGTCGTCGGCCAGCTCGTTCCCGGCCAGACTGGCTGGCACCTGGTAGGCCAGTACCTCGGTGGTGCCGGCGGTGCCGGTTGGGGAGGCGTGCACGTCGTGTCGCCGGCCTATGCCCTGGTAGGAGTCCTGGCCGGCATCCTCGGCAACAGCTACAGCCTCGCGATCAAGGTGCTCTACCTGAGCGGGCTGGTTCTGGGCGCGATCGGAACGGCAAGGCTGATCAAGCATCTCTCCGGCAGTCGCAGCCGGCTCGTGGCGGCTCTGGCTTTCGTCGCCTCGCCGCTCGTCTGGAACGTGATGGCCCATGGCGACCTGCAGGCAAGCTCGGCGCTCGCGACGCTGCCGTTCGTGATGCTGAGGCTGGCCCGGGCCGGTGGCATGCCACCGTTCGCCGCCTCGCCGGCAGAGGCAGGCAAGGCCGCAACCGGGTATCAGTGGCACTTCTTTGAGCTGCTCGGTGAGGTGGTGCCTCTCGGCCTGCTGCTCGCCTTGGCAATCTCGCTCGCTCCGGCGTTCGTGGTGGACTACGGCGTCGTCCTGGCGGCCGGCGTCGTCTCGTCGCTCCTCCTCGGCGGCCGTTCGGAGCTTCACGCCGTCGGGCGGACGCTCGTCATTGCGTCCGCCGGGCTGCTGGTTGCCTTCGCCTGCTGCCTGCCGTGGTCGCTCACATGGTTCGAGCAGGGCGCCAGACTGAGCCTGCTGACGGGCGCAGTGCCCCCCGCTCACCAAGGCCTCGACCCCGCCCAGCTGCTGCGTGGCTTCACTGGGCCGGTCGGGCACTGGTGGGGGGCATTCGGGCTGGTGGCTGCCGGTTTCGCCGTGTTGTTGTGGGCGAGGCGCCCGCGTCTTGACTGGGCGGCTCGGTGGATACTCGGGGGTCTCCTCGCCGTGCTCGTGGCCTGGCTGGGCAACCAGGGCATGCTCGGCGCCGGCTTCGGGGAAGCCGAGGTCCTGCTGGCTCCGGCCACCGTCGCGTTCGCCGCCTGTTGCGGGCTGGGCCTGGCCGCATTCGAGCAGGAGGTCAGCCAGTACAGGTTCGGTTGGCGCCAGTTGACCGGTGGTATGGCGGTGCTGGCGTTCGTCGTCGGCCTGGCGCCGGTGGCCGGCGTGCTGGCTGCCGGGCGCTCGGACCTCCCCGGCCAGGGCTATGAGGAGCTGGCCAGCGAAGTGTCGTCGCCGTCACCGAATGGCTACAGCGTGCTCTGGCTAGGGGACCCGCGCACCATCCCGGGCTCGTCCTGGCAGATCTCGCCGGGCCTTGCCGCTTCGGTGACCTCGACAGGAACACCGTCGTTCGGCAACCTGTACGCGGCGCTCAGCCCAGGGCGGGCCATTGCAGTGGGCGCCGCCGTCGACCAGGCGCGATCGAGCACCACCTTCCAGCTCGGCAGCCTCCTGGCCAGGTACGGAGTCCGCGACATCGTCCTGCCGACGGCCGAGGCTCCCGTGCTGCCCGGTGAGCAGTACCCGCCCAGGGGTCAGCTGCCGGTCAACCTTGTCGCCTCGCTCGACGCTCAGACAGATCTGAGCCAGCTGCCTGAGGAAGGTGGCGTCCTGGTGTTTGCCAACGCCGACTGGACCGTCGTCGACGGGACGGGCCTGGTCGCCGGTACCGTCGCCGGGCCGTCGCCGGCACCTCGCGGCATCGGAGTCGGCTTTGGCCTTCTGGCGACCGCCCTTGCCATATCGGAGGGCTTGTTCAGGCGCCGTCGCCTGCGAGGACGCCGGACAGCATCCCGCCCGGCCGGCGAACGTGATCCTGCGCCCGCCCCAGGACACCTCGAGCCAACTGTTGGTGCCGAGTATGGCAATGTCGACGATGCCGCCAAGGAGCTTGCGCAGGACGCACCACCAATCGGAGAAGCTGCCCAGTGACCGTAGACGACGCCGATCGCGCAGGAGAGAGGGCCGATCGGCCCATCCGATCGCCTCGGAGGCAAGGCATGGGCGACGGCTCGCACCGGATCCTGGCCGCCGGCACCGCCCTCGTGGTGCTTGCCGGGTTGCTGGTGGCGGGCGCCACTGTTCGCAACGGCACGCCAGCGGCGGCAGTTGCGAACGCCCGCCCGCTCGGAGCGCTGCCAGCGGCGAGCTTGACTTCGCGGGTGGCGAGCTTCTGGGCCTGCCCGGGACCGCTGCCGGCCGGCAGTGGGCAGCGCCACTCCGAGATCGAGGTCGTCGACTCCGGCCCTCGCCGCGCCACGGCACGCCTCACTGTGGCAGCGGTTGCCCAGAGCGGCAGCGGCGGCGCCCCTCTCAGGGGTTGGTCGGAGTCGGTAACCGTTGGCGCCGGCTCTTCGACAGCGGTCGCGCTGGCGACCTCAGGGACTGCGCAGAACGACGCGGTGAGCGTCGAGTCTGAGAGCTCGGCGCTGGCGGTGTTCGAGGCCGTCGTTCCGGCGGCTGCACCTTCGCCCCGCTCGGTCACCCCGGCTGTCCTGCAGTCGCCATGCGAGCTCGGGGTGTCACGGGCCAGTTACATCCCGAGCGGCTCCACGCTCGGCGGCTCGACGGTGTTGGTGTCGGTGTACGACCCGACCGCCACCGAAGCGGTCGTCGGGATCAGCGTCTCGTCTGGGTCGTCATCTGTCGAACCGCCGGCCCTGCAAGGTCTCACGATCAGGCCATACACGGTGCAGACCTTCGAGCTCGGAAAGTGGGTGGTGCAGCAGCCGACTGTCGCTGTCGCCGTCACTGCGACCGTTGGTCAGGTCGCGGTCGGTACCTCCGAGTCACAATCCAGCACCGGCACGACAGGTCAGGCGCTCGAGATAGGAGTCGACCAGGTGTCGACCACGTGGATGCTGGCCCCCGGTTTGGCAGCATCCGGCCGGACGATCGGCGTCCGCGTCTTCGACCCGTCGCCAAGGGCGACGACAGTGACGATTTCTTCGCCTGTCCAAGGCGCCGCTCCGGTGGAGCTGACAGCATCGGTCCCCGCCAGGGGTGCCGCCACAGTTCAGCTGCCCGTGGCAGCAGCTTCCTCAGGTGCACACCTGGCGGCGCCTACCGAAGGCGCGGTCGTCGTTCGCAGCTCGCAAGGCGTGGGCGTGGTCGTCGCCCGCCTGGCTGCGACCTCTGTCCACAAGGGCCTGCAGGCTGTCAGCTACCTGGCCGTCACGGCAGAGCCGAGCACCCGCTGGGCCTTGCCTGCACTCGGGGGGGCAGGCGAGACCGTCGTGGCGGTCAATCCTGGCGGGCGGCCCGTCACGATCGTGATCGAGGTGGCCGGCTCCGCCGGTGCTGCTCCCCGGCGCGCCGGCCAGATGACGGTGCCGGCTGACAGCAGCGCTGCCCTCGGGCTGCCGGCGGCGCCGGCCGAGGTGCTCGTCGGGACATCGGCTGCACCCGTAGTCGTCGAGGGTGCAGCCTTGGCCCACCAAGGTGGAGCTGAAGCAGCGCCAGGCTGGTCGACCCCCGTCGAGGCCGTGCCCGTAGTTGGCTAGCCGCTAGTCGGAGCGGGGGGTCACCCGGGGACCGTCGATCCCCAAAGAGCCGCCGGACTCGGTCCCGCCGGACGGAACTCCGACAGGTTCGGCTGCTTGTCCCGAGCCGGCCAGGGAGGTGGCGTAACCCCTGTCGTCGCCGTTGTCGCCTGCCGGCAGGGCGTGCACCGGGCTGCCGTGGGCGACGTCGATGAGCCGAGCGATCTCTCGGCCGTCGACCGTCTCGTGCTCGAGGAGCGCGGTCGCGACGGCTTCGAGGCCCGTGCGGTGATCACGAAGGACCGATTCGGCCCGGAGCTCCTGGGCCCGCAGGATGCGCTCGATCTCTTCGTCGACCACGCGGCTCGTGTCCTCTGAGTAGTCCCGGGTGTGCATGAGATCCTCCCCGAGAAACACCGCCCCCTGCGATCCCCAGGCCATTGGCCCGATCCTGTCGGACATTCCCCACTCGCGGACCATCTTGCGGGCTAGCTCGGTGTTGCGCACCAGGTCGTCGCTGGCGCCTGTCGACAGACCGTCGTACACGAGCTTCTCGGCGACTCGGCCTCCCATCCGCACTGCCAGAGAGTCCTCGATGTACTCGCGGGAGTAGATGTGGCGCTCTTCGGCGGGCAGCTGCTGGGTGACGCCAAGTGCCATGCCGGTGGGGATGATGCTGACCTTGAGCAGCGGGTCGGCGTGGGGGAGGATGTAGGCGAGGACGGCGTGGCCACCCTCGTGGTACGCGACTCGCTCCTTTTCCTCATCCGACAGAGCGGCGGACTCGCGCGGCTGGCCCATGAGGACGCGGTCGCGGGCGGCGTCGAAGTCCCGCATCTCGATCCACTGGCTGCCGCGCCTGACGGCGTGCAGGGCCGCCTCGTTGACGAGGTTGGCAAGGTCGGCGCCGCTCATGCCCGGTGTTCCTCGAGCCACGATCATCAAGTCGACGTCGTCGCTGATCCTCTTGTCCCGGCTGTGCACCTGCAAGATCGGCAGCCGCTCTTCGAGGTCGGGCAATGGGACGACGATCTGCCTGTCGAAACGCCCAGGCCGCAGCAAAGCGGGGTCGAGGATGTCGGGCCGGTTGGTGGCCGCCATCACGACCACGCCCTCGGCGGTGTCGAAGCCGTCCATCTCCGACAGCATCTGGTTGAGGGTCTGCTCCCGCTCGTCGTGCCCGCCTCCCAGGCCGGCACCGCGCTTGCGGCCTATCGAGTCGATCTCGTCGACGAAGATGATGGCCGGTGCCTGCTTGCGAGCGGTCTGGAACAGGTCGCGGACTCGGCTGGCGCCAACACCGACGAACATCTCCATGAAGTCCGAGCCGGTGACGGACAAGAAGGGGACACCGGCCTCGCCCGCCACGGCGCGGGCGAGCAGGGTCTTGCCCGTTCCCGGAGGACCGACGAGCAGCACGCCCTTGGGGACGCGAGCCCCGATGTCGCGAAAGCGGGCAGAGGATTTCAGGAAGTCGACGACTTCGGAGATCTCCTGTTTGACGCCCATGTAACCGGCGACATCGTTGAAGGTCGTACGCGGCCTCTCGGTCGTGTACACCTTGGCGCGGGAGCGGCCGATGGACATGATGCCGGACATCTGGCCCTGGGCACGCCGGCTCATCCACCAGAAGATCAGCAGCAGCAAGCCGATTGGCAGCACCCACACGAGGAGATCGGCCAGCAAGCCGCTCGACGGCGTGGACCCGTTCAGCTCGACGTTGTTCTTCCTCAATTGGTCGAGCACCGGCTGGGGCAGGCCGCTGCTCAAGCCGATGGCCGTTGTCGTGTACTCCTTGCCGTCCCTGAGCTTCCCGGAGATCTCCGAGTTGTTGTTGTTGTAGCTGACGCTTGCGATCTGGTTGGAGCTGACGTCGGACAGGAACTGCGAGTAGCGAAGGGACTCTGCGCTGCTACCGCGAAACGCAGCCGTGGCCAGCACTACCAACACCACCACGAGCAGGACGATGATGACCCAGCGCATGGTTTGATCGCTGCCGCCTGGGCCGCCCGATCCTGGGCGCCCCATGCCGCCCGAACGCGGATCTTGAGGTGTACGACTCACGACCTCATATCGTAGGCCCGGTGCCCAGCCCTCCGGACGTCGTGCCCCTAACCGATGCTCGGGATCGGGCGCCTGGGAACTCGTTCGGAATCCTGGAAGCCGTCTGCGGGTTCCTGGGAGGAGAGATCGTAGCTAGTTTGGCGCTCACCGCGTACGAGGCCATGAACGGTCATCACAAGTCCGGGATCGGTGTCGACGTAGTCGGCTTCGTCTTCCTCTGGGCAGGGTTGGCAGGCGCTGCCGTGGTCGGCACTCGCTGGCACGCGCCGGCTGCTGTGGCCCGGCGCCCGCCGCTCGGGAGCGGCCCGCCGGCAGTGGGAACCGGCAGTCTCGTCGCCGACTATGGCCTCGAGCTGCGGCTCTGGCCCGACGTGCCCCTCGGCATAGCCGTGGGTGTGGGGTCGCAATACGTCCTCGTGCCGGCCCTCGACCTTGTCCTGCAACCCTTCGTCCACCACCTCAACCAGAGGATCGGCGGCGTCGCCGACAACCTGCTGGGCAGCGTGACCGGGACGGCCCTCGTCGTGCTGGCGATCCTCGTCTGCGTCGGGAGCCCACTAGTGGAGGAGCTCTTCTTCCGGGGTCTGCTCCTTCGGGGGCTCCTCGGGCGCCTGGTGCCTCTTGGCCGCCGGATCGGCCCCGTGCTCTCCCTCCTGCTCACGGGCCTTGTCTTCGCGCTGGCACATTTCGAGGCGCTGCAGTTCCTCGGGCTGGCAGGCTTTGGCGTCGTGCTGTCCTACCTTGCCTACAGGACCGGTCGGCTCGGGCCGAACATCGTCGCCCACGTGGCTTTCAACACCACGACTGTCGTCGCCTACGTGGTATCCCTGCATTGATGGCGGTGTCAGTAGCAGCGGTGGTGTCGTCCGCTGGTGGCCGGTGGCACCGCAGGTTCGCGTAGGCTCCCCTCGCCATGGCCCCGATCTCCAGCACCTCGCGCTTTGCTCCTGTCTTCAAGGCTTACGACGTACGCGGCACGGTGCCCGAGCAGCTCGACACTGCGATGTTCTATGCGATGGGTGTCGGGGCCGCCCGCTACGCCCGGGAGTCCGAGGGGGCCGAGGCGTTCGTGATCGCACGGGACATGCGTGCGTCCGGCGTCGCCTTCTCCAAGGCCCTGGCAGCCGGTCTGATCTCCGAGGGCATGGACGTCGTCGACGCCGGCCTGTGCTCCACGGACTTGCTCTACTTCGCTTCGGGGCACCTCGACAGGCCCGGCGCCATGCTCACGGCTTCTCACAATCCGGCCAATTACAACGGGGTCAAGTTCTGCCTGTCGCGGGCCAAGCCCGTCGGGGAGGAGTCTGGCCTCGCCGCCATCCGGAAGGAGGCGGAGCTAGCACTTGGCTCGGCTCCACCTGGCGGCGGCGTAGCCGGCGTCGAGGACGCCGCCGGGTACCGATCGATCGACTTGTTGCCCGACTTCGCCCGCCATGTGCACTCGTTTGTCGACGTCACAGCGCTGCGGCCGCTAAAAGTGGTCGCCGATACCGCCAACGGGATGGGCGGCCTCGTGGCCCCCAAGGTGTTCGCCGGCCTGCCGTTCGGTCTCGAGGTGCTCTTCGGCGAGCTCGACGGGACCTTCCCCAACCACCCGGCCGACCCAATCCAGCCCGAGAACCTCGTCGACCTCCGCCGGCGTGTCCTCGACAGCGGAGCCGACGTCGGATTGGCCTTCGACGGCGACGCCGACAGGGTCTTCCTCGTCGACGACCAAGCCGAGCCGGTGTCCGGCTCGCTCACGACGGCCATGGTGGCCGCCGCCATGCTCGGCAAGAGCCCGGGGGCGACCATCCTCTACAACCTCATCTGCTCCAAGGCCGTGCCCGAAGTGATCGCCGAACGAGGCGGCACAGCCGTCCGCACCCGGGTGGGCCACTCCTTCGTGAAGGCCGTGATGGCTGACACTGGAGCCGTGTTCGGCGGCGAGCACTCGGGTCATTACTACTTCGCCGACAACTGGCGGGCAGACTCCGGCATCATCGCTGCCCTGGTGGTTCTCGAGATGATGTCGAAGGAGGCGCAACCGTTGTCGCAGCTGCGCAAGCCGTTCGAGCGGTATGCCGATTCCGGCGAGATCAACACCAAGGTGAACCAACCGCGGCAAGTCATCGCCGCCATCGAGCAGGAGTATGCCGGCGCAGCCCGCTCGACGGACCACCTTGACGGCCTGACGGTCGACTTCGGCGGTTGGTGGTTCAACCTGAGGCCGTCGAACACCGAGCCGCTGCTCAGGCTCAACCTGGAAGCCGACAGCTCTGAAGAATGCGCCGCTCATGTCGACGAGGTCTTCGGTCGAGTCCGGGCCCTCGGAGGCGTGGACGGCCCGACGAAGGGGAATACCGACGATAATGGCTCTTGACTCACTACTGCTCGAGATCCTCGCCTGCCCGGAGGACAAAGGCCCTCTCCTTTACTTCGAGGACGAGGACACCCTCTACAACCCGCGCCTGAAGCGCCGCTACCGGATCACCGACGGCATCCCCGTCATGCTCGTCGACGAGGCCGAGACGGTGAGCGACGCCGAGCACGAGCGCCTCAACTCCAAGGCAGAGGCGGAAGGCATCAAGTTGAACTTCGACCCCGGCGCGCCCAAGGGGTGACCTGGGTCGACCCTGACAGCGAGCAGATGCTCGCAGCCAGCGCCGGGCTCGGCGAGCAGGTTGCCGGCGCCCTTCAGGGGTTCGCCCCGCCGTCGATCCTGCCCGACCTCAGCGACGTCACCACTGTGGCCGTGCTCGGCATGGGGGCCAGCTCGTTGGCCGGCGAGGTGCTCGCCGCTTACGCCGCGCCCCGGTCGGTGCTCCCGGTGGTGAGGGTGGGGGCCGGAGCGGCGCCCCGCCACCTCAGCCCGCGGACCTTGCTGTTCGCCGTCTCGGTCTCCGGAGACACCAGCGAGACACTGGATCTGGCACGAGGTGCCCTGGCCGCCGGTGCACACGTCGTGGCCGTCACCTCCGGTGGCGAGCTGTCCCGCATGGCGGCGGCGAGCGGCGTTCCGCTCATTCCGATCGCCGGCCGGGTGGCGCAGTCCCGTCAAGCTGTCGGAGCGACGATCGTGGCCTTGCTGCTGGCGTCCGAGCTGCTCGGGATACTCAACGGCGCCCGGGCCGATCTCGAGTGCGCCGTCGAGCAGTTGTCCGCCCGGTCCCGGGAGCTTGAGGACGGCGGCGGCGTGGCTGCCGAGGTCGCCCGGCGCATAGGGCGCACGATCCCGCTCGTCCACGGTGCCGGCGGGCTGGCGGGAGCCGCCGCCCGGCGTTGGAAGGCACAGGTCAACCTGAACGCCAAGACACCGGCCTTCTTCGGGTCGCAGCCTGACGTCTGTCACGACGAGGTCTGCGGCTTTGGGCAGCACGGCGACGTGACTCGCCAGATTCTGACGCTCGTCACGCTCCGCACCGGCGGCGAGGGTCAGCACGTCGACCGGCGCTTCGAGTTGTTCGCGGAGCTTACGACCGAGGCGTTGGCGGGCGTCGTCGAGGTGACGGCTAGTGGGGAAGGGGAGCTGGCACGTTTCTTCGATCTGATGATGATCGGGGACTTCGTGTCACTGCACCTGGCCGCCCGCGAGGGAATCGATCCCGGCCCGGTCCCGGCCCTCGTCGAGGTCAAGCAGCGGATCGTGGCAGGCGACTGAACGGAGGCAGGAGAACTTGCCGATTGCCCATGACGTCGCCGATATCTCGTCGGCGCCCGCAGGCTCCGGGCGCATCGAGTGGGCAGCCTCCCGCATGCCCGTGCTGCAAGCCGTCCGCCGGCGCTTCGAGCGCGAGCAGCCCTTCGCGGCAATCCGACTCGGTGCCTGCCTGCACGTCACGGCCGAGACGGCGGTACTGCTGGCGACCCTGGCGGCCGGTGGAGCCGAAGTCAGCCTCTGTGCGTCGAATCCCTTGTCGACGAACGACGAAGTGGCTGCGGCGCTGGTCCGCGACGAGGGAGTTGCGACGTTTGCGAGGCGGGGCGAGCCTCCCCCGACCTACTTGCGGCACGTCGACGCCGTCCTCGATCGCTTGCCGCAGATCACCGTCGACGACGGCTGCGACCTCGTCGGCCGCCTCCATCGCGAGCGACCCGGTCAGCTGGCCGAGATCGTCGGGGGAACCGAGGACACGACAACGGGTGCCGCCCACCTGCGGGCCCTGCAGGCGGCCGGCTCGCTGGCCTGCCCGGTGATGGCCGTGAGCGGAGCTGCCACGCGAGCCTTGGCCGACAACAGATACGGCACGGGGCAGTCGGTCCTGGACGGCATCATGCGCGCCACGAACACATTGCTGGCGGGCGCCAGAGTCGTCGTAGTGGGCTACGGCAACTGCGGCAGAGGAATCGCCGGCCGGGCCCGCGGCATGGGTGCGTCGGTAGTCGTCACAGAAGTCAGTCCTCTTCGAGCACTCGAAGCAGCGATGGACGGCTACGAAGTGATGCCGATGGACGCGGCCATCGAACAAGGCCGGATCTTCGTCACGGCCACCGGGAGCCGGGGAGTGATCAGGGCCGAGCACTTCGCCCGCATGGCTGACGGGGCCATCCTGGCCAATGCCGGGCACTTCGACGTCGAGATCGACGTGCGCGGCCTGGAGGCGGCAGCAGCGGGACACCGGCGGGGGTTGCGACCGATGGTGGAAGAGTTCTCGGTCGGCGGGCGCCGGCTGCTCCTGCTCTGCGAGGGGCGCCTCGTCAACCTCGGTGCTGCCGAGGGCAACCCTGCCCAGGCGATGGACATCTCGTTCGCCGTGCAGGCGCTTGCCTGCGAGTGGATCGTGCGCAACCAGGGCACGCTCGAGCCGATCGTCTACGAGGTGCCTGCGAGCATCGACACCGAGGTTGCCCTCATGAAGCTCTCCACGATGGGGATCGAGCTCGACTCCCTGTCGCAGGAACAGCGGGAGTACCTGGAGTCTTTCGGCGCCTAGGCCAGCCGGCGCCACCCGTTCGGCCAACGGGCCGGCGTGGGCTTAGACTGCGCCCAGATGGACACCGTACGGGTCTGTGGTTGAGAGTCGATGCCAGTCGCAGGCAAAACGACCCACGTAAGGCGACTTGTGGTCGCTGAGCATGGTGCGGCTTAGAGGTCAGTCCTGCCCGTCGCAGCACCGGCTGTCGGTGCTGGGCGGAGAAGGAGCCAAGCGTGCCGCCAACGGCACGGTCGGGCAGATCGGCCGCTTTGCGGCCAAGCCTGCCGCCCGTGCCTGGCCCGCCACCTCCTCAGCAGGCGAGTGTGGGGACAAAGACCAGGTCAGCCGTACGGGTTCATCGCGTCAACGCTCCCTCGCGAGCGGTGGTCAGTGTTCAGGAAAGCAGATCCTCAGGGAGGTGCTGATGGATATCGAGGTCCACACCAAGCGCGTCGAGTTAGCCGAAGACCTGCGCATGTCTGCGGCCAGGAAGACCGAGAGGCTCGGTCGTTACCTGGCTGGCATGGAGCGGGCCGAGGTGTTCTTCTCCAACGGCCAGCCCGGCCGGCTGATCGAGCCCGTGACGTGCGAGCTCGTGCTGGAGGGCCATGGCCATGTCGTCAGGGCGTCCGCTGCCGGACCTCGCCCCGAGACGGCGCTGGATCTCGCGATGAGCAAGGCCGAGCTCAGGCTCACACGCCTGAAGACAAGGCTGGTCGACAGGTCGCGGCCCAAGCACGCCGACAGGCGCCCGGCGGCTGACGAGGAAGAGGAGATAGAAGGGGTAACCGAGTCCTGACTGTGCCGGCGAGCCGCCGCGCGGCGACGGATCCGACTGTTGACATCGGGACGACCGCCGGCTTCGAGCCGACCGTCGACCTGGCGATAGTCGGCCCGACGGCAAGCGGCAAGACGGCGCTGGCCCTTGCGATGGCGGACCGCGTGGAGCGGGCCGAGCTCGTGTCCGTCGACTCGATGGCGGTCTACCGCGGCCTCGACATCGGTACTGAGACGCCGCACACCACCGGCAATTGGCATCTCGTCGACATCGTCGACCCCGGTGAGGACTTCTCGGTGGCGAGGTTCCAGGCGGCAGCAGCCGGTGTCCTCAGCGCCATCGCCAAGCGCGGGCATCTGGCTGTGCTGGTGGGAGGGACGGGCTTGTACCACCGCGCCGTTCTCGACGGGCTCGAACTACCCGGACGCTACCCCGAGGTCAGAGCCGAGCTCGAGGCGGAGGCAGCAACCGGGGGTGGGGTGGCGCGCCTTTACGAGCGGCTGGCGGTGGCCGACCCGCAGGCGGCGTCGCGCATCGAGCCCGACAACAGCCGCAGGGTCGTGAGGGCGTTGGAGGTGGTGTTGGGGAGCGGGCGGCGTTTCTCGGGGTTCGGCAAGGGATTGACGGACTACCCGCAGAACGCGGCTCGTCTGGCTGGCCTGGCTCTCGACCGAGGCGAACTCGACCGCCGCCTCGGTGCCCGCCTGGACGCCCAGCTGGCTGCCGGCTGGGTGGACGAGGTGGCCGGCCTGGCCAGGCGGGGCGGCCTCTCGCGTACGGCCCGCCAGGCGATCGGATACGACGAGTTGCTGCGACACGTGGCAGGGTCTTTGTCCCTCGAGGAAGCAAAGGCGTCGATCCTCAGGCGGTTGAAGTCGTTTGCCCGGCGCCAGGAGTCGTGGTTCCGGCGCGACCCCCGGGTCGTCTGGTTCGACGCGACGGCCGCAGGCCTGGCCGACGCCGTCCTGGCCTGGTGGTCGTCTCCCGTGGCGGAAGTTCCCGCCGAGCGCGAGACTGGCCCGCAGTGATGGCACTCTCCTTCCTCAAGTACCACGGTCATGGCAACGACTTCCTCGTATGCCTCGACGGGTCCGACCTCCCCGGCGGGGACGAGGTCGACGCCGACTTCGTGGCCGAGCTGTGCGACCGCCATCGGGGCGTCGGGGCCGACGGCGTCATGGTCGTGCGGCCGGCCACCGGTCGCGGCGATGTCAGGATGGAGCTCCGCAACGCCGACGGAGGGCGCGCCGAGATGAGTGGCAACGGCTTGCGGTGCTTGGCGCTGGCTCTCGTCGACGCCGGGATCTGCTCGGGGCCTGACGTGCTCGTGGAGACCGACGCCGGCCTTCGCACTGTGTCGATCGTCGAGCGCCTGAGCGACGATTGCTCGCTGGCCAAGGCGGAGATGGGCACGCTCCTGGTCGGCCCAGAGGAGCTGGCGCCGTTGCTGGGCAACGGTTTCCAAGCCAGGCACGTCGACGTCGGCAACCCGCACTTGGTGTTCATCGGCGCCGACCTCGAGGGCGTCGACATCGTCGAGCTTGGCCGCAGTCTGGAAGACGCCCGCCCGGGCGGCCAGAACGTGGAGGTCGCCACCCCTGACTCGTCAGGTGGGCTGGAGCTGCTCGTGTGGGAACGAGGTGCCGGTGTGACCGAGGCCTGCGGGACAGGGAGCTGCGCGGCGGCGGCCGCCGCCCGCGCGGCAGGTCTCGTCGGCGATCATGTGCGGGTCCAGAACCCCGGCGGCGTCCTCGACGTCGACCTCTCGGGTGACTTGCAGGCTCCGACGGTGTGGCTGAGCGGGCCTGCCTGCCGCGTGGCGCGCATCGAGATCATTCCCAGCGGGATTGACGTTCTCGGTTGACCTGCTCGTCGTCGAGGCGCCTGGCCGAATCTCGCGCAGTGTCCGGGCGCCGCCTGTGAGCCTGATAGACCGCAGTTTCCGGGAAAAGATCGTGCTTGTCGGCGTGGTCTGTTGGCCGCGGACCGTCGAGCAAGTGGAGGCCGGCCTGGACGAGCTTTCGCTGTTGGTCGACACCGCCGGAGCTGACGAGGTCGCCAGGATCCTGCAAAGGCGAGACTCCCCGGATCCGGCTACCTACATCGGTCGCGGGAAGGCGGCAGAGCTCCGCCAGATCTCCGAAGAGGTCGACGCCGACACCGTCGTGTTCGACGACGACTTGTCTCCCGCTCAGCAGCGCAATCTCGAAGGCCTGCTCGGCCGCACGGCGATCGACCGGACAGCGGTGATCCTTGACATCTTCGCCCAGAACGCCACCACTCAGGAGGGCCGCGCTCAGGTCGAGCTCGCGTTGCTGCAGTACCGCCTGCCGCGCCTTCGCGGTCGTGGCGTCGGCCTGTCACAGCAGGAAGGTCGTATCGGCACCCGTGGTCCTGGCGAGACACAGCTCGAGACGGACCGCCGCCGAATCATGCGCCGGATCAACAAGCTGGCGGCCGAGTTGCGCGAGCTGGAGGCAACCCGCAGCACCCAGCGCCGCTCGCGCAAGCGCGGTTCCCTGCGTGGCGTGGCGCTGGTCGGCTACACGAACGCCGGGAAGTCCACGCTGCTGAACCACTGGACCGGTGCCGGCGTCCTCGTCGAGAACAAGCTCTTCTCGACGCTCGACCCCCGTACACGGCGCCTGGAGCTGCCAGGTGGCGAGCCGGTCCTGGTGTCCGACACGGTCGGATTCGTCCGCAAGCTCCCGCACCAGCTCGTCGATGCCTTCCACGCCACGCTGGAGACAGTCGCCGAGGCCGATCTGCTCCTGCACGTGGTGGACGGTTCGGCCACCGACCCGATGGGGCAGTTCGAGGCCGTCAGGCGAGTCTTGTCGGAGATCGAGGCCGACGACGTGCCCGAGCTCGTCGCTGTCAACAAGGCAGACTTGGCGCCGCGGGAAGCGGCGCGGTTGGCTGCGTCAATCCCTGGGGCCGTTGCCTTCTCGGCTCTCACCGGCCGTGGCGTCGGAGATCTCCTCGACTCCATGGCGGCAGCCTTACGGGCGGGCGACCGTATTGTCTCACTGGCCGTCCCTGTCGCCCGCGGAGACGTGCTGGCTGCCGTCCATCGCCAGGGTGAGGTGGTCGACGAGGCCTACGAAGGCGAGACGGTGGTCCTGCACGCTCGTCTCGACGAAGAGGGCACGAGAAGATTCAGGGAGTATGTGACGTCATGAGCAGCTGTCAAGAGGGCTTCGTCCCACCGGTCAACCCGTTCGACAAACTGAGCGAGCTCGCCGAGCTGGCGGCCGCTCACGACGGCGGAGCTGTCGACTTGTCGATAGGTACACCATGCGACCCGCCGGCGCCGGCCGTCGTGGAGGCGCTTGCCAGCAGCGGGACCGAGCGCGGCTACCCGCCTTCGGCGGGAACCCCGGCGCTGCGCGAAGCGGCGGCGGCCTGGTTACAAAGGCGCCTCGGCGTGTCCGTCCCGCCAAGCCAGATCGCACCCTGCGTGGGGAGCAAGGAGTTCGTAGCCGGCGTGCCGCACTGGCTCCACCTTCGCAAGCCCTCGGCCGACACCGTCCTGTACCCCGGTTTGGCTTATCCGACCTACGAGATGGGAGCCGACCTGGCGCGCTGCCGCGCCGTCGCGGTCGCTGTGAACGCCGAGGGCAGGCTTGACCTGGCTTCTGTCGCCGCGGAGGACGCCGAGCGGGCGCTCTGCTTGTGGGTGAACAGCCCAGGCAACCCTGCCGGCCAATTGGAAGATCTGGCGGCGGCTGCCGAGTGGGGCCGGGCGCGCGGCGTGCCTGTCCTCTCGGACGAGTGCTACGTCGAATTCACTTGGTCCGATCGGGGTCGCACGATTCTCGAGCACGGGCTTTCGGGCGTGCTGGCGGTTCATTCCCTCTCCAAGCGCTCGAACCTGGCCGGGCTACGAGTGGGGTACTTCGCCGGCGACCCGGAGCTTGTGGCCTACCTGGCCGGCGTGAGGCAACATGCAGGTTTCATCGTGCCTGGCCCAGTCCAGCACGCGGCGGCGGTGGCCTTGGCCGACGACGCCCACGTCGATGCGCAAAGGGCGGTCTACCTGGAGCGCCTCGAGACGCTGGCGCAGTGGCTGGCCGACGCCGGGCTGCCGGTGAGCTTGCCGGGTGGGGGTTTCTACCTGTGGGTGCGGGCACCCGCCAACGTGGCGGGCGCTCGTGCAGGGGAGTCTGCCGGATTCGCCCTCGCTCGTTGGATGGCCGCCCGCGCCGGGGTCATCGGGAGCCCTGGCGAGGCCTACGGGTTGGCCGGAGCCGACTACCTGCGGCTCGCCGTCGTGCAGCCGATGGAACGGTTGAAGCTCGTGGCGACCAGGTTGGCGGCCTCGGGTGGAGCGTCACCTTGGCACTAGGTTCGGCCGGTGTGAAAGAGCTGCGG
Organism: Acidimicrobiales bacterium; assembly: GCA_050744865.1. Taxonomy (GTDB): domain Bacteria; phylum Actinomycetota; class Acidimicrobiia; order Acidimicrobiales; family Bog-793; genus JAKACA01. The sequence goes on along the minus strand of JBOGHW010000001.1, from coordinate 43,901 downwards.
GCCGAAGTCGAGTCACTGTGGGAGCGCCGGGCTGAGCTTTCGCCGCGTGACGAGCAAGCGCGCAAGCTCGTGGGCTCGGTGGTCGACTTGCTGGACTGCGGTGAGGCTCGAGTGGCTTCGCCCAGCCGCGACGATGACGCCGAGGTCGAAGTTCACGAGTGGCTGAAGCAGGCCATCCTTCTCTGGTTCGCCCTGGCCGAGGTCTCTACAGTCGAGCTCGGACCCTTCGAGTACGCCGACAAGGTCCCTTTGAAGCGCGACTTCGCGGCCGCCGGGGTCCGGGTCGTCCCTGGGGCCTCGGCGCGCTGGGGATCCTTCCTCGGCCGCGGTTCGATCCTCATGCCGAGCTACGTCAACATCGGAGCCCGTGTCGGTGCCGGCACCATGGTCGACACCTGGGCGACTGTCGGCTCGTGCGCCCAGATAGGCGAGCGCGTGCATCTCTCCGGCGGGGTCGGCATCGGCGGTGTGCTCGAACCGCCAAACGCCACACCGGTGGTCGTCGGCGACGACGCCATGATCGGGAGCCGGTCGATGGTGACCCAAGGTGCCTGCGTGGGGCGGGGGTCCGTGCTCGGCGAGGGCACGATCCTCAATCCGTCCATTCCCGTGATCGACGGTGACACCGGGGAGGAGCTGAGCCGCGGGGTGGTGCCGCCCTGGTGCGTGGCGGTGGGCTCGTGGAGGCGCCGGGAGTTGCCCGGTGGAGAGTTCTTCCTGCCGTGTGTCCTGGTGCTGAGACGCCTCACCGAAGGCGAGCGGCACGACAAGTCGAAGCTGAACGAGATCCTGCGCACCCACGGAGTGTCAACATGACGTCTTCCCAACCCGCCCGGTCCGGTGCCGCTCGGTCCGGCAGGGGGCTCGGCGGCCGAGATGTCTTCGAGCTGACGGCCGAGCTCGTCGACATCCCTTCGGTGAGCCACGACGAGGAGGCGATCGCCGATCACGTCGCCGGCCTTCTCGAGCCGGTCCGGCATCTCGCCACGGCGCGCATAGGCAACAACGTGCTGGCTCGGACCGACTTCGGGCGGCCCATGAGGCTCATGCTGGCAGGCCACTTGGACACCGTCCCGGTGAACGGGAACGGGCGTGCGACCATCGACGGAGACACACTTTCTGGACTTGGGTCTTCAGACATGAAAGGCGGGGTCGCCGTCATGCTGTTGGTCATGGCCGACTGCGCCGAGGAGGCCTCGGTCGACCTGACCTTTGTCGGCTATGTGTGCGAAGAGGTGGAGCAGCGTTACTCCGGGCTGCTCGAGATCGAGGCGGCAGCCTCGGAGTGGCTGGTGGCGGATGCGGCGGTCCTCGGCGAGCCGACAGCGTCGGTAGTCGAGGCCGGCTGCCAAGGGGTCCTGAAGGTGGACGTCCGGGTGAGAGGCTTCCGGGCGCACACGGCGAGGCCGTGGATGGGCGTCAATGCCGTACATCGCTTGGGCCCGGTACTTGCAGCTGTGTCCGCCTACCAAGCCCGTAGCCCTGTTGTCGGTGGCTGCGAGTATCGAGAGGCCCTGCAAGCGGTCTCCGTCTCGGGCGGCGTCGCCAACAACGTCGTGCCGGACGTGGCCGAGGTCGTGCTCAATCATCGTTACGCCCCTGATCGGACAGCCGACGAAGCTTTTGCCTCGGTGCGCCAGCTCGTCGAGCCGTGCCTTGACACATCCCTCGGAGACTCGATCGAGCTCTCGTCTGTGGCGCTGGCGGCTGCTCCGGGCCTGGACCATCCGTTGCTCGCCCGCCTGGCCTCTGTCTCCGGTGGCCGGCCGAGGGCCAAGCTGGGCTGGACTGACGTGAGCTACTTCTCTCACCGGGGCATCCCGGCGGCGAATTTCGGGCCAGGCGAGCCAACGCTGGCGCACACGGCCCGCGAACGGGTCGAGCGCGCCGACTTGGAGCGGGCGCGGGCGGTTCTCGGGCAGGTGGTAACGGCAGCTGGTTGAGGCGAGCGGCGTGCCTACGGGGCAAGAAACGGACCGGCGTTCGGCCGGCCCGCTTCCCTCCCTCCCCTGGTTGTGACTGGTGACCCGTGGCAGGTGGGCTGCACGCGGGGCGCCTGTTACCAGTCGGCAGAAAGGTCGCGGTACTGAAGGGATCGGGCTAAGGCTTGGCAAGGACGTCCTGTTCAGACCCGTTGTTACACCCCGTCCGTATGGTTGTTCCTGTGGTTGCCGATCAGCGCCTGGTCCCGGGCCGGGCTCCGACGCAGCGGGCGTCAGAGCCGGCGGAGGACCGTCACGACACGCCCGTAGATCTCCACGTCGTCCGGCTTGAACTCCATCTCGGTGAGAGCAGGATTTGCAGGAACGAGGACGACCTTCCCGCGCCGTCGCCGGAATGTCTTGACAGTGGCCTCCTCGCCGGGGATGCCGGCCACGACCACCTCGCCGGGCTCGGCCTCCGGTTGGCGGCGCACGACCACGTAGTCTCCGTCGAGGATGCCGGCGTCGATCATCGAGTCCCCTCGGACCTTGAGCATGAAGAGCTCGCCACCACCGGTGAAGTCTTCGGGCATCGGGAGGAGCTCCTCGACCGTTTCCTCGGCGATGACGCCCGTGCCGGCCGCCACTGTTCCGAGCAACGGCACATGGGTCGCCGGCCGCAGCGCGATCGCGGCTCCCGACTGCGGCTCGAATTGGACGACGATGGCACGCGGGCGATCGGGATCGCGGCGCAGGAAGCCGTCTCTCTGCAACACCTTGAGATGGGCGTGCACGGTCGAAGAAGACGTCAGCCCGACCGCTGTCCCGATCTCCCGGACCGACGGCGGGTAGCCGCGTTCTTTGATCGACTCGGCGATGTAGTCGAGCATCTGCCGACGCTTGTCGGTCAAGCTCACCTCGGGCATCGGGACCTCCTGGCGTCTGGCATCGTGGCCCTCAAGCTACAGAGCCGGCGCACCAATTGCAAACATTCGTTCGTCGTACGTCTGTTCCCTTCCGTCTTGACACCGAACGAGCGTTCGTGGTTCTATGAAGAGGTCGAACAGACGTACGTGTCGCGTAGGCCCTCGAGTTCGCTCTTGGAGAACCAAGGAGAGGTCCAATGAGTGCTGCAGCTAAGGCGTGGTCGGAGGAAGCAGCTTGGCCGCAAGAGCCGGCTAACCCTCTTCGCCCGGTTACGGAGCCGGCACCCGAGGACGGATTGTCTGCGGCCGGCCAGGGCTGGAACGTGTTGACCGAGACTCTCGTTGAGTTCCCCCGCCCGGCCTGGCGGCCATTCCTCGACTCTGACGAGGCGGTGCCACCCGGGTCGGTAGAAAGTGGTCCGGGCTACGGAGGGATCTGGCTGCGGCACGAGCTCGCCAAGCTGCACGAGCGGGCGAGCGACGGTGGCAGCGTCCGTACCGCCGCGGACTCGGCTGTTGCCCACCGGCGCCGCGAGGATCCAAGGACCGCCTCTCCGGCGCGCTCGCTCAGGGGCTCCGCTCTGGCAGGCGCTCTCGACCTGGCCGATGATCCGGCGGCCGAGCTGTTGTCGGCGCTCGACGCTTTCCTGAGCCCCAGGCACACCGTTCCCAAACCCGAGCGTCGTGCCCGCGCCGCTCGGGCGGCGGCACCAACCCGGACGACTGCCGCCCTAGTCCGACCGCGAGGGTTGCGGCGCCTTCTCCCCGGTGCCGCCACCCTCGTAGTCCTGGCCGCGCTCATTGCCGGAGCAGCCAGCCTGGCCGGCGGTCGCGCCCAGCCGACGACAGTCATTGCCGGTTCGGTCAAGCTGCCATCGGGGCAGTACGCGTACATCGTGAAGCCAGGAGACACTCTTTGGTCGATCGCCAGCCGGTTGCAGCCGGGTGGCGATCCCCGCCCGCTCGTAGCTGAGCTCCAGAGCCAGCTACACGGCGGCACTCTGGAGCCCGGCGAGCGCCTGCTTCTTCCGTGACGGCTGTCGGGGCTACCGTCACAGTGTGCGTTGCCCCTGGTGCGGAGAGGCTGATGACAAGGTCATCGACTCTCGCGAGGTGGAACAAGGTGGGGCCATCCGCCGCCGCCGCGAGTGCGCGGCGTGCGCGCGCCGGTTCACGACCTACGAGCGGGCGAGCGGGGCGGTCGTCGTCGTGCTCAAGCGATCGGGCCAGCGCGAGCCGTTCGAGCGGCGCAAGGTCGTGGCCGGCGTCCGCTCCGCCTGCAAGAACCGTCCCGTCGAAGCCGAGGCAATCGAGACGCTGGCTACCGACGTCGAGGAGGAGCTCCGGTCGGGCGGCGCTGTTGTCACGAGCGAGGAAGTCGGCTTGGCTGTGCTGGAGCGGCTGCGAGCCCTGGACGACGTCGCCTCGGTCCGCTTTGCCAGCGTGTACAAGGGATTCGAAGAAGCCGGGGACTTTGCGCGCGAGCTCGGGCTGCTCACCAAGGAGCCCGATGGCAGCTGAGGTGCTGACCGACGTGCCGGAGCGGGCATTGGCGGTGTACGCCCATCCCGACGATCCCGACGTCTCGTGTGGTGGAAGCCTTGCGCTCTGGGCGGGCGCCGGCAGCGAGATTCACGTCGTCATCTGCGCCGCCGGTGACAAGGGTTCCTCGGATCCGGCGGCCGATGCCGGCGAAGTGGTCGCGAGGCGTGCCAGCGAGGCTCACGAGGCGGCCGCCATTCTCGGCGTGGCAAGAGTCCACATGCTCGGCAGGCGCGACGGCGAGTTCGACAACGACCTGGACCTCCGAGCCGAGCTGGTCGGCCTCATGCGAGCCCTGCAGCCAGACGTGCTCGTGTGCCCGGATCCGACAGCGGTGTTCTTCGGAGCCCACCACTACAACCATCGAGATCACCGCATAGTCGGCTGGGCAGCTCTCGACTCGGCTGCGCCAGCCTCGGGGTCGTCGTTGTACTTTCCTGGTCGTGGCGCCGCTCACTCAGTCGCCACTGTCCTTATGTCGGGATCGCTCGAGCCCAACGTGTGGGTGGACATAGGGCCGACCCTCGACCACAAGCTGCGCGCCGTCGCCTGCCACCGGAGCCAGTTGACCGACGCCAACGACTGGTACGCCTCGGCCATCCGCGACGGCGCGCAGGACGCCGGCCGGCGGGCCGGGATCGGCCATGCCGAGGCCTTCAGGCGGATTCACCTGCTATGACTCCGGCACTGGCGAACCACGAGGTGCTCGACGTGCTGCACGTCGACATGGACTGCTTCTTCGCTGCCGTCGAGGTGCTCGACAATCCGTCCCTGGCCGGCAAACCGGTGATCGTGGGTGGCATTGGTCCTCGAGGCGTCGTGGCGTCGTGCTCGTACGAGGCCCGCGCCTACGGAGTCCGGTCGGCGATGCCGATCGGCCAGGCAAGGCGGCGTTGCCCGCCGGCGGTCCTCGTCGCCGGCCGCCACGACCGTTACGGCGAGCTCAGCCGCCAGTTCCATGCCGTGCTGGGCGAGTTCACGCCCGTGATCGAGCCGATTGCCTTCGACGAGGCCTACCTTGACGTATCGGGCAGCCACAGCCTGTTCGGACCGAGCGCCGAGATTGCCAAGGCGGTGCGCCGCCGTGTGAGGCAAGCCCTGGCCCTCGACTGCTCGGTCGGTGTCGGTCGCTCCAAGCTCGTTGCCAAGCTGGCCTCCCGGGCCGCCAAGCCGCACGCAGACCGCGCAGGCACACGGCCGGGCGCCGGCGTGGTCGTGGTGGCCGCCGCCGACGAGGCAGGGTTCTTGTTGCCGAGACCGGTGTCAGACCTGAGCGGTGTCGGGCCGAAGACGGCCGAGAGGCTCGTGAGATTCGGCGTCCACACGGTCGCCGACTTGGCCGCACTCGACGAGGCCGCGCTCACTCGCCTTGCCGGGCCGGCGGCGGGAGCCCAGCTTCACGCGCTGGCCCACGGGCACGACGCCCGGCCGGTCGTCGGCGAGCGGCCACTCAAATCCGTCGGGCACGAAGAGACCTTCAGCGTCGACTCCTATGACAAGGGGCAGCTGGCCACCGAAGTGCTACGGCTCTCTGACTCGGTGGCAGGCCGGCTGAGGGCGGCCGGCCTTGCGGGCCGAACCGTGACGCTGAAAGTCAGGTTCGCCGACTTCTCGACCATCACTCGGGCACGCTCGCTGCCGGTACCGCTGTTGTCGGCCTTCGAGATCGCCAGCGTCAGCAACGAACTGCTTGCTGCCACCGATATCTCGGCCGGAGTGCGGCTGATCGGGGTGACCGTCTCCTCCCTCGAGCCGAAGGATGCCCCCTCCGGCACGCAGCTGAGCCTGCTCACGGCCGCAGCCGATGACTTCCGCACCGCTCAAGGCGACGTGGACGTCGTGGTCGACGCCATCAGGAGCCGCTTCGGCCACTCCGCTGTGGGCCCGGCCGCCGTCTTGGGCCCACAGGGACTGCGCGTCAAGAAGATGGGCGACAGCCAGTGGGGTCCGGCGAGGCCTGTGTCCGAGTCCGGCGCCGAGTGACACATGCCATTGTCGAGGCGCTCCGGCTATGCCAAAATCTTCTCATGACCGAGCACCGGTCCGGCGCTGAGGGACTAAGGTCGACAGGTGCCGCCCGGGCGCTCCGGGTGGTGTACGAAAGATCGTCCCGGCCTGCAGGGGTGGGTTGAAGGATGCCGCTATCCGAACATGAACAGAGAATCCTCCAGGAGATGGAACAGACGCTCCGCGAGAACGATCGCGAGTTCGTCGCTCGCGTAGACCATCACTCCCACCGCCTCGACGCCGCCAAGGGCGCCAGATGGGCGATCGTCGGGTTCGTCGCCGGCTGCACGCTGATGATGGTCACTTTTCGTTTCTCGGTGGCTCTGGCCTCGGTGGGCTTCTTCATCATGTTGATAGCCACGCTCGTGGGCGCCCAGTACATCCACCAGTCAGGGGCCTCGCACACCCCGCACATGCGTTTACGAGCCCACCCCGGGAACGGGGAGTGGTCGGAGATGAGGCGTCGTATGCGCTCTCGTTTCGGGCACCACGACTGAGCGAGCAGAAGTAGCTGCCGGGGCCCCAAGACCCGGGTGAGCTTTGCCTTGCCGTAGACATCGGTGGTACCAAGCTCGCCGCCGGTCTCGTCGACAGGGCTGGGACTGTCGTCTGGAGGGACAGGGTAAGCACGCCTCGTGCCACTGACGGCGAAGCGTTGTGGCGGGTGTTGGCGGACCTCGTAGACATAGCCGTCATCGAAGCTGCGATGCGGGCCGACATAGCGGCATGCGGCGTAGGTTGTGGCGGCCCGATGACAGCATCCGGTGAGCGTGTGTCTCCTCTCAACATTCCCGCCTGGCGGGGTTTCCCGCTCGCGCGCCGGCTGGCCGAGCACCTGGAGGGCTCGGAGCAGACCAAGCGAGTCCCGGTCAGGATCGACAACGATGCAAAGGCGCTAGCCCTTGGGGAGGGCTGGCTCGGGGCTGCCAAGGGATGCCGCAACTTCATCGGGATGGTGGTGTCGACCGGAATCGGTGGCGGGATCGTGCTCGACGGCCGGCTCCTCGAAGGGGCATCGGGTAACGCCGGGCACATCGGGCATGTCATCGTCGAACCGGGTGGGCGCCTGTGCGAGTGCGGCGCCCGCGGCTGCCTGGAGGCCGAGGCGTCCGGCACGAGCATCGCCGCCACCACCCTCGAACCGCCTGCACAGGCGAGCATCGAAGTGATCGACCGAGCCGGGATGCTCGTCGGGCGAGCTGTCGGGTCCGTTGCCAACCTCCTCGATCTCGAGCTGGCCGTCATTGCCGGCAGTGTCGCCCTCGGCTTCGGCACGAGGTTCTTCCTGGCGGCCCAGCGAGAGGCGCATGAGGTTGCCAGGCTCTCGTACTCGCGCGGTTGCCGGGTAGAGCCCGCCGCCCTCGGCGAGGTTGCCCCCCTTGTCGGGGCGGCGGCGCTCGGCTGGGCGGCCGCCGGGGGAGTGGGCAAGCCGTGAGCCGGAGCCGGCGCGGCTGGTGGCTCGAGTCGGTGGCCGCGGTAGGGCGGCGGCCGGGTTTGTGGGCGACAGCCGTCGTCGAGTTGCATGCGCTGGTGGGTCGGCGATGGTGGAGACGGTGGCCGCCGCTGCCGTTGCCCGCCAGGAAGTGGGTCGAGTTCCGCATGGAAACCGCTTACGGGAGCTCTCGTGCCCGTCCTCCGGCCGAGGACACGATCGCCTGGCTCGAGTGGTGCCGCCGCGAGCGGGCAAGTCTTCAGCGCATGTCAGCCGACGGCAGGCGTCTCAGGGATCGCGCCGGAAGGCCGTGACGCTGGGGTATCGTCACAGCGTGCCAGCGGGCCAAAGACGCCAAAGACTCAGAGAGCGCCCCAGGGGCTGACGTGTCCGACCGCGCGCTCGTACTGAATGCCTCCTTCGAGCCACTAGCGGTCGTCACCGCCCGTCGGGCGCTGGTGCTGGTGCTGTCCGACAAGGCGATCCTGGTCGAGTCCACGGGAAGCGAGCTTCACTCCGCCACGAGGGCATTTGCCGAACCTTCTGTCGTCCGCCTGGTCCATTACGTCCACGTTCCCCACCAGACCCGCGTGGCGGTGACGAGGCGATCTGTCTTCGTTCGAGACGGCCACAGCTGCCAGTACTGCGGCGCCCAAGCTGAGAACATCGATCACGTCGTGCCGCGCAGTCGCGGTGGCACCCACTCGTGGGAGAACGTGGTTGCCTGCTGCCGCCGCTGCAACACGCGCAAGGAGGACAGGCTCCTAGAGGAGACCACGCTGCGCCTGGCCCGCCAGCCGCGGGCACCACGTTCGCGCCTCTGGTTGCTGGCGGCAAGCGGCGAGGTCCGGGTCGAGTGGGAGCCTTACGTCGCTCCGGCACTCGACAAGGCGGTCGCGGTCTGAGCAGTTGAGCGCAGCGGTCTCCACCGGCTCGGGGCAAACCCGGCCGGCCGAGAGGTGGACGGTCGTGCACGTCCAGGCACCGGCAGCGGGAATCCACGACGGCGATCCCGCGCTCGTCGGCGAGCGGCGCGTCGCCGCCGTGCGCCACCCGACGTCAGGTGCCGTCGTGCTCGGAAGCACGCAGCCTGCGAGCGACTTCGACGAGGCGGCCTGCCACCGGCATGGACTTGAGGTGACGCGCCGGCGCAGTGGTGGCGGTGCCGTGCTCGTGAGACCGGGCGCCCAAGTGTGGATCGACTTCTTCCTGCCGCGTGGTGACCCGCTGCTCGACGCCGACGTGGTCCGCTCGTTCTCGGTGGTGGGCGCCATCTGGGTGTCGGCACTCCAGTCGCGCCACGAGCTCCTCGGACCCGGCGCCGGCTCGGTCTCGACAGCTGAGCCGAGGCGGCCGGCTGCCGGCCCACGCGAGCAGGGCACGTGGTCGAGGCTGCTGTGCTTTGGTGGTATCGGTGCCTCGGAAGTGACCGTGGGCGGCCGCAAGGCGGTGGGCATTGCGCAGCGCCGCGACAGGGCGGGCGCCTGGTTCTACTCGATGGTGATGCTCGACGTCGGTGCCGGAGGACCGGGAGAGCTCGGCCTGCTACTGGCGGATCCGAGCCGGCGCCACGATGCGGCCTCCTGGCTCGATGCGGCGGCCGTGGCCGTGCCCGGCGGGCCGGACGTGGCGGCTGGTCTCACCGAAGCAGTCCTGCACCACCTGCCTGGTGGACGAGACCCGGCGGGAGGAGAGGGCAACCGGTCATGACCTGTCGGGCGGGTGGTTGACGGTGGGGGCTGATGAGCCTAGGGTGGGGGTCAGTGGAGGCCAGTGGAGGCCTGGCCCACTGGGGAGAGCCGGCAGTCTTGGAATTGGGCCAATCGTTCGTCAGCAGCTACGAGAGGTCCCTCGACTCGAAGTCGAGGGTCATCCTGCCGTCGCGCCTGCGGGGGTACTTCGAGCCGCAGGGCTACCTGGCACCAGGCGAGGACGGCTGTATCTGCCTGTGGACCGAAGCTGAGTTCAGGGAAGAGTCCCGGCGCCAGCACGATCGCGAGACTTCCAGCCGCGAAGCCCGCATTCAGGTCAGGAAGTGGTTCGCCAAGGTCTTCGAGTTCAAAGTCGACTCGCAGGGTCGTATAGCCATTCCCCAAGCCCTCGCCGGAAGTGCCGACATCACTGGCGACGTCCTCTTCGTGGGTGTCTACGACCGCCTCGAGCTGTGGTCCAAGCGGGCTTGGGCCGCCCTTGACGGCGCCGCCGGAAGCGAGGAGCCGTGACCCGTGTCCCATCGCCTCGTTGGTCAACCTCATCGTCCCGGGTCATCCGCAGCCCCTTGGCCGGCGCGCCGGATGGATCAACCCTCTCCGCCTATGCAAGCCATCCCCGCTTGGTGTCGCGCCCGCGGCGCCAGTGTGCTGGGGGGCTGCGGATGACCCGGGACAGCAGCGCTCCGGAGCCAGAAGGCTTCGCCCACAAGCCTGTGATGTTGGCCGAAGTGGTCGAGCTGTTGACAGCTACACCGGGCGGTGTGTTGCTGGACCTCACCGTCGGAGGCGGCGGGCACGCAGCCGCCCTGCTGGCGGCTTCTCCGCGCCATCGCCTGGTCGGGCTGGACAGGGACCCCGAAGCGGTCTCGGCGGCAACCGCTCTGCTGGCCGGCTTCGGGGCGCGGGCCCGAGTGGTGCAAGCCCGCTTCGACAGGCTCGGCGAGGTGCTCGACGCCGTGGCGGGGAGTGAGCCGGTCGCAGGCGTGTTGTTCGACCTGGGAGTGAGCTCGAGGCAGTTCGACGAGCCCGGGCGTGGCTTCTCCTACCGGTTCGACGGACCTCTCGACATGAGGATGGACCAGACGTCTGGCATCACGGCCGCCCAGCTGGTCGACGAGCTCTCTGTCGACGACCTGGTACGGCTGCTGTCGGCCAACGGCGAGACACGGTTCGCCGTGCGGATTGCCGAGGCGATCGTGGCCGGGCGGCCGATCACCACGACCACCCAACTTGCCGACGTCGTCAAGTACGCGCTGCCGGCTGCGGCTCGGCACCACGGCGGCCATCCCGCTAGGCGCGTCTTCCAGGGTCTTCGCATAGCCGTGAACGCTGAGCTCGAGGTCCTCGGGCCGACGCTCGACCAAGCCATGTCGATCCTCACCCCGGGCGGCCGCTGCGTGGTGCTGGCGTACCACTCGGGCGAGGACCGGATGGTGAAAGCCCACTTCCTGGCGGCTTCAGCCGGATGGTGCACGTGCCCGGCCCACCTGCCGTGCGTCTGTGGTGCGGTGCCAGCGGTCCGCTTGCTCAACAGGGGAGCGAGGCTGCCCTCTGCGGCCGAGCAGGCGGCCAATCAGCGTTCGGCGAGCGCCCGCCTGCGGGCCGTCGAGCGGCTCGACGCTCCCTTCGGGCACCCCCGGTGGGACGCCCTCGCAGAGACTCCGGAGGAGGCCTGATGGCCACGAACCATGCCGTTGTGCGCAAGAACGGGGCGAACGCCAGGACTCAGCCGGACCAGGCCCCTCGCCGGGAGCAGCGGCCGGGTCTGGGCGTGCTCGACCGGCGTCACGTCCTCGAGCGGGCGCGCCGGCGCCAAGCCAGAGTCCTGCTGGCGCTGTCGGCGCTGTGCGTGGCCGTCCCGCTCATGATCGCCGCCATCGGCCACGCCCTTGTGGCGGCTGACCAGGTGCGCACCGACTCGGCTCAGAGCCGGATAGTTGCCGCCCTGCAGACTCAGCAGAACCTGCAGCTGCAGAAAGCGCAGTTGACGGCCCCTTCGAGGATCCTCTCAATCGCCGAGACCGAGCTTCACATGGTGACGCCGCCGGCGGTCAGCTACTTGTCTCCGGTCAATCCGGGCAAGAGCGTCCTGCAGTCGCACAAGCCGGGCACCGTTGCGCCTGTTGCCGGGATCAGAGCGTCGTCGTCGACCGGCTCCGGGCCGTGAGCGACCGGCGGTCGGACAGGCCCGGCGACCGGGCACGCCCGCGCGCCCAGGCGGCAGCGCGCCCGGCAACCATCCGTGGCGTCGCCTACCCGGTGACAGCCGGTGTCCCCCTCGGGTCAGTGAGGAGGGAGCGCCGGCCGCCGGCAAAGCCAGCCTCTCCGGTCCGAAGGCCCCACCGCACCCCTCGCACCGCCGCACCGCCTGCCACCAGCCGGCGACGGGCCGCTCCCAAGGTCACCCCTATCCGCAAGGTCCGCACACCCAACCACCGGCGGCGGCTCCAGATCGTCTTCGGCATCGCCGGTTGTGCCGGTGCCGCCCTGCTGGCCCGCGTCGTGGAGGTCCAAGGCCTGAACGCCGCAAACTACGCCGCCTACGGGAAGTCAGAGCTGTATCACAAGGCGACTTTGCCGGCGCTGCGCGGCACGATCTACGACCGCAACGGCAATGTGCTGGCGGCATCGGTGCCGCGCGTCGATGTCGTAGCGGACGACTACCTGGTGCCCAAGACACAGGACGACGAGAGCAACCTCGCCAAAGTGCTCGGGATCCCGGTCGGCAAGCTTCACGGCCTCCTCGACGAGAAGAACGGCTACCTGACCCTCGCCCGGCAGGTACCGGCGTCCGAGGAGGCGGCGGTGTCGAGCCTGAACCTGCCGTACGTGAACTTCGTGGCCGACCCAGAGCGCGTCGAGCCGGACGGCGACCTTTTCACTCCGCTCCTGGGACAGGTCGGCTTCGACGGGACCGGCCTCTCCGGTCTCGAGTACGACCAGCAGAGGCTTCTGGCGGGAACCGCCGGCCACGAGGAAGTGGCCGCAGGGCCAGCAGGCCAGGATCTGCCAGACGGCCCGCAGGACGTCGTCGCCGCCCAGCAGGGCCAAGGCCTGGTCACCACGCTCGACGAACCGCTCCAGTTCGAGGCCACGAAGGCCTTGGCTGCGCAGATCCAGAGCACCCACGCCGACAGCGGGACAGTAGTCGTGCTCGACAGCAAGACCGGCGGCATCCTCGCCATGGTCAACCTCACGAAGGGACCGCACGGCAGCGTCGTGCCGGCCGAGCAGAACGCTGCGGTCACGAGCGTCTACCAGGCTGGGTCCGTGATGAAGCTGGCGACGATCTCGGGAGCCCTGCAGCAGGGGCTGATTTCCCCGACCTCGGTCTTCACCGTGCCCTACACGATCTACGTCGGTGGATGGCCGTTCCAGGACGCCGACTACCACGCGACAGAGCAACTGCCTGTCAGCCAGATCCTCGCCCAGTCCTCCAACGTCGGGACCATCGAGATCGCCCACCTCCTCGGCCCACAACTGCTCTACCACTATCTCTGGGACCTCGGATACGGCCAGAAGACCGACCTCGAGTGGCCGGGCGAGTCGGCGGGGATCTTGCCGGCCGAGAACACCTGGCCGGCGGCCGACATGGGAACCATCCCGATCGGGACAGGCGAAGCTGTCACGGCGATGCAGGTCGTCGACGCCTATAACGCCGTTGCCAACGGCGGCGTGTACGTGCCGCCCCGCTTGGTGCAGGCCACGGTCTCTCCTTCGGGGACCCAACACGTGCTCCCCATGGCCAAGACCCATCGCGTGCTCGACGCCTCGACAGCCGCCGACATCCTCCCGATGCTGGAGCTGGTCACCTCGGACGGCACGGCGACCGAGGCCCAGGTGCCCGGTTACACGGTTGCGGGCAAGACCGGCACGGCGCAGATTCCGGGCAACGGCGGCTACATCGCCGGGGCCTGGATGGCAACGTTCGTAGGCTTCGCGCCGGCCCAGGATCCCAAGCTCACCGCCATCGTCGTGCTCGACCACCCGGACGACTTCTTCGGAGGATCGGCATCAGCACCTGTGTTCTCGACGATCATGAGCTATGCGTTGCGGCACTTCGACATCTCGCCTCTACAAAGTGGCGCGTCCAAGCCGTGAACGCAGGCAAGCCGCCGCCGATGGCGGCGCAACTTGCACGCCCTCCCGAACGACGGCCCGTAGCCCTCTCCGAAGTCCTCCGGCGGCTCGACGCCGTCGAGGTACTCGGGGACATCACCGGAGTCGCCGTCCAGGACGTCCAATTCGACCACCGCCGCGTACAACCGGGCGACATGTTCTGTTGCCTGGTAGGCGCGACACTAGACGGGCACGAGTTCGCCGCCCAGGCAGTGGCTGCAGGCGCCTCGTGCCTCCTGAGCGAACGGCCTCTCGGTGACCTGAGGCCCTCGGTGCCGCAACTAGTCGCCGGGCCAGAGCGCGCCCGCGCCGCCATGGCTTTAGCCGCTTGTGCCACACAGCAGGATCCCGCCGGCCGCCTCGAGACGGCGGGGGTAACCGGTACCAACGGCAAGACGACCACTACGTACCTCCTAAAGAGCATCTTGGAGACTGCCGGGCGCCCGGCAACGGTCATAGGCACTCTGGTCGGGGCCCGGACCACGCCCGAATCGCCAGACCTGCAACGGCAATTCGCGGCCGCCCTCGCAGCCGGAGCGGCCGCCGTCGCCCTCGAGGTGACGTCGCATGCCCTCGTCCAGCACCGGGTGGACGGGTATACACATGACGTGGCTGTCTTCACCAACCTCAGTCAGGACCACCTGGACTATCACGGCACGATGGAGAGCTACTTCCAGGCAAAGGCGATCCTGTTCACACCCGAGCACGCCCGCCAGGGTGTAGCCAACGGCGACGACGCCTTCGGCGAGCGACTGCTCCGCACGGCCGCCATACCCGTGTCTGGCTTCGGTCTGAGCGATGCCGAGGACCTCGAGGTGTCGTTCACGGGCAGCCGCTTCGTCCTCTCGAAGCACCGAGTGGAGCTGCACCTCACCGGCCGGCCCAACGTTCTCAATGCTCTGGCGGCGGCGGCTGCTGCCCGCGCCCTCGGTGTCGGGGCCGCAGACATAGCCCTCGGCCTGTCTTCGGCGGACCCCGTGCCCGGACGCTTCGAGCCGGTTCGCAACGACCTCGATCTGGCCGTCATCGTCGACTTCGCCCACACGCCGGCTGCCCTGGCGGAGTCGCTGGCCGCCATGGCCCCCCTCGTGGGAAGCGGCGGCAGGCTGATCGTCGTGTTCGGAGCCGGCGGGGACAGAGACGCCGAGAAACGCCCCCTCATGGGCCACGCCGTCACCCAAGCCGCCGACGTCGCCATCGTGACGTCCGACAACCCGCGAAGTGAGGATCCCGGCGCCATCATCGACGCCGTCCTGGCCGGCTGCGACGGCCCGGCCGTCGTTCACGTCGAACCGGACCGCCGGAGAGCAATCGCTCTCGCGCTGACCGAGGCGGTAGCCGGCGATCTCGTCGTCGTGGCAGGCAAGGGCCACGAGCAGGCTCAAGAAGTCGGAGACGAGATGCAGCCCTTCGACGACAGGGAAGTGGTCAAGTCGGAGGCTTCGCGCCTGGCGGGCCCCAAATGATCTCGCTGTTCACCGCCGGCGGCGTCGCCATCCTGGTTGCCGGGTTCGGTACTCCTTTGCTGCTCAGGTGGCTCATCCGATGGCGGATCGGGCAGCACGTCCGGGAAGACGGCCCGGCCAGCCATGCCGCCAAGCAGGGCACCCCGACGATGGGTGGCATCGCCATGCTGGCCGCCGTCCTGGCCGGCTACGTGCTCGGCCACGTCGGGACAGGCCGCCCCTTCACCGAGTCCGCCTGGCTGGTCGTCCTGGCGGTCATCTGCATGGGCATGGTCGGCGCGGCCGACGACTGGCTGAAAGTGTCCCGGAAGCGCAGCCTCGGGCTCAACAAGCGAGCCAAGGCAGGCTTGCAAGTCGCCGTGGCGCTCGGATTCGCTTTTGCCGCCCTTCACTTGGGGGGGATCGACACGAACCTGTCCTTCACGCGCTACGACGTGCCCGGCACCCACCTCGGCACGGCGCTGTGGGTGATCTGGGCTGTCCTCATCATCGTCGGGGCTTCCAACGCCGTGAACCTCACCGACGGGCTCGACGGGCTCGCGGCCGGTTCGTCGACGTTCGCCTTCTCGTGCTTCGCCGCCATCGGCTACTGGCAGGTCCGCCACGTCTCGATCTACCACCTGACTGTTGACCGTTCCAGCGACCTCGCACTCGTAGCGATGGGCTTGGCCGGGGGCTGCGTCGGGTTCCTCTGGTGGAACGCTGCTCCCGCCAGGATCATCATGGGCGACACCGGCTCCCTCGCCCTCGGCACAGGGATGGCTTGCCTGGCGCTTGCCATGAACCTGCAGCTTCTCTTCCCGATCATCGGCGGGCTGTTCGTCATCGAGACCCTGTCGGTCGTCGCCCAGGTCATCAGCTTCCGGGTCTTCGGCCGCCGCGTGCTCAAGCTGGCACCGCTGCATCATCACTTCGAGATGCTCGGCTGGCCCGAGACCACCGTGACCATCAGGTTCTGGATCTTCTCCGGACTGTGCACTGGCGCTGCGCTCGGCTTGTTCTACGCTGACTTCATCTCGGTGGGGCACTGATGATCGCCGGTAGCCGCGCCGCTGCCCCCGCCTCCGAGCCCGCCGGACTCGGCCGGGTGACGCTCAGGCGACTGCCCATGGAGCAGAAGGTGCTCGTGGCCTCCGTCGTTGGCCTGTCGGCCATCGGGCTGCCGATGGTGCTGGCGGCCTCTGACGTCTTGTCGATCGACTCCGGACAAAGCCCCTATGTGATGCTGGAGCGCCAGATCTTGTTCCTGGCCGTCGGCCTCGTGGTTGCCTTTCTGGCGTCGCGGATCCCGCTTAGGCAGCTGCGTCGCTGGAACGTCCTGCTGTTCCTGGCCGTCCTCGCTCTGCTGGCCGCGGTGCTCGTGCCGGGCGTCGGCCAGAGCGCGGGCGGAGCCAGCCGCTGGATCCCGGCAGGTCCTCTCCAGATCCAGCCCTCGGAGCTGATGAAGATCGCCATCGTCCTGTTCGCCTCCGACATGCTGGCCCGCCGGTCCGAGCGAAAGGACTACTGGGCTGCCATGGTGCGCCCGCTCGGCATCGCCCTGGTGCTTGCTGCGGGGTTGATCTTGCTGCAGCCGGACCTCGGGACGGCCATCGTCATCAGCTGCGTCGTAGTCGTCCTGCTGTTCACAGCGGGGGTGCCGCTCCGCCTGCTCGGGGTGACTTTCGGCGCCGCCAGCGTCTTCGCGGTCGCCTTCGCCCTGCACGCCCCTTACAGGCGGGCTCGCTTGCTGTCGTTCGTGAACCCGTTCGCCCATGCCGGTGGTACCGGGTACCAGGTCGTCCAGTCGCTGTCGGCGCTCGGGATGGGCGGCATGCGAGGCAGCGGCGTGGGGGCATCGGCCGCCACGTGGGGGTACCTCCCCAATGCCCAGACGGACTTCGTGTTCTCCGTGGTCGGGGGCAACCTCGGCATCGCAGGCTCCGTGGCCGTCATCGCGTTGTTCGGGGCCTTCGCCTGGGCGGGCTTGCGCGTGGCGTACAAGCAGACGGACCCGTTCACGCGCTTTGTCGCCCTCGGGGTGACGACCTGGGTAACGGTCCAGGCTGTGATCAACGTCGGCGGAGCCGTCGATGCCCTCCCCGTGACGGGCATCCCGTTGCCGTTCGTCTCCTACGGGGGCTCGGCCCTCATCGTCGAGCTGGCGGGCGCCGGGCTCTTGTACGGCATAGCCCGGCGGCAGGGGCGGGCGAGCCTTCTCGCCGTGACGACCAGAAAGAGCCAGGCGTGAGCCAGGAGCAGGCCGCCGCCGATGGACTGGGTGCCCGGAGCTGCTATGCCCTAGTGACTGGCGGTGGCACCGGTGGGCACGTCCAACCGGCACTGGCCATCGCCGAGGCGCTCGTCGGCCGCGGCAAGAACGCCGGAGAGATCCACTTCGTGGGGAGCCGGCGGGGGATGGAAGGTCGCCTGGTGTCCGAAGCGGGCTACGCGATCACGCTCCTGCCCGGTCGCGGCATACGGCGTGCCTTCTCGCTCGCCAACTTCGGCGCCATAGCCGGAATTGCCACCGCTTGCATCCGGGCGCTCGGCATCCTGGGAAGGCTCCGCCCGGCCGTCGTCGTCACGGTGGGCGGCTACGCGGGCTTCCCGGCCGCACTGGCGGGGTTGGTCTGGCGGGTGCCGGTACTGGTCGTCAGCTACGACGCAGTGGCCGGGGCGGCCAACCGGTTCATCGGGCGTTTCGCTGCTGCTAACGCCGTGGCCTTCCCCGGCTCCGGCCTGCCTCGGGCCCGCCTGACAGGCGCACCCGTGCGCTCGAGAGTCCTGGACATCCAACGCAGTGAGACAGCCCGCCAGTCTGCCTGCAAGGAGATGGGGCTCGACCCCGACAGGACGGTCGTACTGGCGACGGGGGGATCGCTCGGGGCGCGCACGGTGAACGACTCCACGGTGGGCTTGTGCCGGCGCTGGCACGAGCGCACAGACATAGCCGTGTACCACGTCGCGGGTGATCGGGACCTCGACGCCGTGAGGCGGGCGGCAGGCGACGCCGGTCTTGGCGAGGGAAAGGACGGTCTCGACTACAGGCTGACCGGCTACGAGTCGCGCATGCCCGTGCTGCTGGCGGCCTGCGACCTGATCGTGGCCCGAGCCGGCGCCTCGACGGTGGCCGAGCTGTGCGCCGTCGGGATCCCGAGCATCCTCGTCCCCCTCCCCCGATCGCCTGGTGACCACCAGACCAGCAACGCCCGCGCTCTCTCCGAGGCCGGAGCGGCCGTCATGGTTCCCGACGACCAGTGCACAGGCGAGCGGCTCGCCGAAGTGATCGAGCCGCTGCTGGAGAGCGATGCCTTGGTCGAAATGGGCGAGGCAGCTGCCGGCATGGGCCGTCGCGATGCCGCCGACCAGATCGCGTTGTTGGCGATGGCGATAGCAAGGAGTGACAGATGACGCCCGCAGCCGAGCAAGCCGTCGACTTGTCGGTGCCGCAGAGGATCCACGTCGTCGGGGCGGGCGGCGCCGGCATGAGCGCCATTGCCACGGTCTTGGCGGCCATGGGCCACGAGGTGACCGGTAGCGACCTCAAGCCTTCCCCCATGTTCCTCCGCCTCGAGAATGCCGGCCTCAGGGTCACGGTCGGCCACGACCCGGCCAACGTGGCAGGAGCAGGCGCCCTGGCCATATCGAGCGCCATCCCTGCCGGCAACCCCGAGATCGCCGAGGCAAGGCGGCTCGGGATCCCGGTCTACTCGCGCGCCGACGTGCTGACAGGCATCGCCGCCTTGCGGCGCGTGATTGCCGTGGCGGGAACCCACGGCAAGACGACGACCTCTTCGATGCTCTCGCTCATCCTTGTCGAGGCCGGCCTGAAGCCGAGCTTCATCATCGGCGGAGACCTGAACGAGATCGGCACCAACGCCGTCTGGGACACCGGCGAGTGGTTGGTGGTGGAAGCTGACGAGAGTGACAGGACTTTCCTTCGCCTGTCCCCCGAGATCGCCGTCGTCATGAGCGTCGAGCCGGACCACCTCGAGACCTACGGCTCCTTCACCGCCCTGCAGGAGGCCTTCGCCCAGTTCCTCGACGCCTCGCAGCGTGCTGTCGTCTCGGGCGACGACGCGGCGGCAGCTGCCCTGGCGGCAGCGTTGCCGCCCGGCAAGGCGGTCACCTTCGGACTCGGCGCTGCAACCCACCAAGTGGGGGACATCGCCGTCGGGCGCGGCAGCGTTGCCTACTCGCTCTCCGGCCCCGGCGGGGATCTCGGCAGGTTCGAGGTCGCTGTCCCGGGCGAGCACAACGCTCTCAATGCTGTCGCCGCCACCCTTGCGGCAAGCGCTGCCGGAGCCGGTGTGGAGGTCTCGAGGCGGGCGCTGGCTCGCTTTGCGGGTGTCGCCCGGCGCTTCGAGTTCCGCGGCGAGCGGAACGGCGTCACGTTCGTCGACGACTACGCCCACCTCCCTTCCGAAGTGAGGAGTGTCCTGCGGGCTGCCAGGGCAGGTGGTTACTCGAGAGTGGTGTGCGTCTTCCAACCCCACCGCTACTCGAGGATGGCGTCGCTCGCCCCTAGCTTCGCCGACGCTTTCCTCGATGCCGCCGTCGTGGTCGTCACCGAGATCTACAGCTCCGACGAGATGCCGAGGCCAGGCGTGAGCGGCCGGCTGGTCGTCGACGCCGTCAAGGCCGCCCACCCTGAGGCCGACGTCAGGTTCGCCGCCACGCACGAGGAGCTGCTCGCCACGTTGCGGTCAACGCTCATCCCCGGCGACTGCTGCATCAGCCTGGAGGCGGGCGACTTGACCGGCCTGCCGGACGAGCTCTTGCAAGACGACAGCTGGTAGCCGCAGGTGGGCCAAGGCACCTGGGCGGGCGACATGGGCAAGCTCGCAGGCCTGCTCGGCTCCGCCGCCCGCCGCGACGTGCCGATCGGCGCGCTCACCACGTACCGCGTCGGTGGCGCCGCTGCGCTCTTCTACGAGCCGGGCAGCGAAGAGGATCTCGAGCGGCTCGGCTCCGCCCTGGCTGTGGTCGCCGTGCCGGTCCTCGTGCTGGGGAAAGGCTCCAACCTCCTTGTGGCCGACTCCGGTTGGCCCGGCCTGTGCGTCCGCCTCGGGGCTGGACTTGGCGCGGTCGAGGTCGAAGGCACGGACGTTGTGACGGGCGCGGCCGCGTCCTGCCCCGTCCTGGCGCGGCGCAGCTCGGCGGCCGGGCTCGCCGGGATGGAGTGGGCCGTCGGCATTCCGGGCTCGGTGGGTGGCGCCGTGCGTATGAATGCCGGCGGGCACGGCGCCGAGACCAAGGACCGGCTCTTGTCCGCGCGTGTGCTGCACCTGGCCGGCGGTGGCGATGACATCGTGCCGGCGACGAGCCTCGGCCTGTCGTACCGCCACTCGCTGATCGCCTCCTCGGACCTGGTCGTAAGCGCTCGATTCAAGCTCGAAGAAGGCTCTGCGGCGCAAGGCGCCGCCCGCATCGGCGAGATCGTCGCCTGGCGGCGCGAGAACCAGCCGGGCGGCCAGAACGCCGGCTCGGTCTTCACGAATCCTCCGGGCGACAGCGCCGGCCGCCTCGTAGAAGCGGCTGGGCTGAAGGGCTTCCGTATGGGCACGGCGGCGGTTTCCGGCAAGCACGCCAACTTCATCCAGGCCGACGCGGGCGGGCGAGCTGAAGACGTGAGACGACTCGTGGAGCACGTCCGGGCGACGGTCGCCCGCGTCACGGGGATCGAGCTCGGCGTGGAGCTGCGGACAGTCGGGTGGGATCCGCAACTTCGAGGTTGTGATCAGCCATGCTCGTAGGCACGCAAAGGGTGCCGCGCCGGCAGAGGGATCCGAGATGGACAAGCTGACCAAGCTGACAGGCCGGAGGAGGGGCGAACGCGCCGGCGCCAACCGGCCGCGGCGCGAGCGCCCGCCGGCACGCCCGGACCCTCGCATCAGCGCCCGCCGCGTCGAGGTGGCTCGCCAGCAAGGGCGCCGGCGCCGCTACAAGATCCTCGCCCTGCTGAGCATCGCCGGCATCGTGGCGGGCAGCTTCGAGCTTGTCCACTCGTCGGTGCTCGGAGCCCGGCACGTCAGGGTGTTCGGGGCGCTTGACATGTCGAAAGCCACGATCGTCGATGCCGCCGGCCTGGCCGGCGCGCCGCCGCTCGTCGACATCGACACCGCCGCCATCGCCGGCCGCATCGAGAAGCTCCCTTGGGTCAAGCAGGCTACGGTCAAGGTCTCCTGGCCGACGACGGTCGACATCGACGTGACGCAGCGAACGCCGGTGGCAGTCGTGGGCGAGGCCGGAGCGCCGCACTCGTGGGCCGTCGTCGACCAGTATGGGCGCGTGCTGGAGACCGTGCTGGCGCGGCCGGCGTCCCTCCCCGAGATAGGCCTGCCGGAAGGCGACGGCGCAGCCGGCAAGCGCTACTCGCCGGGCAAGTACTTACCCTCGGCCCTGGTGGCGTTGGCAGAAGTAGCAGCTGCACTGCCCCAATCGTTGGTTGCCGGCACGAGTGAGATCACGACTTCGGCGGACGGCGCGGTGGTGGAAATGCCTGGTCATCCGCTTGCGATCGTGGGGAGTGCGTCGTCGCTGCGACAAAAATTTGTTTCTTTGGCGACAGTGCTCGCTCGCGCCGACTTGAATGGTGTAGGTGCCATCGACCTGCGAGTCCCTACCGCGCCCGTCTTGCTCGCGAAGCAATCGGGTCCTATCGTTGCAGGTCACGTTGGCGGCTGAGCAGGGTCCGCTTTTGTATCTAGAGGAAAGAACGGAGCGCTCATGAGCAGCCCCGGCCAGAATTTCATCGCCGTCATCAAGGTCGTAGGTATCGGGGGCGGTGGTGTCAACGCCGTCAACAGGATGATCGAAGCCGGTCTGCAAGGCGCCGAGTTCGTCGCCATCAACACCGATGCCCAAGCGCTCTTGATGAGCGAGGCGGACATCAAGCTCGATATCGGGCGGACGCTCACCCGAGGGCTGGGGGCGGGCAGCGACCCCGAAGTCGGCAGGCAAGCAGCTGAGGAGCACCTCGAGGAGATCGAGGAGGTCCTGAAGGGTGCCGACATGGTGTTCATCACCGCCGGCAAGGGCGGGGGGACAGGAACCGGAGCGGCACCGATGGTCGCCGAGGTCGCCAAGAGCGTCGGGGCGCTCACCATCGGAGTCGTCACCCGGCCGTTCGCATTCGAGGGCCGCCGCCGCTCCACCCAGGCCGATCAGGGGATCCAGCGCCTGAAGGAGAAGGTCGACACGCTCATCGTCATCCCGAACGAGCGGCTGCTGGCCATCTCGGACGAGCGGACTTCGATCGTCGACGCCTTCAAGATGGCCGACGAGGTGCTTTTGCAGGGCGTGCAGGGGATCACCGACCTCATCAACGTCCCCGGGCTCATCAACACCGACTTCGCCGACGTGAAGATGGTCATGGCCAACGCCGGCTCGGCCATCATGGGCATAGGTACGGGCTCGGGTGAGGGCAGGGCGATCAATGCCGCCCGCCACGCCATCACGAGCCCGTTGCTGGAGGCGTCCATCGAGGGAGCCAGGGGCATCCTGCTCAACATCGCCGGCGGCCGCGACCTTACGTTGTTCGAGGTCAACGAAGCGGCAGCCATCATCCACGACGTCGCCCACCCCGACGCCAACATCATCTTCGGCAACGTTATCGACGACAGCCTCGGGGACCACGTGCGGGTGACCGTCATCGCCGCCGGTTTCGATCACTTCCACGACGCCGAGGAGCCGAAGAAGACCGGCCGTGGCGCCCGTGCCATGGTCCCGCCACGTGCTCCGGTCCGCTCCGGCCTCCCCCTTCAGCAACCGCCCCTCGGTCCTTCCTACCCGCCAGCCGACCCGAGCCTGGCCTCGTTGCGGGCCGACCCGCCGCTCCGATCCGACCTGCCGGAGGTCTTCCCCACCGAGGACGACCTGGCGGCCGACCGCGACGTGTTCGGCGGCGACGACCAGGATCTCGACGACGACTTCGACGTCCCATCCTTCCTGAAGTAGACCCGGAAGCCGTAAGGGACCGCCTCGCAGCGGTCCGCGATCGGATCGCAGCCGCCGGCGGTGACCCGGGCAAGATAGTTGTCGTCGCAGTGACAAAAGGCTTCGGGCCGCAGGCTCCGCTCGCAGCTCTCCGGGCCGGTCTCGTCGACATCGGGGAGAACTACGCCGACGAGCTGTTGGCAAAGCACGCCGCCGTGGCCGGGCACCTGGCCGGTCAAGAACCTGCCATGCCGCTGCCCCGTTGGCACTTCGTCGGCGCGATCCAGCGCAACAAGGTCGGTCGCCTGGCCCCTGCGGTGGACTGCTGGCAGTCGGTGTCGAGGGCGTCAGAGGCGACTGCCATTGCCACCCGCGCCAAAGGGGCGGCCCCTGAGGTGTTCGTGGAGATCGACGTCTCGGGCCAGCCCGGTCGCGGCGGCTGCCCTCCCGATGAGGCGCCTGCCGTCGTGTCGGCTGCCCGAACGGCAGGCTGCAACGTCCGCGGTCTCATGACAGTTGCTCCGCTGGTCGCCTCAGGTCCCTCCGGTCCGGGCACAGAGGCCGGGCGGAAGCAGGCAACCGAGGCCTTTGGTAGGGTTGCCCGGCTCGCTTCGGCGCTCGGGCTCAACGAGCTGTCGATGGGGATGTCGCACGATCTCGAGCAGGCAGTGGCCGCCGGATCCACCATGGTGAGGATCGGCACGGCGCTCTTCGGCGAGAGGGTCATCCGCTAATCCCCGCATGCTCCTCCGTGGGCTGCAACAATGGACTGCCCAGAGGAGGGCTTTGATGGCTCGGTTGTTTACAAAGGCGCTGGAGTACCTTGGCCTGAAGGACATCGATGAGGACGGCTACTACGAGGACGAGGACCACGACCCGTCGAACCGGGCGCGTACGACCTATCCGGAGCCCGGTGCCGAGGTGCCGGGCACGACCGGCCCGGTGGCCACGTTGAGGCCGATCCGGGACGACACGAGGGACATGGCAACCACACAGGGGCGCGGCGTCGTCCGCCCGCTCGTCCAGCAGCGCCAGACCAAGCCGAGGGTGGTGGCGCCGGCCTGTTTCTCCGACGCCCAGGAGATCGGTGACCTCGTGAAAGCCAACCACCCAGTTATCGTCAATTTGCAAGCCAGCGAGCGGGATCTGGCGCGGAGGATGATCGACTTCTGCTCCGGGCTCACCTACGCCCTTTCCGGGACGATGGAGAAAGTGGCCGAACAGGTATTCCTGCTGACGCCGTCTAACGTCGAGGTATCGCCGGAGGACCGTCTCTTCAGCCCCTAGGGTCGATACGCCGGAGTTGGATGGACGGGGAGAGAGAGTCAGGCAGTGGGCGCAGTCGAGGATGTAGTGAGGCTCGTGGTGACGGTGTTCCTCATCTGCCTGTTCGTGCGCGTGCTGCTCTCCTACTTCCCGATATCGCCCGGCACCGTCATGTACAGCTTCCAGCGGGGCGTCGGCAGCGTGACCGAGCCGGTGCTGGCGCCCGTGCGGCGCTTCCTGCCGCCGGTCAACTTCGGGGGCGCGACCCAGATCGACCTCTCCCCGATCGTCCTGTTCGTCTTGTGTTTCATCATCTTGGCGATCATCTGACCATCCACGCCACCGGGTGCTGGTGCTTGTAGCATCCGCTTCCATGGAAATTGACGCCCGCGTTCTGAAAGAGGTCGAGTTCAGCACGAGCCTCCGCGGTTACAACACCGACGAGGTAGACGAGTTCCTCGAGCAGGTCACCGTAGCTGTGGAGCGCCTTCAAGCCGAGGCGAAGTCAGCGGGCGAGCGAGCCTCGCTGGCGCAGCGGGAAGCCGGCGAGCAGCCGTCTCCCGACCTCGACGACAGCATCCGCAAGACGCTCATCCTCGCCCAACGGACTGCCGACATGGCCATCAAGGAGGCCCAAGACGAGGCACTGCAGCTCCTGGACAGCGCCAAGACCGAGGCGCAGACGCTGGTCGAGGATGCTCGTGACTCGGCTTACCGGATCACCTCCGAAGCCGAACGGCGCTTGCGCGACGAGGTCGAGAGGCTGACGGCCTCCCGCGAGGAGTTGGTCACCGAAGTCGAGACGCTTGTACGCGTCCTCGGCGAGGAGCGTTCCCGCCTTGCCGAGTCGTTGGGGACCACGCTCCGCTACGTAGAGAGCTCGCTCTCCCACGCCGCGACGCTCGACCAGTACATCGCCGCGGCGCAGGCTGCCGACGGCCCAAGCGTCGACGGTGCCGACGGTGCCGGTGAGGAGCTTGCCTACGGACCAGCAGCGGACCAGTACGAGCACGACGTGGTCGAGGCGGAGCCGGAGGCGACCGAGCTCGCCTTAAGCGCTGCGGAGACCGAAGACGACGGCGTCGAGGCGGCTATCGCCGAGGACGCCGCAGCCGCTGCGCCCTCGCCGCCGCCCGGTCGCGAGTCGGGCAGGTACGACTGGGACTCGGTCATCACACCTCGGCCAGAGTCGTCCTTCGGTGCCGCCAGATCCGATCGCCCGACGCTCACAGCGCTGCCTCGGCGCAGCGACTCGCCATACGACACGGCGGCTTGGCAGCTGCGAGCACCTCGGGCCGACTGGCCGGCTTAGCGCTGCCGCAGCTGGATCCAGCAGGGGAGATCCTGCTCGGGCGAACCGGACAATGAGCCGCTCGGCTCGGCTTGCGGACTCGAGCCGGCGGCGAGAGGAACCAGCTCGAGGCTGGTCGCCAGCGTCTGCTCGGTGACGTAGCCAACCCAGCCTTCCAGTGCCCTGACTGCCTCGGCAGGCAGGGTGACCTGCAGCTCGATGCGGTCCGAGACGTGCAGCCCTGCCTGTTTGCGGGCGTTCTGGACAATGCGGACGAGGTCGCGCGCCATTCCCTCGGCGACGAGGTCGTCGTCGATCGCCAGGTCGAGCCAGACGACGCCGTCTCCGTTGGGCAGGAGGCGGCCGGCTGCGGCGTCACGTGGCACGAGTCGCAGCGAGTACTCGCCAGGCTCTAGGGCGATGCCGGCTGCCTCGACACCGCCGCCGGCAGTGGCAGACCAGTTCCCCTCGCGCACAGCCGCTATCACTTCCTGGGTGCGCCTGCCCAACCGCGGCCCGAGCGCCGCCGGCACCACTGCCAGGACCCTCTCGGCATGGGCGCCTACGTCTTTGGACAGCACGACCTGTTTGACGTTCAGCTCGTCGGCGATGAGCTCGGTGAGAGTGGTTATGTCGGCGGTCCCGGTCGTGGCGATGGTGACTGAGCTGAGAGGCAGGCGTGCCCGCCGGCCGGCTGCCTTGCGGATCGAGTGGCCGGCAGAGCAGACCTCGCGCACGAGATCCATCGCTTCGACCAACCCTTGGTCCTTCGGGAGGTCGGCCGCCTCGGGCCACGAGGTGAGGTGGACGCTGCGCTCGCCCGTGAGGCCCTGGTAGACGGTCTCGGTAAGATAGGGCAAGAAGGGGCAGGCGACTCTGCAGAGAACGTCGAGGACTGTGTGGAGCGTGTCGTAAGCGTCTTGCTTGTCGTCGGCCACGCCTGTCGGTGCCATGCCTTGGCGGTGCTCGGCCGGCCTCCAGAACCGCTCCCTCGACCTGCGCACGTACCAATTCGTGAGGGCGTCGAGGAAGGCTGTGATCGCTGACGTGGCAGCCACGAAGTCGTAGCGCTCCATGGCGCCCGTCACGTTGCCGACCAGCTCATGGGTCTTGGCGAGCAGGTAGCGATCGAGGAGAGCTGTCTGGTCGGTTCGGAAGCGCCCCTTCAGCCGGTCGGCGTTCGAGTACAGGCTGAGGAAATACCACGTGTTCCAGATCGGGTTCAGCACGAGGCGGATCGGTGCCGCCAGGCCCTTGCTCTCGATGATGACGTCCTGGCCGCGCAGCACGGCGGAGGACAACAGGTACCAGCGCATGGCGTCGGCCCCCTGCTCGGCGAAGACCTCCTCGGGGTCGGGGAAGTTGCGGAGCCTCTTGGACAGCTTGCGGCCGTCGTCGCCTAGGACGACGCCGTGGACCACGCAGGACAGAAACGGTGGCTTGCCGAACAACGCCGTCGACAGCACGTGCAGCGTGTAGAACCAGCCACGCGTCTGGGTGATGTACTCGACGATGAAGTCGGCGGGGAAGTGCGCCTCGAATCGCTCCCTGTTCTCGAACGGGTAATGCAGCTGCGCGAAAGGCATCGAGCCCGACTCGAACCAGCAGTCGAGGACGTCCTCGATCCTGCGCATCGTCGACAGGCCGGTCGGGTCGTCCGGGTTAGGGCGCGTGAGCTCGTCCACCATCGGCCGGTGCAGGTCGTCGGGACGCACGCCGAAATCCCGCTCCAGCTCGTCGAGGCTGCCGTAGACGTCGAGGCGCGGGTAGTCGGGGTCGTCGCTCTTCCAGACCGGGATGGGCGTGCCCCAGAAACGGTTCCGGGTGATGTTCCAGTCCCTGGCACCTTCGAGCCACTTTCCGAAGGCCCCATCGCGGACGTGCTCGGGCACCCAGGAGATCTGCTGGTTGAGGGCGACCATCTCGGCCTTGACGGCTGTCACGCGGATGAACCAGGAGCTGACCGCGCGGTAGATGAGCGGCGTGTCAGTCCGCCAGCAGTGCGGATAGCTGTGTGTGTACTGCTCGACCTTCAGCATCGCCCCGGCGGCCGAGAGGGCGTCGATGATCGGCTGGTTGGCGTCGAAGACCTGCAGGCCGGCGAAGTCGCTCACCTCGCTCGTGAAGTGCCCGCCTTCGTCTACGGGGCAGACCACTTCGATGCCCTCGGACTCACAGACGCGCTGGTCGTCTTCACCGAACCCAGGTGCCATGTGTACGATCCCAGTGCCTTCGCCCGTCACGACGAAGTCCCCGGCGACCACCCGGAAGCTGTTGGCGACACCTGAGAAGTAGCCGAAGAGCGGCCTGTAGTGGCGCCCCACCAGCTCCGATCCCTTCACCGAGCCCAGCAGCTTCGTGCCTTCCAGCTCCTCGGCGTACTGGTTGCGGCTCGCCGTTCCGACGACCAGCAGCTCCGTCCCGCTCGCGGCCGCCCGCTCGCAGACGTCGTAGTCGAGGCCGGGACCGACGGCCAGGGCCAGGTTCGACGGGAGCGTCCACGGCGTCGTGGTCCAAACCAGCATCTTGAGCGGGCCTGAGATGTCAGGGCGTTCGCCCGGCTCTCCCGCCGCCTCGATGTCGAACAGGACGGTGACAGCGGGGTCGGTGCGTTCCCTGTAGGCATCGTCCTGGCGTGTCTCCGAGTGCGAGAGGGGGGTCTCGCACTCCCAGCAGTAGGGCAGCACGCGGTAGCCCTCGTAAGCCAGGCCGCGGTCGTAGAGCTGCTTGAAGGCCCAGATCACGCTTTCCATGAATGGCAGATCCAGGGTCTTGTAGTCGTCGCCAAAGTCGACCCAACGCGCTTGGCGTGTGACGTACCGCTCCCAGGAGTCGGCGGTTCGCATCACGAGCGACCTGCAGTAGTCGTTAAAGGCGCCGATGCCATGGGTGATGATCGCCTGGCGGCCCGTCCAGCCCAACTCGTTCTCGGCGGCGATCTCGGCAGGCAGACCGTGGCAGTCCCACCCGAAGCGCCGTTCCACCCGCCTGCCCCGCATCGTCTGGTAGCGGGGCACGGCGTCCTTGACGAAACCCGTCAGCAGGTGCCCGTAGTGGGGGAGCCCGTTGGCGAACGGCGGCCCGTCGTAGAAGACGTACTCGGTCTCGGGGGAGTTGAGCTCGACGGAGGCCTCGAAGGTCTTGTCCTTTGCCCAGAACGACAGAATCTCCTCTTCCAGCACCGGGTACTGCGGCTGGGCCGGCACTTCGGGGTACCGGTCAGGCAAGTCGGAGCCCTGTGGCTGGGTGGCGACCAGATCTGTCATCCATCCAGAGTATTCGGCCGGCGTGCACGCACCACCGCCCACGGTCGCTATCCTCTGGCACTCGTGCTTGGCTAGCCGAATAGGAAGCTAACGTCAGGCACCTTTCATCGGGAGAGGAGACCCCGAACACCGATGGCGACGACAACGAGTACCAGGGCGCCTGGCACAGCTCAGGCAAAGAAGAAGTCGACGGCCAAGGACAAGGCACAGACGGCCAAGCCTGCCGCCGCCGCCAAGCCTGCCGCCGCCGCCAAGCCTGCCGCCGCAGCCAAGCCTGCCGCCGCAGCCAAGCCCGCCGCCTCCAAGAACGGGAAGGCGCCGGCAGCCAAGACGCCAGCCAAGTCTGCGGTCAAGGCCATGCCTTCGCGCAAGAAGCCGACGGCCAAGCCCGCGCCGGCATCTTCCAAGGGTGGAACCGCAGCGGGTCCAACCGGGCGGGCGGGCAAGGCCGGGACAGCGACCGCCAAGACCCAGCCGGCGACCCTTCCGACGACGGCGCCCAAAGCACCGGCAGCCGCCAATACCGCCCCCGGCCTCCTGTCGAGCCGGCGACGGGACGTGGGCGCGAGGAGGACTGAGGGATACACCGAGGAGCGTTTCTTGGTGCATCAGACCCAGGCGCTCCACTCCGAGCGCGCCGTCTACCTCGAGCAGGCACAGAGCCTGCGGGCCGAAGCCGAGTCTCTTGTCGAGGAAATGGAGCCGGGAGACATCCAGTTCGACGACGAGTCCGGCGAGGGTGGCACTGTCACGGTCGACCGTGAGCGCGACCTCGCCCTGTCGGCACAGGCCATGGCTACCGTCGAGGAGATCGACCACGCCTTGGCCAAGATAGGCGGCCACAGCTACGGCATCTGCGAGAACTGCGGCCGGCTCATCCCCAAGCCCAGACTGGAGGCGCTGCCGTTCGCCCGCTTGTGCATCGACTGCAAGAGCGGCGGACTGTCGCGTCGTTGACAGCGGCGCCGGTGACCGGCACGCGCAACCACAAGATCGGGCTCGTCGCTGCCATCGCCGCCCTGGTCATTGCCATCGACCAGATCACCAAGTCGCTGGCTGTCGCCCACCTCAGCCCTCCCCATGGCCGTGTGCACCTGCTCGGCCCCTTCTACCTCGCCTTGTCGTACAACTCGGGCGTGGCTTTCTCCCTCGGTGTCGGCTTCACGGTACCCATCGTCATCGTCGTGGTCTGCCTCGTGGCTGCCATCGCCTGGTTCGCCCGCGGAGCCGTGACGACCAGCAGCGCTGTTGCCTTCGGGATGATCCTCGGCGGCGCGCTCGGCAACCTGTCCGACAGGTTGTTCAGGGGCAATCACGGCTCTGTCGTCGACTTCATCTACTCCGGCTTCTGGCCGACCTTCAACGTGGCCGACGCCTCGATAGTCGTCGGGTGCATCCTCGTCGCGATCAGCTACTGGCGCTCGAGCCGTATCCCCGCACGAGCTCAGGGAACTACCGATGAGTGAGCAGCGCGGGGGCGCCGAAGTCCCGATCCTCGTCCCGCAGGCGCTGGCCGGCGAGCGGCTCGACCGGATCGTGGCGCTGATCACACAGCGCCCACGGTCCGAGGTCGGCCGACTCGTGGACGCCGGCGGCGTCAGCGTCGACGGCCAGCCCGTGAACGACAGGAGCCGCCGCCTGAAGACTGACCAGGTGCTGGTGATCGCCACGGAGCGCTTCGAAGCGGCGACCCCGGGAGTCCTGCCGGCCTCACCCGGCGAGGTCAGCTTCGAGGTTGTCTACGAGGACGAGGACGTCATCGTCGTCGTCAAGCCCCCTGGCGTCGTCACGCACCCAGGTGCCGGCACGACGGCGCCCACGCTCGTCGCCGGCCTTCTGGCGAGCTACCCGGAGCTTTCCGGCTTGCCTGAGCAGGGCTTCGGTGCAGCCGACAGGCCTGGCATCGTCCACCGTCTCGACAAGGGAACGTCGGGTCTGCTCGTCGTCGCCCGATCCGGCCGCGGTTACGAGTCGCTCACGTCCCAGCTGGCGGCCCACACGGCCAAGCGGATCTACGTGGCGCTGGTACTCGGTTCGCTCAGGGCGCCCGAAGGTTTGGTCGACGCTCCGATCGGCCGTTCGCGGCGCGACCCGACTCGCATGGCCGTGGCGCCGGGAGGGCGTGAGGCACGGACGCACTACCTGGTAAGGCGCCGATTCACCAGCCCAATAGAAGCGACCGAGCTGGAGCTGTCCCTCGAGACCGGGCGAACACACCAGATACGCGTCCATCTGGCGGCGATAGGGCACCCGGTTCTCGGGGACGACCGCTACGGCGGCTCCCGACGACTGTCCGGAGTTGACCGCATGATGCTGCATGCGGCTCGGCTAGGTTTTCGGGCTCCCGGCTCGGGCGAGCTTCTCGCCTTCGAGGCAGCGCCTCCCGCAGGCTTCCTGGCTTGCCTGGCGAGGTTCTCCTAGGAGATTGACACCGGCATCGGGCCGGGGGGTAGGCCCGATGCCGGTGAGTCAGGCAGCGTCGTTGACGCCTTCGACCTCTGGCTGCTCGGCGAGAAACGCCAAAGCCGACGCCTCTATCCGGCGCACCCGGCGCACACCGATGCCCAACGACCGAGCAGTCGACTCGAGCGACGCCGGCGGGGTTCCGTCGAGGCCGAAGCGCAGGCGAACCACGGACTGCTCCAGCTCGGGTAAGCGCTTGACGGCGTTGTCGAGCCGGTCGAGGCTGATGGCGTGGACCACGTCCTCGTCGAACGGCGCCTCGTCCGCGGCCACGACGTCGCCGAGCGTGGCTGTTGCCTCGCTGGTGAGCGGCTGGTCCAGGCTGGCGACGACCCGGGGAAGGCGAGCGTGCTCCGGGTCGGCTTCGAGCTCGGCTGCCAGAGCGTCCTCGGGGAGCCGGATGGCGCGACCTTTGGACTGCACGGCCCGCTGTAGTGACTGGCGGATCCACCATGTCGCGTAGGTGGAGAAACGGAAGCCCTTGCGCCAATCGAACTTCTCGACCGCCCTCATGAGACCAAAAGTGCCTTCTTGCACGAGGTCTACCAGGTCTACCCCGCGACCCTGGTAGCGGCGGGCCCAGTGGACGACCAACCGCAGGTTGGAACCGATCATCTGCTGGCGGGCCTGCTCATCGCCCTGTTCCACCCGCTTGGCCAGCTCGACCTGCGCATCAGCGCTGAGGAGGGGATACTTGCCAAGGTCGTCCAGGAAGAGCCGCATCAAGTCGGGCGCGTTACCGCTACGGTCCACCGTGCTCAGGGCACGGTCAGCCGCGCGGCTCTCCTGGGTCGGATACTCGGTCGTGGCGTTGGCAGAAATCGTGCTTTCTCCTTCTTCGTCCGTTCTCCGTCCTAGGTGTCCAAGGTTGTCAACACCGCAGGGCCTCGACTCATTCCAGCTCTTCACACCTTCTAACCCGGCTACTCTGAACGGCCGAATGACCAGGTCGAGAACCCAAGATGGCTGAGACCCCGGCGAGGATCGTGCTCGTGCGCCACGGCGCCACGAAGTGGAGCCAATCGGGACGTCATACAGGCAGGACCGATTTGCCCCTCGAGCCCGACGGCGAGTCTGAGGCGATCGCCGCCGGCGAGCGGCTGGCCGACCTGCAGCCCGCCCTCGTGCTCATGAGCCCTCTGCGGCGAGCCTCAGACAGCTGCAAGCTGGCAGGATTCGGTGAAGCCGAGCCCACCGACTTGCTGCTGGAGATGGACTACGGCGAGTACGAGGGCATGACCACGTCCGAGATTCGAGAGTCGAGACCGGCCTGGGACCTGTTCGACGACGGTTGCCCGGGCGGCGAATCGATCGCCGACGTCGGGAATAGGGCCGACCAGCTACTGACCAGGTTGCGGCACGACCCGGTGCTCGAGGGCAAGGACGTCCTGGCCTTCGCCCACGGCCACATCCTGCGTGTCCTGGCGGCTCGCTGGCTGTGCCTGCCGCCGGCCGCGGCTCGTCGGTTTGCCCTCGGCTCGGGGCGCCTCGGCTTCCTGTCGTACGAGCACGACTGGACCGTCGTATCGGGCTGGGGCCTCTAGTCGAGAGGCCCGACGGGCGCCAGCCCGCCGCGAGCCCTGCTCACCATATCGTCGAGCGTGAACGAGTCGAGGTGGTGCCTCATGTGCTCGCCCACCTCGGCCCATACCATGAGCAGGACACATTGACCTTCGTGGTCGCAGGCGCCGTTCTCGTGTGGCTCGCCGAAGTCTCCTGCCATGATCGGACCGTCGACGGCGCTCACGATCTGGCCGAGAGAGATCTGCTCGGGTGGCCGGGCCAGGACATAGCCGCCTCCGACACCACGTTTGGAGCGCACGATCCCTGCCCCCTTCAAGGCAAGCAGGATCTGCTCGAGGTACGGCTGAGGCAGCCCGGTGCGCTCTGCAATGTCCCGAACCGAGGTCGGAGTGCCGTCGGCGCGCAGTGCGAGCGAGAGCAGCGCTCGGCTGGCATAGTCGCCGCGTGTCGACACCCTCATGCCCCCATCGTACGGCTCCGCCCGCCGCCGCTCACAGCCG
Organism: Acidimicrobiales bacterium; assembly: GCA_050744865.1. Lineage (GTDB taxonomy): Bacteria > Actinomycetota > Acidimicrobiia > Acidimicrobiales > Bog-793 > JAKACA01. The sequence goes on along the minus strand of JBOGHW010000001.1, from coordinate 10,545 downwards.
CTTGCCTGCGAGCCGATTTGGTCGTCTTCTGGCTGCTCAGCAACCATTCGCCGATAATGTCTGGCATCTCGCGAGAATGAGGGGCATGCGGCTTTCTGTTGAGCACGCGACAAATAGACGACTGAGGTTGGCGAGCTGCGCGCTCGCCGTGATCCTCGCGACGGGCTTGGCGGCTTGCGGGAACGCCAGCACGGCCCTGTCGAAGGCTGGCAACGCGCAGGGTGTGACCGCAGATTCCATAGCCGTGGGGGGCGTCGCCTCGTTGACCGGACCGCTGCCGGACGCTTTCGCGCCGGTCTTCGACGGCGCCCGGGCTTACCTCGACATGGTCGACGCCTCGGGCGGGATCAACGGGCGCAAGATCCGCTGGGTGGCGGGTCTCGATGACGGCAGCGACCCTTCTCAAGACTCCCAGCAGGTCAGAACCCTCGTGGAGTCCGACCATGTCTTCGCCGTAGTCGGCGTGGGCACTCCGACGTTCACCGGTGCCCAGTACCTGGCTCAGAGCGACGTGCCGACCTTCGGTTACAACGTCAGCGCCGACTGGTGGCCGTCGCGCAAGGGGGACGTCTCGACCGCGAGCCTGTTCGGGTACGAAGGCTCCTATATCGACTTCTCGCACCCCGGGCCGGACGCTGCCTTCCTGGCCGAGCAACTCGGTGCCAAGAAAGTGGGCCTGATCAGCTACAGCATCACCGAGTCGGCGACCGGCTGCCAAGGCTTGGCGGGCACGATGCACCAGTTCGGGATCGACGTCGCCTTCAGCGACTACGCCATCACGGCGCCGGCCGTCGACCTTTCGGCCGACGTGACGCGCATGCGCCACGACGGGGTCGACTTCGTGGTGTCCTGCCTCGACCTTGCCGGCAACCTGGTGCTGGCGCGGGCCTTGCAGTCCGCCGGCATGAGCGGCGTCACGCAGTACTGGCTCGACGGCTACGACGAGAGTGCCCTCAAGTCGAGCGACGGCTTGATGAACGGCGTCTACTTCCTGAGCGGCCACGTGCCTTTCGAGTCAGGCGTGACCCAGGCATCGAAGTACCCGGCGATGGCGCTGTACTTGGCCAAGCTTCACAAGTACTTCCCGGCTGACGAACCGAGTGAGCCGTCTCTCGCCGGCTGGATCAGCGCCGAGATGTTCTGTGATGGCTTGCGCAAGATCGGCCGCGACGTGACCCGGCAGCGTCTCATTGCCGCCGTCAACTCGTTCACTTCGTTCACCGGCGGCCTCGTGGCCCCGATCGACTGGAAGGACGGTCACACGGGCAGCGGGCCGATCGACTGCAACGTCTTCCTGAAGGTCGAGAACGGGCAGTTCGTGCCTATCTACGGGTCGTCCAGCACGGTCTTCACGTGCTTCGAGAACCCCCAGCCGCCGTCGCACAAGGTGGTCCGGGTCGCACCCCCTCCCGGCATACCGGGACAGTCCGCCTCACAGTGAGCGAGCTACTCTCCTACGCCATCCCCGGCTTGCCGTACGGCTGCGTGTTCGCGCTCTTGGGGACGGGACTGGTGCTGACCTACCAGACCTCGGGCGTGTTCAACCTCGCCTCGGGCGCCCAGGCGTACGCCTCGGCCGTCGTTTTCTACGTGGCGATCAGGAATGGGTGGCCCGCCTGGGCCGCCTTCCTCCTCGCCGTGGTGTTCGGCGCCCCGCTACTGGGGACACTGCTCTACGTCGGGATCTACCGCCACGTCCGCGACCGGCCCGTGTTCGTGAAGCTGGTGGCTTCACTCGGGATGCTCGTCGCCATCCCAGCCGTGCTCCAGGTCGGCTTCGGGGCCGGGCAGCTCCTCAATCCCCCTGCATTGTGGCTCTCGCCTGCCACGATCTACTTCCACGTGGCGGGAGACGCTATCAACGGCAACGAGCTGTCGACGCTGATCGTGACAGCTGCGGTGACATTGTTCTTATCGCTGCTGTTCCACTTCACGCAGATCGGGTTGCGTATGAAGGCCATTGCCGAGAGCCCGCGGATGGTGCAGCTCGCCGGCGTGAATGCCGAGGCGGTCGGCTTGGCGACCTGGATGTTGTCGAGCTTCCTGGCCGGCCTTTCCGGCGTCCTGCTGGCTCCGGTGTTCGGCGGCCTCCAGTCGACGAACTTCACGGTGCTGCTCGTGGCGGCCGTGGCGGCCGCGGCGGCCGGGAGCCTGCGCAGCCTGCCGTACACGTTCTTCGGCGGCCTCGGGCTCGGCGTCCTCGAAGAGATCCTCAGCGGTTACCTTCCTTCCGGCCAGATACTCTCTTCGGGGCTGCGACCCGCCCTGCCCTTCGTGGTTCTCCTCGTGTTGCTGCTGTTCCTGCCGGGCCTCCGCAGGCACTGGGGCAGGAACGACGACCCGCTGGCCGCCGCCGACCCGCCCCCGCCGCCGCTGGTGTCCCACGTCGGGGGCACGCTCTTCCGCCAGGCCTCCAGGGGGACAAAGCTGGCGCTGGCGATTGCTTTCCTCGTCTCGATGCTGACGTGGGTCTCTGGCAGCTGGGTGTTCACCGTCACGCTGGCGATGGTGTACTCGATCGTATTTCTCTCGCTCGTGTTGCTGACGGGCATGAGCGGCCAGATCTCCCTTTGCCAGGCCTCGTTCATGGGCGTCGGCGCCTTCACCGTCGGCCAGCTCGCCATGCACTTCAACATCTCGGTCTTCATCGGGCTGGTGGCAGCCGGCGTGATCTCGGCCCTCGTGGGTGTCTTAGTCGCTCTGCCGGCCCTGCGCCTCGGCGGCCTTGCGCTCGCCCTGGCGACACTGGCCTTCGGGCTCCTGGCTGACAACATCGGGTTCCAGTACCCGTGGTCGGGCAACGGCCAAAGCGGGTTGACCATCCCCCGCCCGCAGTTAGGCCCGGTGAATTTCACGAACCAGGACAACTACTTCCTCTTGGTCTTCGTCGTGCTGGCTCTGTGCGTGGGGCTGGTCACGGCCATCCAGCGGGGCACTGTCGGCAAGCAGCTGGCCGCCCTGCGAGGCAGCGAGCTGGCGTCGGCCTCTATCGGCATCAGCCCTGGGCGCTTGAAGCTCGTGGCCTTCTCCGTCTCGGCCGGTATCGCCGGCGTCGGCGGCGCCCTCTACGCCTCGTTACAGCAGAGCGTGTCATCCAGCGATTTCGTCACCGAAGTGTCTCTTGTCCTCGTAGTCGTCATAGCCACGATCGGCGTGTACACAGTCGAGGGTGCCATCGAGGCCGGCTTCTTGTTCGTCTTGCTGGACAAGATCCTCACGAGCAACGTGCCCGCCGACTATGCCAGCTTGCTCGAGCTCGTCTTCGGTGCCCTCGTCATCATCTACGTGCTGCATCCCGAAGGAGCAGTCGAGTATCTGAAACGGGTTCTCGTCGAGCAGGTTCTGCGCCGCCGTTCGGCTGAGGTTGCTGCCTGATGGCGATCCTGCAAGTCTCCGGCCTCACGAAGGGCTACGGAGGGATCAGGGCGCTCGACGCCGTGTCCATCAGCGTCGGCGCCGGCGAGGCCGTCGGCCTCATAGGCCCGAACGGCGCCGGCAAGACCACTCTGTTCGACTGCATCTCGGGTTTGATCCGCCCCGACGCCGGGACAGTTGAATTCGACGGCCAGCGGATCGACAACTTGCCCGTCTACCGGCGTAGCCGCCTCGGCATCGGGCGGACGTTCCAGCGGATCGAGCTCTTCGCGGGCATGACGCTCCACGAGCACTTCCTCGTGGCCGAGCGCCAGCGCCGCGGTGACGGCCGCCTCTGGAAGGACTTGTTGTGGAAGGGTGCGCCGCGGCCCTCCGAGCTCGAGCGAGTCAGGTTGCTAACAGCCGAGCTTGGCCTGGAGGCGCTGGCGAGCTCGCCGATCGAGGCTCTCAGCCTCGGCCAAGGACGCCTGGTGGAGCTGGGGCGGGCGTTGATCACCGCACCTCGCCTGCTGCTGTTGGACGAACCTTCATCCGGGCTCGACGCCCGTGAGAGCGCAGCCTTGGCCCACGTCTTGAACGCCGTGCGGCAAGGCAGAGAGCTGGCGGTGCTCGTCGTAGAGCACGACCTCGACCTCGTGCGCGCCGTGTCGGAGCGGGCCTACGCCCTCGACACGGGGCGCGTCATCGCCGAAGGCCCGCTCATCGACGTGCTGCAGACAGCCTCGGTGCGTGCCGCTTACCTGGGCGAGTCCTGATGGCCGCCGCGCAACCGGCTCTCGAGCTGGATCACGTGAGTGCCGGCTACGGCCGCTTCAAGGCGCTGTTCGACGTGTCCTTCACGGTCACGGCGGGCTCGGTGGCGGCCATGCTCGGGCCGAATGGTGCCGGCAAGTCGACAATCGCCCGGGTCATCACAGGCAACGTGGCGTGCACGTCTGGGACCGTGCGCGTGAACGGCGAGGACGTCACCGGGCTGGCGCCTTGGAAAAGGGTCGGCCGCGGCGTCGCCTGTGCCCCGGAGGGCCGCCCCGTGTTCGCGACCTTGGACGTCCAGGACAACTTGATGCTCACGCTGTACAAGCAACTGCCTCGGCGCCAGGCGGCAGATGCGCTGCAGCGGACTTGGGCCCGCTTCCCGGCGCTGGCGGCCAGGCGCCGGCAGCTGGCCGGGACTCTCTCGGGCGGCGAGCAGCGCATGCTGGCGCTGGCCCGGGTGCTGGCCATCCCGCCGCGGCTCCTCGTCGTGGACGAGCTGTCGCTCGGGCTGGCACCAAAGGTCGTCGACGAGGTCTTCGAGGCACTACGCGAGATCAACGAAGCCGGCACCACGCTCCTGGTCGTCGAGCAGCAGGCTCAGCGCGCCCTCGATTTGGCGGATCAGGTGATCGTGCTCCGCAAGGGGAGCATCGTGCACGCCCTGCCGGCCAGTGACGTCTCGGGGGACTTGGCCGCCGCCATCCTGCCGGTCCCGCCTTTGTCGCCGGAGGTGGCCGAGGGCGCCTGAGTGCCGGGTCAGCAGCCGGTGGGCTCGACGTCGTTGTTCTCGAGCGCCAGCAGCCCACAGATCGTGGACTTGGCGACCAGCCAACTGCCCGCCGTGTAGACGGCGTAGCCGCTGCCGTTGGGCAGGATGACCGAGTTCTTCGGGCTTACGATGTTGTATGTCACCGCCGCACACGGGCTCGTGAGCACTTCGCTCGTGCAGGCCGAGCCGCTCTTCAAGGTGATCTTCGAGACCGTCGCCCCGCCGGCCTCCTTGGCCAGGCTCGACTTGAGCGCTGCCGTGAAGGCGGCCTTCAGCGCCTGGCCGTCCTGCACGACGGCGAGCTTTGGCGCGATGGCCGGGTTCGCCAGGTCGAACAGGATCGAATACGAGTTCTTGATGTCGGCGTCGGACTTTGCCGCCGACGGCATGGTCGAAGCCGTCGTCGTCGTCGCCGTGGCGGTGGTGGTCGTGGCGCTCGTGCCGGCAGCAGTAGTGGTCGCCTTGTGGGTGGTGTTCGCGCCGCAGGCGGCCAGGCAGGCGACAGCGAGCAGCCAGAGGGCTCTTCGCCGCGGCGCTCTGGCCGGCGCGGTCCCAGCCGACTCGAGATACCTGTCACCCATGGCGAGCAGCATAGGGGTCGGCAGTGCGGCCGGAGCGACCGCGAGAGGCTTAGATTCTGCGGTCGTGAGCATCGCGACCGAAAAGGGTGACAAGGGAACGACGGGGCTGCTGTACGGAGGCCGGGTCCGGAAGGACTCCGCTCGCATCGACTGCAACGGCGCCGTGGACGAGGCCCAGGCCGCCATCGGCTACGCCCGTGCGCTTCTCGGTTCCCACGGGGCGCCAGCCGCCGAGGCCACCGACCAGTTGCTGGTCGGCATAGAGCGGGACCTGTGGGTACTGATGGCCGAAGTGGCGACTGCACCTGCCAACCGCCGCAAGCTGTCCGCCGGCGTCACGCTCGTGACCAGGGACATGGTGTGGGCCCTGACCGAGCGCGTGCACGACATCGAGTCGCAAGAAGTCATGCCGGCCGAGTTCGTCGTCCCGGGCGCGAACCCGGCGAGCGCGGCCCTCGACGTCGCTCGCACCGTGGTGCGGCGTGCAGAGCGGTTGGCGGTGAGTCTCGACCTTCCCGCCTCGTCCTTCGTCGTGGCGTACCTGAACCGCTTGTCCGACCTCTGCTGGCTGCTCGCGCGAGCCGCCGAGTCCGAGCATTTGACGGCACGGACGGCGTCGAGGCCCCGGCGCAAAGCCGGCGCGAAAGGCGCCGAGCGCTCGGGCCGGTAAGGATGGCGCCATGAACGTACGCATATCACTGGCCGAGACCGTGCCGGCAGACGCTTCGGCGGTCGGCCATCTCGTCTTCGAGGGACTGACGCCGGCGGACGATACTTTGCACGTCGACGGCGGGCTCTGCGCCCTGAAGTCCTTCTCCGGCAAGGCTGGCGAGTCAGTGGCCGACACCGTAGGGCCAACGGTTCGGGTGCTGGTCGGCGCCGGCGACCGGGCCAGCTGCTCGGTAGGCGACATGAGGCGTGCTGCTGCCACTTTTGCTCGGGCCGTCGCCGGTGGTCAAGTGGCCTGTCTCGACCTTGCTCATCTCCCTGCCGGCAACTTCGGCGTGGCAGGCGCCGTGCAGGCGGCGGTGGAGGGGGTGGCAGGCGCGACTTATCGTTTCGCCGGATACCGGAGCGAGCCGGACCCTCCCAAGTTGGAGTCGGTGGTGCTCGTGGTAGGCGCTCCTGATCTCGATGAAGCTCGCCGCGGCTTCGATGCTGGCTTGGCGTCCTCGACGGCAGTGCTCTTGGCTCGCGACCTCGGCAACACGCCGCCTACAGACATGACCCCCCGGCATCTGGCAGCCGTCGCGACCGAGGTGGCGCAGCGATCCGGCCTCGGTGTCGAGATCTACGACGAGGACCGCATCACAGCTGACGCCCTGGGCGGGATCCTTGGCGTCGCCCGCGGCTCGGCCGAGCCACCGCGGGTCATAAAGCTCTCCTACACGCCTGGCGAGGCGAGCGCTGACGTTCCGACCGTGGTGCTCGTGGGCAAGGGGATCACGTTCGACTCCGGTGGCCTCTCCCTCAAGACGGGCGAGGGCATGATGACGATGAAGATGGACATGAGCGGGGCTGCCGCCGTGGTGGCCGTCCTCGGTGCTTGCGCCGCCAGTGGAGTCAGGGTGAAGGTTGTCGGCCTGGCCATGTGCACCGAGAACATGCCGAGCGGCACGGCCACCAAACCCGGTGACGTCCTCCGGACGAGAAACGGCAAGACCATCGAAGTCCTCAACACCGACGCCGAGGGCCGCCTCGTGCTGGCCGACGGGCTGGCGCTGGCCGTCGAGGAAGGCGCCGATGCGATTATCGACATCGCCACTTTGACCGGCGCCTGCGTCGTTGCCCTGGGCTCAGACGTGGCCGGCCTCATGAGCAACGACTCTCGCCTTGCCAGCGCCGTGGCTACGGCTGCTGACAGGGCCGGGGAGCCGGTCTGGCAACTACCCTTGCGCCAGCATTACCGCAAGCTGTTCGAGTCCGAGATCGCCGACATGAAGAACATCGGGCGGGCGGGCAAGGCCGGTGCTCTCGTAGCAGGGCTGATCCTGGAACAGTTCGTCGGTGACCGGCCCTGGGTCCACCTCGACATCGCCGGACCGGCGTACACCGACGAGGACAGCTACGACAGGCGCAAGGGCTGCACGGGCTTCGTCGTCCGCACGCTTATCGAACTTCTGACCAACTACGAGGCGATCGGGGACGAGGCCGACCTCCTAGCCGATGGGAGTATCCGATGACACCTCCACGCCCGACATCTGCCGCCAAGCGCCAGGCGGCGGCCGCTTCGGCAGCACCGAGCGTGGCCGGGCCGGTCCACCCGGCGACGCTGGCCATCGACATCGGCGGCACAGGCCTCAAGGCCTCGGTGCTGGACGCCGAGGGCCGCCTCCTTGCGGACCGTGTCAGGGTGCCGACGACCTACCCGTGCCCGCCCGAGCTCATGGTGTCGGTGCTCACCAAGCTCGTCAAGCCGCTGCCGGCATCCGAGAGAGCGTCGGCCGGGTTCCCCGGGGTCGTCAGGCGGGGCCACGTCCTTACGGCTCCCCACTTCGTCACCAAAGCCGGGCCGGGGTCGCCTGTCGTCAAGGAGCTGGAGTCCAAGTGGAAGAACTTCGACCTGGCTGGAGAGCTCTCGGAGAGCCTTGGTGTGCCGGTTCGGATAGCCAACGACGCCGACCTCCAGGGCTGGGCCGTAGTGAGCGGCCACGGCCTCGAAATGGTCGTGACGCTGGGCACCGGCGTGGGCACGGCGCTGTTCATGGACGGCAAGCTGGCTCCGCACCTCGAGCTGGCGCACCATCCGTTCCGCAAGGGCGAGACATACAACGACCAGCTCGGCGACGCTGCCTTGAAGCGGATAGGGCAGGGCAAGTGGCGCAAGCGCGTGCTCGAGGCGATCGCCAACTTCCAGTCACTGACGAACTACGACCACTTGTACGTGGGGGGCGGCAACGCCAGGCTGCTGGCTAAGCACGTCGACTCGCCGGTCACGATCGTGGACAACCTGGCCGGGATCCTCGGCGGTATAAAGCTCTGGGAGCACGACGGCCACTGACCGCCCATCGCTGACAGGCGCCCGCTAGGACGTGCCGAGCCAGCTGGGGGACGAATCCAGCAAGAAACGCGACACCGCCAACGACCTGTCGAACGTGTCGCAGAGGAGCTCTTCGCCAGCCAGGACACGGGCGAGGGAGACCTCCCGCTTGGCGACGATCGTGAGGCGGCGGACAGGCGCGTCCGTGACCGAGCCGAACGAGTCGGTCGCCGAGATCTCGAGCGGCAGCTCGATGCCGCCGATGCCGGCCAGGTCGATGGCGAGCCGGAGCAGGTCGGGCGCGTTCGGTAGCGGTGGCACTCCCCAGTTGAAGGTCAGTGGGAAGAACCACTTGTCCTCCGGATCGTCGTCCTCGGGGAGGGCCACCACCGCGTCCTCGAAGTCGAGCAGCACTCTCGGTTCGACTTCGAGGGCCAGGTGAAGGTCGATCGGCCCGCCACAGCCCTCTTCCGGGTGGAGATCCACTTCCCAGAACTGCCTGAGCGAGTAAGTCTCCACGAAGTGCCGCTCGTCGTGCACGTGGAAGCCGTGGTCCACCGCGTGGTCCTTCAGCTCCGCCACATATCCGGCTACGTCGATGACCGCCATGTCGCCGGTGAGTGTAGGCGCCCCCGACGCAGTACCGTGCCCGGTCGTGGACGCCAACGCCATCATCGCCGTGCTGGGCGACGCAGTGGACTCGGTGGCGGCGGCGCTCGGCCGCCTCGACGACTGGGGCCTGGCAGGCACCAGGCCCGGCCAGTACCGCTCGGACATCGCTGCCGACCTCGTGGCAGTCGAGGTACTGGTGGGCGCCGGCTTCTCGGTGCTCAGCGAAGAGTCAGGGTTGACCGAGGGGCCTTTGGGATCGCTCTTGGCCGTGATCGATCCGCTCGACGGCTCGACCAACGCCTCACGAGGCATCCCGTGGTTCGCGACCAGCATCTGCGTGCTCGACGACGATGGCCCGCTGGCGGCCATCGTCGCCAACCAGTCCAACGGCACCCTCTACACCGCCGTGCGTGGGGAGGGTGCCACTCGCTCGGGGCTTCCGATCGTCCCGTCGGAGTGCACCGACCTCGACCGGGCTGTCGTGGGGCTGTCCGGTTACCCAGCACGGCACCTCGGGTGGAAACAGTACCGGGCGCTCGGGGCTGTGGCTCTCGACATGTGCGCCGTTGCCGACGGGACGCTCGATGGCTACGTCGACTGCAGCCGCGACGCCCACGGGGGCTGGGACTACCTCGGTGCCGTGCTCGTGTGCCAGGAGGCGGGGGCGGCGGTGGGGGAGCGCTACGACCGTGACCTTATCGTGCGCTCGCACTCTGATCGGCGGGACCCGGTGGCGGCCGGGACGCCCGAGCTGTTGGCGGCCTTGCTGGGCGCTGCCGGTGCTGCCGGCGCTGCCCTCTGAGCCTGCGACTGTCAGAGTTAGGTACGGAAAACCGACCGTAAGTCTGACAATCGCCCTCGCCCTCGCGGGCGCCGGACGAGGCCGGACCACGGTGCCACTGGTGTAGCTCAGTCCGTCAGTCACTCGAGCCGGTCTCGGCACCTAGTGGTTCCCCAGGGCCTGGTCTTCTCGGAGCGGTCGCTCCGGTGTTCCCCTTTGCGGCTCGTCTCTGGCACTGCACGGCAAGTGCGAGGGCGCCGGTCTTGACGGGACATGGTGTTAGTGGCACCACCGATGTCACCAGCCGGTGAGCCAGTAGCATGCGAGTCGATGGCCCAGTGCGTGAAGTGCGGCGCGACGAACCCTGCTGAGGACCGATTCTGCGGCGATTGCGGCGCTTCTCTCGAGGCCGTCTGTTCTTCTTGTGGGCAGCGTCTGGACCCAGGCAGACGATTCTGCGGCAGGTGCGGCGCCGCAGTTGTGACCTTTGCCCCTCAGGTGACTGCTTTCGCAGCTGAGATCTCGGCACCACCTGGTCTCCTTGGCACAACCAGTCCTGAGCTCCGCCAAGTCTCAGTGCTGTTCTGCGACCTCGTCGGCTTCACGCCGATGTCCGAGCACCGCGACCCCGAGGAGATGCGCCAGATCCTCTCGGGCTACTTCGAGTTGTCACGGCGGATAGTTGCTCGTT